>JBEKYW010000022.1:0-72165 GCA_049510555.1 Bryobacteraceae bacterium
ACCGCGGCCAGCTTCATTTCGCGCGTGAACGTTCGTCGAGACAATCCCATGACACAATTCTCCGTTTAATGAAAATTGTGCCTTAACTGGTTGTCTCAAAAATCGGGACAAGTCCAGATCATCAGGTCCGAAATTTCTTGTACCGTCGAGAAACTTATAGCATACTTTTTCCGTTCGGACCAGAAGATTGTGCAACAACTGACCCGATTCTTCGTGGAAGCCAGGATGCTCTTGCGATCGTGACGAGTGTTATCGGATGGCGATTCACATGCGCAATACCGTTTTCCAGCAGGCTCTTTGGCGGGAAAGAGGCGAGCCTCAGTGGATGGCAACCAAAGGCATGTAGCGCCGCAGTGCCAGGGGAATTATCCTGCGTGTTCTCCGGCAATTGCTCCAGCTCGCGGCCCCTCGCACCGATGCTCCAGGGCGTCGGCTACCAGGTGCGACAGCTCGTCCGGGTCCACCGGCTTGGTGAGGTAGGCGTAGGCGCCGCGCTGGACCGCCCGCGCCGCCGTCTCGGCCGTTGGGTAGCCAGTCACGATGATGATGATCAGGTTTGGACTGGTCTCCCGCAACCGGTCCTGAAGCTCCATTCCGTCCATCCCCAGCATCTTGATATCGATCAGGGCCAAATCGTATTCAACCTGTTGAATCGCCTCCAGCGCTTGGCGCGCGCTGGCCACAGGGTGAGCCAGGTAACCCTCGCTGCAGAACCATTTGCAGAGCGAGTCACGTACTGCCAACTCGTCATCCACGATGAGAATCTTGCCGGCCTTGACTGTCGCCTGTGTCTGCATCCTCGATTACCTCGGCTCTCTCCTGCGCAAGAGCTACAGGTCAAGGCAGCGTCATGTGTGGCTACTTTGCTGCGGGCGCCTGCTGGAGTCGCTGGACGATCTTGGTGTACCCTTTGTTCGTGGCTAACATCTCGGCGGTCCAACCGAGATCCGTCTTGGCATTCACATCGGCCCCTTTGATCAACAGGACTTCCAACGTGTCATAGTGCCCGTTGGCCGCCGCCAGCATGCACGCGGTCCAGCCCGCGTTGGATTTCGCGTTGACGTCCGCACCCTTGCTCAGGAGCAGTTCTTCGATCCGCGTGTGGCCATTGGTGGCTGCCCGCATCAACGCAGTCCTTCCGAGTTTGTCTTTCAAGTTCACATTCACAGTGGGCCGCAGAAGGGCTTTCGTGATGTCTTCCCGGCCCCTTTCCGCGGCCCGCATAAGAGCCGTCGAACCGTTGGCGTTCTGAACGTTCACGTCAGCGCCATGGTCCAGCAGAGCTTCGACGGTGTCCAGGCCCGCGCTCCTGGCGGCGGACATCAGGGCCGTCACGCCAAGGCGGTTCTTGAAGCTGACACTTGCGCCACGAGCAAGCAGGAACTTTACGACTTCGGCGTGGTCGTACTGCGCGGCCTGTATCAAGGGCGTCAGGTAATCGTCGCCGTGCGCATCCACGGTTGCGCCTTGAGCCAGGAGGGCCTGCACCTGGGCCAGGTCGCCGTGTCGCGCCGCGCTGATGATGTCATCGTTCAGATCGCCAGCATAGGCTGGCGCCGAGAGTACCAGAGCAACCAGAGCGGCGATTCGGCATGCTGCCTGCATGGTTCTCCTCCTATGATCGAGATGTATTCGGATATCGAAGGGCTGGCGTGTGTTTCGGAATGGGAACGGGAACAACATCGGTTGTCCACTCCAAGGGTGTCCACCCAGGATTTCTATATTGGAATCCTGGATAACCAAGGTGTACACCTGCTCGCTCTGCGTTGCAAGATGTTTGAGACCCTGGTTTCCTGTTACCTGTCTGCGTGGCAATACTCTACAACCACGACCTCCCGCGAAGCGGCTCATTCCGGTGGGCGCCGCCAGTTTGAGCCGCTCACGCGCGCACGGGCGAAGCGAGTTGGTCCAGATTCAGCGAGACGACCCCAGGGACAGCAGCGGCGACGCGGCGGACTTCGGTGACATCCCGCACGTTCGAGACCGCTCCGCTGACGCGCACGGCGCCATCCTTGGCCGTAACCTCGACCTCGAGGTAAGAGGTGGCGTCGTTCAGCGCCAGTTCCGCCCGAACCCGGCTGGCAAGCGCGAGATCATCCATTGCAGCCTGGCAGCAAGGCGTAAACTCGAAGCACCTTTGCCGGGCCAGCGTGGAGACCGTCTCGCAGGCCTCGGATATGTCCATGAATTCGAGGTTCAGGACAATATCATAGTTACTCGCATCGCCCCAATCCACTCCATACAGGTACTGGGTCCATTTTCTCCGGTCCTGATCCATCCTGGCGATATGGTCCAAGGCCTCGTCGCGGCTGAACTTGAGACGGTCCTGGGCCATCTTCAGCCGGAACTCCAGGGGCGCGATGATGCGAACCCGAAGTATGTGCGGGCCGCCTTTGAGCAGCAGATGCCCGGCGTTGCCGTGATACACGGCTTTTCCTGTGCGAACTTCCTCGGTGAGCGCGGCTTGGATCAGCACGAGATAGAGATACTTCTTGTGCCGGAGGCGCTCCAGAAAAGTGGGTGGTTTCTGGAGCGCGTCCCGCAGTTCCTCCTGCGAAACGCCGTGCGCAGCGGCTCTTTCCACGATGACCTCGCGATCGACGCAGCGATAGCCCAGCGACTGGGAGAGGCATTCCGCCAGCATCTTGCCGCCGCTAAAAGAACCCCTGGAGATCGTAATTACCGACATAACTTACCCTCCTGTGGCAGTTCGGCACTTACCGTTCGGATTCCGCAATTGCAGATCATGTTATCATCGTATTCGGTCTTCACCCGAACGCAAGAGAAAACTTGCGAGGAACTCCGTGACGCCCGGAAAAGTCTACCTCGTGGGCGCCGGCCCAGGTCATCCCGAGTTGCTGACCGTTAAAGCTGCCAGGCTGCTCGAGACCACTGACGTCATTGTCTACGACCGCCTGATTCAGGAGGAAGTTCTGGCTTTGGCGAAGCCCTCCGCCGAGCGGATCTATATGGGCAAGCCGGTGGGAATACACGACTCGCGACAGGAAGAGGTGCATCAACTGCTGGCCAGCAAGGCGCGGGAAGGAAAGACGGTCGTCCGGCTGAAGGGCGGTGATCCGTTCCTGTTCGGGAGAGGAGGCGAAGAGGCCGAGTATCTCGCGGAGAACGGCATTCCCTTCGAGGTGGTGCCCGGCGTGTCTTCCGCTCTCGCGGCGCCGGTGAGCGCCGGTATTGCAGTCACGCATCGGGATTGCGCTTCCGCGGTTGCGATCGTCACCGGACACGAGGCCAACCGGGAACAGAGTCGTCTGAATTGGGAGGCGCTCGCCGGCATCGATACGCTCGTGTTCCTGATGGCCGTGCACAACGTGGGACGTATCGCCAGCGAACTGATCGCCCATGGGCGTGACCCGGAGACGCCCGCCGCTATGATCCAAATGGCCTTCTGGCATGGAGAGAAGGTGGTGACCGGGACGCTGGCTTCGATCGCTTCCGAGGTCGCTCGAGCCGGCATCAGCCCCCCGGCCACATTGGTGGTGGGCGACGCCGTGCGGCTGCGGGAGAAGTTGAAGCACTCGCAACGCGACTTGCGCCGCCGGTCGGATAGCAGTTCCCATTTCGCTCCAGCCCCCGCACCTGACGAGCTGTTCCGGATGGCTACAGCCGGCATGGGCAGTCAAGTCCTGCGTTTTGCACTGGCGGCTTCGTTGTTCGATCAGCTCCAGCAGTGGCGAACGGCGCTGGAGTTGGCTCACGCACTCGGGCTGAACACGCACGGACTGGCGGAGGTTCTGGAATGCCTGGTGTCCATGGGCTTGGTGGAATGCGGCGCAAAGGGTTATCGCAATCTGGAGCTTGCGTCCCGATACCTGATGGGGGACTCTCCTCAGAGTCTGAGATCCGCGCTTCTGTACCAAGGGGCGCATCTTGCGTCGTTGACCGCAGTCGGGCGGTACGTGTTGAACGGCCGCCAGGATGGCGGGCCGCTGGAAATCCACAGCCTGCGTGCATCATCGTGCGAATGCATGGCGCGGTACGCGGCGCCGTTCGTGCTGGACAAAGTGGAGCTGGCTTCGCACAGCCCCGTACTGTTGATCGGCTGGGGAGGGGAGGCTTACCGGGAAATGGCGCGGCAGCGCTGGCCGGGCGTCGTCTTTGAGGCCCGCAACCCGTTCGATGGGGACGGCGCGGGCGAACCCGCGAAAGCCGTCGGCCCCGGCGATGGCCCGTACGGCGCCGTGCTGCTGTCAGGCCTGCTGGCCTGCTGCGATCGGGACCAGTTTCGACCCGCTCTGGGAAGCGCGGCCGCGGTCCTGAGGGCTGGTGGCATGCTGGTTCTCCACGATTCCTTTCTGTCTTCGGACACACCCTCGCCTCCGGAGGTCGTGCTGTCGGCGCTGGGACGGCATGTCACACATGGCGGCTGCCGGAACTGGTCCCTCGCACGACTGCGCGCCGAACTGGACTCGCTTGGTCTTCAGGTGCTCCGGAGCGACCCAATTCCAGGGGGGACGAGGCTTGTGACAGCGAGCATGGTGTAGGTTTCTTCGTCAAATCGCCCTTCTACAAGACCGCTGGCGGCAAAATCCGGGTTCGGATTGCAGCGCTCGTACGGAATTTCCGCAACCAGCGCGGAACGCGACCGGCGTTTTGACAGCGTGCTGGTGAGGACCTCGACGCCGAGATTGAACCGCGGCCGCTCGTGCGCGCAAGTCCGCAGGGAAAAACCGATAAAAGCCGATCCTCGTCAGTTTCAGACAACACTCTCTGAAATTCTCGAAACAATCTTGCTCGAATTGTTGACCAGGTTTAAATTCGAATTAGTCAAGCATCCAGCGACAAGGTGAACGGCCGATGCAGTCAGCCGGGGAGAACGCCGTGGCAGAGGCGATCACGGCGGAGTTGAGCAACGAATTTCTCAGCAGCGCGCGCGTGTTTGCGTGGTCCGTGCGAGAGGTGATCGAGAGGACGGTGCTGCGCGAGGTGTCGGGAGACAGCCTGACATTCTCGCAGCTCAAGCTTCTCTACCTGGTTGCCCACACGGATGCGCTGAACATCGGCGATGCCGCGGCTTTTCTGGGCGTCACCTCCGGCGCCGCGGGCAAAGCCGTGGACAAACTGGTTCACCGGCGGCTCCTGCGCCGGATCGCACCGCAGGAAGACCGGCGTTCCTTCCGTCTCTCGCTGACCGAGACCAGCCGCAAGCTGATGGAAGCATATCAGGCGGCGCGCGACCATCGGGCGAAGCTGGCTCTCCAGCAGTTCGCCACGGAGGAGTTGCGAAGGACATCGGACCTTCTCGACCGCCTGGCCGGCGCGATTGTCAGCAGCAGCTCCAATCCCGGCGACACCTGTATGCAGTGCGAGATCTACTTCCGCGAGCGCTGCAGGTTCGGGGAGTACGGACAGCGCAATTGTTTTTATCAACGTCACAAGAAGCGGGGCCACACGAATGGACACGACTCCGGTCCCGCAGAAGGAAAGGTGAACTAATGCCAAGCTACGTCAATCCGGACAAGTGCGATGGGTGCAAGGCGCTGGACAAAACGGCGTGCCAGTACATTTGCCCTAACGACCTGATGGTTCTGGACAAAGACAAGATGAAAGCTTACAACCGGGACGTCACGATGTGTTGGGAGTGCTACAACTGCGTCAAGATCTGTCCCACGCAAGCCGTCGAAGTCCGCAGCTACGCTGATTTCGTCCCACTGGGAGCTTCGGCGACGCCGCTGCGTTCCACGGATTCGATACTGTGGACCGTGAAGTTCCGAAACGGAACAATCAAACGTTTCAAATTTCCCATCCGAACCACGCCCGAAGGCAAGGCGGTGCCGGATGGCGGATTCGAAACCAAGGGCGGGCTGGACAGTCCGCTGCTATTTACGGAGCCGGCGTCGATCGGAATGGGCGACGTATTCCGGTTGAACAACTGAGAGGAGAACGATGGCAATGGCCGAATTCGAAACTGTAGTCGTAGAAACCGATCTGCTGATTCTCGGCGGTGGCATGGCCGCTTGCGGGGCTGCTGTCGAGGCCGCCTATTGGGCGATGCAGAACGGCCTCAAAGTCACGCTGGTGGACAAGGCTGCGATGGACCGTTCCGGGGCGGTGGCCATGGGGCTCTCCGCCATCAACCAGTACGTGGGTTTGAAGGACGGCGCCAACACGGTCAAGGATTACGTGGATTATGTGCGCAACGACCTGATGGGCATCACGCGCGAGGACTTGGTGGCGAACATCGCGCGCCACGTGGACGCGACCGTGCACCTGTTCGAGAAGTGGGGGCTGCCGATCTGGAAAGACGAAAACGGCAACTACGTGCACGAGGGCCGCTGGCAGCTCATGATCAACGGCGAGTCGTACAAGGTGGTGGTGGCCGAGGCCGCCAAGAACGCGCTTCTCCAAACCGGCGTGGGCCAGATCTTCGAGCGCGTGTTCATCGTCGGGCCGCTGATGGAAGGCGACCGTTGCGCCGGCGCGGTGGGATTCTCGGTTCGCGAGAACAGGTTCTACGTGTTCAAGTCCAAGGCCACGCTGGTGGCGATGGGCGGCGCGGTGCACGTGTTCAAGCCGCGGAGTTCCGGCGAGGGCATGGGGCGCGCGTGGTACCCACCGTGGAACTCGGGGTCGTCTGCCTACTTCACCATCAAGGCGGGTGCCGAGATGACTTGCCAGGAAGTGCGCTTCATCCCGGTGCGGTTCAAGGACGCGTACGGCCCGGTTGGAGCGTGGTTCCTGCTCTTCAAATCGCGCGCGACCAATGCCGCCGGCGGCAACTACATGATCGAGCGTAAGGACGAGCTCGAAAAGTGGGGCCCCTACGGCCGGGTGAAGCCGGTTCCCGCGAACTTGCGCAACTACCTCGGCATGCTGGACGTGATGGAGGGCAAAGGCCCCATCTCCATGCGTACCGACGAGGCCATGCAGGCCATCGCCGAGTCCTTAAAGGACGACCCGAAGGCCTACAAGAAGAAAATGAAGGAACTCGAGTCCGAGGCCTGGGAAGACTTCCTCGACATGACCATCTCGCAGGCTCTGCTCTGGGCCGCCACGAATCTTCAACCCGAGGAGCGGAGTTCCGAGATCGCCGCAGCCGAGCCGTACTTCATTGGCTCGCACTCCGGCGCTTCCGGAGCCTGGCTCAGCGGTCCCGAAGATCTGCAGACGGACGCGACTCGCGGAGAATACTTTTGGGGCTACGCCCACATGTCGACCGTGAAGGGCCTGTTCTGCGCGGGCGACGCTTCGGGCGCATCCAGTCACAAGTTCTCCTCCGGGTCGCACGCCGAAGGGCGCATCGCCGCCAAGGCCGCGATCAAGTTCATCGTGGAGAACAACAGCATGCCGGCTCTGGACGCGTCTGCTCTGGACGCGCTCAAGACCCAAATCCTGAAGCCACTCGACACGTTCGAGCAGTACAAGAACGCCACTACCGATCCGGAAATCAACCCGAACTATATCAAGCCCCGGATGTTCATGTTCCGGCTGCAAAAGATCATGGACGAATACGCCGGCGGCATCACCGCCCAATTCACGACGAACGAAGCCCTCCTCAAAAAAGCGCTGGAGTTGCTCACCTACCTGAAGGAGGACTCCGCAAGACTGGCCGCGGCCGATCTCCACGAACTGATGCGGTGCTGGGAGAACACGCATCGCATGTGGCAGGCCGAGGCGCACGTCCGGACCGTTCTGTTCCGCGAGGAAACGCGGTGGCCGGGCTACTACTTCCGCGCCGACAAGCCGAGCGTCGACGAGCAGAAGTGGCACGTTTTTGCGAACTGCCGGTTCGATCCCAAGAGCGACACCTGGGAGATGAAGACCCGGCCGATTCTGCACGTCTTCGAATCGCAGCCTAAGGAGCCCGCACTCGCGGGCGTCTGAGACTGCCGAGCAGGGGCGGGAGGCACCGGAAAGCCTCCCGCCTTTAAAGGCCCCTGCCCCATGGAAGCCATCCATCCCCCCTGCCCGCATTGCAGCCGCCGCATGCTTCAATGGGCCAACCCCCAAGGCTCCAGTTGGGGGACCGAGTTCCAGTATGTGTGCTTCAATGACGACTGCCCTTACTACGTGCGCGGCTGGGCCTGGATGGAAAGCCATTACAACGTGGCGGCGTCCTACCGCTACCGTCTCGATCCGGCGACGGGCCAGCACGGCCCCTTGCCCGTCTGGTCCGCTCAGGCCCTCCGAAGCGATATCATTTCCAACGCCGAGGAGGCGCATGTTCATGCCGTCTGAGCCTGTCACCCCCGAGAACATCCTGAAAGAGTGCCCCCGCCTGACTCTGGACGACCGGTTCACGTTCCAGTGCAGTCCGCAGTTGAGCTGTTTCGGGCAGTGTTGCCGCGACGTGACGATCGTACTCACCCCCTACGACGTGTTGCGCATGAAGCGCGCCTTGGGCGTCGATTCTTCCGAATTTCTGGAGCAGCACACGATTCGCCTGCAAGCCGCGGAACAGAAGTTCCCCATCGTGGTTCTCAAGATGCGGGACGAATCCAAACAGTGCCCGTTCCTCTCCGGCCGGGGCTGCGGGATCTACCCGGACCGCCCCTGGGCATGCCGCATGTACCCTCTGGGCGTGGCCGAGCCGAAGGCGGCGACGCCGAACGACCGGCCGTTCCATTTTGTGGTCCACGAGGACCTCTGCCAGGGGCACGGCGAGGGAACCTCCCTTTCGGTCCGCGAATGGATCGAGTGCCAGGGCATTGAAGAGTTCGAAATGATGTCGGGCGGGTTCAAGGAACTGACGCTTCACGATTTCTGGAACGGTGGCCGCGCGTTGACGCCGCAACAGGCGGACATGTTCTACATGGCCTGTTACGATCTGGATCGGTTCCGGCGCTTCGTTTTCGAAACCCGGTTCCTGAAACTGTTCGACATCGACGAAGCGCGTGTCGAGGCGTTGCGCGGCGACGACCTGGAACTCCTCGAATTCGCGTTGCAGTGGCTGCGTTTTTCGATCTTCGGGGAGCGCTCAATGAAGCTCCGGCCCGCGGCCGCCGCACAGGGGCGTGGCAAATGAATCCGGGCTCCTCCCAGCCCGTGCTGGTGATCGGGGGTGGCATCGCCGGGTTGACCGCTGCCGTGGAGTTGGCCGATACGGGATGCGGCGTGATTCTCGTCGAAAAGTCACCCAGCCTTGGCGGCCGCGTCGCCCGGATGCACCAGTACTTCCCGAAGCTTTGCCCGCCGGCGTGCGGGCTCGAAATGCAGTATCGGCGCATCCGCGACAATGACGCGATCACCGTTCTAACGCTTGCGGAAGTGATCGAGGTGACCGGATCGCCCGGTGAATACGAAGCCACCGTGCGAATCCTGCCCCGTTTCGTGATCGAGACCTGTACGCTCTGCGGGGCCTGCGCGACCGCCTGCCGGGCGGAGCGGCCGGACGATTTCAACTATGGGCTGACGAGAACCAGGGCCGCCTATCTGCCCCACGGAATGGCTTATCCGCCGCTGTATGCGATCGACCGCTCCGCTTGTCCCGCCGCCTGCAGAGCGTGTGAGGAGGCTTGCTCCTATGGGGCCATCAAGCTGGACGCGGAGGCCGAAGTGCGAAAGTACAACGTCTCCGCGATCGTGGCGGCGACAGGATGGAGGCCCTACGACGCTTCCAGGCTCGACCACCTCGGCTTTGGCAAATACCGCAACGTGGTCACCAACGTGATGCTGGAACGCATGGCCGCTGCGGACGGTCCGACCGGCGGCTGCATCCTCCGGCCCTCCGACGGCAAGGAGCCGAGGACGGTGGCCTTCGTTCAGTGCGCAGGCTCGCGCGACGAGAACCACCTGCCTTACTGCTCGGCGGCCTGCTGCGCGGCTTCGATCAAGCACGCCGCGTACATCCGGGCGCTCTATCCCGAAACCGCGATCACGATCTTTTATATCGACATCCGGACTCCGGGCAGGCTCGAAGAGTTCTATGCGCGGACGGCCCAGGACGCCAACCTAAGGCTGATCAAGGGCAAGGTCGGGCGAGTGGAAGAGAGTCCGACGGGCGACCTGCTGGTCACCGCTGAGGACGCGCTTTCCGGCACAAAAAGCACCATGCATTTCGAACTGGTGGTCCTGGCCACAGGGATGGCGCCGGAAACGGAGGGGCTTCCCAGAGCGTTCCCGCGGGATGAGTTCGGGTTTCTCAACGCGCCGAACGGAGCCGGCGGGCTGTATGCCGCGGGATGTGCCCGCCGTCCGGCCGAGGTGTCCTCCGCTGTGCGGGATGCGATCGGCGCGGCTTTGAAGGCGCTGCAATGCGCCAGGCGGAGCGTGGATCATGGCCGGTAAGCTGGGAGTCTATATCTGCACCGGCTGTGCGATCGGCGATGCGATCGATGCGGCGAAAATCGCCAAGGTAGCCACCCGCGAATGTAAGGCCGCGGTTTGCCGCACCCATCCCGCTCTCTGCAGCGCGGAAGGCACTGGGCCGATCCGCCAGGACGTAGCCAGCGGCGCCGTGGACGCAGTCGTGGTTGCAGCCTGTTCGCCGCGATTCAAATCCGAATGCTTCAGTTTCAACCATGGCTCGATGGTCGAGCGCGTCAATCTTCGCGAGCATGTTGCCTGGTGCCACAAGGCGCACGATGAGGATACTCAGATGCTCGCCGAGGACTACCTGCGGATGGGCATCGCGCGAGCGCTCAAGACGGAATCCGCCGAGCCCCTGGGGGAGGAGATTACCCAAACGCTGCTGGTGGTGGGCGGGGGCGTGGCTGGAATCACCGCCGCCCTGGAGGCTGCCGCGGCAGGCTGCGCGGTCTTCCTGATCGAGAAAGAGAAGAACCTCGGCGGGTCCGCTATCCTTGCCAAGCGGCATGTTCCCTTTGAACCGCCGTACACGACGACCGCACCCGACGGTCTTCAAGCTAGTATCGAAGCGGTCATGTATCACCCGCGCATTCAGGTCTTCTGCGGGGCGCAAATCGTCAGAATTGAAGGCCAGCCCGGGATGTTCGACGTCACTCTGGCGGTCGAATCCGGCCAGCATACCATTCGAGCCGGCGCCATCGTGGCGGCGACCGGCTGGAAGCCTTACGACGCCTCCCGTCTCTCCCACCTCGGATATGGGATCAGCCCGGACGTGATCACCAATGTGGAACTGGAGCGAATGGCCGCGGCGGGGCCGATCGTTCGCCCCTCCGACGGCAAGCCCGCCAGGAGCGTCCTATTTGTACAGTGCGCGGGTTCGCGGGACAAGGACCATCTGCCCTACTGCTCCTCGGCCTGCTGCATGGAAACGCTGAAGCAGATCACCTACATCCACGAGCAGGACCCGGATGCGCAGGTCTATGTGGTCTACAAGGACATCCGTACGCCAGGCCAGTACGAGCGGTTCTACCGCGCTGTCCAGGACCAGCCGCTGAACTTTTTTACGAAGGGAGAGGTGGCGGTGGTGAGCAAGATGGCCGATGGGCGGCTCGCGGTCACGGTGAACAACACGCTGTTGGGAGAATCCATCGCGCTACGCGTGGATCTGCTGGTGCTGGCCACCGGCATGGTCCCGAACGGCAGCGAGCAGATCCTCAACCTCGCTTACCGCCAGGGGCCCGAACTGCCGGTGCTCGCCGGCGGCTTCCCCGATTCCCATTTCGTATGCTTCCCATACGAGACGCGGCGGACGGGTATCTATGCGGCCGGAGCCGCGCGCGCCCCCATGGACGCGGCGCATGCCCGCGAAGACGCCATGGGCGCTGCGCTGAAGGCCATCCAGTGCGTGGAGCTGGCCTCCCAGGGGCGGGCCGTGCATCCCCGCGCCGGCGATCTGTCTTATCCGTCGTTCTTCCTCCAGCGGTGCACGCAGTGCAAGCGTTGCACCGAGGAGTGCCCGTTCGGAGCGCTGGATGAAGATGCCAAGGGCACGCCAAAACCGAATCCGTACCGATGCCGGCGCTGCGGTGTTTGCATGGGAGCCTGCCCGGAACGCATCGTTTCCTTCAAGAACTACTCGGTGGACATGATCGCCTCGATGATCAAGGCCATCGAAGTTCCGGGCGAGGAAGAGGAGAAGCCGCGCGTGCTGGCCCTGCTATGCGAGAACGACGCCTACCCGGCGCTCGATCTCGCGGGGCTGAAGCGGCGCCAGTACGATCCCAGCGTGCGGGTGATCCCGCTGCGCTGTCTCGGCTCGCTGAACATCGTTTGGATCGCCGACGCGCTGTCGCGCGGCATGGACGGCGTAATCATCATCGGCTGCAAGTACGGCGACGACTACCAGTGCCACTTCATCAAAGGGAGCGAACTTGCCCAGCAGCGGCTGGAGAACGTCAAGGAAACGCTCCAGCGGCTGCAACTCGAGTCCGAGCGCCTGCAACTGACGCAACTGGCCATCAATGAGTGGGACAAGCTGCCGTCGCTGTTCGACAGTTTCGTGGATCGGATCCGGAAGCTGGGACCGAATCCCTACAAGGGGTTGTGAGCGATGGCAGACGCAGTCCTGATCCAACCCGATACGGCCTTCCTGGGGAGGGTGCTGGCTTCCGGTGGCGGAGACCTGAAGAAATGCTACCAGTGCGCCACCTGCTCGGTCGCTTGCGAGCTTTCGGGGGATGAATCGCCGTTTCCGCGGAAGCAGGTGATCGAAGCGCAGTGGGGCTTGAAGGAGCGGCTCATGTCCGATCCCGCAATCTGGCTGTGCCACGACTGCGGCAAGTGTACCGAGCGGTGTCCCCGAGGCGCCCGCCCGGGCGACGTGCTGGGAGCGATCCGGAGCGAAGCGATCCGGCACTTCGCGTTTCCCGGCTTCCTGGGGTCGCTGGTGGCCAATCCGAAGGCGCTGCTGTTGCTGTTTCTCTTGCCGGCATTGATCTTCTCCGCGGTGCTGCTTTGGGCGCCGAAACCCGTGCCGGCCGCGCCCTTCGAGTTCGGGAGCTTGTTCCCCGCGAGCGTGTTGGAGCCATTGTTCTTCGCGGTCTCGGCATTCGCTCTGCTGGCATTTGTGATCGGAGTCGTCCGGTTCGCCCGTGGGTCCGGCGAATCCGGCGGCGAAGCGGGAGCGGGCGGGCTCCCGGCTGCTTTGAGAGACATCGCGACGCACCGGCGCTTCGCGCAGTGCGGGGACCCGGGGATGCGCCTGGCTCACCTGTTCATTTTCTGGGGCTTCGCGGGACTGGCGATAGTAGGCACGCTCACCGGTATCGGAACGCTGGTGGGAGTCTTGCGAACCCCGCTCCCCCTCGCGAGCGCTTTGAAGATTTTTGCAAACCTGACCGCTGCCGTGGCTTTGGCAGGCGTCGTGCTCCTCCTGGTGCGCCGCATCGGGGACCGCGCCAAGCGGGCGGGAAGCACGTATTTCGACTGGTTCTTTCTGGCGGCGCTGGCGGGCGTCGTCTTTACGGGAATTGCCTCAGAGCTTCTCAGGCTGGCGCAGACCGGGGCGATGTACGCAGTTTACTTCGTTCACCTCGTGCTGGTCTTCAGCCTGCTGCTCTACGCGCCCTACTCCAAGTTCGCGCACCTTGCGTACCGGACCGTGGCGCTGGCGCGTTCCATGAAGTCAAATAGGAGTTCATAGGAGATCATATGGCCGATAACGGAAAGCCGAACACGAAGCTGCTGGACGAGCTGGAAAAAGGTCCCTGGCCGAGCTTCGTTACGGAGATCAAGAAGACCAGCGACGTTAGCCCGATGTGCGACGACCTGCTGGGGCAGCTCGAACTCTCCTACGAGGAGAAGAAGGGCCACTGGAAGCACGGCGGCATCGTCGGCGTGCTCGGTTACGGAGGCGGCGTCATCGGGCGCTATAGCGACGTTCCCGAGCAGTTTCCAAAGGTGGCGCACTTCCACACCCTCCGCGTGAACCAGCCCTCCGGGTGGTTCTACACGAGCGACGCGTTGCGAACCCTCTGCGACATCTGGGCGCGCCACGGCTCGGGGCTGACGAACATGCACGGCTCGACCGGCGACATCATCTTTCTAGGCACGAAAACTGCCGAACTCGAGCCTACCTTCGCCGAGTTGACCGCGGCCGGTTTCGACCTCGGCGGCTCCGGATCGTGCATGCGGACGCCCTCGTGCTGTGTCGGTCCGGCGCGGTGCGAGTGGGCCTGTTACGACACCCTGAAGCTGTGCAACGACTGCACGCAGGCCTACCAGGACGAGATGCACCGCCCGCCGTTCCCCTACAAGTTCAAGATCAAGTGCGCCGGCTGTCCCAATGACTGCGTCGCGGCGGTGGCGCGCGCGGACCTCTCGGTCATCGGTATCTGGAAAGACGATATCCAGCAGGATGATGCGGCGGTGGCCGAGTATGCCGCGGCGGGCCTGGACATCCGGAAGGATGTCTGTGACCGCTGCCCCAGCCACTGCATGAGCTGGGATGGCGAGAAGCTGGCCATCGAAAACCGCGAGTGCGTGCGCTGCATGCACTGCATCAACGTGATGCCCAAGGCCCTGCGGCCGGGTAAGGAGCGCGGAGCGGCCCTTCTCATAGGTTCCAAGGCCCCCATCGTGCAAGGAGCGCTGTTGTCGTCCGTGCTGGTTTCCTTCGTTCCCGAAGGCGATTTGCTCGAAACACTGCAAGAATTGATCAAGCGCGTGTGGGAGTTCTGGGACGAGTACGGCAAGAACCGCGAGAGAGTCGGCGAGCTGATCCAGCGGGTCGGGATGGCCAACTTCCTGGACGCCATCGGTCTCGATCCGGCGCCGGAGATGGTTTCCGCCCCGCGCGACAACCCTTACATCTTCTTCCAAACCAAAGAGCAAGTGAGCGAGGAGACGAAAGCATGAGCACCCAACCGAAACGAATCACCGACATCGGACCGCCGCACTACGAGAAGTTCCTGCCGCCGATCGTCAAGCGAAACTACGGAAAGTGGATGTACCACACGACCCTCGCTCCGGGCGTGCTCTGCCATGTTGCCGAATCGGGCGAGAAGCTCTACACCGTCCGGGCGGGCTCGCCGCGCCTGTTGAGCGTGCATACCATCCGGCTCTTCGCCGACCTGGCCGACAAGTATTGCGGCGGCTTTCTCCGCTTCACCAGCCGCAACAACGTGGAGTTCCTGCTCGAGGACCACGCCAAAATCGAACCCCTGAAACAGGAGCTTCGGCAGGCGGGCTACCCCGTCGGCGGCACCAATAACAGCATCAGCAACATCGTCCACACGCAGGGATGGGTGCACTGCCACTCTTCGGCCACCGACGCTTCCGGTCTGGTGAAGTGCATGATGGACGCACTCTATCCGCACTTCGTGGAGGAGAACCTGCCGGCCAAGCTGCGGATTGCGGTGGCCTGCTGCCTGAACATGTGCGGCGCCGTGCATTGTTCCGACATCGCCGTGCTGGGCATTCACCGCAAGCCGCCCAAGGTCCGCCACGACGTCCTGCCCAAAATCTGCGAGGTCCCCACGCTGATTGCCTCGTGCCCGACGGGGGCGATCCGGCCCGCCACGGTGAGCGGCAAGCAGTCGGTGGAAGTCATCGAAGAGCAGTGCATGTTCTGCGGCAACTGCTACACCGTGTGCCCCGCCATGCCGCTCAACGATCCGGAGAATGACGGGCTTTCCATCTGGGTAGGAGGCAAGGTGAGCAACGCGCGCAGCGCTCCGAAATTCACCAAGCTGGCGATTCCCTTCATTCCCAACAATCCGCCGCGCTGGCCGGAATTGGTGGACGCGGTGGTGAACATCGTGGACGTATACGCATCCCACGCCCGGAGGTTCGAGCGCATGGGCGAATGGATCGAACGCATCGGCTGGCCGCGGTTCTTCCAGTTGACCGGCATCGAATTCACCCGGTACCACATCGACGATTTCAAGAACGCGGGCCAGACCTACGCGCGGTCGACGCACATTCGATTCTGAGAAGGCCATGCCGCTCTTCAAGGAAGTCAAGAAACCGGTGATCAGGGCGGCTGCTCCGGCCGGCGCGGAGATCAGCCCGCTGCGGCCTGCGTACGTGGCCAAGGCGGCGCCTTGCGGCGGCGGCTGTCCTAGTGGCGCCGACATCCGGGGTTGGCTCACCACAATCGCCCAAGCCGAGGCATACGGCCGCACCAACGAGGAAGCCTATCGCATCGCGTGGGGCATCATCACGGACCGCAATCCATTTCCCGCGGTCTGCGGCCGGGTATGCCCCCACCTTTGCGAGGACGCCTGCAACCGGCGTCTGAAAGACGGCGCCGTCGCCATCAATGCGCTCGAACAGTTCATCGGCGATTTCGGAATTGCCCAGGGGCTGAAGCTTTCCCGGCTCACCAGCGAGAAACGCACCGAAGCCATCGCCGTGATCGGCGCCGGGCCAGCCGGGCTTTCCTGTGCCTACCAACTCGCACGCCGCGGGTATCCGGTCACTGTTTTCGAAGCATTCAGCCGGCCGGGCGGGATGCTGCGCTACGGCATTCCCAAGTACCGCCTGCCCCGTGAAGTCCTGGATGCCGAGATTCAACGCATCCTGGATCTCGGCGTGGTGCTGCAGTGTAACGCGGTCATCGGGTCAAACGTGTCACTGAAGCAATTGCGCGGCGAGTATAAGGCCGTGTTTGTGGGCATCGGCGCCCACCGCGGAGTCCAGTTGCGGATCCCCGGGGAGGACGCGCCGAATGTCTATACCGGGACGGAGTTTCTGAACCGCGTAAACAGCGGCGAGGAGGTTCGCGTAGGCGGAAAGGTGCTGGTGATCGGCGGCGGCGACACCGCCATCGATTCCGCCCGCGTCAGCAAACGCCTCGGGGCCGATGTCACCATCCTGTACCGCCGGTCCCGTTCCGAGATGCCCGCCATCAAACCGGAAATCGACGGCGCGCTGGAAGAGGGCGTCGACATCCGGTTTCTCACGGCCCCGGTCGAGGTCCTTCGGCAGAACGGCCAGGCGGTAGGCCTGCGCTCGATCTGCATGGACCTCGGTGCGCCGGACGCCTCCGGCCGGCCGAGGCCGGTGGCGCGCGCCGGGTCCGAGTTCGACGTGGAGGCAACGACGATTATCGCCGCCATCAGCCAGCAGCCGAGGTTGAACGGCCTCGACGTCGTTCGCAACGGGGCGCAGTGGATCGAGACGCAGGACGCTGCCGTTCCCGGGATGGAAGGTGTCTTTGCCGGCGGCGACGGAGTGGAATTGGGGCTGGTGACCATCGCGATCGCCCAGGGCCGCTTCGCCGCCGAAGCCATCGACGCCTGGATCCACGGCAAGACCATCGACCGGCCGGTTCCGGCGCCCTGCATTGGCACGGACCGCGTGAAACTCGATTGGTACAAGCCGGCTGAGCGTCACGAGCGCACGCACGTGCCGGTGGAGCAGCGTTCCCCCGACACCGAGATCCAGTGGGGACTGGCCGAACGAGAGGCGCTCGAAGAGGCCAAACGGTGCATGTCCTGCGGCATGTGCATGGACTGCGAAACCTGCTGGATGTACTGCACCAACAACTGCTTCGCCAAGCTGCCCAAGGGAGAACATTATAAAGTCAAGATGGAGCTGTGCAACGGCTGCAAGAAGTGCGCGGACGCCTGCCCCTGCGGTTACATCGAGATGAACTAGCAAATCGGGAGGTACTGAGAGTGCCAATATTTGAAGTGAACGGCAAGAAATACGAGGTCGATGAAGACGGTTTCCTGCAGGAACCGGAGGTCTGGAACCAGGAGGTCGCCTGCGATTTCGCGAACACCGAAGGAGTAACGGAGCTCACCGAGAACCACTGGAAGGTCATCAACTACCTGAGAAATTACTACCTCCAGTTTGGCATCGCTCCCATGATCCGGAAGCTGTGCAAGGAGACGGGATTCAAGCTGAACGAGATCTATCAGATGTTTCCGTCTGGCCCAGCCAAAGGCGCCTGCAAGCTTGCCGGTCTTCCCAAGCCCACCGGCTGCGTGTAGACAGGAGGCACAAGTGGCGGTGCAAAACAAAGAAGACATCGCCGAACTCTGGCTGCGGCGCGTGCTGCGCTCGTATCCGTGTCAGAGCGCGGAGTTTCTGGCCACCGAGCGGGACCGTTTTCGCAACCCGGTGGGCAGCACAATTCGGCGGGCGCTTGGCATCCTGCTCGACGAGCTGCTCCTCGGCATGGACAGAAGCCGGCTTGACGGAGCGCTCGACTCGATCATGCAAATCCGGGCCATCCAGGACCTCCCGCCGAGCCGGGCCTTGGAGTTTCTGTTCCAGCTCAAGGATATCCTGCGCCATCACGTCGCCGGAGCGGATAGAGAACTCCTGGACGGCCGCATCGACGAGTTGGCTCTGGTGGCGTTCGACCTTTACGTGAAATACCGGGAGAGAACCTACCAGGCGGAGGCGAACGAAGCCCGCCGCCGCGTCTACGTTCTGGAACGCAGGCTGGCGCCGCGCGACGAATCGGACTGGCAAAAGCGAGGTGACACTTGAGGCGCGCCTTTGCCGCGTTGATCGCCGTGACCGGAATCGCGCTGCTGGCGGGCGCGGCGAGCCGCGTGGACGGGTTAAAAGAGTTTATCGCATTCGCCGTTCCTTACAGCGCACTGGCGATTCTTCTAATCGGCCTGAGCTGGCGCGTAATCCGCTGGTCGCTTTCGCCCGTGCCGTTCCGCATTCCCACGGTGTGCGGCCAGCAGAAGTCGCTGCCATGGATAAAGGCAAGTTGGCTCGAAAGCCCGTATTCGGCGCCCGGCGTGATCGCCCGGATGGGTTTGGAGGTTCTTCTGTTTCGCAGCCTGTTCCGCAACACGCGCTCGCGGCTCCAGGAAGGTCCCAGGCTGATCTACGGCGAGGCCAAGTGGCTCTGGTTGGGCGCGCTGGCGTTCCACTGGTCGCTGCTCATCGTGCTTCTCCGCCATTTGCGGTTCCTGGTGGAGCCGGTGCCCAAGCTGGCGTTGTTCCTGGAGAGTGTCGATGGTTTCTTCCAGGTCGGCGCGCCCGTGCTCTACGCCACCGACATCCTGATGCTCGCCGCGCTGCTCTACCTGCTGCAGCGGCGCCTGCGCGAACCCCCAATCCGCTTCATCTCGCTGTTCACCGACTACTTCGCGCTGTTCCTCCTGCTGGGAATCGCGATCTCGGGTGTCTGGATGCGCTACTTCGCCAGAGTGGACGCCGTGGCCGTGAAACAACTCGCGCTTTCTCTGACGATCCTCTCGCCGTCCCTGCCGAAGAATGTCAGCCCATGGTTTTTCGCGCATCTTGCGCTGGTCAGCACCCTCGCTGCCTACTTGCCTTTCAGCAAGCTGATGCACATGGGTGGCATCTTTCTCAGCCCGACGCGCAATCTGGCCAACAATAACCGCATGAAACGGCACGTGAACCCGTGGAACTATCCGGTCAAGGTCCACACCTACGAAGAGTGGGAGGACGAGTTCCGGGAGAAGATGGAGGCGGCCGGATTGCCGGTCGAAAGGCGCTAATCCATGTCCAACCCGAAACCGGAAGAACTCGTGCAGATCCAGTATCAGCCCCCGCCCAGGGATTGGATGGACCCGGCGGTCGAGTTCCGCAAAGGCACCTTCTGCTACAGCGCGCTAGCCAAGAACCTCAAATACCTGGGCCTGCCTAATCCGCGCGAATGGCAGCCGTTTGACGCTGATTGGAAGCTGCCGGCGGACTGGAAGCGTATCATCCTGGACGGAATGAGAGAGCGGCTCCGCAAGTTCCGGTCCTTCCGCTTGTTCATGGATATCTGCGTCCGATGCGGCGCGTGCGCGGACAAGTGCCACTTCTACATCGGGTCGGGCGATCCCAAGAACATGCCCGTCCTGCGCGCCGAATTGCTCCGCTCCGTGTATCGCCGGTATTTCACTCTCAGCGGTCGCCTGTTCGGCCGCCTGGCCGGCGCCCGCGATCTCACTGAGGACGTGATCAAGGAATGGTTCTATTACTTCCACCAGTGCACCGAGTGCCGCCGCTGCTCGGTGTTCTGCCCGTACGGAATCGACACCGCGGAGATCACCATGATTGTCCGCGAGCTGCTGAACCTGATCGGCTGCAACATCAACTGGGTTTTGGAGCCTGCTGCCAACTGCTTCCGCACCGGCAACCACCTCGGCGTGCAGCCCCATGGGTTTAAGGACAGCGTCGATTTCGCCGTGGACGAACTGGCG
Organism: Bryobacteraceae bacterium; assembly: GCA_049510555.1. Taxonomy (GTDB): domain Bacteria; phylum Acidobacteriota; class Terriglobia; order Bryobacterales; family Bryobacteraceae; genus Fen-178. Next base: position 19,956 of record JBEKYW010000022.1, read on the forward strand.
GAGTTGACCGGCGTCCGCGTCGACGCCTCCATCAATCGCAAGGGAGCCGAAGTCCTGTTCATTGTCCCCTCTGCGGACTACTTCGCAACGCCGCACTATTACACGTTCCTCGGCTACCTGGCGCTCCTGCACGAGATCGGCCTGGACTACACATTCAGCGCCTTTACCTCGGAGGGCGGGAATTTCGGACTATTCAACTCCCACGAGATGATCAAACGGCTCAACGCCAAGATCTACGCCGAAGCCAAACGCCTCAAAGTGAAATGGATTCTCGGCGGCGAGTGCGGCCACATGTGGCGCGTCCTTCACCAGTACATGGACACAATGAACGGGCCAGCCGACTTTCTGGAGGAACCAGTCTCGCCAGTCACGGGCACGCGGTTTGAAAATGCCCGCTCCACCAAAATGGTCCACATCTGCGAGTTCACTGCGGACCTGATTCATAACGGCAAGCTCCGCCTGGACGCCTCCCGCAATGACCGCTGGAACGTGACGTTTCACGATTCCTGCAATCCGGCGCGGGCCATGGGCCTGCTCGAAGAACCGCGCTACATCCTCCGCACCGTCTGCAACCAGTTCCACGAAATGCCCGAGAACACCATTCGCGAGCAGACCTTCTGTTGCGGAAGCGGCTCGGGCTTGGGCACGGACGAAAACTTCGAGATGCGCATGCGCGGCGGCCTGCCGCGCGCCAACGCCGTCAAGTACGTCAAGGAAAGACACGGCGTGAACCTTTTGGCCTGCATCTGCGCCATCGACAAGGCCACGCTGCCGACCTTGCTCGAATACTGGGTGCCGGGCGTGGAAGTAGCTGGCATTCACGAACTGGTCGGCAATGCCCTCGTGATGCGCGGCCAAAACGAGCGACTCACCGACCTGCGCGGCGAACCGATCACGGTAAAGGAGGCAGCCCATGCGTGACCGTGGCCTGATCTACTCCGGCTTGGCCATCTTCCTGGCGCTGGTCACCTTCCCAGCCTGGCACAACCTCTCTGCGAACGTGACCGCCAAGGGGCCCGATGTCCGGCTCCCGGCCCGCGAGAAGCAGTGCGTTGCTCCGCTGGAGTACATGAGAACCTCCCACATGAGTCTTCTCATAGACTGGCGCGAGAAGGTCGTTCGTGCCGGCGCCCGAGATTTCATTGCCCTCGACGGCAAGCAGTACAACATGAGCCTGACGCCGACATGCCTCGAACAATGCCACGGCGCCAAGGCCGATTTCTGCGACCGCTGCCACAACTACGCAGCCGTTTCGCCTCCGTGCTGGAACTGCCATCTCGATTCCAAGCCGGTGCTGAGGAGCGCAAGATGACGATCTCGAGGAAAGCCTTCTTGCACACGACCGGCCTTTCTTTTCTCGCCGTCGCGGCGCGAAGAGCGATCGGCGCCATCACCGGCACGCGTTGGGCCATGGCCATCGACGTGGCCAAGTGCCTCAAGCAGGAGAACTGCACCAAGTGCATCGCCGCGTGCCACCAGGCACACAATGTCCCGTCCATCCCCGACCGCAGCCACGAGATCCGCTGGATCTGGAAGGAATCCTTCGAGCACGCCTTCCAGGGACAGGTAGACGAGTATTCTCCCTTGCGCGCGGCGCCTGCGATGGTGCTCTGCAATCATTGCGAGAATCCACCGTGCGTGCGTGTCTGCCCCACTCAGGCCACCTGGAAGCGGGAAGACGGAATCGTCGCCATGGACTTTCACCGCTGCATCGGCTGCCGCTACTGCATGGCGGCGTGCCCCTACGGTTCGCGCAGCTTCAACTGGATGGACCCGCGCCCGTACATCCGCAATCCCAATCCCGAATTTCCGACGCGCACCAAGGGCGTGGTGGAGAAGTGCACGTTCTGCACCGAGCGCCTGGCGGCAGGCCGCCCGCTGGCGTGCGTCGAGGCGTGCCCGGAGAAGGCGCTGGTCTTCGGCAACCTGGCCGATCCGCATTCCCCGATCCGCGAGTTGCTGGTTACGCGCCGCCATATCCGGCGAAGGCCCGAGCTGGGGACGGGACCCGGCGTCTTTTATATCCTGTGAGGATCCGCCATGTTCATGTTTGAAAAAGCAGTTGCCGGCAGCCGAAGATACTGGCTCTGGATCTGCGCTTTGGCGATTGTCATGGGGATCGGCTTCGCCTGCTACCTGCGCCAGCTAAACAACGGCTTGGTGATCACCGGTCTCAGCCGCGACGTGACGTGGGGGCTGTATATCGCGCAGTTCACGTTTCTGGTGGGAGTTGCGGCATCCGCCGTGATGGTCGTCCTCCCGTACTATCTGCACAACTTCAAGGCGTTCGCGCGCATCGCCATGCTCGGCGAATTCCTGGCCATCGCCGCCGTCATCATGTGCATGCTCTTCATCTTCGTAGACATGGGCCAGCCGGCGCGCGTGCTCAACGTTCTGCTCTACCCAACTCCGCACTCCATGATGTTCTGGGACATGATCTCGCTCGGCGGCTACCTGGCCTTGAACGCGGTCATCGCGCTGGTGACGCTGCGCGCCGAACGCGAAGGTGTGGCGCCATCGCGCTGGATCAAGCCGGTCATCGTCCTCTCCATCCCCTGGGCCGTCAGCATCCACACGGTCACGGCCTTCCTGTACAGCGGACTTCCCGGCCGGCCGCTCTGGCTCACCGCCATCCTGGCCCCCCGCTTCCTGGCGTCGGCCTTCGCCTCCGGCCCTGCGCTGCTGATTCTCCTGTGCCTGCTCATCTCTCGGCTCACGCGCTTTTCCCCCGGCCGCGAGGCCATTCAGAAGCTGGCGGTCATCGTAACGTACGCGATGGTCATCAGTGTGTTCTTCGTCCTGATGGAGTTCTTCACGGCGTTCTATAGCCAGATTCCCGAACACACGGAATCGCTACGGTACATGTTTGTGGGTCTGGATGGCCACGCGCGGCTGGCGCCGTGGATGTGGACTTCCATGATCCTGGCCGCCGCCTCGCTGGTGTTGCTGCTGGTGCCACGGTATCGCCACAACGAGAAGTCGCTCGCCGTGGCCTGCGCCATGGTTTTTCTCTCGCTCTGGATCGACAAGGGCATCGGCCTGATCGTTGCCGCCTTCGTCCCTTCGCCACTCGGCGCGGTCACCGAATATGCCCCAACCCTCCCGGAAAGCCTCATTTCGCTGGGGATTTGGGCCGTCGGATCGCTGATCCTGACGGTGCTGTACAAGATTGCGCTCTCCGTTCGCGAAGCGCCGCTCTTCGAGCTTTCTGAGTGCGAGGTGCCTGGATGCATTTCCCCGTCTCTGGCGTCGAGTGCCCCATCTGGCTCCCGCCGGTCGTAGCGTTCGTAATTGCATTGCTGGCCACTCCCGCTGGAGTATCGGGAGCCTTTCTGCTCTTGCCGTTTCAGATGAGCGTCCTCGGCTTCGTGAGCCCCGCGGTCACACCCACCAACCTGATCTATAACGTCGTCTCTGTCCCAGGCGGGGTGGGCCGATACATCAAGGAGCATCGCATGGTCTGGCCCCTCGCCTGGGCCATAACTGGCGGGACGCTGCCCGGTGTCTTTCTCGGCGCCGTAATCCGGATCCGGTACCTCCTGAATCCACGCTACTGCAAACTCTTTGTCGGACTCGTGCTGCTGTATCTGGGCGTGCGGCTTGTCAAGGACGCCATCCGGCCGCGCATTACCAGCCGGGTTCCGGATGGAACGGCCGTGAAGACGGTGCTCGCGTCCGCCCGGCGGATCGAATTCGAGTTTCAAGGTGAGAGTTACTCGTTCAGGCCCGGTATTCTAACCGTTGTCGCATTACTTGTCGGCGTAGTCGGCGGGATCTACGGGGTGGGGGGTGGGGCGATGATCGCGCCATTCGCCATGACGATTCTGCGCCTGCCGGCCTACACTGTCGCCGGAGCCGCGCTGCTTGGAACGCTGATCACGTCAATTGCTGGCGTAGCCTTCTTCGAGATCCTGGGCGCGACGCCGTTGCCTGCGGGCGCCGTTGTGCGTCCCGATTGGGCTTTGGGCCTTCTGTTAGGCGTGGGAGGGCTTTTGGGCAGCTACTTCGGCGCTCGTCTGCAGAAGCACCTGCCGGAACGTTGGATCCGGCTGTTCCTGGGGCTGCTGGTGACGGGTCTGGCCGCCGGTTACGCCACCCAGTTCTTCATTTGAGGGAGCACCGGTTACGAGCTTATATCGCGACAACGGAAAAAACAGATGATCAGGCCCTTATCTTTGTACGTCGTCTTTCTTCTCATGTCAGCTCCGGCCTGTGTTCCCATCGCCGCCCAGTGCATCGTGGATAATCCAGGGGGCAGCAAGGCCAACATCAATCGCCCGAGCGACGTGGATGTCCCGGCCGCCACATTCTCACCCCTCTCCCATCTCAACCAGGAGATGCCGCGCTGGCTCTGCTTCACTCTGGGCTATCGGGCCAGGCTCGAAAGCTACTCCGCCGGGAACTTTCAAGCCGGCAATTCCGACACCTATTTGTTGACTCGATTCCGGCTTGGCATGTTGCTGAAGCCGGCGAGCTGGTTCCGAGTCTACGCAGAGTTGCAGGATGCCACCGCCTTTTGGAAGAACCCGCCTCTGGCGCCGCCTTACCAATCCACCTGGGATCTCCGCCGCGCTTACGTCGATCTCGGCGACATCGAGCAGAGCCACGTCGCATTCCGCGTGGGACGCCAGGACCTCGCTTTCGGCCACCTTCGGCTGCTGGGTACCGCGTACTGGCGCAATGCCTCTCGCGGCTACGACGCGGCGATGGCCGTCCTCAATTTCAGTTGGCTTCGCGTGAACGCTTTTGCGGCGTCTCCGGTCATTGTCTCGGCCAACGGGCTCAGCCATCACCAACAGGGGAACAATATCCACGGTATCTACGGCACTCTGAAAAAGTTGATACCGCACTCGACAGTCGAGCCATATGTCTTCTGGCGCCTCGCGCCCGGCATCAAGACCGAAGAAGGCAATCTCGCCAAACTGGACGAGAAGACCATCGGTCTGCGGTGGGCCGGCACTCAATCGCGATTCGACTTTGACGCGGAAACCGCCGGCCAGACCGGCCACATCGGCGCCGACGACATCCGCGCTTGGGCGTGGAGCGCCGTCACCGGCTATAACGTCGAAATCTTCAGGCGGAAGACCCGCGTATTCATCAAATATGATTTTGCTTCCGGGGACCGCAATCCCAAGGACGGCGTGCATGGTACGTTCGATCAGCTCTACCCGAACATTCACGACCACCATGGCATCGCTGACCAAGTCGCGTGGCAGAACCTCAAATCCGTCCGCTCGGGCGTAAAGTTCTCTGTGCGCAGCAATTGGGTGCTGGCCGCCGCATTCAACGGTTGGTGGCTGGCCAGTGTTACCGACGGGTTCTACAATAGTTCCGGCGGTATCGTGGCCCGCGATCCCAAGGGTCTCTCGGGGACCCACATCGGCAACGAGTACGACGTGCAAACGTCATACCGGCTCGACCGGAACCTCGAACTGGGAGTTGGGGTCGGACATATTCGCTCGGGAGAGTTCCTGATACGAACCGATCACGCTCGTTCCTACACGTACCCGTACGTGATGATCAACTATAGCTTCTTCTAGGAGAACAGCCATGACACCTACGTCCGAAGCCAAAATCCGCGATCTGGTGTGGCAATATCCCGAGCTGGAGGGCCAGCCTTTCCTCTTGTTGGACGCGGGAGTGGAAATAGGTCGGCTGGCGTTTCACGAGGAGCCGGCAGCTTCTATCGGAGAGCTCAGGGGACAGAGATGGACATTCCGCTACAGCACCAAACTCCAGCCGCGAGTCACCGTGCACCGGGACGACTCCCAGAAGTTAGTGGCTGAGTATGTCCCATGCCTGACCGGCGGAGGCGTAGTGTCATTCGATTCCGGAGTGTGCTACCGGTGGAGGAAGGCGAGTGTTTGGGGCGACAAATGGTGCTTCTGTCATCAGGAACAGAAATCATCCGTGTGCTTGTCGCAAGACACCGGCCCGCTGACGCAGGGTGGCAAGGTCTCGGTCTGCTGTGGGGCGGCAGACCTGCCGGAGACACCGGTCCTGCTGTTACTGGCCTGGTTCTTGCGCATCCTGGATTTTGAGATGCTGGTGGAAGGCATCTTCCGGGTGGGGTAGCGCCGGCTGCACAGGTGACGGGAAAAGGGAAGCAACTTGAACTCGCTCGAATTCAGCTTGGTGGTCGGTCTGTTCGGCGCCGCAGCCGGATTCCTGGGCGCTCTGACAGGCCTCGGCGGGGGCGTCGTCATCACCCCTGTGCTGACGCTGCTCTTTGGCGTCGACATCCGTTACGCCATTGGCGCCACCCTGGTTTCGGTAATCGCAACGTCGTCCGGGGCCGCTTCGGCCTTTCTGAAAGAAGGCTTTTCCAACATCCGGATCGGGATGTTTCTGGAGATTGCCACTACCCTGGGCGCAATCGCCGGAGCCTTCTTGGCGACGAGGATTCCCACCTCGGCCCTCGGCGTGATTCTCGGCCTGGTGCTGCTGTACTCTGCCTTTCTTTCAACCAGGCCAAAGCCGGAGGCGCACAGCAACGATTCCAGGGATCCACTGGCCGAGCGGCTGAAGCTGGGTTCCAGGTATCCGACGCCGCACGGCTGGCAGCCCTACCGGGTGCAGCGCGTCAAGACCGGATTCGGCATGATGTTTGGAGCCGGCGCGCTGTCCGGCCTCCTGGGAATTGGGTCCGGCGCATTCAAAGTGCTTGCCATGGATCATGCCATGCGCATCCCCTTCAAAGTCTCGACCAGCACCAGCAATTTCATGATTGGAGTGACGGCCGCAGCCAGCGCCGGAGTCTATTTGAACCGGGGCTACATTGACCCAGTGCTGGCAATGCCTGTGATGCTTGGAGTCTCGGTTGGTTCCCTTTTAGGTGCTCGACACCTGTCCGGAACCGAGACCCGCGTTCTGAGGATCATTTTTGGAGCGGTGGTGGCAGTTCTTGCCGTGGAAATGATCTACAACGGACTGGGTGGGAAGATTTGACCATGCAACGGAATGAAGAACAGGTGGACCGTATCATCAGCGTATTGCTTCGAACTGGAGTAATCACGGCTGCGTCAGTGGTGTTTGCCGGAGGCGTTTGGTACCTCGCCCGGTCCGGCATGCTAATCCCAAATTACAGGACGTTTCATGGCGAGCCCCAGGAGCTGAGGAGTGTGGCGGGCGTGTGGAAGGGCGTTCTCGGCTTGCACCCACGCAGCGTGATTCAGTTCGGATTGTTGTTGCTGATTGCCACGCCGATCGCGAGAGTTGCATTTTCGGTGATCGCATTTGCGGTGCAGCGCGATCGGCTGTACTTCGCGCTCACCATTGTGGTCCTTACTGTTCTCATCTGGAGCTTGTCCGGTATGGGATATGCGCCGCGCTAGCAGCGTTTGCGAGCGAGCCTCGCGGCCCTTCCGCCACATTCCGCGCGATCTGATATAAGTATTGACGTAGCTCTAGAAAAGGAGCAGCAAATGCTAAAGAAACCGGAAACTGCCCAGGCCACCCGGCGAGTGTTCCTGGGTGCGGCTGCCTTGACGGCCGCACAATACAAACGGGTTCTCGGCGCCAACGACCGCATCGGCATCGGGTTCATCGGGTTCGGGTTGATCGGCAAACAGCACGTCGCCGATTTCAAGAAGTTTGACGATGTCGATCTCGTGGGTCTCTGCGACGTCTACAAGCCGCGCGTGGAGGAAGGTCTCAAATACATCGGAAATCCCCATACGAAAGGGTACAGCGATTTCCGCAAGATGTACGAGAACAAAGACATTCAAGGGGTCATCGTGGGCACGCCGGACCACTGGCACGCGATGCTCACCATCATGGCCTGCGCGGCGGGCAAGGACGTCTATGTCGAAAAGCCGATGACCGTGTTCATCGACGAAGGCAAGTGGATGATCCAGGCGGCACGCAAATACAACCGCATCGTGGTTGTGGGTACGCAGCGGCGCCATGGCAAGGGTGTTGCGGCGGCCAAGAAAGTGATCGAAAGCGGCGAGCTTGGGAAGATCCATTCCATCCGGATCGCCTCCTATCGCAATATCTACCCCGGATTCGGCAAGACCCCCGTCGAGGATCCGCCGCCCGAAATCGACTACGACATGTGGCTCGGTCCGGCCCCCAAGAAGCCGTACCAGAGGCACCGTGCGCTGTACCACTTCCGCTGGTTCTGGGACTATTCCGGCGGCCAGATGACCAACCTAGGGGCTCATACTATCGACCAGGTGTTGTGGTGCATGAAGGTGAAGGGTCCGACGCTGGTGATGTCCACGGGCGGCCGGTTCGCATTGGAAGACGACGGCGAGACGCCGGATACCCAGGACGCCATCTGGCAATTCCCGGGCGGGTTCACGGTGAATTACGCCATTCGCGAAGCGAACGCGATGCGCGGCGATACCGCCACGCGCGGGCAGGTCTACCTGGGGACCAAGGGCAACCTGGTGCTAGCCGGCGGCTACGAGGTCATCCCGGAGAACAAGATCGATCCGGTCAACGACATCCCCCGTTTCATGGGACACCCCATCGGCGGTCCGGTCTATACCGATGTGAAGCCGACCCCGTGGATTCAGGGATCTAAAGGCGGAGTGGAGTCCGACGCCCGCTACGGCACCGGCGGCGAAGACACCATGGCCATGAACGAGCGCGATTGGCTCAGCAGCATGCGGACCCGCAAACGGCCATTGTGCGAAGTGGAAGACGGGCACAAAGTCGCGGTGGCTTGCAACCTGGCCAACATGTCTTTGCGTCTCGGCCGTGCCATCAAGTGGGATCCCGACAAGGAGCAGGTGGTCGGCGACAAGGAAGCCCAGGCCATGTGCGCCAAGCAATACCGGGCGCCCTGGGACGGCGTGCTCAGAAGCCTCGTCAAGGTATAATCTTTGGCCTCCGGCGTCCGCCGCGGTCGCCGGAGACAGCGCGGAGCTTTGAGCGCGGTTGAATCCGAGACTCGCTGGACGCGCTGTCCAGCGGGGAAATCCATGTAGAGGATTCAAATTCAAAATGAAGCTACTTACCGTTCCATTCATACTGGTGGGCATAGCCGTGACCGGCCTGCCCCAGACTCCCGCCGGACGAGCTGGCGCCGCCCAGCCGCCGGACACTCTGCTATCGCCTGAAGTGCGGCCGGACCGGACGGTCACCTTCCGCCTTCGCGCGCCCAAGGCCTCCGAAGTGACCGTGACCGGGGAATGGATGCTGGATTACCCGTCCAACAAGACCGCCTTGACCAAGGATGGGGAGGGCGTCTGGAGTGTCACCGTCGGGCCGCTGGTTCCGAATATCTACCTTTACAGTTTCACTGTGGATGGCATGAACATTGCGGACCCCATCAATCCAGCGGTCAAATTGCGCGCCCGAACCTCCGCCAGCCTGGTTCTCGTCCCCGGCGGGGAGGCCTGGGAATTCCGCGACGTGCCGCACGGGGTAGTGAACATGATCTGGCACAAATCGGCCGTGCTGGATGGCGCCATGCGACAGGTCTTCGTTTACACACCGCCCGGCTACGGCAAGAGCACTTCCACGCGATTCCCCGTGCTGTACCTCCTCCACGGCAACCAGGACGTGGCGGCAGGATGGACGTGGACGGGGAACGCCAACCAGATTTTGGACAACCTTATTGCTGAAAAGAGGGCGGTGCCGATGATCGTGGTGATGACCAACGGCCACGCGATCCCTTACGGCGCCCCCGCGGAGCCGGGAAAGAATAACAACGAGTTATTCGAACAGTATCTGCTCAAAGAAGTCACGCCTATGGTGGAAGCGAATTACCGCGTTGCGGCGGGACGCATCAATCGGGCAATCGCAGGCCTTTCGATGGGAGGCGGGCAGGCGACCCAGATCGGACTTGGCCACCTGGACCGGTTCGCGTGGGTGGGCGTTTTCAGTTCAGGACAAGCCCAGAACTTCGAGGCACGGTCGAAAGCCCTCCTGGACGATCCAAAGACCACGAATGAACGCCTGAAGCTGCTGTTCATCGGGGTAGGGAGAACCGATCCGGGATACGCCCGGGTGAAGCAGTTCTCTGAGATGCTGACGGCCCACAAGATCCAGAACGCCTATTGGGAGACGGAAGGCGCGCACGTCTGGCCGGTGTGGCGGAGATGCCTGGTGGAAACGGCCTCGCGGCTTTTCCAGAAGAGTTCGCAGCGGGCACAAGGCGAGTAGCGCCGGCGGTCGCATTTTGCCGCCGGTGTTTGTCGGGCGTCACCCCACCGGCGGCAAGACCGCCGGCGCTACCCTTTACCCGTCGAGTTCGATCTCCTGGTGCTGCATACCCGCGTACGGGTAGACCGCCACCGTGGGATCGCCCGGATGCAGTTCTTTCAGCTTGGCGATCACGTCCTCCCACTTCTCGCAGAAGGTCGTCGCTCCCCGCTGGGTGCTGTTCCGCATATTGCGCGTCAGGTACTGGGAGTACACGATCAGGTTGGTCTTCTTCTGGGGGCCATCACGCCCGGCGCCGCCCCGGCCGCCGGTCAGCCGCCGGCTCAGCATGTCGAACTGCGTGGCCCCGCCGCGTCCCGCCAACCTGTTGTTGAGGTAGTGAACCGGATCGACGCCCAGCGGATGCTGGATGATCAGCACTCCCGTGCCGCCGTCGCGCACTGCGTAATTGATCCACAGCGCGCCATGGAAGGCCTGCGCGTTCTGCGGATAGGCGTTGGCCACCACGATGTCGGAGTCCTTGAGCGTCGGCGTGCAGTAGGTCTTGGCCGCCACGCGAACCCCCGCGTGGTGCGCGTCCACGATGTCGCCCGCCCAGATCCGGGTGGGCCTCAGGCGGTCGTTGTATAGGATCTGGATGGTATAGTCGACTTTCGCCATGCGGGCCCCTTCGATCATGTCCTGCCGCATGTCGTTCTTGAAGATCTTCACCGGCCCGGTGGTGCTGACCTTGGTCAGGATCTGCGTATGGTTGTATTCCACCGTGGGGAGCGCGGCCAGACCGGGGAGGACGGCTTTCGCGCCGCCGCCATAACCGGCGTCCTGGTGGACCTTGATGCCGCTGATGCAGATTTTCAGGTCCGCCCCGAGGAACGTCTGGTTCAGGAGAACCTTGTTGTTGCGCGTCGTAGTGCCGACTTCCTTCACGTTGTCGAACACGTTGTGATTCACCCAGGCGTAGTTCTTGGCGATGTTCGGCCCAAGCTTTCTGGCGACCTCCTCCTGAGTCATGCACCGGTGCGTGCCGAACGACCCCATGAAGAGGATGTTCTCATCCTTGACCCCGGCTTTGGCCAGCTCGGCTACCACCCAGGGCGTGACGGCGTAAGCCGGTGTCGTGCGGGTGAGGTCATCGAAACTGATGGCCACCCTTGTCTTCCCCTCGGCGAGCTCGCGCAACGACTTGGTGCCGATGGGCTGGGCGCACTGATCGGCGATCTGCTGCGCGGTGAGCACCGGCAGATTGTGCCCCGCCATATCCATGACGTGGACATCCCAGCTTGCCGGGAAATCGATACGCTCTTCGATCCACGGCGCGCCGTTCGGTCCCGCGAACTCGTGGGTGGGAATAACGACGGAGTTCGCGGATCCCTTGAGCTGGGACACCGCCTTCACCTGGTACGCGGAACGTGCCAGGGCGGTGCCGATCAGGGGCGTGGCGGCCATGTATCGCGCCCCCATCAGAATGTCTCTACGGGTTAGGTCAAACTTGGACACGACGATCCTCCTCGGCAGACTGAGTTATATCCGAATGCCAGGATGAATGCAAGGCCCCCACTGGTCGAGCCCCAAGGAAGCGCTCGGGCTGTCCAGGGCCGGGAAGGGCGATCTGGGAGACCGAAGTTGTTGAGAACAAGACAAAGACTGAGGTTTCCAGACTTCAGGTTACTTTTGGCTTGATCTTCGCTACAAACCGGTGCAGAATATCACCGCAGGGTGATGAAATCGGAAATCCTGGATAATCAATGCCGGCCAGGATAGCAAAACGGGAATCCTGGTCCAGACGTTGGGTCTTTGTGAGGAGGCGGGTACATGCGAAGGGTAGTGCTATTGATTGGATTGTTGGGCGTGGCGTTTGCTATAGCGTTCGCTCAAACCGGCGGGCAAATCACCGGTGAAGTCAGGGATCCGAGCGGCGCGCTAATTCCAAACGCGGCCGTTACGGTCACCAATACCGCGACCAACGTGGCGCGGTCGACGCAAACCAATACCGCGGGACTCTACAGTTTCCCCGATCTGTCGCCCGGAATGTACGACGTGAAGGCTGTGGCGACGGGCTTCGCTACCGTGGTTAAGACGGGTATCGAGCTCCAGGTGCAGCAGGCGGCGCGCATCGATTTCGCGCTTGCCGTGGGCCAAGCGCAGCAGACCATCGAGGTCGCTGCCAACGCGGCGTTGCTGGCCACGGAAAACGCGACGGTCGGCACCGTGATCGAGGAACAGCGCATCATGGATCTGCCGTTGAACGGCCGCAGTTACTTCAGCCTGGTCGCGCTGAGTCCCAACGTGACTACCGGATTTGTTGCCGCCGCGCAGGCGGGCGGCCGGTTGGCCGGCTCGCGCGGCTCTCTCACCATCGCCGTGACGGGCGGGCGCTCGACGTGGGAGAACTTTACCCTGGACGGCATCACCAACACCGATATCGATTTCAACACCTACATCCTCCAGCCGTCGGTCGACGCCCTGCAGGAGTTCAAGGTGCAGTCCGGCATCTATCCCGCTGAGTTCGGCCGGGAACTCGGACAGGTCAACGCCGCCACCAAACCCGGCACCAACGAATACCACGGGACCATGTCCGAATTCCTGCGCAACAACAAGCTCGACGCCAGACCTTACGACTTCTCCTCGGCCAGCCGCAGTGCGACGAATCCCTCTCCGGGGAGTACGCCCTACCGCCAGAATCAATACGGCTACACCCTGGGGGGACCGATTCGGATTCCGAAGGTGTTCAACGGAAAGAACCGGCTGTTCTTCATGTCGAACTTCGAGGGATACAACTCCCGCACGACCACTACGCCGATAGGCACAACTTTGACGGCGGCGATGCGAACCGGCGACTTTTCCTCCATCCTCTCCGCCGGTTATGCTATTGCGGACCCGAACTCGCGCGCCGGGACCTACCCCAACATCACCCAGTCGTTCTTCCCCAACAACCAGATTCCCCAAAGCCGGCTCAGCGCGGGGTCCACGCTTCTCCTCAAGTGGGATCCATTGCCCAATCAGCCCGTCGCAGCCGGGCTGCCTTACCGTAACTATCAATACAGCTTGACGGTTCCAGTCGACAAGGACACTCTCACCGAGCGCATCGATTTCAACGAAAGCGCGAAATCGCAGTGGTTCGGCCGTTACAGTTGGAACGACGAATCCACCCTTGCCGTCAACCCCACGTTGGGGCTCAACGACGGGGAAACTCTGTACACCCGGGCCAGCCAGTGGGTGCTCTCCAACGTCCGGACCATTTCCCCGACCAAGGTGAATGAGGCGCGGTTCGGCTACAACTCGCTGTTCAACAATATCACCCAGCAGTTGGCGGGCAAAGAGGATGTGGATGCGGAAATGGGCATACCGGTGAAGGTCACAGATCCAAATTCCTGGGGCATACCCAACATCGGCCTCTCCCAGAACCTGACCACCTTCGGCAACCCGACCAGCAGCCCATTCCTGATCGACGACAAGTATTACGAGTGGGTGGACAACTTCTCCTGGGTCATCGGGAAGCACTCGCTGCGCTTTGGTGGGGAATACCGGTACAACGAGTTCCCGCAGCTTGGGAATGAATTCCCCCGCGGCCAGTTCTATTTCGACGGCCGGATGACCCAGGGCTACACGCCGACGAGCGCCACAGCCGCCGCGGCGTCTGGCGGGTACACGGGCGCGGACTTCATGCTGGGCGATACGTATGACGCCATTATTGCCGTCGCGCTGGCTCAGGCCGATTTCCGCAACAGCGAATGGGCGACCTATATCGACGACACCTGGCGGATACACCCGCACCTGACCCTTAGCTTGGGTTTCCGGTGGGAGGTGTTGCAGCCATTGCTGGACGCAGCCGGCCTAGAGCCGAATATCCAGCTCCAACAGCCGCTTCCCAATCAGGCGAATGTGCCCGATCTGAGCAAGCATCCGGTTTACGTCCGCACGGGTACCAGCGGGAGTTTTTACGACGGCATCAACTTCCGTTACCAGGCCTATTGGGCCGCCAATGGAGGTATTGCCGGTTCCCCTCCTCTGCAAACCGTCAGGGACGGGCGCATGGGCAGCCGGTTGATCAATACCAATTACCACGACTTCGCGCCACGCATCGGGATCGCCTGGAGCCCGTCGGATAAGTGGTCGATACGCACCGGTTTCGGCATATTCTACTCGGCGGAGAGCAAGAACTCCATCTTCGATCTCTCCCGCGGAATGGGTGGCCGAACCACGACCCTGGTGCAACACAACTACGATCAGCCGACGTTTAGCTACGGGAATTTCATCAACACGGCGGCGCTTCCGGTCACCGTACCCATCAGCCTCACCTGGGGTGCGGCCCAACACCTGCCGGACAGTTCCAGTCTCCAGTACATTCTGAACGTCCAGCGCACGCTCGGCAAATCGACGACCCTGGAGGTGGGTTACGGCGGCTTGGCAAGCCGCCACCTGGCCCACCTGGATAATGAAAATCAGGGGATTCTCAGCCCAACCTTATCGTCGCTTCAACGCTTGCCCTATCCGGAATGGGGGGCATCGGGAATCCAGTATGTGATGGCCGACAGCAGCGGGAATTACAACGCCCTCAGCGTCAAGTTGAGTCAGCGCTTCGGAGCGAACCTGAACAGCCTGCTCGCCTATACGTGGTCCAAGGCCCTGGACGATACCAGCAACATCCGCGGCACGGTGGGGGCCGACTTCTCGCCCCAGGACTCGCTCTGCCCCAATACGTGCGAATACGGCCCCTCGGATTTCGCCGTTCCGCAACGATTCGTCGCTTCCATCATCTACCTCCTGCCATTCGGTAAGGGCCAGAAGTTTCTTAACCATGGTGGGGTCGTAAACGAAGTGGTGGGCGGCTGGCAGGTGAGCACCATCACCACGTTGCAAAGCGGCGGCGTGGTGGATACGTCCTCATGGGATTCCGGGGGCACTAACTTCATTTCGAACGCCACCCGGCTGAGCTGCGTTGCCGGCGTGAACCCGGTTCTGCCCAATAACAACCAGAACGGCTGGTATAACCCGAAGGCATTCTCCAACCCCGTCGCCGCCACGTTTGGAAACTGCGGGCGCAACAACCTGAGGGGACCGTGGCGAGGGAACGAAGATATTTCGGCCTTCAAGTATTTCCGGATCGCCGAAAAAAAGAACCTGGAGTTCCGCATGGAGATGTTCAACGCTCCCAACCATGTGCTATTGAACGTTGGGGGCACGTTAGGCTGGGGGAACGGCTCGAATCCAACGCCCTCTTCGACCTTCGGTTACATTACTGGGACAGCGGCCTCCATGCGCCAGATCCAGTTCGCGCTCAAGTTTAACTTCTGACCGGTCTGAGCACCCGATCAGATCCAGCTTGGGCGGAAGCACAGCTCTTAGGCCGGGGAGCGCGTCCCAGGGCGATTTTGGCAATGGGACGCGCTCCGCCGGCAAGACAGAACAGGCCTGTGCGGCGGTCAAAGGATGGCCTCCGGCCCTTGTAAACGGGAGGTACAGTAGATCTTATGGAAAGACGAAGTTTTCTGAAGGCTGCGGGCGGCGGAGTAACCGCCTGGACTGCGGCATCTTACCAGCGCGTGTCTGGGGCCAATGACCGGCTGCACGTCGGTCTGATCGGGTGCGGCGGCCGTGGCACCTTCGATACCCGCCTGATCCGCGGGACACCGGAAGACATTCAGGCCGTCGCGCCTGAGAACTATCACGACGGCAACATGGATCCGCGCCTGAAAGAACCGCGCAATGTGGATGTCAGCGCCCTCTGCGACGTCAACGGCGCCCGGCTGGATGCTGCGAAAAAATGGGCGCCGCAGGCGAAAACCTACACCGATTTCCGTAAGCTGCTGGCGGACAAGGATGTCGACGTGGCCGTCATCGGCACGCACGATCCTTGGCACGCCTCCATGCTGATTCTGGCCTGCGACGCAGGCAAAGACGTGTATGTGGAGAAGCCGGTGATGTACCGCGTGGGTGAGGCCAAGGCCATGCTCGACGCGGTGCGCCGGAACAAGCGGATTGCCCAGGTCGGCACCCAGCACCGCTCGGCGGACCACATCGCGGAAGCCGCCAAGATGATCCAGGGCGGCAAGATCGGCGAGGTGCATTTCGTGCGTGTGTGGAACTACATGGGCATGGCGTGGGGCAACCCACCGGTGCCGGACAGCGATCCGCCGCCCGACCTGAACTGGGACGCGTGGCTCGGGCCGGCCCCGAAGGTGCCGTTCAACCGCAGCCGGCTGAACTACCGGGCGTTCATGGACTATACCAACGGGATCATCAGCGACTACGGCAATCATCGCTTCGACTCGGTGCACCAGATCATGGGCGTCGAGACGCCGCTCAACGTGGTTTCGTCCGCCGTGCGGTTCAACAAGACGCTCGCCGGCGATATCTACGACATGCAGACCGCGATCTACGAATATCCGAACTTCATCATGAATTACGAGGCCTGCAACTACAATGGACACGGCCTGGGCGGCAGAACGCAGGGCATGCGCTACTACGGCATGCGGGGGCCCGAGGACCGCCCGCACGGCATGGCGTTCTATGGGACCGAAGCGGCGCTCTTCGTCGACCGCATCGGCATGGAGCTCTATCCCGAGCCGAAGCCGCCCGAGGGCGGAGGCCGGGGAGGCCGGAGCGGCGGCCGCCGGGGCGGCTTCACATGGGAACCACGCATGGAGAAGATCAAGGTGAATGAGGACGAGCCAACGCCGCTGCACACCAAGTACTTCGTCGATTACGTGCGCTCCCGCAAAGAGCCGTTCGCCAACCTCGGGGTGGGAGTGCGCGCCACCGCTGTGGCGTGCATGGGCAACGTGGCGTATTGGACCGGCCGGAAGATCAAGTGGGACGGCGAGACGTTCAGCTTCGGCAGCGACAAGGACGCCAATACCCATGCGTTCCGCCCATACCGCAAGCCTTGGGACCTGGTGAAGTTCAGTTGAAGACTTGGCGGCCGCTACACTGATACTGCGTGCCACCATGAGCACCACGCCCCTGACCACCGGCGCCGATTTCGAAGCCGCCACCTACCGGAAAGTCATCCGGCGGCTGATGCCCTTCGTCTTTCTCTGCTACATCCTGGCCTACGTCGACCGCGTCAACGTGGGGTTCGCCAAGCTCCAGATGCAGCAGGACCTGGGCATGAGCGATTCGGTTTACGGCCTGGGCGCCGGCATCTTCTTCATCGGTTACTTCTTTTTCGAAGTGCCGAGCAACGTGATCATGCAAAGGGTGGGCGCCCGTTACTGGCTTGGCCCGATCATGATCGTCTGGGGAGTGGTCTCCTCGTGCACCATGCTGGTCCGGGGAGCGGCGAGTTTCTATGCGGTGCGGTTCCTGCTCGGCGTGGTGGAATCGGGCTTCTTTCCGGGCGTGATCCTCTATCTGACGTTCTGGTTCACCAGCCGCTACCGCGCCCGCATGGTGGCGGCGTTCATGAGCGCCATCCCCCTGTCGGGCGTAGTGGCGGGGCCGATCTCGGGATGGATCATGAAGAGCATGAGCGGCGCCGGCCACCTGGCGGCGTGGCAATGGCTCTTCCTGATCGAGGGCATTCCCTCCTTCCTCGCCGGCCTCATCACCTTATATTTCCTGACCGATAGTCCTGCCAAGGCCGCGTGGCTCAATAGCGGCGAGAAGCGGCTGATCCTCGGGCGGCTCCAGGAAGAGGACGAGATGAAGAGGCGCGCCGGTGGGAGCCACCGGTTCGGTGACGCATTTCGCAGCCCGGCGGTGTGGTGGCTGTCGGTGGCGTATTTCGGCCTCACGGCGGGCAACTACGGAATCGGATTCTGGCTGCCGCAAGTGATCAAAGACGGCATCACCACCAACCTCCTGACAATCGGCTGGATCAGCGTGATCCCGTGGGCCGCCGCGGCAGTCGCGATGATTCTGGTGGGAAAGCATTCCGACGCCACCGGCGAGCGGCGCTGGCACTTCGCGCTCTCCTGCCTGGTGGTGTCGGCGGGCTTCGCGGCGAGCGCCATTCCCGGCATACCGGGGCCGCTTCGCGTGGCGGCGCTCACGGTCGCGACGGTCGGGCTCATGTCTGCCTTCGCGGTATTCTGGGCGCTGCCCACGGCCATTCTTTCCGGCACGGCAGCGGCGGCGGGAATCGCCTGGATCAATTCCGTAGGCAACCTCGGTGGCTATGCGAGTCCGCACGTGGTGGGCATGATTCGCGACCGGACGCACAGCATGACACCGGCGCTGGCGCTGCTCTCCGTCGTGGCGCTGGTGGCGGCCCTGTTAGGATTGTTGGTGACGCGCAAACGCGGTGCCACCCCATGAACCAGCCGCGCATCGGATTCGTTACCTCGATCCATCCGCTCTACGATCTGCCGGCGGTAGCCGCCTGGCGCGAGAATGCCATCGGAGAGTTGCGGAAGTCGGGATGCGAAGTGATTGCCTCCGCGATCCCGCGAACCCCCGCTGACGCCGCCGAGGTCGCCGCGCACCTGGCCAGGCACGAAGTCGATCTAGTGGTGCTGTTCTTCTGCTCGTGGGTGTCCGAAGACGTCACCCTGGCGCTGGCCCGCGGGGTTTGGGACATCCCACTGCTCCTTTGGGCCCTTCCCTACCTGGATCGCGACATCCCGATGCCGTCCCCGATGAGCGGCCTCACGGCGTCCGGGTCGAGTCTCCGGCGGCTGGGCAAGCGGTTCGCCTATACGATCGGCAGCGTGAATGCCGCGACCGTCGAGCAGGTAGTCGCGGGCGCCCGTGCCGGCGCCGCCGCAAGAGCGCTGCGCCGCGCCAGGCTGGGAGTTGTGGGCGACCCGTGCCCCGGGATGGCCGATGTGGCGGTGGACGAATCGGACCTCCAGAAGGCGCTGGGCGTCGAGACCGTCCACTTCGAGCTGGACGAGCTGGTGCGGAGGGCGCTGTCCGCGTCCCCCGGCGAGGCGGAACGCGCAGCCCAGCGGCTCATCGCGGCGGCCGCCGGCGGAGGAGAAGTGAGCCAAGCGGTGCTGGCCGACAACCTGCGGTTCTACGTGGCTATCCAGGAGATGGTGCGCGCCAATCGGCTCGATGCCTACTGCGTGCGCTGCTGGCCCGAACTTCGTGACGGGCTCGGGATCACGCCGTGCGCGGCCCACGCCCTGATGGCCCAGGACGGGATTCCGAGCACCTGCGAAGTGGACGTGACTGCGCTGATCACCACCTGGCTGTTGAGTCGTCTGGCAGGCGCGCCGGCATTCACCTTCGATATCACGGGGTACCTCGAGGACGAAGACGCCATCCAGTTCGCGCATTGCGGTGCGGCCGACCCTTCGCTGGCCGGCGATCCCGGGAAGGTTCTCCTCCGCGCGCACATGCGCACCGCCACCGGCGCCACGGTGGAGTTCTCGTTCCGCGAGGGGCCCGTGACGCTGGCCAAACTACTGCGCCCGATCGCCGGCAAACTCCGGCTGTTCGTCGGGGGCGGTCAGGTGATCCCTTCGGATGGCGTGCGCGGGAGCGTCGCGACGGTGCGGCCCGAACCCTCCGCGGAGGCGTTTCTCGCCACCATGATGCGACATGCCGTAGAGCATCACGTCGCCCTGGTTTATGGCTGCTGGAAGCGCGAGTTGGAGCTGTTCTGCGAGTTCACAGGAGTGGAATTCGTGTCTCCTCCCGGCCTCTCCGGGCCGCTCCCTCGCCTGGGGGCGCTCCCGGGAAATAGTGCGGGGAGGCTGTAAAAGGCCGCTCGTCTGGACTATTATCTAAGGGTCGGATATTCCGCGATTCAAGGAGGAGTTTCTTATGACCCGCAGGCAGGTTATCGCCATGGCCGCCGCCGCGCCGGCCTGGCTGTCATCGACAGCGTCTTCATTAAGTGCACAGATAAAGGGGAAGCCGCGCCTCGGCGGGGCCCCGACGGCTTTCTCGGTGCGGTTCCGCGCGGCCGGCGGCGGCCGCGGACCTGGGGGCATGGGCGCTGGCGGCGCTGCCGGCCGGGGCGCTGGTCAGGGTATGGGACAAGGCCCTGGCCCGGGCCCCGGCCGTGGTCCTGGTCAGGGTGGATTCGACATTGTCCAGCACTGCCATGACATCGGCCTGACAGGGGTGCAAACGAATCCCCCGTCCACCGATCCGGAGGCGATCAAGAAATTCCGGGAACGCCTGGAATCGTTGGACATGTACCTGGTGTGCGATCCCCGCCTGCCCAGTGATGCGAGCGGTTTGCCGGCGTTCGAGGCGCAGGTGCAGGCCTACAAGGAAGCCGGCGCGCGCTGTTTCCACGCCGCGCTGACGGGCCGGCGCTACGAGGAGTTCGATAGCCTCGAGCCTTGGAAGCAGATGTTCGACCGGATCAAGAAGCAGTCCGCCCTGGTGGAGCCCATTCTGCGCAAGTATCGGGTGGCGCTGGCTTACGAGAACCACAAGGGCTATCGCGCTGCCGAGCAGGCCGCCTGGCTGAAGAGCATGGGAAGTGAATGGCTCGGCGTGTGCCTGGACTTCGGCAACAACATGTCGCTCTGCGAAGATCCCATGGAAACCTGCAAGATGCTGGCCCCCTATACGATCTTCGCGCATATCAAGGACATGGCGGTCGAACCTTACGAAGACGGCTTCCTGCTGTCCGAAGTGGTCATGGGAACCGGGATGCTCGATCTGAAGGGGATGGTCCAGATCCTGCGGCAGAAGGACCCGAACATGATCTTCGCCCTGGAGATGATCACGCGGGATCCCTTGAAGATTCCGGTTTACACCCAGAAGTACTGGGCCACGTTCGATGACACCGTCAGCCCGCTGCCGGGCCGTGAGTTGGCCCACATGTTGGATCTGGTGCGCAAGAATCCCCCCAAGCAGCCGCTGCCGAGGACAACCGGGCTGAGCCTGGCGGAACAGGTGAAACTCGAGGACGACCTGAACAACCGCTCGATCGCTTACGCGCACAAGGAACTGGACATGTAGCTGGGGTGGTTCCGACGGGACATCGATAATGAAGGACAACACATACCTGAATTGGGTCATCGCGAATACGAAAACAAGCTGGTGGCACGACTCGGCCGACGTCGGCGAGCTGGCCGTGGCGATCGGGCGCGGAGCGGTCGGGGTCACCTGCAATCCGTATCTGTCCAATCTCGTCATCGCCAAGTGCCGGCCTAAAGGCGACCAGGAAATCGAGGCCGTGATCGCGCAGGGTCTTCCGGTGGAACAGAAGGCGGAGGCCCTCATGAAGATCGCGGTCACGCGATGCGCCGGGATGCTCCTTCCGGAGTACCAGCGGACCGGCGGGGCCACCGGATATGTCTGCGCTCAGGTCAACCCGTCGCGCGCCGGGGACCGGGTGGCCATGCTGGAAATGGCCAGGCGCTTCCACAAATGGGCGCCCAACATCGCGGTCAAGCTGCCTGGCACCGCCGCGGGCCTCGACGTCGAGGAAGACTGTATCGCCGAGGGGATCACCACCACGCTCACGGTCAGCTTCACTGTCCCGCAGGTCCTGGCCATCGCCGAGCGGCACCGCAAGGGCATCGCACGGGCCAAGGCGAAGGGGATCAAGCCGGGCCGCTGCTACGCCGTGATCATGATCGGCCGCCTTGACGATTACCTTCGCGAGGTGGCGCTGGATACCCAGCCTGGTGTCAGCGAGTCCGACATCCGCTGGTCAGGCCTGGCCTGCAGCAAGCGCGCCTACAAGCTCTACCAGGAGCGGGGCTACGAGGCGGAGCTGCTGGTTGCGGCGTTGCGCGGACCGTACCACTTGACGGAGCTGGCCGGCGCCAACCTCATTATGTCGATTGCTCCGGGACCGCAGGCCTGGTTCGTGAAGGATGATCACGCTCGCGAGGAGCGAATTGACAGTGAAGTGCCGCCCGACGTCCTGGAGCGGCTTCGCAAGATGCCCGAGTTCGTGAAGGCCTACGAGCCGGATGGCATGTCCCCGCAGGAGTTCATCGGCTACGGCGTGACCCAGCGTACCCTCTCCTTTTTCGTCGAGGCGGGCTGGAAGCTCCTGGAGGGATATAAGTAGGCAGGGGGGCCGAAGGGCTTGAGGGCCGGAGTCAGAGAAAGGAGAAACGAGTGCTAAACGAAGTAGGGTCCAATCCATCAACCCGCCGAGGTTTTCTGGGCAGCATGACAGCGCTGACCGCGGCTTCCTACAACCGGGTCCTCGGGGCCAACGATCGTGTCGGCATCGGCTTCATCGGGTACGGATTGATCGGCAGGCAGCACATCGCGAATTTCAAGAAATCGTTCCCGGACGTCGACCGCGTGGCGCTTTGTGATGTCTACAAGCCGCGCCTGGAGGAAGGCCTGGCGTACCTGGAAAGCCCCCATGCCAAGGGCTACGGCGATTTTCGCAAGATGTACGAGAACAAAGACATCGATGGAGTGGTCGTGGCCACCCCCGACCACTGGCATGCCATGCTCACCGTCATGGCCTGCGCGGCCGGCAAGGATGTCTATGTCGAGAAGCCGCTCACGGTTTTCATCGACGAAGGCAAGTGGATGCTCCAGGCGATGAACAAGTACAAACGCGTGGTGGTGGTGGGCACGCAGCGAAACCACAATCCGGGCCATCAGGTGGCCAAGAAGATCATCGAGAGCGGCGTGCTGGGAAAAATCCAGATGGTCAAGCTGGGTGCCGGCGGCCGCAATATCTATCCGGGTTTCGGAAAGACGCCCGTCGCGGTTCCGCCCGCCGATTTCGATTACGACCTGTGGCTTGGGCCGGCGCCTAAGAAGCCGTATCAGGCACACCGCGGGTTGTACCACTTCCGTTGGTTCTGGGACTATTCCGGCGGCCAATTGACCAACCTGGGGGCCCACAGTGTGGCTGCATTTCTGCTGGTCATGGGCGTGAAAGGCCCGACCAAGGTCGTGGCGTTCGGCGGACGCTTCACCCTCGAGGACGACGGCGAAACGCCCGATCTCCAGGAGTGCCTCTACCAGTTTCCTGGATTCATGATGACGATGGGTGTACGCGAAGCCAACGGCTACCGCGACTCCTCGGGCTCCGTCGTCATGGGTAACAAAGGCAATCTGATCCTGGGCTCCAACCAGGTGGTTCCGGAGATGCACGGCGATCCGGTCAATCAGATTCCACGGTTCATGGGCCATCCAATCGGCGGTCCGGTGTACAGCAACACCCAGGCGGTGCCCTGGATCGAAGCTCAGGCCGGAACGGGTGGCAGGGGCGGTGCGGGTGGCGCCGGCCGCGGACAGGGTGCAGCCAGCGGAGGCGCCGGCCGCGGAGCGGGAGGCGGCGGGGTGCCCTCTGGGCCCGGCGGCGAATCGATGGAAGACCGGATGTTCAACGCCAACAAGCGCGACTGGATCAATTGCATCAAGTCGCGCAACCAGCCGTTCTGCGATCTGGAGATGGGCCATCGAACGGCGGTCATATGCAACCTCGGCAACCTGTCGCTTCGCCTCGGCGGGCGGACCATTCACTGGGATCCCGAGAAGGAAGTGGTCGTCGGCGATAAGGAAGCTGCCGCCATGTGTACCGAGCAGTACCGGGCACCTTGGGAGGGCATTCTCCGCAGCCTCATCAAGGTGTAACCTATCCTCGTTACCCGACTTACTCGGCAACAGTTATCGAAATATCGCTGTGCGGACGCAGAGGTACCCGAGGCAAAACTTGAAACCAGCCGCCATTGTCAGTGGGGGATGTCAAGGGATCGGCCTCGCCATGTGCAGACGGATCCTTCCCGATTGGGAAGTTATCATCATTGACGTTCAGCAGGGCTCGGACATTGGTGCTGACTTGGGTTTGTCGGTATTGAAAACCTTTTCCTCGCCTGTTTCGACCACGCCCGTTCGAACGTGTTCCGGCTCTCGGGCCTCGCCTCGGGCGTCTCCTTGCGCCGGGATCGGGCGGCCGATTCGAGACAGTTCTTTCGAAATCGCTTGACGCCGCGCGCCTGCCTTGTTAACTTAGTAGTTGCATAAAGCAGTCGAAATGAATAAATATTCCCCGGCGCCACAACCCGGCCCTGATCAAGTCTCCAGGTTCCGCGAACTCGCCGGAGCCGTTCGCCGCGAGACTCTCCGCATGGTGCACCGCGCCAGGCTGGGCCATCCGGGCGGCGACCTGTCCGCGGCGGATATTCTGATCGCTCTGTACTTCGGTGCGCTCCGCATCGACCCGCAGCAGCCGGACGCCCCCGGCCGCGACCGGTTCATCATGAGCAAGGGCCACTGCTCCGGCGCTCTGTACGCCACGCTGGCGCTGAAGGGCTTTTTCCCGTGGGAGGAACTGGCCGAGTACATGCAGCCGCTGGCACGTCTCAACGGGCATCCGAATCGCACCGAGCTTCCCGGCGTGGAAGCCAACACGGGGCCGCTGGGACACGGATTTCCGATCGGCGTGGGCGCGGCGCTGGCAGCCAAGATGGATGGCGCTTCCTGGCGCACCTTTGTTCTGACCGGCGATGGCGAACTGCAGGAAGGGAGCAACTGGGAAGCGGCCATGGCCGCCGCCCACTACGGACTCGACAACCTGACCGTGATCGTCGATCGCAACGGCATTCAGCAAGGGGCGTCCACGGAAAGCACCATCCGGCTCGAGCCGCTGGCGGATAAGTTCCGCGCGTTCGGATGGGCCGTCCGCGAGGTGGACGGCCACGACTACTCCGCCCTCCTCGACACGTTTCATGCGCTGCCTTTCGAGCCGGGCCGGCCAAGCTGTGTCATCGCCCGCACCACGAAGGGAAAGGGCGTCTCGTTTATCGAGAACCGCGCGGAGTGGCATCATCACGCACCCACCGACTCGGAGCTGGAAGCCGCATTGCGCGAGTTGGGCGAGGAATCTCATGGTTGAACGGTTCGATTGCAGGGTAGCCTTCGCCCGGACTCTCGAGAGCCTCGCGCAGGAGGATGCGCGCATCGTCGCCGTGGTAAGCGATTCGGTCGGTTCCACCGGCTTGTCGAAGTTTTCCAAGCTATTCCCGCAGCGCCTGGTGAATGTGGGAATCGCCGAACAGAACATGGTGGGGATCGGCGCCGGCCTTGCCAACGGAGGGAAAATCCCGTTCGTTTGCGCTGCTTCCTGCTTTCTGACGGCTCGCGCGCTGGAGCAGATCAAGGTGGACGTGGCGTACTCGCGGGCCAACGTGAAACTCTGCGGGATGGCGAGCGGCCTGGCTTACGGGCAGCTTGGCCCGACGCACCATTCCATCGAAGACCTGGCCTGGTTGCGCGCCATCGCAAACCTGACCATCATCGTTCCAGCCGATCCCACGGAAACGGCGCAGGCGGTGCGCGCCGCGAGCGCGATGGAAGGCCCGGTATATTTGCGTCTGAGCCGAACGCCGGTGCCGGAAGTCCACTCCGCTGGCTACCGGTTCCAGATTGGCGCGGCCTCCGTGCTGCGGCCGGGCGACGACATTACCCTGATCGCCAACGGGACCATGGTGTGCCGCGCGCTGGAAGCGGCCGCGCTCCTAGCCAAAGAGGGCATCTTGGCGCGCGTCGTCAACATGGCGACCCTTCATCCCCTGGATCGCGCCGTCATCCAGGATGCCGCGGAGTCAACTGGCGCCATCGTCACTATCGAAGAGCACTCCACCCGTGGTGGTCTGGGAGGGGCCGTCGCTGAAGTGGTCGCAACCTCGTGCCCGGTTCCCATGCGCATTCTGGGTATTCCCGGTACCTTCGCGCCCACGGGATCG
Source organism: Bryobacteraceae bacterium (assembly GCA_049510555.1). Taxonomy (GTDB): domain Bacteria; phylum Acidobacteriota; class Terriglobia; order Bryobacterales; family Bryobacteraceae; genus Fen-178. The sequence goes on from JBEKYW010000022.1 coordinate 45,650, forward strand.
GCGGAATGGCTGTTCGAGCATTTTGGCCTGACTCCGAAAGGTATTTGCGACGCGGCTCTCGAACTGGTGGAGACCAAGGTGCGGTCGTGAGCGCCTCTCACGTTCTTGCCATCGACCAGGGCACCACCAACACCAAGGCGCTGCTCGTCAACCGCCAGGGGCAGACGGTGGCGTCCGCTTCGCGCCCGCTTTCGATTCGCTATCCGCAACCCGCGTGGGTGGAGCAAGACGCGCGTGAGCTGTGGACCAGCGTGCGAGAGGCAGTCGATGCTTGCCTGGAAAAAGCAGGCGACCCCTCCGTGGTCGCCATCGGCATCGGCAACCAGCGCGAGAGCGTGGTGGTGTGGGATCGCCGCTCCGGGGAACCGGTGGGGCCTTGCGTCATCTGGCAATGCCGCCGCTCCGCCCCGTTCTGCGCGGAATTGCGGCGCCGCGGCGTCGAGGACCTGCTACGCGAGCGCACGGGACTGGCCATCGATCCCCTGTTTTCCGCAAGCAAGGCGCGCTGGCTCCTGGAACATACCCCCGACGGTGAAAAGCGCGCCGCCAACGGCGAGCTGGCGGTCGGCACCGTGGATAGCTGGGTGCTGTGGAACCTGAGCGGCGGCCTGGTGCACGCCTGCGATGTGACGAATGCATCGCGGACACAACTGCTCAATCTTCGCGGCCTTCAGTGGGACCCGGAGCTGCTGTCGCTGTTTTCCATTCCGGCAGCCGCCCTGCCCACGGTCAGACCATCGAGCCACATCTTCGGTGAGAGCGCCGGCTGCGGCCGGCTGGCGAAGGGCATTCCCATCGGCTCGCTGGTGGGCGATTCGCACGCGGCCCTGTTCGGGCACGCCATTTTCGACCCCGGAGCGGTGAAGGCCACTTACGGCACCGGCTCTTCGCTCATGACCGTAACCGCCGACCCGGTGCGTTCCGCCGGCGGACTGTCTACCACGATCGCCTGGTCGCGCGCCCACCAGACGCGCTATGCGCTCGAGGGCAACATCTCAGTTACCGGAGGCGCCGTCGAGTGGCTGGGCGATTTCCTCGGATTGCCCCGTCCCGCGGAGGATGCGGCGCAGCTCGCGGCCAGCACGCCGGACTCGGGCGGCGTCTACCTGGTTCCGGCTTTCGTTGGCTTGGGCGCTCCCCACTGGAATGATGGGGCGCGCGGCCTGCTCACCGGGCTCACGCGCGGCACGCGCGCTCCGCAGGTGGCGCGCGCCACCATCGAATCCATCGCCTATCAGGTGCGTGACGTCTTCGAGGTGATGGAGCGCGATCTCTCCCGGCCTTTGCCCGCCCTGCTGGCCGACGGCGGCGCGAGCCAGAACGATCTGCTGATGCAGTTTCAAGCTGATATACTGGGCCGCCCGGTGGTGCGCAGCGCGTCGCCGGATGTTTCTGCCGTGGGCGCAGCCTGGCTGGCAGGCCTGGCGGCTGGCGTATGGTCGTCCCTGGAGGAACTGGCCGCACTGCCGCGCCCGGTCGAGCGCTTCGAGCCGCGGATGAACGATGCCGAGCGGGCGCGTCTTTACAGCGGCTGGCTGGATGCGGTCGGGCGTGCCATGGGCGCGCACGGCGTGGAAGGATAGAAGGAGATGGCGCGCATCGACGAACTGCGACTGATGACCAAGGTCGCGCGCATGTACTACGAGCAGGGGCTGCGCCAGACCGGGATCATGGACCGGCTGAACATGTCGCAGTCCACGATTTCCCGACTCCTCAAGCGCGCCGAAAAGGCCGGCATCGTGCGCATCACGGTTAGTGTGCCCTCGGGCGCGCACCCCGAGCTGGAAGAGGCCCTCCAGAGAAAGTACTCTGTTAAAGAGGCTATCGTCGTCGACTCGATTGAGGATGACGAACAGATCGTGCGCGATTTGGGGCCGGCCGCCGCGTACTATATCGAAACCACGCTCAGGTCCAACGATGTAGTTGGTCTTTCGTCGTGGAGCGCCGCCCTGCTGGCCATGGTGGATTCCATGCATCCGAACCCGCGCCCCGGCGGTCCACGCGTAGTGCAGATTCTGGGTGGCGTGGGCAACCCCAGCGCGGAGGTTCATGCCACGCACTTGACACAGCGCTTTGCCAGCCTGGCGGGAGGAACGGCCACGCTTCTGCCAGCCCCCGGCGTGGTGGGATCGGCGGAAGCGCGCCTCGTGCTGATGAAGGACCGCTTCGTGCAGGAGGCCATGCGCCTCATGGACACGGTCAGTCTGGCCCTGGTGGGCATCGGCGCGGTGGAGCCTTCCCGCCTGCTGGCCGCCAGCGGCAACGTGTTCTCGGCTGAAGAACTGGAGATGCTGAGCGCCCAGGGTGCGGTGGGCGACATCTGCCTGCGTTTCTTCGACCGCCAGGGCGGACCGGTCGTCACGCCTCTCAACGGCCGCGTGATCGGGATGGAGTTGGCGCAATTGCGCCGCGCCAATCGCGTCGTCGGGGTAGCGGGTGGCAGCCGCAAGACCGCGGCGATTCGCGGCGCGCTCGCCGGCGGGCTGATCAACGTCCTCATCACCGATCGGAATACGGCCCGCCGCCTGGTTGCCGACGCCCCCGCCGACGAAACCGGGGAGCACCGCCAGCGCCGGCGCGCCGTGGGAAGGAAGTCCAGTGTCACTTAGTCTATCACTTCAGAAGTTCACTAACGTATCGAAATACCGCTTGCTGACGCGCGCGGCTCCGATCCGAGCCGCGACCGTTAGGGAGCGGTGGTTGCGGGATACGTGACCGTACTTGTGAAACGATGAACTTAGTTTTCGCACTGCCAGTCATTCTGCAAGTTATCGTGGGGCGGACCCCCTGGTCCGCGGCCGACGCCCTCGTCGGCCTCCCCACACCCGGATACGGCTGCTCACATTGGGCCAAGAGCGGGTCCAGGGGGACCCGCGCGGATCAGGCATGGCGTTAAGATAACCCTCTCGACAAGCGTTTTCGCAGCCTCTCTGATTGAAGTGTAGTTTCCTAGATGGGGACTGCACGGGAGTAATCTCCAAGAACGCCGTTTGGGGTGGGTTTCAGTCCGACGGTACTTCTACGGAAGGCCGACTATGCACCGACCTGGGGAGCTTCCGTCGTTGATCAATAATCAGTGCGGGCTTAAGAAGAGAGATCCAGAACACGCATCGACAAACTTGCGAGAGCCGGGTATTCATGCGCGCGCGAAGGGAAGAATGTATCTCGGAGAATGTATCCCGGAGGATCGAAGGAAGGCGGCTGAGCGTATACTGACCAGAACCCCGTAGTCCAAAATGCAAATTTCGGGTAGAATACTCTTCAGCCGGGAACCCAAAATGGAAACCCCGGCTGGAGAGCCGATGATACTAACGTTGAGTTATTCCAAGCAATGCGCAATGGGCGGATGTTTGTTGCTCGCTGGCCAAATTCTTTATGCAGCGAGCGACAGGGTCATTCGCTACGACATAAAAACGCAGGTTTTCTGCCTGGAGCGTCCAGCTTCCATTTCTGGTGCAGAGAAGTCGTGGGGATACTGCGAAACCGGCGTGCCGCTGAGCACTTCCGGAGCGTTTTTTCACTCTGGAGAGTTGATTCACATCAGAATTCAAAACGGCCATCTAACGTCAAGCTATACGATCACTGTGGACGATTCCAAAAAGATCACAGCGGATGGTCCCCAGTTCCGCCCGCAAACGCCGCTCTCGCTGGCCGCGCCGGCCGCTCAGGGCGGCAATGCAGCAGAGGCAGTGAAGTATCTGGGCCTCGACATGACATTGCTGCAGCCGGCTAACACGGGCGAACCAGGAAAGCAAACAGTGGCCAACTATGTCGGCAGTCTGACTGATCCGGCAGGTATCGAGCAGACGAGGATCGGCGTTCGCAGCTCCGCCGCCGCGTTACGGAACGCGGCCGATAAGATCGATCGCGATTGGGAGGACCTGAGGCTCGCGGTGGGCCAGTTTCGGGGGACAGCCGCTTCGTGCGATGATGCCGCGCTGGGTCCACAAATGGCGCGCATCACGAAGATGGCGGAGTGTCGGTTTGGCGAGCTGGATGCACCAGCCCTGAGCAGTAATCCGAACGAATTTGCCAAGGCTTCGCAGAGTGTGTCTGAATTGACGGAGCACGCGGCGGTCTTTTCCGGGCTGCTGGATAAGGTGCAGTTTGCGAAGGATGCGGTGAACATCCGAGCGGAAGCAAACGCTTTGCGCGACAGCATGCTGGAGTTCGCCTCAAATCTGGACCAAATCGAAGCAGCCATCGGCATCGTTCGCGCCCTGCGCGCCTCAGCCGACTCAGACTTCGACCGTCAAGTACAACTGGCGATGGCACGCGCGCAACTGAAAGAGTTGCTTCCGAGCGCATCCGACGATGATATCAAGGCGCTGGTCGCTTCACTCCAGAAGAAGCTCGATGCGAGCGCCACGCAATTCCACGACGCAGTGGTGTCTGAATTGGATGCAATTGGAAAGCGCCAGCAGGCGCTCGGCCACACGGTCGGTACAGAGGACCTGGCGGCAGACATCGGGCGCATGCGCGACCAGCTCAAGAAACAGTTGGAGAGCGGCGGGGCTACTTTCCGCGACATAGCAGACACCGTTGCCGCAATCCAGTTCCGTTTGAGCACCAGTCCGGTGCAGAATGGTGACGTGCAAGAGATCAAGGCAAGCGCGGCCAGGACCGCGCAGCTGATCGAGGGGCGCCGGGCGGAAGCACCAACGGTCGAAGCCAGCCTGGTCAGGCTCGAGGAAGAGATCCGGAAGGATCGCGCCGGGCTGCCTGAGCTGAGCCGCGCTTCCATTGCAACTGAGGCCGACCGCTTGATCAACAGATTCAACGCGGACGTGGCTTACCTGCAACAGGCCATACAAAAAGTATTTGACAGGATCAATACTCTCTGGAGGGATTCGCAACGAGGCGAATACTATGACGTGCTTGGGCAGTGGTCGGACAATCGTTTCGTGAAGGTTACCGTGAGCGAGGATCTGAATTACGTGCCGTTCAAGTTCTCGGGCCCGGGTCCTGGCTCTCAAGGCGCGGACGTGAAAAAAGGGGAGGATGGCGCCATAGCACAGCCGCAGGGCGCGAACCAGGCCAAGGCGCGCACGGCCACGGCGGTGTTCACCGTCCACATGATCGTCGGCTGGAAGGTGATCGCCGGTTTTACTGCGAGCACACTACGGACTCTCGACTACGATACCCGCGACAGAACGCAGGTGGACGCATCGGGCAACCCGGTGAAAGACTCGAGTGGCAACCCAGTGAAAGAAAAATTCATCATCCGGACACAAGACGACAAGCAGTTGCACTACCTGTTGGGCCCCGCCATCTATCTGAAGAAGCGCGACCTCTTTCCCGGCGCTACCACGAACGGAGACCGTCTATGGCCAGCCATTATGCTTGGCGTCGCTCTGGACCAGACGAACAATTATTACCTCGGGCCGACTTGGGAACCAATCACCGGATTAGACATCGACATGGGATTTCACCTGGGACAGGAAAAACTGCCGCAGCGAGGACTGTTTGTCGGCAGTACGCTGCCCGCTTCGCTGAGTACCACGCCAACAAGAAGCTCGTGGCGCGGCGGGGTATTCGTAGGCGTCGGTTTCGACATCAATATTTTTCGCAACATTTTCGCAAAGCCGACGGGACAGGGGAGTAATCTTCCTTAAATCGGGCAATTCTTCTACCTCAAACTTCTTGTTCCCGGTGGCTCCGAGCGCATCTTGCACCGCCGGCAAATTCAGTCGCTAAAGACAATGCGCAAACTAATCTAAGCTTTCGTCAGGTTCCAGTGCATGAAATCAGCCGCCCTTTACTCTCTGACTCACCAGGAGAATTCATGATTGCTCAGTCCAGAGGCAAGTTCCCTCCAATTCCATCGCTCAGATCGCCGAGATCTCGACCATTACCGGCCACCGCCCTGTATCACTCCTGTGAAACGCCGGCCACGGCAGTTGGGGAACTGGCCCGACCGAGCCACCCACTCGAAGACGCCTGTTGATGCTCCACGCCCTGTTGCCCTGGCAAACCCATTTCTCCTTTCCCTCCGTTTGGTCCACCTGGGCCCGGGTGTCCGCGATTTCACGTACGCGCCCACAAGAAAAGGACGGCAGCCCCTGCTCCTCGCCTTTCCGTCCCCGCGAAACCCAGCACTCCCTTTTTCATCACAACCAATTCCCCAAATAGAATCAACAGCTTAATCCAAATCCGCATCGCCCCCGCGCTACACTGTTAGGTGGTGAAAGATACCCGCTGGCCCGCTGTTTCGGAACTCCCCCCGATTGGCCATGTTCCCCCGGCCCCTGGCCCCCGGCCCCCGGCCCCCGCTTCCAGGCCCGTGCTCATTGCGCCCGCAACCCGCTCGTCGTGCGCCAGTCCTTTGATTCAATTGGAATTAACTCGAAAATGGCTTCGTTTCGTCATCTCCCGGCTGCGCGGCAAGGACGCCCGCCCCGCCATGATGCGGTACGGCTCCGTCGCCCTGGCGGGTTTTCTCCTGCTCGGCTCTTGCGTACCCTGGACGGTGCGCCCCATCAACCAGACCGACAGTGCGTCCGGCCAGGCCCGCTCCTTCGACGCCGTCCGCTACGTGGATTCCATCTGGGATAGCAAAGTGCTACCCACTGTCGCCGCTTCCGCCGTGGACCTGCGGGAGGCGCTCAAAGCCCGCCGGCCCGGGTATCTCCTGGTCAAGGGCGAAGGCCGGGTGCTTCGCGTGGACACCAGTTCCCGCTCCGGTCTTATGCTGGTAGACTTGGCGCCTTACGATGGCCGCGCCGATGCCGCGATTCAAATCGGACCGGTGATTCGCGGCACCGTGCTGCGCGACGCTCTGCCCTTTATCCAGTTCAGTCAGTTCGTCAACCAACTGGAATTCGCCCGCGTGGGCAATGTCCTCAATGACCGCGTGGTGAGGTCCGTGCTGGTATCGCTTCCCAAAGCGGGGCTGGAGGGGAGCGTCGTCTTCTTCTCCGGCGCGTCGAGTCAGCCGGCGGCGAACGAGCTCCCCGAGATCGTCCCCGTAACCCTGGTCGTGAAGGAGAAGGTGTGACGCCCGATGTGGTCCTGGCGGCGCGCGCCGTCTCGAAGCAATACCCGGGCACCACGGCTCTGGACGGCGTGGATTTCGCCGCGCGTCGCGGGAAGGTGAGCGCCCTGATCGGCGAGAACGGCGCGGGCAAGTCCACGCTGATGCGCATCCTGGCCGGAGTCGAGCAGCCGACGGCCGGGACTCTGGAGTTGGATGGACGCCCCGTTCGCCTGGCATCCCCTCGCGATGCGGCAGCGCGCGGGATCTCCATGATCCACCAGGAACTGAACCTTCTCCCGAACCTCAGCGTGGCCGACAACATCTTCCTGGGGCGCGAGCGGACGCGGTACGGCATTCTCGATGGGAACGCGCAAGAGCGCCAGACCCACGACCTCATGGCGCGCCTGGAGCAGCCCGTCGATCCGCACATTCTGGTGGGCGCGCTGCCCCTGGGTTATCAGCAGATCGTCGAGATCGCCAAGGCGATTGCGCAAGACGTCCGCATCCTCATCATGGACGAACCGACCTCCGCCCTGAGCGCAGCCGAAATCGGGGTGCTGTTCCGGCTGATCCGCGACCTGAAGTCGCGCGGGGTCGCGATCGTGTACATTTCTCACCGCCTCGAGGAAGTGATCGCCATAGGTGATCGCGTGACCGTTTTGAGGGATGGGCGCGCCGTGGCCGAGGCCGCCGCGGACGCCGTGGACGTAGCCTGGATCGTGGAGAAGATGACCGGCCGGACGGCGGCCGGCGGGGTGCCCTCTGGGCCCCGCGCGGAACCCGCGGGCGCGGGCCCGCCAACCCTTTCAGTGGGGGGCTTATCGCTGGAAGACCGGCTTCACGGCGTCTCGTTCACGGCACGCGGCGGCGAGATTCTGGGTTTCTACGGGCTGATGGGAGCGGGACGCACGGAACTGTTCGAGACCCTCATCGGGCTGCGGCGTGTTCGCCATGGTGCGATCGCCTGCGAAGGCCGCGCCATCGCGCACCTGGGAATTCCCGAACGCATTCGCGCCGGCCTGGCGCTGGTCCCCGAAGAGCGGCGCGCCGCCGGCATCGTGCCCACTCTTTCGGTGCGGGAGAATATCGCACTCGCGCAAACCCACGGTCTCTACCTTTCCCCTGCCGCCGAGCGCCGCTCCGCCGCGGAGTTCGTGCGCGAATTGAACATCCGCGCCGCCAGCCTGGAACAGCCCATCACTTCGCTCAGCGGGGGAAATCAGCAAAAAGTGGTGCTCTCCCGCTACCTGCTCACCTCTCCCAAAGTTTTGCTGCTGGATGAGCCTACGCGCGGCGTGGACGTTGGCGCGCGGGCCGAAATCTACGCCATTATTCGCCGGCTGGCCGCTGGGGGCATGACGGTGCTATTTGCATCTTCGGAGCTTCAGGAAATCATGACACTGGCGACTCGTATTCTGGTCATGGCGGAGGGCCGCATCACCGCGGAGTTCGCGGCAGCCGAGGCCACCGAGCACGACCTGGTAGCGGCATCGGCGCCGACGATGGCGCATCTGAACGGAGGCGATTAGTGGCCGGCGCGCTGCTGTTCCGCCTCCGCGCGTTGGTGGCGCTGGTGGTGTTGTTGATTGTCTTCTCCATTCTCTCACCCGCATTTCTGACGGCCGGCAACCTCACCATCCTGCTGAAGCACGTGGCCATCAACGCCATCATGGCGGTGGGAATGACCTTCGTCATCCTCAGCGGTGGAATCGATCTTTCGGTGGGTTCGGTGGCGGGCCTCGCCGGCATGATCGCGGGCGGACTCATCGACCGGGGCCTGGTTCTTCCCGTGTTCGGCGTGGTGGTCTATTTTCAGATCTGGCTGGTCATTGCGATTGCGCTCGCCGGCGGGGCCGTGGTCGGAACCATAAACGGACTGCTCATATCGAGGCTTTCCGTGGCGCCGTTCATCGCCACCCTGGGGACGATGTACGCGGGACGCGGCGTGGCCTTGCTGCTTTCGAGCGGCGCCACGTTCCCCAACCTGCTCGGCAGGCCCGATCTCCGTAACACCGGCTTTCCCTTTCTGGGCTCGGGGACCGTTCTGGGCGTTCCCTTCCCCATCTGGCTGATGCTGCTGTTCGCTGTGGCAGGCGCGTTTCTGGCCGCCCGGACGCCATTTGGGCGGCATGTCTACGCCGTAGGCGGAAACGAGCGCGCGGCGCAACTTTCGGGCGTCCGGGTGAAACGGATTCAGTTGCAGGTCTACGTGATTTCCGGCGTCTGCTCCGCGGTGGTGGGACTGATCATCGCCTCGCAACTCGCCTCGGCCCACCCCGCTACCGGACAGTCGTTCGAATTGAACGCCATCGCGGCGGTGGTGCTCGGCGGCACGTCGCTGATGGGAGGACGCGGCAGCATCGGCGGCACTATCATCGGCGCGCTGGTGATTGGCGCGCTGGCCGATGGGCTCGTGCTGCTGGGCGTTTCGGAGTTCTGGCAGATCGTAATCAAGGGGATCGTTATTATAGTGGCAGTTGTTTTGGATCAGCTTCAGCAGAGGTTACAGTGGCAGCCATCCAGGCCGTGACGCGCGCCGCGGTATGGGGAGCCGCCGGGCTCCTTCTGGTGCTGTGGGGCTGCGGCGGGCGCCCGTCGTCCGGCCACGGCGGCGGCAAAACCATGGCAATTGTGACGCCTTCACACGAGAACCCGTTTTTCAAGGCGGAAGCCGACAACGCCGCCGCCCGCGCTCGCGAACTGGGCTACGACGTCCTGGTCAATTCGCACGACGACGATGCCCACAAGCAGGATGAGTTCTTCGACATGGCGATTGCCAACCACGCTGCGGCCATCATCCTCGATAACGCCGGCGCGGATGCTTCCATCGCCGCCGTGCGAAAGGCCAAAGCAGCCGGCATCCCCTCGTTCCTGATCGACCGCGAAATCAACGCCAACGGCATCGCGGCCGCGCAGATTGTTTCCAACAATTATCAGGGCGCGATGTTGGGCGCGCAGGAATTCGTGCGGCTGATGGCCGAGAAAGGCGCCTATGTCGAACTGGTGGGGCGCGAGTCCGATACCAACGCGGGCATACGCACCGAGGGTTACCACGACGTGCTCGACAAGTATCCCGGCCTGAAACTTGCGTCCCGCCAAAGCGCCAACTGGAGCCAGACGGAAGCCTTCCAGAAGATGGAAACCATCCTGCAAGCGAACACTGGCATTAAGGGCGTCATCGCCGGCAACGACACCATGGCCTTGGGCGCCTCCGCCGCCCTGAAAGCGGCCGGTCAGACCAAGGTCATCGTCGTCGGTTTCGACGGCAGCCCCGACGTGCTCGCCGCCATCCGCGCCGGTGATATCCAGGCCACGGTTCTGCAACCCGCCGCACGCATCGCGCGGCTGGCGGTGGACGAAGCGCATCGCTATCTCACCTCCGGTTCCACCGGAGCGCCCGAAAAGCAATCCATCGATTGCGAGCTGGTTACGCGCGCCAATGTCGGGCAGTTTGGCGCGTTCGCCCGCAAATAAAGGAGGTTCGGCCACATGCCCCAAATGACTCTTGGCGTCATCGTAGGAAACCGCGATTTCTTTCCCGATCCACTCGTCGTCGAGGCCCGCCGCGACATTCAGCGGCTGTTTGCAGAGCTCGACATCGAGCTTGTGATGCTCGATGAAACCCAAAGCAAGCTCGGGTCGGTCGAGACCTGGGCCCACGCGCAGCGGTGCGCCGAATTGTTCCGCGCGAATCGCGACCGCATCGCCGGCGTGCTAGTCTCGCTGCCGAACTTCGGCGATGAAAAAGGAGTCGCCGATACGCTGAAGCTGGCGGAGCTGAATGTTCCCGTGCTGGTCCAGGGTTACCCGGACGACCTCGGCCAGTTGGGCGTGGATCGCCGCCGCGACGCGTTCTGCGGAAAGATCTCCGTTTGCAACAACCTTCACCAGTACGGGATTCCGTTCAGCCTCACGGAGCTTCACACGGTGGCGATTGACTCGGAGGAGTTCCGCCGCGATCTGCGCGATTTCCTTTCCGTCTGCCGCGTGGTCCGGGGTCTTCGCCGCGCGCGCATTGGCGCCGTTGGCGCACGGCCCAACGCCTTCAATACGACGCGCTACAGCGAGAAGATACTCCAGGCGGCCGGCATCAGCGTCTCCACCATCGACCTGTCGGACGTGTTCGGCCGCGCGCGGAAACTGGGCGACGGCGACACGCGCGTCCGCGCCCGCCTGCGCGACATCGGCGGCTATGCCGATGCCTCCGGCGTGCCGGATCTTTCGTTGCTGCAAATGGCCAAGCTCGGCGTGGTGCTTACCGGCTGGATGGAGGAATACGGTCTCCAGGCCACCGCCATCCAATGCTGGAGCTCCATGCAGGAGAACTTCGGCGTGAATTGCTGCACTCTCATGAGCATGATGAGCGAAAACCTGATGCCCAGCGCGTGCGAAACGGATATCACCGGCGTGGTCTCCATGTATGCGCTGCAACTGGCTTCCGGCACACCCAGCGCCCTGGTGGACTGGAACAACAATTATGGCCGCGACCCGAACAAATGCGTGCTCTTCCACTGCGGCAACTGGGCGAAGAGTCTGGCGCCGGAGGCCAAGATCGGAACCGCGCCGATTCTCGGTTCGATCCTCGGCGAGCGGAATACTTACGGGGCGATGTCGGGCCGGACTCCGCCGGGCCCCCTGACATTCGCCCGCGTCGGCACCGACGACCGGGCCGGCGCCATCCGCGCCTACCTGGGCGAAGGCCGCTTCACGGACGACCCGCTCAACACGTTCGGCAGCCGGGCGGTGGTCGAGGTGCCGCGCCTCCAGCAACTCATGCGCTACATCTGCAAGAACGGCTTCGAGCACCACGCCGCGATGAGCGCGTCGCACACCGCCGGGGTCCTCACCGAGGCCCTGGAAACCTACCTCGGCTGGAAAGTCTACCGGCACGAGGCAAGCCCCCACCCGTTGTGAGGGCTTGCCAGTCTGGTCTCTATCAGAACCGGATGTAACCTCCCACCTGCAACTGGCGCGGGCCGACGCCCTGCGTGGTCAGGACGCCGCTCGATTGGGACCTTTGGCTCAGCTCGGCGGAACGCGGCCGGCCCGCGCCACCGGAACCCTTCCTGGCAGCCGGCGGCAGGCGAATCAAGCACGCGCGGTACTACTGTCTGCTGTTGGCTGAGGGTCATCTGACGTGGCACCTGTTTGGAAGCATGGGCCGGCGGATCGTCTCGCTGCCATTGCCGCCCGGATAGGGGCGACGGGGCAAGCAAAGAGGTCGAAGCAAGGAAGGGGACGGGGCTTGGGATCGAAAGGATGAAACATACGGCGGTAGTCCGACAAGAATCTATCGCACTACCCTAGCGGTTCCAATGGAGGCGGTTGGATATACAATCGATGCTGGCCAAGATGGCAAAATAGAAATCCTGGTTTACTGTGTCCCGCTTGCTGGTAAGATCCCAAAAGGCCGGCGCGCAGCGCTTTGCGCCGCAGGCCGCCGCGGGACGTTGCACCTCGCGGAGAGGAGGCCCGATGTCGAAACGCATATTCTGGTCGATTGGAACTGTTCCGACCGTGGTGCTACTGTGCGGGTTGGCGACCCCGAATAACGCTGTGGCGCAAGCGCAGGATGGCAAGCTCCGCGTGATCGCGTTCGGCGCTCACCCGGACGATTGCGACGGCAAGTTCGGCGGAACCGCCGCCAAGTTCGCCAAGGCCGGAGCTGCCGTGAAATTCGTTTCGGTAACCAACGGCGACGCCGGCCACCAGGAGATGGGCGGCGCGGCCCTGGCGCGCCGCAGGTACGCGGAGACCCAGGAATCGGCCCGCCGGCTGGGCATCGCCGAGTACGAGGTGATGAACAACCACGATGGCGAGCTGATGCCCACGCTCGAGGTGCGCCGTCAGGTGATCCGCGCCATTCGCCAGTGGACCGCCGATATCGTAGTGGCGCCGCGCTCCAACGACTACCATCCCGATCATCGCTACACCGGCGTCCTGGTGCAGGATGCGGCTTACATGGTGGTGGTACCCAACATCGTTCCCGAAGCGCCGGCGCTGCGCAGGAATCCCATCTTCCTTTACTACGACGATAACTTCCAGAAGCCCGCGCCCTTCCGGCCCGATGTGGCCGTGAGCATCGACGATGTCTGGGAAACCAAGATCAACGCACTCGACGCTCAGGTCTCCCAAATGTACGAGTGGCTGCCGTGGGTAGATGGCAACCTCGACCGCGTCCCGAAGGACCCCGAAGCGCGCAAGAAATGGCTCATCGAGACGCGCGGCGGGCGGATTTCCGCCACTGTGCGGGCCGCGCTCGAAAAACGCTATGGCGCCGAACAGGCTCAGAAGATCCAGCATTGCGAGTGCTTCGAACTCTGCGAGTACGGCCGCCGAGTGGCCGTGGACGAACTGCAGAAGCTGTTCCCGAAATAGCGCACTTTGGAAGGAGACTCTGCACATGGCCGGTAACGGTTCCACGCGCCGCGACTTCCTGACCCGGGAGGTCGCGGTTTCGGCCGCGGCGCTTTCCGCGGCCAGCGCGGGGGCGCAATCCAGACCGGTCACATCACGAACTCCGCATAGCGGCAGAACGCCTCGATGGCTTCCGGAGACCGCGGCTTATCGCCGTCGTCATACAGGCGGTTGCCGTAGTCCAGGATGATCAGCGGCTCGATGCCGGCCTTCAGGCCCGCGTTCACGAACTCATCCGAGGCGGCCGGCATGGCGAACTCGCCTCTGGTTCTTTCAATGGAGCCCCATCCCACTTCGTCGCGGAAGGAGGCGATTCCACCCTGGCTCATCACGGACAGGTTGGCTCTCAACAGGCCCTTTCCCTGTCCGAAATGGGTGCATGCTCCAACAAGGAACGGATCGGCCGCCAACCCTGCCATGGGTAGCAAGGCCAGCAGCGCTAGAAGCCGACTGCGCATAGGCTAATCTCGCCATGAGAATCAGGGCTGCACCACCGTGCCGTCGATCATCCGACCCGTCCACCGACCGGGAGGTCCGCGTGCGCAACCCGAATCCACCATTAGAATAAGGTCGCCCACGCTGACGCGCTCGTGCCAGCTTCGATTCGTGGCGGCCATCAGGCCGCCGTTGTTTGGCCGCCTGCTATAGAATCGGGACATGACGCCCCTGACCCGCCGCGGCTTCCTCACGTCGGTTGCAGCCGCTCCGCTGGCTGCCGCCGCGGCGTCAACCCGCCTGCCAATTCGCAAGGCCGTGGAGTTCAGTATGCTGCCGGCCTCCCTCAGCATCGCTGCGCGATTTCAGCTCGCGCGCGACACGGGCTTCGAAGAAATTGAATGCCCCACCACGCCCGACCAGTCCCAAGCCGAAGAAATGCTGGCCGCATCGAAAGCCAGCGGCCTCCGCATCCACTCGGTGATGAACTCGGAACACTGGCGGAGTCCCCTGTCCTCCCGCGACCCGGCGGTGGTCGAGAAGAGCATGGAGGGCATGCGCACCAGCCTCCGCAACGCCAAGCTCTGGGGATCCGACACTGTGCTGCTGGTGCCCGCGGTGGTGACTCCGGAGACCACCTATGCCCAGGCCTGGGAGCGGAGCCAGCGCCAGATCCGCCTGCTGATCCCCATGGCGGCGGAACTGAAGGTCGTCATCGGCGTGGAGGAAGTCGGGAACAAGTTCCTGCTCAGCCCGCTGGAATTCGCCCGGTACGTGGACGAATTCGAGAGCCCGTGGCTCGGTGCCTACTTCGACGTCGGCAACATCATGAGCTACGCCTATCCGCAGGACTGGATCCGCACCCTGGGCAAGCGGATCGTGAAGGTGCACATCAAGGACTGGGCCAACCGGATCGACCCGACCATTAAAAAGCGCGTGCCGGAGTACGTGGCGCTGCTCGAAGGCGAGATCGATTGGAAGGCCGTACACCAGGCGTTGGCGGACATCGACTATCGCGGAACCGCCACCCTGGAGCTCGCCGCCGGCGACGCCGAGTACATCAAGGATGTAAGCCGCCGCTTCGACCGCATCCTAGACGGCGTCTGACCAGTCTTCACACGAACTTGTACTCTCCCGGAACCGGCAGCGGCGCCGGTTCCATTTTGACCTCATATCCGAACTCCTTCGGCATGAGGTCCTGCTTCGAGCTCATGATCTGGTCCCAGGTGATCGTCATGCCGGAATAGGCGGATTCGCGGGCCATGATGCAGGTGAGCGTGCTCTCGGCGATGCGGTTCGCCTGGTTGATATACGGCTTCCTGCCCTGGATGCTGTCCACGAAATCGATGTGCTCCTGGACCTGGGAGTGGATGCCTTTCGGCCCGAGATCGTTCCCGGCGCTGCGGCCCTTCGAGCCGACGATCAGGTCGCTGACGTCGTTGTAGGCGCGTGGATACTGCCGGCAGTGGCTGCTCAGGCGCACACCGTTGGGGTAGATGAAATCCGAAGTCATGTGGTCGTAGATGTTGCCATAGAGCGGCGCACGCGGGCGCCACGCCGTCCCGCCGGAGGCCGTTACGCTCACCGGATGCCGGTCCATTACCCAATTGATGAAGTCGATATTGTGGAAGTGCTGTTCCACGATCTGGTCGCCGCAGAGCCAGACGAACGAGTACCAGTTGCGGTGCTGCCACTCCATATCGCCCCACTTGGGGTCGCGCGCCTGCGCGTGAAACACCGGCGTGCTCAGGTAATGGGAATACAGGGCGAACACCTCGCCGATGGCGCCGTCGCGGATCTTCCGGACGGTCTCGACGTACGCCGTGTCTGCATGCCGCTGCGCGCCGGACATGACGGTCAGTTTCTTCTCAGCCGCCTGGCGTCCCGCGGCCATGAAGCGGCGCGCCCCGGTGGCGTCGGTCGCGATGGGCTTTTCGGCGAAGACATGCTTGCCGGCCTCGACCGCCGCCTCGAAATGGACGGGCCGGTAGCCGGGCGGCGTAGTCAGCATGACGAGATCCACCTCGGACTTCACCAACTTCAGGTACGCGTCGAACCCTGTGAAGCGGGATTCCGGCGTTACCTTGATTCGCGGCTGAATGGAAGCGACCAGGTCCTCGGCGCTCATCTGTTGCGGTTTGCCGTCGCGCTCGACGGTGATGCCCGCGTGCCGGCCGAGGACCTTGGGGTTGCGCAACTGGGAGAGCGAGCTATCGAGGTGATCGGGGAAAACATCGGCCATGGCCACAAGCTCTACGTTCTCGTTGCCAGTCAGGGTATCGACGATGGCCTGCGTGCCGCGCCCGCCGCAACCGACGATGCCGGCCCGGAGTTTCTCCTTTCCAGCGCCGCGGACCAGGTGCGGCTGGAGAAAAGTGAAAGCCGAAGCGCCGGCGGCCGTAGTGGTCTTGAGCAGAGACCTTCTGGAAACTGGGTTCGTGTGATCCTGCATGATGTAGGGAATGGTACTCCCGATTCGCGCCGGACTCAACCCCGGAGGGGAATGGTGGGAATGGCGGCGGCGCTTCGGGACGATATACCGAACGGGATCCGGGAGTCGGAAATGGAGATTTCGCTCATGGTCCGCTAGCAGCGTTCTTTGCAACTTGCTAGATTAGTTGGCCGAACCCTATGCGTACTCTACTCATTCTTTCTCTACTGGCGGCGTGTCCCGCCTTTTCAGCCGACCAGGACTACAACGGCAGATGGGACATCACGACCGCGACCGGCTCGCGGGCGTGGTGGCTCGAACTGACGGGCGTCGGAACGCCGAATCCCGCCGGCAAGTTCGTGAGCGCTTATGGCGGCGACCTGAACAAGATCGATACCATCAGCGTTCAAAACGGCGACCTGCACTTTACCATCCTGGCTCCCAAGCCGAATCCAGCGCGGCCGCGAAAGTCGAACCAACCCCCGCTCCGCAATTCGTTGTTCGTCGCGCGCCTCACCGGCGGAAAGCTGGAGGGCTCCCTGGAGTTGCAGGGCCAGGGCGGACCACCCACCAAGTGGACGGGCGTCCGGGCTCCTGTGATCAAGGACAAGGACGACGGCACCTGGAAGAAGGGCCAGCCGATCGCGCTCTACAATGGCAAGGATCTCACCGGCTGGAAGGCATTGAACCCGGCGGTGCCACTGAAATGGACGGTTCAAGACGGGATCTTGAGGAACGCGCCGCCCACTTCCGACATCCTGTCCGAACAGAAGTTCTGGAATTTCGAGCTGCACGTCGATTTCCGCATCGTGGAACACTCCAACAGCGGTATCGGTCTTCGCGGGCGCTATGAGGTCCAGATCCTGGAGGACTACGGCCAGCCGCCCAACACTCACGGCGCCGGCGCCCTCTATAGCCGCATCGCTCCCGCGGTCAACGCCAGCAAACCGGCCGGCGAATGGCAGAGCTATGACATCCGCCTGGTGGGAAGAGACCTGACCGTGGTGCACAACGGCAAGAAGGTCCTGGACAAGGTCCAGGTGGAAGGGCTCACCGCCATCGCCACCAACTCCGACGAAGCTGAGCCCGGCCCGTTCATCGTTCAGGGCGATCACAGCTACGTGGAGATCAAGAGCGTCGTGGTGACCCCGCTGATTCACTGACGGGGGCCGGAAGGGGGTCCGCCCCGCCCCATTGGCGTCAACCTAAGCGGCCAGAGGTCCTTCCCTGCGGAGCGTCGGCGGCGCTTGTCCGGGTTGCCGATACGGCCATGCGGGTCCGTGTCGTACGGTTTCATGGAACGGCGTGTCACGGGAGGTATCGGTCGGTTCGCTTGTGGCTCATTTCAGCCATTCGGTGAGTGCGATACCGCTGCCTTCGATGATCGCCCTGATGGTACCCAGCGGAAGAATACGACCACGATGATGGGCCACAATGACCTGCTTCGCCGCAGCCGGATTCCGCCACTTCTGATGGCTACCGGATTGTCCTACCCGCAAGAAGCCGTGATGCCGGAGGATGTCGATCACCTGGTCGGAAGTGAGCCGCGGCGTGCCGCGATCACCCAACCGTCACCTCGGCCAGTTTCGCATTCTCAGGCAGTTCGATATCGCCCGGCGCAAGGTAGAGTTCGATAGCTTCTCGGATGTTCGCGCGGGCTTCCTCCTCGGTTCCACCAGCAGACGCACAGCCGGGGAGTTCGGGGCACACCGCCGAGTAGTCACCAGTCTCAGGATCTTGTTCCAGGACGACTCTGAACGTCATACCAATAGTATAGGGCTGCGGCCACATCTTTTGGGGAACCGAGTTGTAACATACCGCGGCCGTGCTGGCGCGCAGGAAGCCCGACCTGATCAGCGTTTCACCAGGAGTAATTCCGTTCCGAGGCCGATCTGCTTCCACGCTCTCCTCGCGCGGAAACATCGCGCTTTGGAATGAATGCTCCGGCCCCGCCAAGCATCGGGACCAAATAATCCCGACTGTTTACGTTGGTCGTCCCCGCAGGTCCTCCTCCCTTGCGCCGCTGGGCCGTTTCTTGAGTATGTCGAGCCCGTGAGAGGTAATGCGATAAGATCCGGCACGGCCCGAAATCGCCTTGTGGAATACCAGTCGGTTGAGTGCAAGCGCCACCTTGTTAGCCAGAACCGTTACATTGTATCCGGCACGCCTCAAGGATCTCTGCTCAGGTGTGAGGTCAAACTGAGCCGCGATTTGCTCACGGACGTCTTCGGCGCGGTGCTCGTTGTTGTCAGCAAGAATGTGGAGGATCGGCGACAAGAATGTCGGAAACGGATAGGGAAAACCCTCTGCGGATGAGTTCTGCTCCTCTGACGAACTCCTTGCCGCTTGCGTCTCCGGTAGGTTGCCGAAAATCCAGCCCTCGAATTTCACCGTGTCGATCTGGCTGAGGCTCAATCGGCTCAAATCGCAGAGATCCCCCAAGTTCCCATTCAGATCCTCGTGTTGGACGGTCCTGGCGCTGTGTAGGGCGTCGTTAGCGTCAGTCTGCGGCACGTCCGGAGGCCGCAGCGCAGATGGGTACGGCTCGAGCGCGACGTGGGCGTCAGCATATTCTGGCCCCGAGAGGTCCAGGCCATCAAAGGGCCAGAACCGCAGCCTGACATCAACTTGCTTACAGGCGGTCATGACTTCTCGAAGCTTCCTCATTCCAAAGAGAGACTGACCACCAACGGTACCAGGATCACCGAGTCGGTTGAACGGCATCGGGGAGCCACGGCCAGAAACGTTCTTGCATCTGTCGGTCAGGCGCCAAGCTTCACTCCCCGACGCGCGAGGGTCCGTGCGGGGTATGCCGTACTTAGTCGCTTTTGTCGCAGACCAAAAATAAGGAAGTCGACCGCGATTCGACAGCCACCTGTTCAGTTCGCGTCCAAACTGTTCGGGACTCACGACGGGAGGAGCATCAGGATGGTACGCACCGTCCAGGAACGATCCTAGAGAAGAGCGCCAGTCCGCCTCGGACAGACCGATCTCCCGGGCCAAGCCCTGCGGAATTCCGTACATGTGATCCAGGCCGAGACAAACACGAAGTCCGCGAGTCGAAGCGGACTTCAAACGCACGACGATAAATTCCACAATAGAGTCGCGGTCAAAGCGACCATCGATAACCGCTGCCGGCTGATGTCCCTCACCGTATGCAATCTTGATCGTCTTTCTCTGATTCGCAACGCTCGACGCGCCAGAATAGTCAACGAACAGGTACGCGCTGAAGAGAGCGCCTCGGCTCCCTCCCCGTGGCAATAAAGATTGAACAAGCTGCTCTGCCGGCGGGGCACCGAGGCCCTTTGAAGCGTCGGAGGTTTGTATCAACTCCAGAGCAAAACTCTGTCCAAAAGGGATCTCGTTCCAGACCTCCTTGCCTGATTCGATGCGTAGTCCTGGAGTGGGCTTACCGCTTCCTGGTCTCATCCGCTGCCAGAGGGTGAGATGCCCATCGACAGAAAGGCTGACGGATTGGCCTGGCGTCAGGCGTTCTAGTTCGCTGGCAAGCTCGCTTGGAAGGTGTGCAAACCAGATACAGTGGTCCCGCTTGCAGGATACATGAATGGTGCTCAAGGCTACCTCCGTCGACTGTAAGATCCCTCACACCCTGCATGGATAACACACAGTTCAGTGGTCCGCAACCGCGTGTTCGCGGTTCAGAGCCTGCGTTCGGGGACCTCGCTCACGCGAAGTCCCGATGCCAAGAGGCTCGGCTCTAAGTCACCAAACGCCCTCGGCGCCGCTGGCCCGGCTTCAGGACTGGTCCCCCGCTGTGATAGATCCTGTGAAGTCCCCGTCACGCCGAAACGCGCCACTTGGCCACAGAACGCCCTGGCCCGCTCCGAAACAAGATCGGGCGCTTATGGCGGTCCGCCCAGGGAGTCCGCCCCGCGCTACGCTTTCAGCGCATGCAGGTACGGGATGCTGGCCTTCATCAGGTCCCGGTCCATCTCCACAAAGTAGTTCTTCACCCCGCCAGTCCTGGCGGCGGCAAAAAGCTTCACCCAATCGACCACCCCCTTGCCAATCGCGACCTGTTTCTTCTCGGCGGCCGACCAGTCCGCCAAGTGGAGCGAAAGGAATCGCCCGGGATACTTCGTGAGATACGTGGCCGCCTCGTAACCCAGGCTCACAACGGCCACCTGGAACTGCATCTTGACCAGCTTGGCATCCAACTGGCCCATCAGCTTGTCATAGACCAGCACGCCATCGATCGTCTGGAATTCGAAATTGTGATTGTGGAAGCCGAGCTGGATGCCCGCCTTCTGGGTCTGCTCGCCGATCTTGTTCAGCTCGTCGGCGGCGCGCATCCAATCGGCCATGGCCGCGTTGTTTGGAAGGCCGAATGTCGAAAGGACCATCTGCGTCAGGCCCATCTCCTTCGACCAGGCGATCCGGTCGTCCAGACTTTCCCTCAGCTCCCGAAACTGAAAATGGGAGCTTTCGCAACGCAGCCCGGCCGCGTCGATCGCCTGGCGGATCTCCGCGGCCTTCATCTTCGCCAGAGGCCCGAAGCCGGATGTGGCGTAGCCAGGCGGCGAGCACATTTCCAAAGTACGGAATCCGATCCCGGCGAGCTGCTTCAGCGTGCCCGGGAAATCCTTCGCGAGCGCGTCCCGCACTGGCCACGACTGGCATCCGATCGGCATGCCCAGCGGGTCCGCGCTGAGCTCCAGCGCTCCCCGAGAGAGATACCCGGCCGCGGCGGTTCCCATCACGCCGCCCAAAAATCCTCTTCTTGAAACATGCGACATATCAATTCTCCCCGGCGGCGGCGCCTAGCCCCGGAAGTCGCGGAGCCGCCCCCTCACAAGCTACACGGAGTCGGGCTCAAAACCCTTCCGGTATTCGCGAACCAGGTATTGGTTCGCGGGTGCGTAATTGGTGATTTCCATCTTCTCCGGGTCGTACAACAGCTTCCGGCGGCTGCGCAGCGCGGCGGCGTACAGGTTGACAGCCTCCGAAATCGGCCACGCGTTCAGGAAGCTCCCGGCCGACTGCTGTTGGGCGCCCCGGCAGGCGGCCATCCATTGCAGGATGCCCGGCGAAGGTTGGTAGGCCGCGCGCTGCTGCCGTCGTTGGGGCTCCGGCGGGGGCGGATAGCCGCTCATCCTCCTCTCGGGGATCAGCCGAGGATTGTTCACGTGGAAGCCCGCCAGGATCTTGCCCTTGTCGCCGACGAACATCATCTGTTCGGCCTCTAACGCCCGATTGTCCTCGTCCAACTCCTCGGGCGTGGGCGGCCGCATCCCGCCGTCGTACCAGATCAGGTCCACCGCCGGCCTCGACCCGCGCGCCGGATACTTGAAGCGCACCGCGCTGGCCATCGGGAAGGAGAAATCGTTGTTCACCGTGATGGCCACGGTGTCTTGGAATGCGCACGTGTGGCTCAGCATGGGGTCTACGCTGGTTGGCCCGGCCAGGTCCAACGCGTTGAAAACTGTCCATAGGCTGTAGTGGCCCATGTCCGCCATGGACCCGCCTCCAAAGTCGTACCATCCGCGAAATACCATGTGCGTGTAATTCGGGTGGTAGGCCCGTTCGGCTTCGGGACCCAGCCACAGGTTCCAGTCGAAGCCCGCCGGGACGGAAGGCGTATCCGTCGGCAGAGTCGGGTATTGCGGCCACACCGGGCGGTTCGTCCAGTTGTGGATCTCCCGCAGCGTTCCGATGGAGCCGTCCTTGATCCACGCCATCACCTGGTCCATGGATCCGTTGCTGTCCCACGGCATGAAATGCGTGGAGACGCCGTTCGCGCGCACGGTCTCAATCACCAGTTTCGCTTCCCGCAACCGGTTGGCGATGGGCTTGTGCACGATCGCGTGCTTGCCCCGCTTGATGGCCGCCAGGCTGATGATGCCGTGGAGATGGTCCGGCGTCATGATCTTGACGGCGTTCAGGTCCTTCTCCTTCGCCAACAGCTCGCGAAAATCGGCGTACGAGGCGCAGCCTTTGTAGGAGCCGGAGGGCTGCTTGTTCGCGTAATAGCTCTCGACGATGTCCTGGGCCGCATCCCGGCCTCCGGGAATGGCGCCGTCGGCGCCGGCTTTCCAGTCCGGCTTCCCAATCGCGGTGCGAATGCTCCTCAACAGGGAATTATTGTCCCAGTCCCGATATCCGACCGCGTCTTTGTTGGGGTCGCAAACCGCGACCACCTGGATATCCGGGATGGCCAGCAGGTTCAGCAACTCCCGCAAGCCTTGCGTGCCCACGCCGATGTACGCCAGCGTGATCTTGTCGCTCGGGGCGATCGTTCCCTGCCCTCCCAAAACGTGTCGTGGGACGACAGTGAACGCAGCAGCGGCGGCTGCCGTCCCCAGGAACTTGCGGCGATTCTGTTCGGTTGTCATCTGCCTTCCTCTTTACTGGCGCCAAAGAATCATACCCGATAGTCGCATTCAAAGCAATCTTGTGAATTGCGCCCCTTGCCCCAAAGTCGGAGCCGGCAGGACGCGTGACGCTCTCGGCGGGCAAGCCATTATATCCTGCTCGGGTGAAACCGTGCCGGGTGTCGTTCAGGGATTCGGAGCGACACTGTTGACTCGGTACTCGCGGCGCGCTACTGTTTCTAACGCATGCCAAACTCCCCATCCGCTTCCCGATACCGATCTACGCGCCGGCGTTTTCTGCTGGAAACCGGCGCCGCCACGCTGGTTGCGTCGGCGCCCGTTTCCGGCGCACCACCGCAGGAGAGCGCCGGCGCCGCGCCTGGCCGCCCGGACCTGATCCGGCGTCCGTGGCGCGCGAGTTGGATCGCCGTGCCGGGCGCTCCGGCCACCGAGTACGGCGTGTACCATTTCCGCCGGACCTTCGAGCTGGCGGCCAAGCCGGCGCGGTTCGTGGTCCACGTCAGCGGCGACAATCGCTATCAACTGTTCGTGAACGGGCGCCGGGTAGCCTGGGGACCGGCGCGCGGCGACCTGTTCCACTGGCGGTACGAAACGGTGGACGCGGCGCCCTACCTGGAACCCGGCAAGAACGTGTTTGCCGCGGTGGTGTGGAACTTCGGCGAAATGGCCCCGGAAGCCCAGGTGACTTTCGAAACCGGATTCCTGGTGGACGGAGATACTCCGGCTGAGAGCGTGGTGAACACGGGCCCGAACTGGAAATGCGCGCGCGATGAATCCTATTCGCCGGCGCCGGCCCGCGAGGTGCGCGCCTATTTCGTGGTGGGGCCGGGAGACCGGGTGGCCGGCCCGCAGCACCCATGGGGTTGGGAAGGCAAGGAGTTCGACGACTCGCACTGGCCGGCGGCGGCGGTGGTGAGCCCGGCGGCGGGGCGCGAAGCCCGCGATGTCCACACGCGTTGGATGCTGGTGGAGCGGCCCATTCCGGCGATGGAAGAGCGGCCGGAGCGATTGCAGAGAATCCGGCGCGTGGCGGGCATTCCGCAGCCCGCGGCGTTCCCCGCCCAGCCGGGACCGTTCGAGATTCCCGCACGCACGCACGCCACGCTGCTGCTGGACCAGAGCTATCTCACCACGGCGTATCCCGAGCTGACGGTGAGCGGCGGGAAGGACGCGGTGGTCACCGTGGGGTACGCGGAATCGCTCTACCTGCCAGCCGCGCCCGGAAGCCGCAGCCGGGAAAAGGGGAACCGCAACGAGGTGGAGGGCAAACAGTTCATCGGCGCCCGGGACCAGTTCATTCCCGACGGCGGAAGCCGGCGCACCTTTCGCCCGCTGTGGTGGCGCACGTACCGTTACGTGGAACTGGACATGGAGACGAAGGACGAACCGCTCACCATCGAAGACCTGCG
Organism: Bryobacteraceae bacterium; assembly: GCA_049510555.1. Taxonomy (GTDB): domain Bacteria; phylum Acidobacteriota; class Terriglobia; order Bryobacterales; family Bryobacteraceae; genus Fen-178. The sequence goes on from JBEKYW010000022.1 coordinate 69,671, forward strand.
TGCGACCTACGTGGGCTACCCGTTCGAGAGGCGCGCGCAGTTCGACGGCGGCTCTCCGGAAGTCAGCCGCATTCTGGAGGTGGGCTGGCGCACGGCGCGCCTGTGCGCCCACGAAACCTACATGGACTGCCCGTATTACGAACAGCTCCAATACGTGGGCGACACGCGGGTGCAATGCTTGATCTCGATTTTCAATTCCGGCGATGCGCGCCTGATGCGCAATGCCATCGACCAGATCGACGACTCGCGGCTGGGCGATGCCTGCACCATGAGCCGCTACCCGACGCGGCTGGAGCAATACATACCGGGCTTCTCGCTGTGGTGGATCGGGATGGTGCGGGATTACTGGTGGTATGTGGACGACCCGGCCTTCGTGCGCCGCATGCTGCCCGGGGTGCGCGCCGTGTTGAGCTTTTTCGAAGGGTACCAGAAGAAGGACGGCTCGCTCGGCCCGCTGCCGTGGTGGCGCTACTTCGATTGGGTGCCGGGGTGGCCCTCGGGCGAGCCGCCACAGGAAGCCGGCGGCTCAACGGCGCCCTACGACCTGCTGCTGCTGCTGGCGTACCGCTGGGCGGCGGAGTTGGAAACCGCGGCGGGCCTCGGCGGGCTCTCCGAGGTTTATCAGGCGCGCGAGAAGCAGCTTCGCGAAACGGCGCAGCGGCTTTACTGGGATGCCGGCAGGAGCCTGTACGCCGATACGCCGGCCAAACGGCAATTTTCGCAGCACACCAATACCATGGCGGTCCTGGGAGACGTGATTACGGGCGCGCCGGCGCGCGACCTGATGCTGCGCACCCTGACGGCGCCGGGGCTGGCGCAGGGAGCGCTGTTTTTCAAGTTCTACATGAACCTGGCGTTGGTCAAAGTGGGCGAGGGCGACAGCTACCTGGATCAGTTGGGCGACTGGCGGGACATGCTGGCCCGCGGGCTGACCACGTTTGCCGAGACCGTCGACCTGCCGAACAGCCCGTCGCGTTCCGACTGCCACGCGTGGAGCGCGAGCCCGAATATCGAGATCTTCCGGACGGTGCTGGGGGTGGACTCGGCGGCGCCCGGCTTCAGCCGTGTGGTGGTGCGGCCCCACCTGAACAAGCTGAAGTTCGTTTCGGGTTCGGTGCCGCATCCCAAGGGAACGGTGGAGGTGCGGCTGGAACCGCAAGGAGCCGGGATGGCCGCGAACATCACGCTGCCGCCGGGCACGCCCGGCGAGTTTGTATGGCGGGGCGCGCGCCGGGAACTCGCGCCGGGCGTCAACCGGTTCTCACTGTAAGGTTTCGATTCATCCCGGTGCTCAGAAGCTGTGAAAAAATCGGTCGGCAGGCGAAAGCGGCCAATGCAGCAAACTTTTCCCAATATCGGGAATCCTGCAGAATTCGTGGGGCAGACCCCCAGGTCTGCCATAGGCGTTAAGATAAGATCGCCAAAACCGATCTCGCCTGAAATCGGAGTGCATGCCTCAGAGCGACCGTGCTTTCCCACAAGGCCGCTTCGGAGGAGTTCGACGCCCAGTCAACCACCCCTACGCGCTGGCGACACGGCTAAATGGATTGTCCCCTAACAGCAGTGCAGATCAGAGATGTGTGGTTGGTTCGTCGAGGCTACTCCGTTCCGCTGACACCGCTGTTTTTTGGCGTTAAGATCCTGGTTATGCGGCCGGCGCAACCCGATGTTCACGAGTACCTGCTCGACACAGGCGTCTGGCGTGCACTCAGCGAGGGAGATGTTGAGCGGCTAGCAGAACACTCCGCCAGATTTCGTCTAACGTCCAGCGCAGTGGTGCCTTTCGAGCTCATTTCCGGAATCCCGCCACCAGGGGATCCGAGACTCCCAAGCGAGTTTCTCAAGCGCCGTGCCGCACTCCGGCGATTGCTCAAGGCTGTTCCGCAGGGGTGTCTCGATCTACGCACGCCACACCAGGTTCGCTCAAGTGCCTTTGGAGTCTCGGTAGGTTCAGAGGACCTGGACTTTTTGATTCTTATGCGGGTCTTTGCTGAGGCGGAGACGCCAGACGGATTCTATCTTCTTGTCTCTAGAGCGTACTCCCTCTCGAGGCAGATGCCGACGCCGAATTGGCTCCGCGAACAAGCGGAGCGAGTCTCTGACACCTTCAGGGCGGCTGTGGACGAGGGTGTTGCACTGCTGAGGCGGACAACCGAGGACTTTTTGGTCGAAAGCGGAATCTTTGATAAGGACATGCGGAAACTGCGAAGAAGCTACATTCCGTACTTACATCGGGTCGGCGACCTCAAGCGATATGCTTTCCTGGCGGTTGCGTCCGCAGTTGGAGTGTCTGCGTCCCCGCCCGATACCGGCCTGTGGGAATGGATGGTCTCGGAATATGAGCGGGTCAGAGGAATGTACAACGGAAGCATTGATGTGGACTTGTCCCGATTTTTGAGACAACCAGTTAAGGCACAATTTTCATTAAACGGAGAATTGTGTCATGGGATTGTCTCGACGAACGTTCACGCGCGAAATGAAGCTGGCCGCGGTCC
>JBEKYW010000023.1:0-70448 GCA_049510555.1 Bryobacteraceae bacterium
GAAGGACCCGCTCAAGCGCACCATGGGCGGCCTGCCGAGGCTCTACGCCAAGTACATCGGCCACGACGACAACCGCGACTTCTACATGTCCAACATGCCCGAGACCACCAACATGAACCACCAGCTCTTCCTCGAGTGGTTTCCGCAGATTATGTACAACCACCACCAGAGCGGGCCCGCCGGAGCGGTGATTTTCATGCCGCCGTTCCGCGACCCGTTCAACTACAACTTCGATCCGCTGATCCCCCTGGGAATCGAGCTGGTGGGCGCCGCCATGCACAGCCGCCTGGTGGCGGAAGGCAAGGGCGGCAGCGCCATGCGCTCCGGCGCCAATTACTCCACTTGGTTTAACGGTGGCCTGCGCACCATCACCTACTTCCACAACATGATTGGCATTCTCACCGAGATCATCGGCAATCCCACGCCCATGACCATCCCGGTGGTGCCCGGCAAGCAGTTGCCGCAAGGGGATTGGCCCATGCCGGTGGTTCCCCAACTGTGGCACTACCGGCAATCCATCGAGTACGAGATGACCAACAACCGGGCCATGCTCGACCTGGCGTCGCGCTATCGCGAGACCTTCCTCTTCAACATCTGGCGCATGGGAATGAACTCGATTGAGAGGGGCAGCAAGGATTACTGGACGGTCACACCCAAGCGCATTGCCGCGCTCGAAGCAGCGGCGGCGGCCGCTCCACAGCCTCAGGGCGGCGGGCGCGGTAGGGTGCCCTCTGGGCCCGGCGGGCGTAGCGGAGAGGCGGCCGCGGGCGGAGATGTGCCACCCGGCGGCGGTGGAGGCGGATTCGCCGTCCGCACGGTTCCCATGGAGCTTTACAACACCGTCCTCCACGATCCCAAGCTCCGCGATCCGCGTGGTTACATTATTCCATCGGACCAGGCGGACTTCGCGACCGGCACGGAATTCGTCAACGCTCTCCTCAAGACCGGCATCACGGTCCTGCGGGCCACTGCCGCATTTCAGGTGGCCGGCAAGAGCTATCCGGCCGGCTCATACGTAGTGAAGACGGCGCAGGCGTTCCGGCCGCACGTCATGGACATGTTCGAGCCGCAGGACCATCCCAACGATTTTGCTTATCCCGGCGGCCCTCCCAATCCCCCTTACGACATCACCGGCTGGACGCTGGCGTACCAGATGGGCGTCGAATTCGATCGCGTCCGCGACGGCTTCGATGGTCCCTTCACCAGAATCACGGGACTGCTTCCCGCGCCGCCCAGCTCGATCATGGGACCCTCGAACCCGGCCGGTTACCTGATCAGCCACCGCATCAACAACTCCTTTGTGCTGATCAACCGGCTTTTGAAGGCCAACGCCGACGTTTACTGGCTGAAGAAGCAGGAGCAGGCCGACGGCCAGGATCTGGGCACCGGCGCCATTTGGGTCCCGGCCGCACCCGCGGCGCGCCCCGTGCTGGAGCGCGGCGCCAAGGAACTCGGAGTGGCCGTGCATGCCGTGGCCAAGGCGCCCGCCGGCGAAGCGCTCAAGCTCAAGCCGATCCGCATCGGCTTGTACGACCAGTATGGGGGATCGATGCCTTCCGGCTGGACGCGGTGGCTCTTCGAGCAATACGAGTTTCCGTTCGAGGTGGTCTTCCCGCCGGCCCTCGATGCCGGAGACTTGAAAACCAAGTTCGATGTCCTGGTCCTGACCGATGGAGCCATTCGCCGCGGCGCCGCGGTCTTTGGGCGCGGCGGTGGTGGCGGCGGTGGCGGCATGTTCGGCGCTCCGGCTCCCGAGAGCATCCCCGAGGAATACCGTGGCCGAACGGGAAGAATTACGGAGGACAAGACCATTCCGCAGCTCAAGAAATTCGTCGAGTCGGGCGGGTCCATCGTGACCATTGGAAGCTCTACCAGCGTGGCGGAGCTATTCGGCGTTCCCGTCAAGAATTACCTCACGGAGAAAGGCCCGGACGGCAAGGACCGCCCGCTGCCGCGCGAGAAGTTTTATATTCCGGGATCGCTGCTGAAGACCAGCATCGACAACACCAATCCGCTGGCCTACGGCATGCCGCGGCAACTGGATGTCTTCTTCGACAGCAGCCCGGTATTCCGCCTGGAGCCCGACTCGGAGTTGAAGCACACTTCGCCGGTGGCTTGGTTCTCCGGCCCGGAGGTTCTGGATAGCGGATGGGCCTGGGGCCAGCAGTACCTGGATGGCGGCACGGCGGTGGCCGAGGCCTCGGTGGGCGAAGGCAAGGTAGTGCTGCTCGGTCCGGAAGTCAATTTCCGCGACCAGCCGCACGGCACCTATAAGCTGCTTTTCAACGGCCTCTATTACGGCAGTGCCAAGGCAGCGGCATTGCAGTAGTACGCCCCTGCGCTTCCCGTTGGGCTATCATTGAGGAAGGGCATGCGCCAATGACCGGCGTCCCACTCTATCTCGCCGTTGGGCTTCCCACCGTCGCCATTATGATCGGGATGGCCATCAACGCGCTCGTGTTCCAGTCTCTCAGTGCGCGCATGAACCACATCGAGACGCGCATGCACAACCTCGACACCAAGTTCGACACCCGCTTCGACCTGCTCATGTCCAAGCTCGTGGATGTCGACAACCGCCTGACCCGCCTCGAGGAACGCTGAGAGCAGAGAGGATAAGCGATAAGCGCGCGGCGCCCCTATACGCTGGCTGGGGACCCCGCCCGCGCCATTCCCAGCAGCCGGTCGTCAAACTCAAACCCCGCTGTGCGCGGCTTGTGATTGCGGGTGTACCAACGGTAGGTCTCCTTCAGCCCGGTCTCGAACGGCGTCAGCGTCATCTTCAGAAGACGCGTCACCTTGCCGACATACTCGGTGATGGGCGGCACGTCGTAGTATTCGCCGAAATAGAAGGGCTCCGACATGGCGTTGCCCCCGGCTTGTGCGATGATGTCGCGCGGCACGCGCACCAGCGCCGGCTCGGCGTTCGCCACCTTGGCGAGCTTCTCGACGAACTCGACTTGCGTCAGCGGTTTGGGATCGCCGATGTTGAACGCCTCGCCCTCCGCCCGGGGCTCCTCCATGGCGCGGATCATGGCCTCCACCAGGTCGTTCACATAGACGAACTGCATGAGCCGATAGCCGTCGCCGGGTATGACAATCGGCCGGCCGGCGCGCAGGCGGTCCCAAAAAAACTGCTCGCGATAGAACGGATTACCCGGCCCATAGACGAACGGCGGACGGAAAGTCACCAGCGGGAGACCGGTCTTCCGGCGCATACGAAACAGCAGGCGCTCGGTGGTGGCCTTGTGGCTCACGTACGGTTCGGGGTGGTAGTCGGGCGCCAGCGGATCGCTTTCCTTGTGGTTCAGGCCGTCGCCATAGGCAGCCACGCTGGACATGAAGATGTAGCGGCTCAGCCGGTCGCCGCAGGCCTGGACGGTGGCTTCCACCTGCGCGGCCGTGGTGCCGCGTTCCCAATCGTAGACGTTATCGAAAACCACTTCGAAGCGGCGGGTGGACAGGGCCTCGCGCACGGAATCCGCGTCGTTGCGGTCCGCCATGATGTTTTCGACGCGCCTTCCCCAATCGTGCCTCGGCTTGCGGTGCAACACGGCTACTTCGTGGCCGCGCTTCAGTAGCTCTTCCACCAGGAGGCGGCCAATGAATAGAGTTCCCCCGATGACCAGTGCTTTCATATGCTCCCGAAAATCCGCGTCTTCAGACGCTGCCGCGGCGTCAGGCGCACCGCCGCCCTGCCAAGGGTCCCGAACCGAAATGTTATAATACCAACTCCTATGCGCGACCGCGCAACAGCCACCATCACGACAATTGTCGTGGACGATGAACAACTGGCCTGCGATGAGCTTTCCTACCTCCTCAAGGATTTCCCGGAAGTGGAAGTAATAGCAACAGGTTCCAATGGGTTGGACGCCATCGAGCTGATCCAGAAACTGGAGCCGGAAGTGGTGTTTCTGGACGTGCACATGCCCGGCCTCGACGGTCTCGGCGTGGTGCGCCGGCTGCGCGAAAAAGGGATCGAGCTGCCGCACTTCATCTTCGTCACGGCCTACGATCAGTACGCCGTGGAGGCCTTCCGGCTGGAGGCCATGGACTACCTCCTCAAGCCCGTGGATAAGGGCCGGCTGGCGGAGACCATCGAGCGGGCCCGGCGGGCCGTTCAGGATGAGAAGGCGCCCGCGGCGCTCGCCGCCTCCGGAGGCGCCCCCAAAAGCGCTCCGCCCGCGCCGCGAACCAAGTTGCTGGTGCGGGCCAACAACCGCAACTTCATCGTGGACGCCAACGACGTCATCTACGCCACCATCGACGACGGCCTGATCACGCTGGTGACCACCACCCTCGAGGGGCATTCGAACTACCGGACCGTCGAGGATCTCCAGGCCAACCTCGACCGGGAGATGTTCTGGCGCGTGCACCGCTCTTACCTGGTGAACATCAACCGGATCAAGGAGGTGGTGCCGTGGTTCAAATCGAGCTACCAGCTTCGCATGGACGACCGCAAGCACACCGAGATTCCCGTGAGCCGCGTGCAGACGCGGCGGCTGCGAGAGCTGTTCAAACTGTAAACGGCTTCAGTAGAGATCGAGATCGCGGGCCGAAACGACCCGTCCCTGGTAGCCTTTCTGCACCTCCAGGACCAGGGCCTCATCCGTGGTGCCGCGAATGAGCTGGTGATACAAGACCAGGAGCTTGGGCTTCGCCTTCGCCGCGATTTGCGCCAGTTCCGTCGAGGAGGTGTGGAACTCGCGCAGGTATTCGCTCCAGCCCGGCTCCGGCCTTTTCGCGTCAACCAGCGAGTAGACTTCGTGAAGCAATACATCGCAGCCGTTCGAGGCTGCCGCCAGCGCCGGGCTCGGGGCGCAGTCGCCGGAGATCACGATGGAGCGGTCGGGCGTGTCCACCCGGTAGCCGAAGGCCTGTGCCCAGGACCCGTGATGTACCGCGATGGCGGTCACCTTGAGTTCGCCCTCACGGTAAACCACGCCTGCTTCCACGTCGTGCGCCGTCACCCGGCAGCCGGTGGCATTGGCGCGCTCGAGCCCATGCACGCGGACGTCGATATCCTGCTCCCAGGCGGCTTCGAGGTGGGCGGCCATGGCCGTGGTTCCCTTGGGCCCGTAGAGGTCCAGCGGCTCCTTTCGGCCCAGCACCCAGGGGGAGAGAATCAGGTCCGGCAGTCCCAGGGTGTGGTCGGAATGCAGGTGCGTGAGGAACACCCGATTGAGCCTGGGCGCTTCGAGGGCGGCGATCTTGAGCCGCGCGGCAGCGGCTGCCGCCCGCCGCACCACGCCCGGGCCGCTGTCGAACAGAAATGCTCTCTCCTTGTAAATAACCGCCACCGCGGGACCGGATCGATCCGGATCCGCGCGCGGCGTGCCGGTGCCCAGGATCACCACCTCGGTGGCGGCCGGCGCGCCGGCACACGTCAGCGCCAACACCAACCATAGTTTCGACATGCAGAGATTATCGCAGGCGACGATCAACGGGGGTAGGAGCCTGTGATTTTCTTCACCAAGCCGTGAAAACGATGAAACCACGCCCCGCCGGGAAGAAACATCATCGGGCACTCGCCCGGAATGACCGAGAGACCGTTGGCTTCACAGAACGTTACGGCATCGGCGGTCGCGGCTCCCTGGTCGGCGGCGCGGTACATCCATACGCGCTTGACGCCCGCTTCGGCGCAATCCCGGACGAGCCTGCCGGCGAGCGCCGGCGGCGTCATTAATAGAGCGCCGCCGACTGGCGGTTCGATCTCCTGCAGGCGAGCAAAGCACGGCTGCCCATCTATCTCGCGCGTTTCCGGATTCACCGGCACGGCGTCATAGCCTCTTTCGCGAAACTCGCGAAACAGCGCTCTCGAAAAATCCTTCGGCCGGCGCGAAACGCCTACGATGGCCAAGCGCCTCTGGCCCAAGAAGTCCTGGATTCGCTCCATGAGCGTCATATCCAATCCGAATCCCCTGCCCGCTATTATGGCTCGCGAGGCCGGGGACAGGCGGCATTCCCGGCGATGCGCCGGGTGGGGACTCAGCGAAGATACCATGTAAAATGTCGTTATGGGAGCTGAGAAGACGCTTAGACGCGTTCTCAGTGGTACAGCCGATGCGGGCATCCGTTTTGACGACTTGTGCCAATTGCTCGAGCGTCTGGGCTTCGAGAAGCGCGTGCGGGGCAGCCATCACTTGTTCCGGAAGAGTGGCGTGGAGGAGAAAGTCAATTTGCAGAGGGCGGGTACGAACGCGAAGCCGTACCAAGTCAAACAGGTCCGGGCGGTTATCCTGAAGGCAAAGCTTGGTTCTAAACAATGAACAAATACGAAGTCATCATTTACTGGAGCGAAGAAGACGAAGCGTTCGTAGCCGACGTGCCGGAACTTCCGGGATGCGCCGCGCACGGCGCCACACAGGAAACCGCCCTCCGCAACGCGCAGGATGCGATTCGCCTGTGGATCGACACCGCGAACGAGTTCGGCGATCCAGTTCCTGAGCCGAAGGGCCGCCGCTTGACCTTGGCCTGAGGACTCGGGTCGTCTACGCCCTCCAGGCGCACGCACGTTACTCCCGAGTGCGTCAATTCTCTGATGTAGGCGCGAGCGGTCGTCTATCTGGGAACAGAGCCACTGCCATACGGCTCCGTATCCTCGCGCTCTGGCCCTCCGCTCCGACCCAGAGGGCACTCCGGGTCGCGGCTCAGTGAGCGGGGTGTCTCGGAGGCGCAAGGCGGATCGTATCCCTACATTGGCTGAGGGTAGCGCGCGGCGATCACCCGCGGAATGCCGGCCAGGTCGGGATCGATTCGCACATCATGCCACCGGCCGAGGAGGTTGGCGACGTAGTCACAACTGCCGAAGCCTAGCTCCATGATGAGCCAACCGCCGGGAACCAGGACGCGCGGGGCATCGGCTACGATACGGTCGTAGATTTCAAAGCCGGTCTCGCCGGCGAAGAGCGCTACGTGGGGTTCCCAGTCGCGGACCTCCCGCTGTAGGCCTTGCTGCTGGGCGAGGGGGACGTAGGGCGGGTTGGAGACAATCAGGTCCATGGCACGGCGGGCGATGGCTTCCATCAGATCGCAGGTCACTACGTTTAGCGGCGCGCCGAGGCGGCGCGCATTGCCGGCGGCAACGGCGGCGGCGGCGGGCGAGATGTCCGTGGCCCATGTCGTGGCGCCGGTTTCCAGTTGCAGAGTCACCGCCAGCGCGCCCGAACCCGTGCCCACGTCGAGCACGCGCGTGGCTCCCCGCGCGGTCCGGAGGGCGGCTGCCACCACGTGCTCGGTCTCGGGGCGCGGAATCAGGACGTCGGGGGTCACGCGGAACTCGCGGCCGTAGAACTCCTGCCGCCCGGTGATGTATTGCGTGGGTTTGCCCCGGAGGCGTTCGTGGAGGCAGCGGCCGAAGTGCAGCCACTCCGCCTCCGACAGTTCCCGCTCGGGGTGCGCGTAGAGGTAAGTGCGCTCCGAGCGTAGGGCGTGCGCCAGGAGCACTTCGGCCGTGAGCCGCGGCGCGGCGATGCCGGCGGCATCTTCCAGCAGGCGGGCGCCCTGGAGCAATGCCGTGTGCACCGTCATGACGGGTTCAGACCACCGCACCCTGCTCGGTCTGCTGCTTTAGCTTTTCGGCCTGGTAATAGGTGGTGAGGGCGCCGACGATGGCGTCGAGCTTGCCGTCCATCACGAAATCCAGTTGATGAAGCGTCAGGCCGATGCGGTGGTCCGTCACGCGGTTCTGGGGGAAGTTGTAGGTGCGGATCTTTTCGCTGCGATCGCCGGTTCCCACCATGCTGCGCCGCTCGGCGCCCAGGGCCGCCTGCTGTTTCTCGAGCTCCATCTCGTATAGCCGCGAGCGCAGGACGCGCTCGGCCTTGGCGCGGTTCTTGATCTGCGATTTCTCGTCCTGGCAGGAGACCACCAGGCCCGTAGACAGGTGGGTGATGCGCACGGCGGAGTAGGTGGTGTTTACCGACTGGCCGCCGGGGCCCGAGGAACAGAACGTGTCGATGCGAATGTCCTTGGGGTCGATCCTGATCTCGACTTCGTCGGCTTCCGGCAGCACCGCGACGGTGATGGCGGAAGTGTGCACGCGGCCCTGCTGCTCGGTGACGGGCACGCGCTGCACCCGGTGCACGCCGCTTTCGTACTTGAGCTTGCCGTAGACCTTGTCGCCGCTCACCAGGGCGATGACTTCCTTGAGGCCGCCGACGGCGGATTCGCTGGCGGAGGTCACCTCGATCTTCCAGCCCTGGGTTTCGGCGTAACGCGAATACATGCGGAAAATTTCGGCCGCGAAGAGCGTGGCTTCGTCGCCGCCGGTGCCGGCGCGGATTTCGAGGACCACGTTCCGGTCGTCGTTAGGGTCCTTGGGCAGGAGGAGCACCTTGAGATGCTCTTCGATGCGGGCCCGTTCGGGCTCGAGGCGGGTGATTTCCTCCTGCGCCATGGCGCGCAGATCCGGGTCGCGGTCTTCGAGCATGCCGCGCGCCTGCGAGAGGACATCGTCGGCCTTCTTCCAGTCCCGGTACGCGGACACCACCTCCGACAGCTCGCTGTGCACTTTGGCCGCTTTGCGGTATTGATCGGCATCGCCGATCACCGCCGGGTCGGCCAACTGCCGCGTGATACCTTCAAAGCGCTCTTCGAGTTGATCGAGTTTCTGAACGAATTGCATGGGTGGTTACGCGATGACCAGTTGTCCGCCTTGCGCCTCTTCGAGGGCCATGGCGCCCTCGAGCGCGCGGATGGCCACCGCCGTCTGGTCGTCGGCCGGCGGCTTGGTGGTGATGCGCTGGAGCCAGAGGCCGGGCGCGGCGAGCGTGGCCAGCAGTCCGCCGCGCCGCCTGGCGGCGAAACGGATCACCTCGTAGCTTACGCCCGTGATCACCGGCAGCAGCGCAATACGGGCGAGCAATTTCGCCAGAAATCCATCGAAGGGTATCAGGGTGTAAATGGGGATTGCCAGGATCAGCACGACGAACAGGAAACTGGTGCCGCACCGCGGGTGGAAGGTGGTGAACCGCTGCGCGTTGGGCACCGTCACCGGCTGGCCCGACTCGAAGTTGAAAACGACTTTGTGCTCGGCGCCGTGATACTCGAACACTCGCCGGATGTCCTTCAGGAGCGAGATGGCGTAGAGGTACGCCAGAAAGATGGCCATTCGGATCAAGCCGTCGGCCACGTTGAACAGCACGCGGCCGGCCAGCACCGGATACACTTTCTGCAACTTCGTCACCAGGTAGAGCGGCACGAACTTGTACATGAAAACGAACATGGCGAGCGTGAAAAGCAGGCTGCCGGCAATGGCCAGAGCGGAAGCGTCTTTTGACTGCTTTTTGCGGGGCGCCTGGCTGGGGTCTTCGAGCAGAACGTTGGTCGAAAATCGCAGCGCCCTGAGCCCCAGGGTCAGAGCTTGCCACAGGGTGCCAACGCCGCGAATGACTGGGTACTTGAAGATTTTATGCTTCTCGGATATGCGGGCCAGGGGCGCCTGCTCGGTGACGATTTCGCCGTCCGGCTTGCGCACCGCTACGCAGTAGCTATGGGGGGCACGCATCATGACGCCCTCCAGCACAGCCTGCCCGCCGACGAGGATTTCCTCGCCATTTTCCATGACGGGCATCAACTGGATGTGGGCGACAAGGCGAAAATACGCGCGCAACGACACAAATCCTCTCCGTTACTTATTTATTATACGCGACTGGGCGAGGCGGCCTGTAGACGGCGTCTGCGCGACGGCCGATTTCTCTCACGGACTTGTCGCGCACCGCCGTGTCAGCGGCAGAGCAGGTTGGCCAGCGCCGGGGCCAGTTGCGGAAAGCGGAAACGGAATCCAGCGGCCTCGGCGGCGCCGGGCGCCACCCGCTGGCTGGCGAGCAACACGTCCGCCATTTCGCCAAACAGCAACCTGAGCGCGAATCCGGGGACCGGGAACACCGCGGGCCGCCGCAGAGCGCGAGCCAGTTCACGGGTGAAGTCCGAGTTGGTGACGGGATACGGGGCCACCCCATTCAGCGGTCCCCGGACTTGGCTCTCCACCGCGAACTGGAACAAACCCGCCAGGTCGTCCAGGTGGATCCACGACATCCACTGTTGGCCACCGCCTAGTCTGCCGCCCACGCCCATGCGGAACGGCGGAAGCATGCGTTGCAGCGCGCCGCCGCGAGCGTCCAGCACAATGCCGATCCGTAATCGGACCACCCGCATTCCCAGCGCCTCGGCTGCCTGGGCCTCTTGCTCCCACGCCACGCAGACTTCCGGCAAGTAGCCGCTCCCGGGTGCGGCGGACTCCATGAGAACCTCATCGCCTCGCGAACCGTAGTAGCCGATGGCCGACGCGCAGATCAAGGCTGCCGGCCTGCGCGGAAGCTTCGCCAGCGCCTCCACCAGGTTGCGCGTTCCCACTACACGGGTATCGCGGATGCGCTGCTTCGCCTCGGCGGTCCAGCGCTGCGCCACAGGCTCACCCGCCAGGTGAACGATGGCATCCGCCTCGCGCAAACTCTCGGCGGGAGGCGGTCCCTTGAGCGGGTCCCACACCGATATCCGCACTCCCGCGGGCAGATTGGCGCCGGCATGGCGGCTCAACACGTGGAGCGAATGGCCGGCGTTGGCGAGGGACTTGAGGAGACGCCGGCCGATCAAACCGGAGGCGCCGGAAATCGTGATGTACATGGCACTAAGTATAGAATTCCTTCCATGGCCCACAGGTACAATGAATGTACGCATGAGGGCCTGGAACCGGGCAAAGCTTCTGTGGGGCTACCTCGCGCGCCGGGCCAGGCTCGGGGCGCTGCCGGTGGAGTACATCGTCGAGACCACCGCCAAGTGCAATCTGTACTGTCCCATGTGCCCGCGTGAGACCCATCCGCAGCCTAAAGCCGATATGACGGACGAAGTCTTCGAGCGTCTCGTTGGCGAAGCCGGGGACTCGGCGGAGCACATGATGCTGATCGGCCTGGGCGAGCCCTTCATGGATCCCAAAATCTTCGAGCGCATCGAGTTGTGCCACCGTCATAGTATTTCGACGTTGCTCTCGACCAACGGCACGTTTCTCGATGAGCGCTGCTCCGGCCGGATTCTGGATTCACCGCTGGAACAGATCACGCTGAGTTTCGATGGCGCGAAGAAGGAAACCTTTGAATTCTACCGAAAGGGCGCGAAGTTCGAGAAGGTGCGCGACCATTTCGTGCGCTTCGCCCGCATGAAACACCAGCGGGGGTCGCGGCTACAGGTGGTGGTGCAGATGGTCCTGATGGACGGCAATGCGGCGGAGGTGGACGACTTCCTGCGGTTCTGGAGGGCCGTGCCGGGCATAGACCAGGTGCGCCTCAAGGAGGACGAGACCAACCTGATGAAGCCCGATGCCGGCCACGAAGCGGGCGATTGGAAGCACCCCTGCCATTACTTGTGGCGCGGGCCTCTGTACGTCAGGCAGAACGGAGATGTGTACCCCTGCTGCCAGAGCTACATGCTGGATGGCCGGCCGGTGGGCAAAATCGGCGAGCGGCCGCTGGCGGACATCTGGAATTCCGAGGCGATGCAGCAGATGCGCCGCCTGCACGCGGCCGGCCGGGCCGGCGAAATCGACATCTGCTCGCGGTGCTGCACGGCGATTCCGCATCCGGCGCTGGTGGCCGGCAGCCTGATTCTGCACGGGCGCGCGGTGCGGCGTCTGCTGCCGGCGATCGAGCGGCTGACGTACCTGTCGAAGCTGCCGGGCAGGCTCTTGCGGCCGCCGCGGCGAAATCAGAAAAGCAATCCCAGCAGGAACTCGGCCTGATTCGGGTCGAAGCGGAGAAGGCCGAGCGGGCCCGCTATGTTGGCCGTCCAGCGCGTGTAACGGAACTCGGGCAGCAGGCGCAGCCGGGCGCTCCCCAGCTCGATTCCGCCGGCCATGGTCACACCGAGATAGAAGCGCTTCCGCACGTCCGAAGGGTCGGTGGTGTCGATCGGCGTGGTGGTGGTGACTCCGGTAATCAGGTTCTGCTCGGTGACCTGCCCGAGGGCGCGGATGGGTCCGATGTAGCGCACCACGGCGCCGCCGGCCACATACGGGCGCGTGGCCCGGCCGAAGCGATACTTGGCCATGAGCGGAAAATCCCAGGAATCGCCCTTCGAATCATACGCCGAGTTGGTTGTGATGCCGCCGGTGAAGAGACCATAGGAGGTCACGATGCCGACGTAGCCCATGCGCTTGAAGAGGGCGTCGAGCTCCCAGCCGAAGTTGTGGGTGAGGCGCCACTCGGCCGAGACGCCGACGGTATAGCGGCGGGTGGCGGCGGAGTATTCGGCGTGGCCGTGCAGGCTTCCTGTTTGGCCCGTTTCGAAATATTCCGTGATGGGGACGCCGGCTTTCACTCCGAAATGAAGACCCTGCGCGAATTCAGGCGTGGCAGCCGCGAATACCAACAGGGCCAGGCGCACAAGAGGAGTATGGAAAGTGACGACGGGTCTCATGGAGGGTCTATCCCTATTCAAAGACCCCTGAAGCACCGGTTTCCACTACAGGCCGGCGGCCTACTGCACGCCGCGTACCGTGATTCCCACCAGCGCCAGCGTCAGCCCGATCATGACGACCACGGTGATCCAGGAAACCTGGTTGAACCAGCGCGGGTTGACCCACTCGCCCATGAGGTTCTGCCGGTTGATGAGGAGGATCATGAAAATCAGGACGAAAGGCAGGAGCACGCCGTTCAGAACCTGTGAGAGCAGGATCATGCGCACGAGGGGGAAGCCGGGGATGAGAATTACGCCGGCGCCGACCACGATGAGCAGCGTATAGAGGAAATAGAAAACCGGGGCTTCGCGGATCCGCCGGTTTACCCCCGCCTCAAAACCCAGCCCCTCGCATACCGAGTAGGCCGTGGAAAGCGGCAGAATGCAGGCCGCGAAGATGGACGCATTGAAGAGGCCCGCGCTGAACAACAGGAAGGCGTACTCGCCGAAGGGCCGCAGCCCCAGGGCCGCCTCGGAAGCATCCTGGATATCGCGCGGCCGGACGCTGTAGATGGCGCCGGCGCAGGCCACGATGATGAAGAAGGCAATCACCGAGGTCATCATGCAGCCCACGATCACTTCAATGCGCGATTCGGCGTACTCCTTCGCCGTGACGCCCTTCTCCACGACGGCTGCCTGCAAGTAGAACTGCATCCACGGCGCGATGGTGGTGCCGACCATCCCGATGAGCATGTAGAGGTAGCCGGAATCGAGCAGCAAGACGGGCTTGACGCTGTAAATGGCGGCTTCTTTCCAGTCGGGTTTGACCAGGAAACCGGAGATCACGTAGGTGACATAAAAGACGCAAGCGAACAGAAAGATCTTCTCGACGCTCCGGTAGTTGCCTTTCACCACCAGGAACCACACCGCCACCGCCGCCAGCGGAACCGAAATGTACCGGCTAACGTGGAACAGTTCCAACGAGCTGGCGATGCCCGCGAATTCGGCCACGACGTTGGTGAGATTGGCCAGAATCAGCAGGATCATCAGGAGAAAGGTCATGCGCAAGCCGAACTCTTCGCGGATGAGGTCGGAGAGGCCCTTGCCCGTGACCGCGCCCATGCGCGAGCACATCTCCTGCGTGATGATGAGAACCACGGTGATGGGCAGGAGGGTCCAGAGCGGAAGATAACCGTATTTCGCGCCCGCGGCCGAATAGGTGTAGATACCGCCCGAGTCGTTATCGACGACGGCGGTGATGAATCCCGGTCCGACGACCGCGAAGAAGACCAGCAGGTGATAGCGGAAACGGCTCAGGAGTTTCCGCATCCGTCACTTCTGCCTCAACACGGAGATGATGTCATCGGCTGTGATCACACCGGCCATTTTGCCTTCTTCGTCCACCACGGGCAAAGTCAGCAGGTTGTACTTGTCGAAGAGCTCCGTGACGCGGTTCTGCTTCTCATCCACCGTCACCTGGATGAGCGTCTCGGAGGCCAGGTCTTTGAGCCCGGCATTGCCCGAAGCGATAAACAGCCGCGCCAGCGGGACGGCGGCGGTGAGCCGTTCCTCGGCATCGATCAGAAACAGCGTATTCAAGCTTTCCAGCAGGTCGGTGTTGCCCTGGAGCGCGGCCAGCGCGTCCGTCGCCGTGGCGTTTTCGTGCAGCGCTACGTACTCGGTGTTCATCATGCCGCCGGCCGTGTCTTCCTCGAATTCGAGCAATTCCTGGACTTCGGTTTTCTCGGCGGAGTCCATTTCGTCCATGATCTCCTCGGAAGTCCCCTCTTCCAGTTCGGAAAGGATGTCGGCGGCCTCGTCCGGCGCCATCTCTTCCACGATGTCGGCCGCCTTCTCCGGCTCGAGAGCCTCGAGGATGCTGGCCTGCATCTTGGGATCGACTTCCGACAGCGCGTCGGCGGCCACTTCGCTGTCGATGGTCTCGAAAATGGCCTCGCGTTCGGCGGGGCTCAGATCTTCGACGATGTCCGCCAAGTCGGCCGGGTGCATCTTCTCCAGCTTCTGGTAGGAGATGTTCAGCCGCAGCCGCCGCAGCGGGTCGGTCTCGACCACGTTGCACAGGTCCCACAGGATCGAATTGGGCGGAATGGGCTGTTGCAGGCGGCGAATCCAGCGGGGCGGGAGCACGCCCTGGCAAAGCCGGCGGAAGATGCTGCGGATGCCGATGTCCACCTCGAGGACGGTGAGAGTGTCGCGAACCCCGTCATTTTGGATTCCCATGGTGATATCATTCACGCGCACCACTTTGCGGCCGGTCACGTCGATGATCTGCTGGTCGAGCAGGTCGCGCCCGATGCGCAGCATGTCCTCATCGTCGTGATAGGGGGTGAGCTGCTCATCGCTCAGCATGATGCCCTTGCCCAGGACGATGGAGCGGATCTGGTCGTACCGGATGCTGAGCCACGTATAGGCGCCGCCGACGAGGACGCGGTCGATACGGGAAGAATTTACCATTGGAACCAAAGCGGCGTCTTTCACCCGGCCGATGCGCCGGCCCCGGATGTCGAGCACCGGCATCGACACCAGCTCCGTAAAGAACAGGAGATTGTCCGCGATCGAAAGCGTGCCCATCCGAGACCAATATGGCGCATCCGTTCGTGAACCCGCAAGCAAAAAGTGTCTTGGAACCGAGGCAAATCCTCCAGTAGTTTCGATTCGCCGCGGGTTGCGGGGCGCCGCGCCGCGTTACTTCCCAATTAGGCATTCTTCGCTGAGATTCTGTCTTTCCACACCCACACCAGCGCCACACCGATCAGGATGAGCGCGGTGGTCAGGCCCACCCAGATGCCGGGCACGCCCCAGCCGAGCGGGAAGCACAGCACGTAACTTACCGGCAGGCCGATCAGCCAGTAGCCGGCCAGGTGCGCCAGCATGGGGCTGCGCGTATCGGCCAATCCGCGCAGCGCTCCGGTGGTGACCGTCTGAAAGCCGTCGAAGAGCTCGAACAGGGCGGCGATCCGCAATAGCGCCGCTCCGGAGACGATCACAGCCGCATCCGCGGTGAAGATGCGGAGAATCCAGCGCGGCGCCATCCACAGCGCCAGGCCCGCGGCGCTCATGAACAGCGTGCCGAGCATGAGCGCCGTCCAGCCGGAGGTTGCCACGCCCAGGCGGTCCTTGCGGCCGACCGCTTGTCCCACGCGCACGGCCGCGGCCGAACTGATTCCCAGGGGGACCATGTAGGTGGTGGCCACCACGTTCACCGCAATGCCGTGCGCGGCGAGCGAGACCTCGTCGAGCCGGGCGGCCAGCACCGCGATTACGCCGAACAAGCCGCCTTCGATCAGGATCTGCAACGCGGCGGGAAGCCCCAGGTCGAGCAGGCGCCAGAGGCGGGCGAGATCCGGCCTCCAGGACATGCGGAACAGCAGGTTTCCGGACTCGCGCTCGTGCCACGCGATGGCCGCCAGTAGCACCGCGGCCATATAAACACGCGCGACGGTGGTGGACCATCCCGAACCTTCCAAGCCCATGGCCGGCGCGCCCCAATGCCCGAACATCAGCGCCCAGTTCCCCGCGAAGTTAACGAGGTTGGCGCTCACCAGCGCGAAGGTGATGGGCCGAACGAC
Organism: Bryobacteraceae bacterium; assembly: GCA_049510555.1. Taxonomy (GTDB): domain Bacteria; phylum Acidobacteriota; class Terriglobia; order Bryobacterales; family Bryobacteraceae; genus Fen-178. The sequence continues at coordinate 15,978 of JBEKYW010000023.1, forward strand.
GTTCACCGCCTGCAAATACCGGCGGAAGGCGGTGTAGGCAAGCAGCGGGAGAATACTCCACAGCAGCGCCTTGAGGTAGGGAGCGAGCAGGACCATGACACGCGGGTTCGTCCCCACGGCCCGCAACAGCGGAATCAAAGCCCACATGACCAGCGCCAGCGGGGCTGCCAGGCCGGCCGCGATCCACACTCCGTTCACCAGGCTGCGGCGGCAATCCCGCGGGTCATCGGCGCCGAACGATTGCGCCACCAGAGTATCCATCCCCAGCAGCAGGCCGGTCCCGAAGATGGCGATGGGGTAGAACAGGTTGCCGCCCAGGCTGCCGGCGCCAATGGCCGCCGCTCCCAGACGGCCGGCCATGATGGTATCGACCACGCCCATGGCCATCCAGCCAAGCTCGGCGAGCGCCAGCGGGACAGCCATGAGGAGCATGGGGCGAAACTCCCGCAGCAGGTTCGCCAGAGAAATCGCCATTCGCATTACGCCTTGGGGTGGGCCTTGTCGTACACCGCCATCAGGTCGGTGAGAGAGACCTGGGTGTACTTTTGGGTGGTGGAGAGGCGGGCGTGGCCCAGCAGCTCCTGAATGGAGCGCAGGTCGGCGCCGTCGGCCAGCAGGTGAGTGGCGTAGGCGTGACGGAAGCTGTGCGGATGGATGGACGGATCGCCGCTTATGAAGGTGGCGTAGAGCTTGACGATCCCGCGAATTCCGCGAGCCGTCAGGCGCTGGCCGCGATGGTTCAGAAAGACGGCGCGCTCTTGTCTCACCACGGGCCGCTGGGCCAGGTGGCGCTCGAGCGCGCCGGCGGCTTTGCCGGGCAGCGGCACCTGGCGTTCCTTTCGCCCCTTGCCGCGCACGCGGAGCCATCGCTCGGCGCGATCGACATCTTCCAGATTCAGTCCGGCCAGCTCGCTCACGCGGACGCCGCAGCCGTAAAGCAGCTCGAAGATGGCGCGGTCGCGCGCCGGAAACGGGCGCTCCAGCTTGCCCGCCGCGACGCCGTCAATCAGCCTGTTGACTTGCTCGGGCGTCATCACTTCCGGCAGCTTCTGGGGGGCTTTTGGCGTTCGCACCAGGCGCGCGACGTTCACCGGCACGAGGCCCTCGCGCAGCAGAAAACGGAACAGCCCGCGCACCGCGGCCAGCTTGCGGCGGATGGTCACCGCCGCGAGTTTCATTCGATACAGTGCCGTGAGCCACTCGCGGAGAATGAGGAGATCGATGGCCCGCGGCTCGGGCGGCACCGTTTCGGGTGGAGACAGGAATTCCAGAAACTGGCGGAGGTCGGCGGCGTAGGCATCGATGGTGTGGGGCGATGCGCCGGCCCGCGCCAACTCGCCGATGTACCGCTCGATCTGGGAGGCCAGCTCAGACATGCGTGTGACGGTAGTCCTCCAATGCAGCCAGCGCCCGCCGGCAGACCTCGGCGTGGCGCGCTTTCCGGTCGTGGCGCAGCTTGTGGCGCAGGGCGTCCTCGAGCTGCGGCAGCAGATCGAAGGTGATGTTGGCGGGCTGGTAGCGGGAAGCATCGGCGCCGGAGACGTACTGGCCGAGCGACCCCAGGGCGGTCTCGCGCGGCAGCGACCGGGGCACGCCGCCCGCGGCCAGCGCGGCGGCGTGAAGCCCCGCCGCGAGGCCCGTGGCAATGGCTTCCACGTATCCTTCCACACCCGAAATCTGCCCGGCGAATAGCACCGCGGGGCGCGCGCGCAATTGGAGCGTGGGCGTCAACAGCGCGGGCGCGTTGATGTAGGTGTTGCGATGGATCTGGCCGAAGCGGAGGAACTCCACGTTCTGAAGCGCTGGAATCATGCGCAGAATGCGCGCCTGCTCGGCGAACTTCAAATGGTTCTGGAAGCCGACCAGGTTGAAGCTTTGGGCGCGCAAATTCTCCTGGCGAAGCTGCGCCACGGCGTACGGCCGCTTCCCGGTGCGCGGGTCGGTCAGGCCCACGGGTTTCATGGGGCCGAAGCGCAGGGTATCGCGGCCGCGGCGCGCCAGTTCTTCGATAGGCAGGCACGCCTCAAAGTACGGCGTGTGGTCCTCCGCGATGTGCTCCGGGACGGCTTGGGCCTTCAGCAGCTCGTCGACAAAGCTCTCGTACTGGCCGCGGTCCAGCGGGCAATTGAGATAGTCGCCGGAGCCATCGACGGATCTTCCGTAGCGGGAGGCCCAGAACGCCAGGTTCGTGTCCACCGAATCAGCTTCGACGATGGGGCTGATGCTGTCATAGAAGAACAGCCGGCCGGACCCGATCAGCCTGGCGATCTCCTGGGCGAGCGCATCGCTGGTGAGCGGGCCGGTGGCGACGATGACAATGGCGTCCTCGGGGATGGTGGTGACTTCCTCGCGCCGCAACTCGATCAGCGGCTCGGACGCGATGGCCGCGGTGACTTCCGCGGAAAAGACCTCGCGATCCACGGTGAGCGCATGGCCGCCGGGGACGCGGGCCGTTTCGGCCGCGCCGAGAAGGAGCGAGCCGAGCCGGCGCAGCTCTTCTTTCAACAGCCACGGCGCGGTGGATTCCTGCTCAGATTTGAGCGAATTGCTGCACACCAATTCGGCCAGCCGATCCGTCTGGTGGGCGGCGGTGCGCCGGGCCGGCCGCATCTCGTACAACACGCATCGCCGGCCGCGCCGTGCGATTTGCCACGCCGCTTCCGATCCCGCCAGTCCGCCGCCGACGATGTGAATGGGTTCCCGCAAAACCAGGCCCCGACCTTTTATACTTGCAGATATGCCGGACGCTCTGCACCGCCTGTTTCTGGATTGTTCCGTCAGGAGGCTCGAACAAAGCTTCTCGCGCATCGAGGCATGCCTGAGCAAGCTGAGCGAGGAGCAGGTCTGGATGCGCGGCAGCGAAAACGAGAACGCCATCGGCAACCTGGTGCTGCACCTGACGGGCAACGTGCGCCAGTGGATCGTCTCGGGGGTGGGAGGCGCGCCGGACACTCGCGAACGCGACCGCGAATTTTCGGCGCGCGGCGGCGCGTCGATTCCCGAGCTGACAGAGCGCCTGCGGGAAATCGTCGGAGAGGCCGCCGCGGTTATCGGCGCGGTGACGCCGGAACGCCTTGCCGAACGGGTGGTGATTCAAAAATACGAGGTGTCGGTTCTGGAAGCGATCTATCACGTGGTGGAGCATTTCTCCTTGCACACCGGACAGATCATTTTCGCCACCAAGATGCTGACGGGATCGGACCTGGGTTTCTATTCCCACCTGGGCTCGAGCGCCGCGCACGCGGAGAAGACGCCGTAGGTGGGACAGACGATCGCCTTTTGTCGTCTGTCACCCAGCCCGAGGCCATGGTGGTTTAGCGAGGCATCACAGACCACGAAAAGCGATGGTCTGTCCCACCTACGCGAGCATCGCGCCCAGCTCCGCGGCCGGGAGGCGCAGACCCACGTAGAACGGGCCGAAGAGGGCATACACGGCGCTCACCTCGTCGAAGCGCATCTCGTAGATCAGTTTCTTGAAGACCAGCGGATCGGCGGCGAAAAGGTCGACACCCCATTCCCAATCGTCGAATCCGATGGAGCCGGTGATGATCTGACGAACTTCGCCGGCGTAGCGCCGTCCCACCAGGCCGTGTTCGTGCATCAGGCGCTGGCGATCGCCCATGGGCAGGCGATACCAGTTCACGGATTCGCCGCGGCGCCGATCCATGGGATAAAAGCAGAGATACCTGGCGTCGGGGATTTCCGGCCAGAGCCGCGGCGCCATGGCCTGCCGCTGCCGCGCGAGCACGGCTTCGATCTCCTGGTTCCATTCGCCGGAATGGGGCTCGACGCCCTTGGCGGCCAGGCCGCCGTAGACCTTGGCCGTGGATTCGTAAAGGCCGAGCTCGATCACGGAGAGATAGGAAGTCGCCGGTTCCAGATAATCGCCGATCCGCAGCCGGGCCAGGTCCCGTTGGGCCTGGCTCAGCTCCTCGAAGCTGCGCCGGAAGTGCAGGAAGAGCAAGTCGCCCTTGTGGCCCAGCAGGGAATACACCGCGCTCTGGCGGCCGCCCTCGAAACGCTCCCAGTCCGCCAGCGTCCGCGCGGCTTCTTCCACCGCTTCGGCGCGGCTCTCAGCGGAAAGCGCGCGCCAGGCAGGCCGGCGGAACCGCATCATCTGGTGCAGCACGCTGGCGCCTTCGAGCGTCAGCGGGACGGCGGGCAAAGCGCTTTCGGCGGGCGTCTCGGGAGTCATGACCTTCATTATAGGGAGGAGGCGCCCGGCTAAGCCCGCCGCCGGGACCACTGCGCCAGGTACGACTCCGCGGCCAGTTGTTCCAGATCCCGATTCCACGCCAGCTCCCATTCCGAAAACCGGCGGTCCCTGAGCCGCTCCAGCAACTGGCAGCGCCGGCGGGCTTCCAGCATGGCGATCTGCTGCGCGGCCAGTTTTTCCTGGCATTCCGCGCGCCGGCGGGCGAGCTCCCTCCTTTTCCTCTGCACGTAGAGGCGGAAGGCGCCCAACGCCGCCAGGTCGCGGCCCGCCAGCGGGCTCCAGTCGCGCACCTGGATTTCCGCGGTGACACCGGCGGCCTCCAGCCCGACGCGCGCGCGATCCAGATTGGCCAGCGCGGCGGCCAGTTGTTTGAACTTGTTCTCCTCCATCTCGAGCTGCGTCCGCCGCCAGTCGAGAACTTTTTGCAGGGGGAATCGGAACGCAATCATGGGTTGTGTTTAGCGGCCGGGGCGGGAACCGGGTCGAGGCGCGCGGCCAGATCCTCCATTCTCGACAAGGTTTCCTGAAGAGTGGACTTGGAGGCGTGGTCCTGTCGCAGGAATTCCATGAGTTCGGGGCGCAGCCGGATGCTGGCATCCAGCCCGGGGTTGGTCCCCGCCACGTACGCGCCGAGTTGGATCAGGTCTTCGGCGTCCCGATAGGCCGCCATCGCCTGCCGCAACTTTTGGGCGGCCTCCTGTTGATGGGGCGTGGCGATGGCGGACGTAAGCCGGCTGATGGAGTGCAGGATATCGATGGCCGGGTAGTGCCCCAGCGCCGCAAGCTGCCGCGAAAGAATGATGTGGCCGTCGAGAATGGCCCGCAACGCGTCGCTGATCGGCTCGTTAAAGTCGTCGCCTTCGACCAGCACGGTGAAAAAGCCGGTGATGGAGCCACGCGAGAAGTTGCCGGCCCGTTCCAAGACCTTGGGCAGCAGGTTGAAGACCGACGGGGTATATCCCTTCTGGCTGGGAGGCTCGCCCGCGGCCAATCCGATTTCCCGCTGGGCCATGGCCAGGCGCGTCACCGAATCCATGACCAGCAGCACGCCGGCTCCCTGGTCGCGGAAGTACTCGGCCACCGCCAGCGCCACGAAACACGCGCGCACGCGCAGCGGCGCCGGCCGTTCGGAAGTCGCCACCACGACCACCGAGCGCTGGCGTCCTTCCGGGCCGAGTTCGTGCTCGAGGAACCCGCGCACTTCGCGGTTCCGTTCGCCGATCATGGCGATGACCGCAACGTCCGCGAAATTGTGCCGCGACATGGAACCGAGCAGCGTGCTCTTACCCACGCCGCTGCCGCCGAAGATTCCGATGCGCTGGCCCTTCCCGCACGGCAGCAGGCTGTCGATGGCGCGGATTCCGGTGACCAGCGGTTCGGTGATGTGCTCGCGGTCGAGAGGATTGGAGGGCACGCCGTGCAGGGGATAGGCGTCCTGCGCTTCGAGCGCCGGGCCGCCGTCGATGGGTTTTCCGAATCCGTCGATTACGCGGCCGAGCAGCGCTTTCCCCACTTCCACGCGAGCGTCCTCGCTGCGCGCCGCCACCGGATCGCCCAGTTGCAGCCCGTCGATTTCCTCCAGCGGCATGGAGAGCACCCGTCCGTCGCGGAACCCGATGACTTGCGTGCGGATGCGCTTCCCGTTGGCGGTCATGACCTCGCAGAAGTCTCCGATGGCGACGTTCGGCCCACGCGATTCAATCAGCAGGCCGACCACCTCGGTCACCTGGCCGGTCCAGCAGAAGGGTGAGACCCGGTCCAGTTCGGCGAAGTAAGGAGAGAGAGAGAGGGGCGGGGTCATGCGTGTTTCCGCAGGCGGTCCGCCAGGCCGCGCTCGATCTCGCGTAGCTGCGAATCCACCGAAACGTCCAAGTTGCCGCGCTCGGTTTCGAACACCACGTCGCCAGGCTGTCGCGATGGGTCGGGGATCACCTCCACGCTGGAGCCGCTGACCGCCTCCCGAAGACAGGCGCTGATCAGGCCCGCATGGGACGGATGGAGCCGTACGCGGCAAATTTCCTGGGCTTGCAGTTTCTCGAGAGCCGCCAGGACCAGCCCGCGCAGGGCGTCCGGATCGATGGCCAGCTCGCGCCGCAGCACCCGGCGCGCGATGGCCAGCGACAGGCGGACCAGGTCCGCCTCGGCTTCGCGGCGGAGCCGGGCGCGCATCTGGCAGAGTTCTTCAATGGAACGCGCCATTCGCTCGACTACCGGCTGGAACTCGGCGGCGGCGCGATTCCGGCCGGCCGCTTCACCTTCGCGCAATCCCGCTGCATGCGCCTCTCTGATGCGCTGTTCGCTCTGCCGCTCGACCTGCGCCATGCCGGCGGCCAAGTCTAGTGGCGCCCCCGGCGCGGCGTCCGGCCCTGACGGGGGCGCCTGCACCTGCTGCCAGACCATGGGCGTGGCGGCCTGCGCGCCGTCACGCGTCAGCACCTTAGACGACATACTGCTCCCCGACGGCCCCCTTCAGGCTGAGGACGCCTTCGGACTCGAGCTGACGCACCACCGCAATGATCTGTTGCTGCGCCGCCTCGACTTCCTTGATCTTCACCGGGCCGAGCGCCTCCATGTCCTCTCGCAGCATCTCCGCGCCGCGCTGGGACATGCAGCTCAGAACGTGGTTCTTGAGCTGCTCGCTGGTGCCCTTGAGCGCTACTGTCAGCAGCTTCCGGTCGGCTTTGCTCAGCACTTCCTTCAGCCCTAACGGATCGATCAGCAGCAGGTCCTCGAACACAAACATCAAGTGGCGAATGGTTTCCGCGAGATTGGCGTCCTGCTGCTCGATATGGTCCAGGATCTCGCGGCTCGATCCGGAGTCGAGGCGGTTCAGCATTTCCGCGACCGCGCGAACGCCGCCGTAGGATTCGCGGCTGAATTCGCCCAAGGCTTTCAGCTTCTGGCCGATGACACTCGCGATCTTCAGGATAACTTCCGGGGAGATCTGGTCGAGGCTGGCCATGCGCTGCGCCACGTCGGCCCGCAGCCCCGCCGGCAAGGAAGCCAGCAGAGCGGCCGCCTGTGAAGAATCCAGGTGCGAGAGCACCAGTCCGATGGTTTGCGGGTGCTCGCCATGGATGAATTTCGCGAGTTGCCCCGCATCAGCCTTCTGGATGACATCGAAGGAGGCTGCCTCGGTGCCCAGCGCCTTGGTTAGCCGGTCCAGAAGTCTCTTGGCCATCTCCGGTTCGAAGGCCCGCATCAGCAGTTTGCGGGCGTAGTCGGTTCCGCCGCGCGCCACATAATCGCCGGCCGCGGAGATCTGGTGAAACTCTTCCAATACGCCCTCGGCTTCCTCCGCGCCAATCGAGGCGATTCTGGCCACCTCCCGGCTGACCTTCTGGACGTCTTCCTCGGAGAGTTGTTGCAGCAGCTCCGCACTGGTCTGCTCACCCAGCGAGATCAGCAGCATGGCGGCCTTGCGCAAGCTCGGCAGGCCCTCTTCGTTGGCAGCACTGAGGATCATAAGAAGCACTCCCGGCTGAGTACTGCATTTCGGAAATTGGTTGACGCACTGCCGCCCCGCGGCTCTCCGCTCCCTGACGGTCGCGGCTCCGTGAGCAGCCGTCCCAATGAGCCGCTACCTTCTGTGTTATGCCGGCGCCAGTTCACGTTTCCTCTGCCCCCTCCGCGCTCTCAGGTTTTGACTTTGTTTTTCCTCCGCGTGCTTTTCCTCGGCGTTCTCGGCGTCTCCGCGGTGAATATTGGGCGCTCCAGGCATCAGTTCTCTTCCTCCCGAATCCAAGTGCGCAGGATCTGCGCCGAAACCTCGGGTTCGGTCTTGATCTTTTCGCGGAGGTGCTTGGCGAATACCTCCGCCTTTTTCGTGATCACCGGTGAAAGCTTCAGCGAATTCAGCGCCTGGGCTTCCATCCTCTGTTGGAGGGCGTCGCGCTCGGCCAGCTTCGACTCCATTTGCTGTTCGAGGGCCGAGCCTCTCAGAGCGCCCGGCGCGGCAATGGAACCTTCGGCTGCGGGCAACGCCGGTGGGCCAGTGACTGCGGCGGTCCCGGCGCTCGTTCGCCGCCGCGACAGCATGGTGGCGACCAGCCCCAGCACGATCAGAGCCAGCACGGCGCCGCCCGCGATGATGAGCGTGTTCTGGTCCAGTCTGAGCGTCGATGGCGGCGGGGCGGGTTTCGCGGGTCCCGGCGCCCCGGGCGCCTCGAGCGACAGCGTGTTTTCGAAGGGCAGCGTCTCGATGACAAGCTGGTCGCCGCGCTCCGCGTTGAAGCCGGTCACGCCCGCCACCATGTCGCGGATGATTTTCAGCTCCTCCGGCGGCGGCGGCACCAGCACCCGCCTGGGTCCGTTCTTGTCCGGCTCCCACCGGACGGTCTGGTCGACCAGCACCGCGAGAGACATCTTCTTGACGACGCCGGCCGGCATGCGGGTCTTTTTCACGGTGCGGCTGGACTGGTAGGTGATGTTTTCGGTGACGCGCGAGACGCGGTTCGAGCTGCCACCCGGACGCGAAGTGGGCCGCGGCAAAGTCGAAGCCGTTCCCGGAACGCCATTGGCGCCGTTGGAGCCGGAGCTGTCTTCGGTCCGCTGCGAACTGGCCATCACCGAGCGCGCCGGGTCGAAAATCTCTTCGCTCTGTTCGCCTCCCGAGAAATCGCATTCTACGGACACGCCCGCGCGAAACTTCTCCGCGCCCAGCAGCGGCTCGAGAGTAGAGTTGACTTTGGCCAGGAGGTCGGCTTCCACGCTGTGCCGGTAATCGAGAGCGGCCTCGGAAGGCTCCGGCCCGTCCAGCGTTCCGGACGGACGGGGCCGGCCCAGCAGGTTGCCATTCATATCGAGCACCGAGACCGCATCGGGAGAGAGACCCTCCACCGCGCTGGCTACCAGGTGGTTGATGGCCAGGACGTTCTGCGGCGCCAGGCGCGCCCCTGGCCGCAACTTCACCAGGACGCTGGCCTTGGCCGGCTGCTGCGCGTCGAGATACACGGACTCCTTGGGGAAGGTCACATGCACGCGGGCCTGCTGGACGTCCGCCAGCGACATCACCGATCGTTCCAGTTCCCCTTCGAGGGCGCGCCGGTAATTGACCTGCTCGGTGAATGCCGTCGCCCCCAGATTGGCTTTGTCGAACAACTCGAAGCCAATCCGGCCGGATTTCGGCAGCCCGGATGCCGCCATGATCAGCCGCAATTCGGCGATCCGGGCGGAAGGCGCCAGCACAGCGCCGCCTGCCTCGCGCAGACGGTAATCCACGCCGCTCTCTTTGAGCTTCTGCACGATTCCGGCGGCGTCTTCCGGCGCCAGCGCGGTATACAGCGGCTGAAAATCGGCTTCCCGTCTCCACTGGACCAGCGCGTACAAACCGGCGCTCGTCGCCAGGATCACCGCCGCGAGGGTGATGCGCTGCCGCAATGAGAGACTGGCCACAATCTTCTTCATGGGGCTTCGTCAGGCCGGAAAGTGGCCTTGCAGGTTAGATCGGCCGTTTGCGCCGAAAACCTGAGGCCGCTACATCTGCATTCGCATGATCTCCTGGTAGGCACTGACCACCTTGTTCCGGGCTTGCAGAAACAATTCAAAGGCAAGCTCCGCCCGCTGGGTAGCCATGATGGTGGTGTGGAGTTCCTCTCCTTCTCCTGAGAGGAACCGCTCGACGGATGCCGACGCATCCCGTCCGAGAGATTCCACGGTCTGAATGGCGGTGGAAAGCGCCTCCTGAAATGCGCCACCCGCCGCCGATTCCCCCACCGGCCGGATGGGATTGGAAACTGCGGCGCCGGAAATCGGAAGAATCGGTCCTGTCATCGTTCAGCCTCAGCGCAGAAGGTCGATGGACCGCTCGATCATATCCTTGACCGCGACAATCGCCGAGACGTTGGCCTCGTAACTGCGCGCCGCGCCCATCAGGTCGACCATATCCTCGGCCGGGTTCACGCGCGGGAATGCCACGTAGCCGTTGGCGTCCGCATCCGGATGTCCGGGCAGGTAGCGGAGCTCGGGTTCGCGGCTGTCGGTCACAACATCGGCCACCGCGACGCCCCCGGCGCCCCGAATCTGGGAGTCGAAAACCGACGCGAAGGGCGACTCCACTTCGGTGCTCTCGAACACCACGTCCTTTCGCCGGTAGGGCCCGCCTTCCGGTGTGCGGGTGGTTTCGGCATTGGCAAGATTCTCAACCAGCAACTCCGCGCGCGCGCGTTGCGCTGCCATGCCCGAGGCGCCGACCGAGAGCACCGAGAACAGGCTCACGAGCTCTGTCCCTCCCGGATGGCCAACCGCACGCCCTGGATCTCGGAGCGCAGCAGGCTGGTCGCCACTTGGAACCGAAGCGCGTTCTCGGCCAGCAGGCGCGACTCGCGGTCCAGGCTCACGTTGTTGCCGTCATTCTTCACCCGCAAGCCCGATACCTCCACGGTGCGCGGCGCCAAACCCGCGGCATTCTGGAACTCGGATTGAAAATCGATGTCCTGGGTGCGGTAGCCGGGTGTGTCCGCATTGGCCAGGTTCGAGGCCACCAGCTTTTGCCGCGCGCTCAACAGGTCCAGGTACCTCTCCAGTTGTCCCGCGACCGGATCTAACATGCCCATGCCAACCTGTCCCCCAGCACACGCCTCGCCACTCTGAAGTCTCCTGGAATCAACCAGCCTGGCCGAAACCCACTGCCAAACCACTGCCGCGCGCCAGCTTTTCGCCGGGGATGGAGGCGTGGGGCGGTGATCCAGTCACCAGTTTTTCATAAATAGAATCCGTTTGAATTCAACGGGTTAGCGCGTCCGGTTTCTTATCTTGCCGGGTCAAGAGGGTAACCTGAAATTGAAAAGGATCGCTGCTTTTCGGGCGGTCACTTACAGCGAATATGCCAACCGAACCGATTATTATCATCGTTTCCGGATTGTGGTCATAAGCTGTCTCTGAAGTACCATACGGCGCTACCCACAGGCGCGTCACCAAAATAACCCCTTTTTGGGGTCACCTGCTTAAAGGTCATTGCTGGTATCATTCTTTGGGAGTACTCCTGAAAGGGAGTATTCCCAAAGAAACACCAGGATTGAATTTGAATTCTGGCCAACGGGCCGAGGCGGCGTCCTTTGAAGACACTCAAAGTTGCGGCTTGTTGCGTCCTCGTATTCTCGTTCGTTGGCACCGGGCGAAGACCCGTTGCGAAGCTCGGGGCGAAGGCTGTGTCCCTCACCGAGCAGAGAACCGCCCGGCGGGCGCCCCTGCTGGCACGCTTGCGCCAGGGTGCTGAAGTGGCCGGCTCCGGCCAGTATGGCGATGCCGCAAAGCAATTTGAATCCCTTCGGCAGACCGCGCTGGCGGTGCGGGAAGATGATTTAGCCGCGCGCGCCACCGGCAACCTGGGCGGTTGCCAATTCGCTCTCCGCCAGTACCAACCCGCTCTCCGTTCTTTCCTGGAGGCGCATCGTCTGGCCGACCAGGCCGGCGATGCCAGCTACGCGGCGGTTTTAGACGTCAATATCGCATCGCTCTACTCCGAAATGGGAGAACTGGAAGCCGCCGTGCAATGGATCGAAGGCGCCCTGGAGCGCGTGTCCGGCAAGGACCGGCGCGACCATCTGCCCAAGCTGCTGATCCAGTTGGCCACCCTGCGGGCACGGCAAGACCGCATGGCGGAAGCGTCCGAGTTGTTCCGCCAGGGCACCGAGGCCGCCGATCGCGTCGGCGACCTGGAGCTTTACGCCATTGGCTGGAACCGGCTGGGCGAAGAGTTGCTGAAGCGCGGCGACCTTTCCCGAGCCGAAGCCGCCCTGCTGGAAGCCTACCGCGTCCAGAAGCTGCACCGGCTGGCCTTGGACAGCTCGTATCGCAACCTGGGACGTTTGCGCCTGGCGCAAGGCGACCTGGCGTCCGCTTCCGCCCTGCTGGACCGCGCCGTGGAGCTGGCGACGCGTCCCCAAGGCTCCATACCTTCGTGGGACGTCTACCATTATCGCGGCCGCGTACGGCTGGCGCAGGGCCGCCTCAGGGAAGCGCTCGAGGACCTGCGAATCGCGGTGCGCGGGGCGCGCGCGTGGCGCTGGTCCGCGCCTCCCTACGACGCCGCCCGCACGGGAGCCGAAGGCATGCTCGATCAGGTCTATTCCGCCCTGGTGGAAGCCGGCAACCGGCTGTATCTCGAGACTGGCGATTCTGCCCTCATTGGTGAGACTTTCGAGGCCGCGGAAGAGAACCGGGCGGGCAGTCTGCGGGAGCTTCTCTTTGGGCGCCGCGCGGCGTCCGCGGACATGCCCGCGTCTTGGGAGGCGTTCGACCGGTTACAGCGCGAGGAGGCCCAGGCCCTGCGGACTCAAGACCCGCGCGCCCGGGATTTGGTTCGCGCCACGCGCGCCGAAATCGTCCGCATGCAAGCATTGCCGGACGCGGCTGCTCATCCCGCGACCACCGGCCTGCTGGAACGCGCGCGGGCCGCGCTCGATTCCCATACCGCTCTGCTTACTTTCCACCTGGGCGATTCGATCTCGTGGTTGTGGGCGCTGGACCGGGCCGGGCTGGCGCTCTACGCCTTGCCGCCGCGCCGGCAGATCGAGTCTCAAATCCAAGCCGCAGCGCGCGCCATCCGCGAAGATACGCCGGACGCCGGACGAGAGGGCGCCAACCTGTACCGCACTCTTTTCGGGCCGCTGGCTCCCCGGTTTCGACGCCGGACATGCTGGCTGCTGGCCTTGGACGAAAGGCTTTTCGAGGTTCCCGTAGCCGCGCTGCTCGAAAGTACCCGGCCGCGGCCCGTCTACGTAGCCGAGCGGCGCAACACGGTGGTGATTCCCGGCGCCGGCTATTGGGTCGAGGCCGCCGCGCGACACACCCTTCGCCAGCCCTCCCCTGTGTTCCTGGGAGTGGGCGATCCCATCTACAACGCGGCCGACCCGCGGTTGCCGCGGCGTCCGGGGAATGCCGGAAGGCGATGGATATCGCCCTTGCGCCTCTTCGCAGCTTCCGCGCCGGGCGACGCCGCTGGTCTGGTTTTGCCGCGTTTGGTGGCCAGCGGCGCTGAGCTGGATGATTGCGTGCGGGCCTGGGATGGCGAAAGCATCTTGCTCCAGGGGGCGCGCGCCACGCGCCGCAACCTGGCGGAGCAGATCCGCCGCAACCCCGCGGTACTGCACCTGGCGACTCACGTTCTGGAATCCTCCGAGCGCCCGGCTTGCGGTCTGATCGCTCTCAGCCTCACGGACCAGAACGAGACGGAACTTCTGACGCCGTTTGAGATCGCCCACTGGAGAATCGACGGGGGCTTGATTGTGCTGAGCGGATGCTACTCCGCCCAGGGCGCGGCTCTGCCCGGAACCGGGCTGCTGGGATTGACTCGCGCCTGGCTGACGGCAGGCGCGCAAGCCGTGGTGAGCAGCCGCTGGCCGATGCCCGACGAGGATGGGCCGCTGTTCGCCGCTTTGTACAGGAATTTGCGGAGCGAGCCCCGCGCGGACCCCGGACAGGCGCTGCGCACCGCGCAGCTCGAGATGATTCGCTCCGGAGGCTGGCATGCGCAGCCGCGTTACTGGGGCGCCTACTTTGTGATGGGGGGCGCATGAACTCCAAGGCTGATGGCGCCATAGAATCCGTCATGAACCCGGTGGACCCGTCCTGGTCTCTACTGGTGGAACAAGTCCGCAACGGAGATCCGTCCGCCCTGGAGCAGATGTATCACATCTTTTCGAAGGGCATCCGCTTCTTTCTGTGCCGCCAGCTTGGTCCGCAGGATCTCGATGACCGCGTGCACGACGTGTTTCTGATCATCGCGCAATCCATTCAAAAGGGCGATCTGCGCGAGCCCGAGCGCTTCATGGGCTACGTGCGCACCATCGTCCGCCGGCACGTGGCCGCGCATATCGACGAGGTCGTGAAGGCGCGCCGCACCCAGACCGGCCTGGAATTCGGAATGACCCTCTCCGACCACCATCTCAATCCGGAACTGAGCGCCATCGAGCACCAGAACCAGGAGTTGGCGCTGCGCATTCTGCACGGCCTTCCGAAACGCGACCGCGAGGTTCTGATCCGCTTCTATCTGGAAGAGCAGCCGCCCGATCGGATCCGCCGCGAGATGCACCTCACGGAAACGCAATTCCGCCTCATCAAGTCGCGCGCCAAGGCGCGATTCGGCGATCTCGGCAGGACCCGGCTCTCGCGCCGCAACAGCTTCCGCTTTTGACCGAACCAACGTGGTCTCCGCAATTTCTGAGAATTCCGCAGCCGCCGAAGCACCCTGTATTTTAGAGGGAAAGTGATTCACAATGAGGGTGCTGGTTATGGACGCCAACGTCCACATGGATGAGGAGGAGATCGAGAGATACTCCATGGGGGCGTTGCCCGAAGATGACGCCGCCCGGTTCGAAGAGCACCTCCTGATCTGCGAATACTGCCAGCACCGGCTGGCGGAGACCGACGTTTACGTTCCCGCGATGCGGCGCGCTTCGGCGCACGCACGCCAGGAAGCTCTCAAACCCCGAGTCCCCTGGCTGCGTGTTCCCCGCCTGGTCCCTGCTTTGGCCGGCCTGGCCGTGCTGATTGCAGCGTCCGGCGGTTTGTGGCTGGGCCGTCTGGGTACTGGCGAGGCTCACCCTTTTACAGTCGACCTGGAAGCGACGCGCGGGGCGGCTGTCGAAGCCAAAGCGCCGGCAGGCAGATGGCTCCTTCTGCGGTTAGACCTGGCGAATCTGCCGGTCTCGTCATGGTACCGGCTCGAAATGGTCGATCGCTTCGGCAACCGGGTGTGGCAGGCCTCTGTGCCGGCACAGGGATCGAAAGCCAACTCCAAAGTCCCGGGATCGCCGCCGGGCGTCTACTTTGTGCGCATCCATGGGCCCTCCGGAGAACTGCTTCGGGAGTACGGCCTGGAAATCGAAAGCCGCAGGTAGTCAAACCTCCGCTGATAGAATGGGACCATGGTGCGTTCGGATGCGAGCGCCGGGCCCAGAGGGCACCCCAGGGGTCACCCCTCCGTCGAGCGTTTTTTCCAGTTCTCGCTGCTGGGCCTGGTGGCCAGCGGATACCTCGCGGTTGCCGGCTCCGGATACCTGGATACCGCGACTGTCTTGCTCACCGCCGCCGGCCTGCTGCTTCGCGGCCTGCTGATCTGCGGCTTGGTGCGGCTGGACATTTCGGATCGCGCCGTTACGCTCATTACCCTCGGTTATACGGGTTTCTTTCTGCTCGACTATTTCCTGCTTTCGCGCGAGTTTCTCTCCGCCACTGTCCACCTCGTGTTTTTCCTGGCGGTGATGAAGATCCTCACCGCGAAAACCAATCGGGATTATCTGTACACCGCCGCCATTGCGTTTGTGGAACTGCTGGCTGCCGCTCTCCTGTCCATCAATTTCAACTTCTTCCTGTTTCTGGCGCTGTACCTGCTGTTCGCCATGGCGGCGCTCACCAGCGGAGAGATTCGCCGCTCGATGCGCCAGGCCACAACCACGGCGCGCCGCGGGCTGAAGCGCTTCTACCCCCGCCTGGCGCTGCTTTCGGTGCTGGTGACCTTGGGAATCCTGTCGCTCACCGCCGGGTTGTTTTTTCTGCTGCCGCGCACCGCGGAGGCCGCGTTCTCCCGCCTGATCTCGCGTGGCTTCTATCTTCCCGGTTTTTCCAGGGAGGTGACGCTGGGCGAGTTCGGCGAGATCAAGACTA
Organism: Bryobacteraceae bacterium; assembly: GCA_049510555.1. Taxonomy (GTDB): domain Bacteria; phylum Acidobacteriota; class Terriglobia; order Bryobacterales; family Bryobacteraceae; genus Fen-178. The sequence continues at coordinate 31,801 of JBEKYW010000023.1, forward strand.
CCTCCCGGCCGGTCATGCACATCCGCATCTTCAGCAGCGAGACGCCGGGCGGCTTGAAGTGGCGTGGCGGAGGGCTTACCGAATTCGATGGCAAGCGGTGGTTCGACCCCGACCGGGCGACCCAGACGATCCCGGTGGAGAATGGCCACGCTGAGCTGGAGCCCTCCGCCTGGCGGCGGCCGGGGCGGCATATCAACTACCACGTGGATCTGGACGCTTTCGGCGCCGATGCGCTTTTTTTCGCCGGCACACCCGAAATGGCGGATTTGCATTACTTATTTCTCCTGCGCACGGCGACCGGAAGCTACCGGCTGGGACACCAGTCACCGCGGGGCCTGCACTACGACGCCTACAGCCGGCTCGAGGATCCGCCGGAGACTTCGCCCGTCCCCTACCCCGCCCCAATTCTGCCGCTCCAGGCGCGAAGCCAGCATCTGCAACTGCCGCCGCTCGATCCGCGGATTCCCGAGTTGGCGCGCGCCCTGGCGGCGGGCGCGGCGACGGACCTCGAGCGCGCGCGGGCCATCGAGCGCCGATTGCGCGCTGACTACGGCTACACGCTGCAACTTCCGGACCACGAGCTGGCCGATCCGCTGGCTTACTTTCTGTTCACGCGCAGGAAGGGCCACTGCGAGTATTTCGCGTCGGCGATGACCGTCATGCTGCGGACGCTCGGCATCCCGGCGCGGCTGGCCACCGGCTTCCAGAGCGGCGTGTACAACCCCCTGTCGGACCTGTGGCTGGTGCGCGCCTCCGACGCGCACACTTGGGTGGAAGCCTGGATTCCCGGCCACGGCTGGACCACCTTTGATCCCACGCCGCCGGATACCGGCCGCCGCAGTTTCGCCCTGCTGACCAAACTGGCGTTGTACCTGGATGCTGCCGAGACCTTCTGGCAGGAGTGGGTGGTGAGTTACGACATCAGCCGGCAGGGCACGCTGGCCGACCGTTTGGAACAGGGCGCGCGCAGCATGGGCATCCGCTGGTTTGACTCCCTTTCCGGACTGGACTCGGATTGGCATCTCCGGGCGGCGGCGTGGCTCCGGCGCTACGGCGTGCGCATCCTGTTGGCGCTGGTGCTGGGAGCCTGGATATGGCTGTTTGGGCCGCGGGTGGCCCGCCTGCTGCGGATTCGCAGCCGCGTCCAGCGCGTCCGCCGCGGCCAGGCCACCGCAGGAGACGCCACGCTGCTCTACGAGCGAATGCTGCACCTGTTGAAACGCCGCGGTTACCAGAAGCCTCCTTGGTTCACGCCCTCCGAGTTTGCCGGGTCGCTGCCTCCAACCCAACTGGGGACCGCGGTGACGGAATTCACCATCCAGTACAACGCTCTGCGTTTTGGCCGTCACACGGAAGTGGCGCCGCGGCTATCGATCCTTCTCGATGAACTCGAGCGCCAGTAACGGTTCAGCTTGGTATCCTCATATTTGTCTGGAGACGGGAGAATGCATCGACGGAACGCCAGTGAGCCGACGCGCCGCACCCTGCTGAGCGGCGCCGCGGCGTGGGCTGGGGCGCGACTGGCTGCCGGGTCCACGGCGCAGGAGGCGCAGCCGGCGGCCGCCGAGCGCCCACAACCTGGCCGCGCGGGCGGGGCGGTCTATGCCTACGTGGGATGCTATACCTCCGCGCAACGTTACGCTCGCGGTGATGGCATCCACGTCTACCGCGTGAATCCGGAGACGGGCGCCTGGAGCCATGTGCAGCACCTCGGCGGCCTGGTCAATCCTTCCTTCCTGGTTCTGGGCCGCGACCAGCGCTGTCTCTATTGCGCGCACGGCGATGAAACCTATGCCTCGGCCTTCTCAGTGGATCGCGAAAGCGGGCGGCTGACGCTGCTGAACCAGGTCGAAACCGGCGGCCGTAACGGCGTGCACCCGGCCGTCGATCCGCGCGGCCGGTTCGTGCTCGTCGCCAATTACACCTCGGGCAATGTCTCGGTGCTGGCGACACGGCCGGACGGAGCGCTGGGCGAACGGGTGCAACTGGTCGCGCTGGAGGGTCCGCCCGGGCCGCACCGGCTCGAGCAGGCCAGTTCCCATCCACATCAGATCGTCTTCGATCCGGCGGGCCGCTTCGTGGTCGTTCCGGACAAGGGTTTGGACCGGCTTTTCATCTTTCGCTTCGACCCGGACTCCGGCAAGTTGACCCCCTCCGAGCCGGGCGCCGCCATCGCGCGTCCCGGCTCCGGACCCCGCCACCTGGCGTTCCACCCGAGGCTTCCCGTCGCCTGGGTCCTCAACGAAATCAGCAGCACGGTCGCCACCTACAACCTGGAGGCGGAACACGGCGGCATGCGGGCGGTGCAGGTCCTGCCATCGCTGCCGTCCGACTACACCGGAGAGAACACGGCCGCGGAAATTGCCGTGTCGCCGGGCGGCCGGTTCATCTACTGCTCCAACCGGGGCCACGACAGCATCGCCACCTTCTCCGCGGATCCGGCCACGGGGTTGTTGACTTCGGCCGGTTGGGTGTCGAGCCAGGGCCGAAGCCCGCGTTTCATTGGCTTCGATCCGTCCCGCCGATTCCTCTACGCCGCCAACGAGCAGTCCGACACAGTGGTAACCTTCCGTGCGGATTCCGCCACCGGCCTCCTGACGCCGATCGGGCAGGTGATCACGAACGCCAGCCCGGTAGTGATCGCTTTTGCAGTCTGGAACGCTTGAAGAAGGGATGAGAAACAGCATGTCACTCCCGGGCGGCATCTCGGACCTGGTCTTTGGAGGGCCCAACCGGGACACGCTGTACGTGACCGCCGGCGACAAGGTGTTCAAGCGCCCGATGAAGCGCCACGGCGCCGTGAGCTGGGTGGTGGTCAAGCCCCCGCAGCCGAGGCTTTAGCTTAATACGGTGTTTCAAAAGTTCGTTCACGTATTGGCGGGAAGCGTTCAGCGGTCAGCGATCAGCCGTGCCGGCGTGGCTCTCCAGTAACAGGTCTGGACCGTTACTCGCTTCAGCGGAGCAGGGCCGCTGCGCCAGAGGCGGGGTGCCCTCTGGGCCGCCGCCCTGCGAAGGGCTGATGGCTGACAGCTTCGGCCGGGATTCGTCAGCGCAACTACGAATGGCAGTACTGAATACGCCATTTTCCAAATAGGGAAGTCCGCGCGCCAAGTGCCGCAACAGATAGCAGCAGGCCGCCGTGCGATCGGGATCCGGTGGTGTCGTTGCCATAGCCTCAAGCACGCTCTCGAACACTTCGCGGCACTCCTCCTCGAAAGGGGACCCTGGCCTGCCCGACGATGGATGGTCCGCCGTCTCCTCGGAGCGTTCGAGAATGCGCGTGGCACAAGCGGCGGCTCGAGCGCCGCCCAACGACGTCATATGCCTCTCCGAGAGGCTTATCGGCCAGCCCCCTGCCTCCATTAACGGTTTCTTCCGGTGGGCCGATATGATGCGAGGAGGCTCCATGATCCGACTCACCCGGCTGAGTCACGTCCCGCTTGTTCTCAACTCCGATCTGATTGAACACATTGATGTTACGCCGGATACCGTGATTACGCTCACCACCGGGCAGATTCTGCGAGTCCGCGAAACCGCTGATGAGGTCATCCAGCGCATCCTGGATTTCCGCCGGCGGATTTACGGACCAGATGCGCATCTCGACGAACTTTGCGAACGAAGGGAGAACCTGGAGTCCATCGATCATCCGGACCAGCCGGAGAACCGGGATTGAAACCCCATGGCTGAAGCCACCGCTCCAAAGAAAAAGCCGCCGGAAACAGCACCGAAGCGCGCGGACACCAAGCCGGACCTGGCGACCTTGGGGGGTATTGCCCTGGCCCTGACGGGACTCATCGGGGGGCTGCTTCTGGAAAAGGGCAGCATCCAGGATGTCGCTCAAATGACGGCGGCCATGATTGTCTTCGGCGGGACCTTCGGCGCGGTGCTGGTGACCACGCCGCTACCCATCTTCCTGTGCGCGCTGAAAGGTCTCAAGAGCGTCTTTCTCGAAAGGGCTAGCTCCACTTCGGCCACCATTCAGGCGATCATCCAGTACGCCACCAAGGCCCGCAAGAACGGCATTGTAAGCCTGGAGACCGAGGCCGACGCCATTGCCGATCCATTCTTGCGCAAAGCCCTCAACCTGGCCGTCGACGGCACGGATCTGCAGGAGCTCCGCAAGATGATGGAGATCGATATCGCCTTGAGCGAGCACGCAGCCGAGGCCGAAGCCAAGGTGTGGGAAGCGGCGGGAGGCTACGCGCCCACCGTCGGGATCATCGGAGCGGTAATGGGACTGATCCAGGTGATGAAGCACCTGGAGGACATCAAAGAGGTAGGGCACGGCATCGCCGTGGCGTTCGTTGCCACGGTGTACGGCGTGGGGTCCGCCAACATTTTCTTCTTGCCTGTCGCCAGCAAACTGCGCGCGCGAATGCGCACCGCGACGCTGCTCAAGGACATGGCCCTCGAGGGCGTGATCGGCATTGTGGAAGGCCTCAACCCCACGCTGATCCGCCTGAAGCTCGGAGCCTACGACCAGACTCCGGAAAAACCCAACACGGCAAAAGCGCCCGCGGCGGCCAAGGCGCCCAATGCCGCCAAATCGCCAGCGCCGGCTGGTAAGGTCAAGCCTTCGCCGCAGCCCGCCGCGGCGGGAGGCTAGTCCCGTGACCGCCCGATTCGGCACCTTATGGAAGAGACCGTGCCGCCAGCAAATCGCGACCGTTACAAGGATCATGGGAACGATGTCAGGCGGTCACGGGACTAGGAGGTAGCGGTGAAACGGAAAAAGACTGTCGAACACGTGAGTCATGAACGATGGCTGGTGTCGTACGCCGATTTCATTACGCTGATGTTCGCGTTTTTCGTGGTGATGTTCGCCTCTACCCAGGCCGACAAAGCCAAGGCCAAGGTGGTCTCCGAGTCGGTACGCGAAGCCCTCGAACACGGCGAGTTCGCCACCGCGATCTCCACTGTGTTGGGGCGGGGAAAGCACGAGGCAACCTTGCCGCGCCAATTTTCGCCACGTCCGGATGCCAAGGACAATACACCGCCGCTGCGGCCCTCGAAGTCAGAGTCCCACCCGGGCGAATCCCATCCGGTGGATCTGGTCAAGTCGATGGAGACGCTCCAGGGCGGGCTGGCTGGGGGCGGATCTCATCCGGACGACCTGGTCAAGTCGATGGAGACGCTTCAGCGCGGGCTGGCTACGGAGATGGTGGCCGGCAAAGTTCAACTGAAACTGGAGGCGCGCGGATTGGTGATCAGTCTGCGGGAAGCGGCCTTTTTCGCCTCCGGAGACGACACCGTGTCGCCTGCCAGTTTCCCCATCCTCGTCAAGATCGCCACAGTCATCCAGGCGCTGCCCAACCCACTGCGGCTGGAGGGCTACACGGATTCCGTTCCCATCCGCAACTCGCGCTTTTGCAGCAATTGGGAACTTTCCACGGCCCGCAGCATTGCCATGCTGGAACTGCTGCGCCAGCGCTTTCGAATTCCGTCCGCGCGCATGTCGGTGGCGGGTTACGCCGAAAACGCCCCGGCGGACACCAACGAGACCGAGCAGGGCCGGGCGCACAATCGCCGTGTGGATGTAGTGGTGCTCTCGGCGGAAGCGCTGAAGATCGAGCCGCAATCCGCCCCCCAGAAATCTTCCATGGGAGCCTCCCCGGGGGCATCCTCGGCCGTACACCCATGATGGGGCGGCGTCTTACAGGATGGTTTGAATGATCGCAGCGGACTGCGACCGAGGGTGGATATAGGCCTGCGCTACGCGCATCGAGCTGATGCGGCCTTGCGCGTGGGCGCGTGCGCACAGCACCACGCGGCGTGACCATTCCACCAGATCGCGCGTTTCCGCCAGCCGGGCTGCGGTAAAAGAGCCCTTGAGCAATTCCTCGCGAAGCAAAGCCGCGTAACCGTTCCAGAGGAGCAGCGCCTTCTGGAATTCTCCTGAGGCTACCGCCTGGCGAATGGGTTCCCTCAGTTGGCCATCCATATTCATCGCCTACATTCCAGTGCTGTACTGCTGGTCGGCCGTCTGCTGGGCCTGGAACAAATCGCTCATGTAGGTATATTGCTGCTCCATGGAGGCGATCAGGGCATCGGCCCGTGCCATCTGGTCCTGCATTTCAGCTTGGAGTTGATCCACCTGGGTCTGCTTGGTGGAAATCTGGGTGCCGATGTCGGTAATGTGGGTCTTCACGTCGGCCTCGGTAGTCTTGACCACGCCGGTAGTCGGGTCTTCCAGGTTGTTGAGAGCGTTAGTGGCGGCCTGCAAAAACCCGCCGCCGGTCGCAGAACCGAGAAACGACGCCACTCCCTCGGAGTTGCTGAAATCGGTGCTCAGCAGCGTCAAGGCATTATAGGTGAAGTGGCCATCGGCGCCCAGGTCCAGCCCCAGGCTTGCCAGGCCGTTGACTTGGTCGCTGGAGGAATTATAGGTGCCGATGCTGCTGAGGGCCTGGGAGAGGTCGTACACAATGGATTGCCCTTGCAACGGACCCGCTTTCTGGCCCCGCTGGGCGGTGACTTCGTCGACGGCGGCATTATAGGCATCGGCGAACGTAGAAAGGGCGGAATTGAGTGCGGAGGTGGACCGCGTCACCGTGACATCCACCGGCGAACTGCTGGTCCCCAGCAGGTTCAGCGTCACCCCCTTGGAGACCGTAACCGAGCGGGTATTGCTCAAGACCGTCACACCGGAGCCGTTGACCTCATATTGGGCGAGCGCACCCATGGTCTGCTGCGTCTGAAGGCCGCTTCCACCGTTCTTTTCGATGTCCAGGGGCAGGTCGTCCAGCGTGGCGCCTTGGAGCGAGATGCGGTAATCGGGCGCGCTGCTCGAGCCCACATTCACCGCCGTGGCCTGGACCAGGTTGCCGTACTGCGCGTTGATGGTGGAAGCCACGGTGGCGGCGCTGTTGTCGGTAGGTGTGAAAGTGTAAGTGTTGCTTCCGACGACCAGGGTATATGTGGCCGCATCGCCGGATGAGTCCCAGGTACTGGTCGTCAAGCTGGTGGCATAGGCGCCGATGTTGTCCACCTGGATGGTGTAGTTGCCCTCCGTGGCGCCATCGCTCATGGTCGCGCTGACCACCGACGGATCCGAGATGGCGGCCTGGAACGAGGACCCGTTGAGAGCGTCCTGGATGCCCTGGACAGCCGTCTGGAGAGCGGTGAATTTGGTATCGACGGTGCTCAGCTCGGTGGACTGGCTGGACAGCGCGGTCTGTTGGCCGGTCAATAGTTGGATGGGCAAAGAGGCGATCGCCACCGCACGATTGATTACGTTCTGGAAATCCTGGGAATACCGGCTGGTTCCGTTGAAGATACTGTTGGTGGTTGAGGTACTGGCCGTGACCGGCGTGTTGGCGGTGCTTGATAAAGAGTTGCTGACGGTACCCATTTAAAAACTCCCGGGCCGGATCGCAACCATCGTCCGATCCGGCCCGAAGCTTTAGGCCGGCCAAGGCGCCCTCGGGGGACGCCTCGCCGGGTCAGTGGTTTAGAACTACGTCCTGAGCAGCGCAAGCACTGCCTGGGGCGCGGAATTGGCCTGAGCCATGGCAGCGATAGAAGCCTGCTGCAAGACCTGGGCCTTGGTGAGGTTAGCCGCTTGCTGCGCCACATTGGCGTCGCGGATCTGGGATTCGGCGGCCGACTGGTTGGTGATCTGGGACTGCGCCAGGTTGATGGCGTAGGACAACTGGTTCTCGCCCTTGCCGACCGCGGCTTGAGCCGAACCCAGCTTGCCGACCGCGGTGGCAACCGCGCTCACCGCGGTCAGGGCGCCGGACTGGCTGTCGATACTGACACTGCTGGCGACGCCATTCGCGACCGAGCTGAAGGAAGCCGCCGTGCCGGAATTGAGGCCCAGGCCGTTGGCGGAACTGCCCACGCCCACGCTGAACTTGCTCATGGAGCTCACGAAGTTGATCTTCTCCGTGTGGGCAGCGACCTCTTTCACCGCCGTGATCTGCTGCAGCGTGGCGTTGTTGCTCTGTTGCAGTTGGGTGTTGATGTAGTTGATGGCTTCATCGAGGCTGCGGCCGGAGCGGGCCGTGGCGTCGTTGCGCAGCGTGATAGTCTGGGTCTGGAGCACCCCGGAGGAGTCGTTGGCCGAGACCGTAATGGCCTGGTCGTCGTTCCCGTAGTTCATGGCGGAGAACGCGATCGCACCCGTGTTGGAAGTGCCGTTGGCATCGGCCAGACTGACGTTCGAGGTGCCAACCGTCAACCCGGCGAAAGTCGCGCCGGTAACGCCGTAACCGATGTTCGCGGTAGCGGCGGTTGTGGCCGTATTCAGGCGGAAGTACGTGCCGTTGCTGGAGGCGATGGTGAAATTGTGGCTGCCGTCCACGGTCGCCTGTAGGCCCGCCGCTTGCAGGACGGAGCTGGCGTCGAAAGCGGCATTCAGGGCGCTTTGGAGGTCGGTGTCGGTACGGGCGGTGCCGAGGTAGGTCCCGTTCAGGCCGGCGTAAGTGTTGGTGCCAGCGATGGCCATGCTATGTGCGCCCTTGGTCAGGGACGTGATCTGCAGGAAGCCGGCGGAAGTCACCGACCCTAGTACCAGGCCGCCGGCCTGGGCGTTGACGGCGGCTGCGGCCTTAATGGCGGTGGTGTCACCCACTGCAAGGGTCACGGTTGTCGGGCCTGCGCCGTCAATCGAGATAGTGATCGTGTTGCCGTGCTGGTCCGAGTCGGCGGTGGCGGCCTTCACGGCGGCGACGGCATTGCCGGCGTCCAGACTGACGCTGACGGCGTTGGTGCCTCCATTGGAAGCCCCGCCGTTGAGGGAGAATTGCAGAACCGACGTGCCATAGGCGGCGGTGTTGTCGTACGCGACGCCCGCCGTTAGGGTGGCGTAGTCCGGCGCGCTGCCTGCGCCGGCGACGAATGTTCCGAGCCCCAGCTTATTGGAGGTGTCGCCCGTGGCCTGGACGGTGAACGCGTCGCCACGCGCGCTGGTGAAGGTCAGAGGGCCCGTGCCCGCCGTTCCGCCAGCCACCGTAATGCCGGCAGCCTTCAACGCGGTATTGTTCGAAACCTGGGAAATCAGGTTGGTGATGGCTAGGTCAACGGTGTTTATGCCGGCGGCAAAGGTAATATCCTGTGGAGAGCTCAGGCCGCCGCCATCGATCCGCACGGTAACACCGGTGGGAGTGAATGCACCCGGAGCGGCGGTGGTGGCACCCACTACCGTTGTGGCCAGAGCGGTGCCGGTTGTCCCCGACAGGTTGCCCAACAGGGCATTGGCCATGCGGTCGCCGGCTTGCACCTGGAATGCCGAGGTGCTGGAGGTGAACGCCAATTCCTGCCCACCGCTGGCATCGGTATGAACGGAAGCCACGATACCCGCGTTCTTGAAGGCAGTGGCTGCCTGCGTGCTGCCGGCGCCGGCGGTCTGGATGGCGCTGTTGATAGCCGCAGCCAGGGTGGTGGTGTCGGTCACACCTTGCGTGTTCACCGCGACCTGCACCTTGCTGCTGTCGGAGAAGCCCGGCCCTGCAAAATACAGACTCGTGAAGCCGGCGGTCGCGGTCGTGTTAGCGACATCGGCGAGGATCTGCGCTACCGTGTGGTTTGAAGATCCGGGGCCGATATCCGCGGTGCCCGCCACGATCTGCATTCCCTTGAGGCCGAGGCTCTGTGAGTCTACGGTCGACGCCGTCAGGTTGAGCGTCACGACCCCGTTAGCCAGGCTCGAACTGCCGCTGCCGGCGCCCAAGTAGACGTCCAGGCTCTTGGCGAAGAGGCCGCTGGTGTTCAGCCCAATGGACTGCGCCTGGCGGTCGATTTCCTGCAAGTCCCCCTGGAACTCGCCATTCAGGGTGGTGCGGCTGCCGGTGAATGTGCCGGACGCCGATTGCGTTGCCAGCGTTTTCAGCCGGTCCAGGATCTGAGATATGTTGCTGATCCCACCATCCATGATCTGGAGCTGGGCCGCGGCGTCGTTGCCGTTGGCCACGCCCTGGGTCAGCTCCGCAGTGCTGTTACGGAACTTGTTGGCCACCGCCAGGCCCGCGGCGTCGTCGCCGGACTGGTTGATCCGATAGCCGGAGGTCAACTGTTGAATGGTTCTGCTCTGAAATGCGCTGTTGACGTTCAGGTTTTGCTGAGCGACAAGAGAATTTACGTTGGTTTGGATGGAAAGCATTGTGAAATCCTTTCAAGTTGTGTACCGGCTTCTTGCCGGTCATCTCCCTTATCGGTACCGACTCTGAAGACTTGAGCCGTGTGGTTGGAATCCTTTGCCAATTGCCGGAAAACTCCCCAGTTGGAGATTCGCGCCATATTCCCAGCTCCGGCACAGGCATACCACTCCTCGAGAGCTGTGGTCTGGCCCTACGTCGGTGACAACGGCCTGCCGGCGTTCCGGGCCAAGGTCCTGCCTTTGGCGCCGGCTTTCGACTCACGTGCATGTTCGCCAGACCCAGGCGTCGGCTGCAGCCGGGCGATCAGGCTGGAGAGCGCCTCCGCAGTGGCCGGCACGGCCGCGGCCAGGTTTTCGTCCCGAACCAACTTCACTTCACGGGCGATTACCACCATCTCACGCGGCGCCCGGATCCCCACCTTCACGCGTGAGCGGCCGATGTGCGCAATGACAATCTCGATCTCGTCGCCGATCAGGATGGTCTCTCCCGCGCGGCGCGACATCACGAGCACACCGGGGCCTCTTCCGGCAGCAGCACGTGCTGGAGCGGGTATTCCGACTCCGGCGCCACCGCCTGCACTGCCTTGAGGTTGCGCAGGTTGACAACGATCGGCGCCAGCAGGTTAGCGGTCGGGCCGTCTTCCCGAATGGAAATCACCGTCAGGCACAGGACGTCTTGACCAATGCGCGGTTGCCGCTCGGGCGACAGGCCCAGATGTCCGAGATCCTCGTCGCTTACCGCTAACCGGTATTGCGGATCCACCGCCAGGATGGGCAACGTGATGAAGCACAGGCTCGGGTTTTCCAGGCTCTGCAAGAACACCAGCGGAGCGCTCTCGTCGAACTTCAGCGCGGCAAACCGGCGGCGGTCTTCAAACCCAGGAAGCCCGGACGGAAATTCGATGGCCCATTCCGGCTGGTAGGAGATCCGTCCAAAACTACTCGTCTCAAAATCTGGCATACTACCTCGCTCTGTCCGGCAATCGGCAGTTCGTCGGAAATCTTTAGCTCTGCCACGCGAAAGTTTGCGCCCATCCTGCGATAGAATCAGATATTCATCATGAATTCGCGCCGACTTGCATGTTTCCTGCTGGGCATCTGGCTAGGGGCTGCACTGCTCATGGCGTGGATCGCCGCCGGAAGCTCCGGCTCGGTGGACCGCTTGCTCGCGCGGCCCCATCCGGTGGCATCCGCGCAGTTCAAAGCACTCGGCCCGGCCAATGCGCGCCTGTTGCTGGGCTACCAGATCTCCGAGCAGAACCGCTGGTACCTCGAGAACTGGGAAGTCGCGCAGGTCATCGCGGGAGTACTCTTTTTCTTTTTCGTGCTGTTCGCGACCAGGGAAAACAAGTTCTCGCTCTTCCTGGTCTTGCTGATGATTGCGGCGGTCTTGGTGCAGCGTGTCATGCTCACGCCGCAAATGATTTCGCTGGGCAGGATGATCGACTTTATCCCTCCCGATGCGCCCTCCGGGGAGCGCGTCCAGTTTTGGGTGCTGCATAGTTGGTATTTTGGAGTCGAACTGGGGAAGTGGATACTGGGACTCGCGCTGGCAGTCCGGCTGATCTCGCACCGCAGGGGGCGCTTAGGAGACGCCTGGCACGAGATCGATGTGGTCGATAAAGCCAATCACCGTCATGTCAATGGGTGACTGAGTCCGGCCTACGGCCATGGATGCGCTGAAACCCTCGGTGACCACCAGGACCTTGTCGCCGACCCCTGCATCCACGGCGTCCAGCGCCACCACGGCGTCACCGCGATCGGTGCCATCCAGGTTCAGCGGCTGAACCAGCAGCACCTTGCGGCCCTCGTGGCTGGGGTGCTTTTGCGTGGCTACCAATTCTCCGATGACTCGCCCGATCAGCATGAGTTAAGCCTTGCGTGGCGGCTTGCGGCCGGCGGCCCGCGGCGTCTTCCCGGGCGGGCCGGAAAGCCCGCTGGCGGGCTGCCGCAGCGAGCTGTCGCGTTCCGGCTGCTCCACGGGCTTCAGGTGGACCGAATCCACGATCCCCACAACCGTGGTATCCGTGGGAGGCTGCTGCGGCAGAAAAGCAAAGATGGCTTCGCGGCCGCGGACCCAGTAGATCAGTTCACCGGCGCCGGCCCCGGTGCAGTCCGTGCAGATGATCCGCTTGCCGGTCGCGGCGAGTTCCGGAGTGAGCGGCTGGATCACCAGCAGCCGCTGTCCCTCCAAATTGCGGTCCTTGACGGTGGACCAGACGCAACCCACCACGCGGCCAAGATACATGAGCTAATCCAGGCGCACATCGTCCACGATGCCGATGATGGCGGTGTCGATAGGCTTATCACTGCAGCCCTCGGCCATGCGGGCCGAGCTTCCGGCAACCGCGATCACGCGCTCGCGGTACCCCGCGCTCACCGTATCCACGGCCACCACATAGCCGGCCTCGTCTTTCCCATCGGGAGAGACCGGTTTCAGGACGAGCAATTTCTTGCCTTCCAGGCGAGGGTCTTTCCGTGTGGCAACCACGGTGCCCACCACGCGGGCGAGAATCATGCAGCCTCTACCGCCGGCTACTTGCCGGCGCTCTGCGCCTGAGACTTGCCGATCGGCAGAACGTCTTCCAGGCTCTGGTGCGGGCGCGGGATGACGTGCACCGCGATCAGTTCACCAACGCGCCGCGCCGCGGCGGCGCCGGCGTCGGTGGCCGCGCGAACCGCCGCCACGTCCCCGCGCACCAAGGCGGTGACATAGCCCGATCCGATCTTCTCCCAGCCGATCAGGTTCACTTTAGCGGCTTTCACCATGGCGTCCGCAGCCTCGATCATGGCTACCAGGCCGCGCGTCTCGATCATTCCTAGCGCTTCACCCATTTATGCTCTCCCAAACTGTTGTCAAGCCAAACTGCGCGCCTTGAGCGCCTCATCCACCAGGCCGATCAGCTCCGCGCGCGTCACGTACAGCCGTTCTTCTCCGCCGGGGCTGGTCTCCCCGGCGGCCACCGGGCAACCCGGTTCCCCGCTGCTCCTGCCGTTCACGCCGTAACGCGTGCGCGCATCCAGCAGCCTGTCCACTTCCTGCCGCGGCAGCGCCTTGGCGCCGCCGAGCAACTCCGCCACCAGCGCGATGCGCGCCAGGTGTTCTATCGTCTCCATGCGGAAATAAGCTTTGTAGACGTCCTCGCCGTAGCATACCGCGCCGTGATTGGCCATCAGCAGGGCATCGTGCTTGGGGATCAGCGGGAGCATGGGCTCGGTGAGCGCCGGCGTTCCGGGCAGCCCGTACTCCGCCAGTGGCACGCAGCCCAGCCCCATGATCACCTCCGGCAGCAGCGCCAGGTTCAGCGGCCTGCCAGCCGTCGCGTAGCCCGTCGCCACCGGAGGATGGGCGTGCACCACCGCCTTGATGTCCGGGCGCATCTCGTAGATTTTCAAGTGCATGCCGATTTCGCTGGTGCGCTCGGCGCGGCCCGAGATCTTGTTGCCCTCGATATCCACCACGATCAAATCGTCGGGGTGCATCATGCCCTTCGACACGCCCGTCGGAGTAGCCAGGATACGCTCGGCGTCCAGACGGATCGTGATATTGCCGTCGTTAGCCGCCACCCAGCCTTTTTGAAACACCAGCCGTCCGATCTGAACGATATCCTCGCGGTGCTCGCGCTCCGTCTTCGCCATGCGGGACCTTCGATTGTAGCAAAATACGTTGGGCCGCGATCCGGGTTGTAGAATGGTGCAGATGGACCGACGCCGCATGTGCCCGCATTGCCGGGCATTCATTACCTCCAAGGACCGTACCTGCCCCTACTGCAACGAGCCGGTGGGCGCCCGCGCCATCGATCGCCGCAACCCTTCCCCGATCCTCGGCGGGATCATTCCGCACGCGCACTTCAACACCGTCGTCATCCTCGTCGTGAATTTCGGGCTGTTTCTCGCCACCGCGCTCTACAGCATGGGGGCCGGCAACGGCGAAGCCTTGTGGAATATCGACGTTTCGACGCTGGTCGCGTTCGGCGCCAAGTACAACATGGGCCTGGCGCGCGGCGAGTGGTGGCGCCTGGTGACCGCCGGCTTTCTGCACGGCGGCCTGCTCCACATTCTCATGAACTCCTGGGTGCTGTTCGACCTCGGCGCTCAGGTGGAGGAGGTTTACGGCGCCAGCCGCATGCTGGTGATTTATTTCGTCTCCACCGTCTTCGGCTTCTACCTGAGCGCGATGTGGAGCGCGGCCCCTTCGGTGGGCGCCTCGGCCGCGTTGATGGGTTTGATCGGCGCCATGATCGCGCTGGGCGTGCGCCACAGGAACCCGCTTGGCAATGCCATTCGCGGGACTTACATCCGCTGGGCCATCTACATCATCCTGTTCGGGATGTTGCCCGGCCTTCGCGTGGATAACGCCGCCCACATCGGGGGCTTGGCGGCCGGCTTTGGGACCGCCTACCTGGCGGGTTTGCCCCGGCTGGAAGGCTCCCTGACCGAGAGAGTCTGGCGGGGCGCTTCGTGGATTTGCATCTTGTTAACAGCCCTGAGTTTCCTAAAGATGTATTTGTGGTTTACCCGCCTCGCGCAGTAAGATAGGGGACATGAGATTACGCGCAGTGGCGCTGGCCCTGGCGTTGAGCTTCGGCTTGACCGGGAGCATGGAGGCGAAGCAGAGGCCGGCCGTACACCGCTCCAAGACGAGCAAGGCCCGGAAGGCCCCGAAGGCTCGCAGGTCCAAGGCGTCCAAGCAGTCCAAAGCTGCCAAGGTCAAGCCGCGCAAAGCCCCGAAACACCGCGTGGTTTAGCCACCAGCGTCTGAGCCTCTAGAAGTACAACCTTGCCACCAACTGGATCGTCCGGAAGCGGTTGGCCGTGGCCGTGATCTGACCGAACCCGGAAGCGCTCGCAGTGGTATTCGGAGCCGCGAAAACCGGGTGGTTGGGCAGGTTGTTGGCCTCGAAACGCAACTCGAACCGCCGCCCCTCCGAGATCTGAAAGCGCTTCAGCATGGATGCGTCCAACTGGTTGATTCCGTCCACGCGCAGATTGTTGAAGGTGGTCGGGAACGTCCGGATGTGATAGTTGAAGGCGTCGGCCGATATCGTGTCGAATGCCGACCTGTCGAACGCAAACCCGTTGACCTGGCGGTTGCCGAGATTCAGCGGGGCGCCGAAGTAGACATAGTCGCCGGGGCTGGTCGAACTGCCGTTGACCCAGGTGAGAGGAGCGCCGGTCTGGTGTTGATAGACGCCGTTGACGCTCCATCCACCGATGAGCGCGTTGGCCAGCTTCGACTGGAAATGGAGGAGCTGGTTCCTGCCGATGGGCAGTTGGTAGGAGAAATAGGCCACAAAGCGGTGGGGGCGGTCGGTGGGCGAAACCCGCCTTTCCGGACGGGCATCCGAATCGTTCAGCCAGGAGTCGAATTCGATCAGCCTGGAGTGGATGTAGTTGACAGTCAGCATCAGGTTGCTGGAGAGCCGCTTCTGAACCCGCACATTCAGGCTGTGGAAATACGAGCTGCCCACATTGAGATTCTGTTCGAGAACGCCGCCGCTGCCGCTCCACCCGCCGCTGCTGTCTCCCACCGGGAATTCCGGATAATGCGACAAGAGCTGCACGGGAGAGGTGGTGGCGGCATTCTGGCTGGTGGCAAGGCCCGCGAAGGGGTTTGTCACGGAACTGGTGAGGTAGGTCTGGTTGGGGTCGCGGATTCGCAGCGTGCTCAGGTACTGGCGCGGAATTCCGTTGAGCTGGGTGAAGGAAACCGGCAGGTGCACCGAATGGTTTCCGATGTAACGCACTTCCAGCGTCGTGTTGGGCGAAAGGGTGTGCTGAAACCCGAAGTTCCAGCGCAGCGAATAAGGACTCTTCACCTGCGGATCCAGGAAGGAGACGCTCTGGCCGACGAAGGTGGAGAGGCCCGCCGAAGAGCCGGCCGGCCGCAGGAAGCCACCGGGAAATGGATTGCTCAACGTGGCGGAGCTCGAGGTGATCAGCGCGCCCGCGCTCGGCGGCGCCGTGATCGAGGTGCTCTGGCTGAACCCCTCCTGGTTGATTTGGGGATTGGTGGAGTAGCTGCCGGTGATGGAGAGGTTGGAAATGGTAACCGGCGCGACGAACATCCCGAATGCGCCGCTGATCACTGTCTTGTGGTGCAACCTGTCGGGGCTCCAGGCGAAGCCGATTCGCGGGCTGACCAGGTGCGACGTGTTCTGGTAGACCGCGTTATTGCCTGGGCTGGCGAAGGTCAATCCGCCAGGCACGTTGAAGGCGCTCGCGGGAAGCTGAGCGATGGGCGACTTGGCGTAGGCGGCTTGGGCTGCGGCGGCCAGAGGATTGGGAGTGGTGGTGTCAAATCCATCCACGGTACGGCCCCATTTCTCGTGATACGGTCCGTCGTGGTCGTAGCGGACGCCGAGGTTCAGAGTGAGGTTCCTCGCCACGCGCCAGTCGTCCTGCACGAATCCGGAGCTGTAGTACGAGTACCACGAGCCAAACGTATTTAAGTCGTAGGAGCCGCTGTAGGGCAGTCCCAGCAGGAAGGAGGCGAAATCCTGCCCCATCACCACCGTCGAGGAAGCGCTGCTGGAGGCTCTCACCCAACTGTTGCCGGAGAAGCTGAAGGTGCCGGTCGAGTTGCCCACCGTGAAGGTGTTCAGCCGGTACTGCCGCGCGTCGACGCCGAATTTCAGCGTATGGTTGCCCTTGATCTTCACCCAATTGGCAAAAAGCTGCCACGACTGGGACGGCAGGTTGTTGTTGCCGCTGGAACTCAGATTCTGGAAGTTGGTATTGCTGTTGAACGCAATCACCGGCATCTCCAGGTACAGCGAGTTGGCGGCCATGTAGGACGGGAAGCCCAACGTGGTCGGGTCGAAGCCGGTGCTGGGATTGGCGTGGCTCTCGGCCATGCGCGTGAAGTTCACTCGCACATCGATCACATTGGAGGCGTTCGCGGTGAACACCTCGTCGATGGTCCCGCCCCAGTTGTTGCGGTAAAGAATCGAGCCCTCGGAGGCGTTTTGGAAGTAATTGTTCTTCACCTGGCTGTAGCCGGTGCGCCGGATGTTGAAGTACAGGCGGCTGCGATCGCTCATGTTGTAGTCCACCCGGCCCAATTCATTGTTGTAGTCGTCATTGGTGGTGGCGCTGTTGCCGAAATTCTGGTAACCGTCCGGCCGGAAGGCCGTGATGTTCGGCTCGGGATAGAACTGGAGGTAGCTGAGCGCGATGGGATTCAGTTGGCTCGTCGGAATCACATTGTTGGGGTAGGGACTTCGCGTAATGGTCGATCCGCTCTGGACGGCGCTATGAGGGTCGTAGAGCTGATACGCGGCACCTCCGGTTCCCCCTCCCGTGACCAGCAGATTGGAAAAATCGCCCTTTCTCTCGGCATCCGTGGGAACCGTCGTGAAAGTGGGGTTCGGCTGGCTGTCGGGCAGCGCTTCATAGGCGAAGAACCAAAACAGCTTGTTCTTTCCGTTAAATACCTTGGGGATGTAGATCGGGCCGCCGGCCGTCACGCCGTACTGGTTATAGTGGCTGACGGGGCGCGGCACGCCTTTGGCGTTGTTGAAGAAGTCATTGGCGGTGAGAGCGTTGGCCTGGTTTTGCTCCCACATCGAACCCTTCAAGGTGTTGGTGCCGGTCTTCATGACCTGGTTCAACGTTCCGCCGCCGGTATGGCCGAAGGCCGCGTCGGAGTCGAACGCCCTGATTTTCACTTCCTGCACCGCATCCTTGGGCAAGCTGTAGGCCAGGCGGCCATCCCAGGTGGCGTTGGGCGAACCATCCACCAGCAACTCGCTGGTTTGCGCGTAGCCTCCTCCCAAACTCCACCCGGCCGCGCCGCCGCTGTCGAAAGGATGGATCAGCCCCGGCTGGCCCACGCCGATCACTCCCAGGGACAAGGCAGCGAACGCCAGCGGAGTTCCTCCGTTGAGAGGCAGGTCTTCCACCTCTTTGGTGGTGATGGCCTGCCCGGCGGAAGCGTTTTCAGTATTGAGCAGCGGCACCTCGGCGGTGACCTCGATGGACTGAGTAGTGTCGCCCACCTCCATGCGGACGTCGATGCCGATGTGATCGCCCGCGCCCACGTGCACGGCCCTGCGAACAAATTCCTTGAAGCCCTGCATCTCGACCGAGATATCGTAATCGCCGGGCAGCAGGAAAGGGACGGTGTACTCGCCGGTCGATTCCGAGACGGTCTGCATCTTGGTGCCGGTGTGCGTTTCGGCGACGCTGACTTTCGCGCCCGCGATCGCCGCACCGGTCGGATCGGCGACCGCGCCGCTGATCGTGCCGCGGAATTCCTGCGAAAACAACGCCAGAGGAAGAACTAAAGCCAGAGCAGCGACAAAAGTGCACTTCATAATCTGACCTCCAGAAGCAAACATCATAATTTACCGCCTCTCACCAGGTAGCGCAGCCAGGGCACCGGCCTCGGTGGAAATGGTGCCGCCCGCGAGAGGTGCGCCGCAAAAAACCGGAAATCCCCCCATCACAAGGCCTCTTCTGTTCGTCTCTATTCGTATGGGCCAGTTCTGCAAGTGTCGTGCGATCGCGATTTTGTTTGGATTGGTTTGGTCGGCGCCCACAGCTTGCCCGGCTGCCACGCCCGTTCCGGTGGTTCTGGCCGTTACCGACGCCGCCGGTTACGGTCCGCGCGTGGCGCCCGGATCGCTGGCCACCATCTTCGGCACGAATTTTGCCAGTGGAGAGGCTTACCCATCCGGCTTCCCCCTGCCCACCACCCTTGGCGTCACGAGCGTCATGATCGGAAGCGTATCGGCGCCCCTTCTATACGTCAGTTCCACGCAAATCAATTTTCAGGTGCCCTCGTCGGTCCAGAGCGGCGCCGTCGGCCTGGTTGTCCGTGGCCCCGGCGGCGCCAGCGCTTCCTTCAGTTTTACCCTTACGTCATCGGCTCCCGCCATCTTTCAGTACGGCGCGAACCATGCCGTCGCGCAGAACGGCGACGGCGTTACGCTCAACGGCGAATCGGCCGCGGCCGCGTCAGGCTCGGTCATCACCGTGTATCTCACGGGTATAGGGGCTGTCAACAATCCCGTGGCCGTTGGCTCGCCCACCCCGTCGTCGCCGCTTTCAAAGGCCACCGCGGTTTACTCCGCTACTATCGGCTCGCAGAGTGCGACGGTTCAGTTCCTCGGTCTCGCGCCGGGCTTCGTGGGACTCGCGCAGGCGAATATCCAGGTGCCTGCCCTGCCGACCGGCGACTACCCCCTCGTAATTACGGTGGGAGGATACGTGAGCGCTTCGGCCGTCATCTCGGTGTCCGGCTCCGGCACGGCTTACACCAGCCCGCTCCAGCTTTCGGGAACCGTCCCGTTCGCTAACAGCGCCAGCAGCACCATTGCGCTTTATAACAACGTGGCCTATGTCTGCGGCGCCAGCCGCATCGTGATGGTGGACGTAACCAGCCCAACGCAGCCCAGCGTGATCGGCGAATTCGGAGACAGCGTCCTCAACGGCAACGGCAACCGATGCGCCATCAACGCGACGGTCGCCAATCCGTATCTAGTGGAAATCTTCGTGCCTTCGCCCACCACCAACAACAACCAATCGTTCGCCATCTACGGGCTGAGCAATCCGCGATCCCCCAACCGACTGAACATCGCATCCACGCCCTACCCCTATATGGTTGATCTGAGCTTTTCCGGCAACTACGCGTTCGCCACCACCAACTATTGGAGCTACTACAACAGCAACCACGGCGTCGCCACCCAAAACGGCGACTTTCTGGTTTTCGATTTCACCAATCCGGCCTATCCGCTGTTCCTGGGGATTATGCAACCCTCGTCACAACCCGGCTCGGGGAATCTGAACCTCAAACCTTACGCCGCAGTCGTCAATCAAATCTACGCCTACGTCGCCAGCACCACAGCCACGGGCACGAGCACCAGCGGTGCCGGGATACTGGACGTGATCAGCATTGCCTCGCCGTCCACCCCATATCCCATCAGCCAAGTGGCCGTCAGCCAGGCGGCAATTCTGCTGAGCTTTGACATTTCGGGCACTACGCTTCTGGCCGCCGGTAACACCACGGGGCTGCGCAACCCCGGAACCCCCGACTTCGATTTCACCGGCTATTTGACCCTGACCACCATGGACCTGACCTATGTGCAGGCGCCCTCGGTGATCGCGACCTTCACTTCCACTGTTCAGGTGAACGGGACATCTTGCGTGTCTGGATTCACCAACGGCGTCTTCGCCATCGTCGACAATCCGCCGGCTACGGATAACTTTGGACCGTCGTCGCTGATGATTGTCGACGCCCGGCAGCCTTCCACCATCTTGCTGTACCCATTCCAAACGCAGTTCGGTTTCAGCGGTATCCTGACCACCAATACCGGCTACCTGCTGGCTCCGACTTCCTTGGGGCTGAACATTTATCAGTTGCAGTTGTAAGGATGCCGGCCGGAAAATCACCATCGCTCGCGCGGCTCACGCGGCATATGCTACAATCTCTATTGAGATTCGGGTGATTGCCCGTCTTGGCCATGAACATTTCTGTAAAAGGTGAATACGCCTTGCGGGCCATCTTCGACTTGGCTGCGCAACCTCCCGGCGAACCGGTGAGAATCGCCGATATTGCCCGCCGCCAGAAAATCCCCCAGAAGTTTCTCGAGCTCATCCTGGCGGGATTGAAGCAGGCCGGTTTCGTGGAATCGCGCCGCGGCGCGGAAGGCGGCTACCTTCTCGCCCGGCCCGCCGAATCGCTCACCGTAGGAGAGGTGTTGCGCTCCATCGAAGGCCCGCCGCGGGGCCGGAGCCGGACCCGCCGCAAGGCCGAGACGCCTTTCACGGAGATGTGGCGGCAGCTCGACAGTGCCGTCTCGGAGGTCATCGATAAGACCACCTTCGCGGAACTGCTGCGCGGCTGGACCGAGAAGCAAAACAAATACATCCTCAATTGGGAGATCTGAGATGCGAATTTACGACGACAATTCCTTCAGTATTGGCCGCACCCCGCTGGTTCGGCTAAATCGCGTTACGGACGGCGGCAAAGCTATCGTCCTCGCCAAGATCGAAGGGCGCAATCCCGCCTGTTCGGTCAAATGCCGCATCGGCGCCTCCATGGTGTGGGACGCGGAGAAGCGAGGCATTCTCAAGGCCGGCAAGGAACTCATCGAGCCTACCAGCGGCAACACTGGAATTGCGCTGGCGTTTGTCGCTGCCGCGCGCGGATATCCCATTACCCTGACCATGCCCGAGACCATGTCCCTCGAGCGGCGCAAGGTGCTGCGGGTGCTGGGGGCCAACCTGGTGCTCACCCCGGGGTCGCAAGGCATGGCTGGCGCCATTTCCAAAGCCGAGGAAATCGCCGCCTCCGATCCCCGGCGTTACGTGCTCCTGCAACAGTTCAAGAACCCCGCCAATCCCGAAATTCATTTCCGCACCACTGGTCCGGAAATCTGGGAAGACACCGGCGGCGCCATTGATGTTTTCGTTGCCGGCATCGGCACGGGCGGCACCATCACCGGCGTCTCGCGTTACATCAAGAAGCAAAAAGGCAAGCAGATCCTCTCCGTGGGCATTGAGCCGGTGGCCAGCCCGGTGATTGCCCAGCACCTGGCCGGACAACCGCTGAAGCCCGGCCCGCACAAGATTCAGGGGCTCGGCGCCGGTTTTATTCCCGACACCCTCGACCTTTCCGTGGTGGACCGCGTGGAACCCGTCTCCAACGAAGAAGCCATCGAAATGGCGCGGCGCCTGGCGAAGGAGGAGGGCATTCTCGCCGGCATCTCCTGCGGCGCGGCGGTGGCCGTCGCGGTTCGCCTGGGCCGGCAGCCCGAATTTGCGGGCAAAACCATGGTGGCGGTCCTGCCCGATGCCGCGGAGCGCTACCTCAGCACCATCCTGTTCGAGGGAATGTTCGACGAGTAGAGATTAAAAAAGCGGGCGCGTTTGGGTGATAGGGGTGAGTGCGCCCGCTGTCGTAACGGGGATTTACTTTCTAGACTACTGAACACACGCTCCACGTTACAGGTTGCGGAAAGATTAAAAGAGCTATCTTTTAGTAGCCCTTTAGAGCTATTTGCCTGGGAGCTACAATTCTGGCAGGCATGCAGTTTCGACCGGCAACACTTCTCTTTACGGTTTTGGCCGTCGTCGTGGCCTGGGCGCAGGAGCAGCCGCCCGCCAGCCCGGTGCCGCCGGTGCTGGAGAACGCCGGCAAGCCCATGCTGCTGCCGTTCCGTTGCACCGAAGCCGATGTCCAGTGGGCCGGCTTGAGCTGCTCGGAGGATGATCCGTGCCCGGTCTATCTGGAAGTGGCCGCCGTCGAATCGGCTGCAGGCAGGATCTTCGCGGCGGGCAATATTCACTCCTCAGCCGTAACGCTCTACTCCGTACTGCTGGTGAGCGAAGACGCGGGACATACCTGGCGCGAAGCGCACGAACGCATCCGCGGCGCCTCCCTGGACCGCATCCAATTCCTCGATGCGGAAATGGGCTGGATCAGCGGCCAGGTGCTGTCTCCTCTTGCCCAGGATCCGTTCCTGCTGCTCACCCCCGATGGCGGCAAGACATGGCGGCAGCGCGCCATTTTCAACGAGAGCCGCTTCGGCTCCATCCAGCAGTTCCATTTCAGCGCCAAGGACAGCGGCAGCCTGATCGTCGACCGGGGGCCCGGAAGTGAAGGCGGCCGTTACGAGTTGTACGAATCTCCCGACGGCGGCGAAAGCTGGACCATCCGGGAAACCAGCGACCGGCCGTTGCGTCTGAGGCCCTCGCCGGTTGCGCCGTCCGACTGGCGCGCGCGCGCCGATGGCCCCACGCAGTCGTTCCACCTTGAACGCCGCCAGGGCGAGCGCTGGGTTTCGGTGGCGGCATTCGCCGTGAAACTGGGGGCCTGCCAGCCCTGAGGCGAAAGCCTGGGGTTTTCGCCCCTTTACGGAAAGCCGCGCTCTCCGGGGTGTGAGAAATGCGGGCCAAGGGCTCGATCCCTCAAAGATTCGCCACATTGGCCGATGAGTAGACTGGCGGGTACCGGACCCACTCCCCAGGTTTGTGGCACTGGAATCGCCGATTTCGCGCATTAGAAGATGAGGATTCAATTATGATGGTCGCAACGGGTCTCGCGCTTCTGGTGGTGTTTTGCCTGCTTCTTTCCATGGTACACACGCCTCCGGATGTAGGCCGGTGACACATTTCCGGGTTTTCGCCCCTTTACGGAAAGCCCCGCTCTTGGGGGTGGGAGAAATGCCGGCCAAGGGCATGATTCCGTCCAAGACTTTCCATATTGGCCGAGGAGTAGACTGGCCGGTACCGGACCCGCTCGCCAAGTCTATGGCACTAGAATTGCTCAACCGATAGATAGAGATGAGGGCGCAACAATGATGGTCGCAACGGGTCTCGCGGTTTTGGTGGTGTTTTGCCTGCTTCTTTCCATGGTGCACACCCCTCCGGATGTAGGCCGGTGACACATTCCCGGGCAAATCTGACACAGGGCCGGTGACCCGGGCGGGTCGCTCTGCCACTGCCGTCGAAGTCTTCCCCCCGTTTTGGTTTCCCGGAAATTCGGATCAGGCAGCACTTGCCGCCATCCGCGCCATGGGTAGCCCGTTTGCCGCCCGCTTCCCCCCTGATTTATACTAAGTACTTGAACTGAAATGCCGAAACGTACCTTTCAACCGAATAATCGTCACCGTGCGAAGACTCACGGGTTCCGTTCTCGCATGGAGACCAAGAACGGCCGCGCGGTGCTATCGCGCCGCCGGGCGCGGGGCCGCAAGAAGCTCACTGTCAGCTCCGAAAGGTAGTGCTCCATCACTGGTTTTCCGAAACGTGTCCGTCTGCTGCGATCGAGAGATTTCCGAAGAGTTTATGACCAGGGAACGCGCTACTCCGGCCCTCTCTTCGCCGCCTTTTGCGTCCGCGAGCCGCGGCCCGATGGGCCCCGCATCGGCCTCACTGTGCCCCGGGATCTCGGCAACGCCGTGGTCCGCAATCGTATCAAGCGGCGCCTCCGCGAGGCGGTCCGCTCACACCTGGACCGGTTGAGCCCGCAGTGGTCCATCGTCATCAATCCGCGGCGCAAGGCTTTCGATGCTCCCTGGACGGGGTTGCAGCGCGAAGTGGAGCAGCTCTTTCTCCGCTGCAGTGGATCTTAGTGCGGGCCCTCCGCGTATACAAGTTTTGTGTCTCCCCCCTGCTGCCCTCGGCGTGCCGCTTTCATCCGAGCTGTTCGGATTATATGCGCGAAGCCGTCGAGCGATATGGCGCGGCAAGGGGTGTGTGGATGGGGTTGCGGCGTCTGGCGCGATGCCATCCATTTCACGCCGGCGGCTTCGATCCCGTCCGGTGACGCCCGGTTTTTGTAACGGAATCTATCAGCATGGCTGAATCGGCAAACGGCAGCGGCAACCCTCGGCAGCCGCCCAAGGAAATGTCGATGGAAGTGCGGCTTCTGCTCGCCTTCCTCCTGATGGGCGCAGTGATGTTCCTGACGCCCTATCTCTTCAAGACCGCCGCGCCGCCGCCACCCGTCAAAAAGGCGGAGCAGGCCGCGCCCGCCCAGCCACAGCCGGCCCCGGAGAACATCCCGGCGGCGCCGGTAGCCGAGCAGGCGAAGGCGGAGCGCCCGGCCAAGAAAGTTTCTTCCAAGGCGGTCCCGTCCGCTCCCGCCACCCCGCAAAGGACCGAGCCGGCCTTCGTCATCAATACCAATCTCTTCACGGTCGCTCTCAGCAACCAGGGCGCCACCGTACGGAGCTGGCTGCTCAAGAAGTACCACGGCAATGACGGCAAGCTGCTCGACCTGGTGAACTCCGCGGCGGGTCTGGAATTCCCGTTCTCGCTCTACTTCCCCGACAAGCAGCCCGGCGCCAAGGTCAACTGGACCTACTACACGCAGACGGGCGATCCCGATGGCCTCGGCGTCACCTACGCTTTCTCCGACGGCCACACTTCCGTCCGCAAGGTCTTCCGCTTCCAGAAAGACAGCTATCTTTTGCAGGTCTCGACCGAGGTCACCGCCGACGGTCACCCCGTCCCGCACATGATCCAATGGCGCGGAGGCTTCGGCGACTTCACCGTGACCAGCGCCGTGGCAAACCAGCACACCCTCTACTTCGACGTGGCGCAGAACAAGCTCGTGGAGCAGAGAGCCAGCGCCGCCAAGAACGGCCCTGTGACGGCCAGCGGCAATTTTTCGTTCGGCGGGCTCGCCGATACGTTCTTCGCCGCGGTCTTCCTGCCGGATGGCAAGACAGCCATGCAGCAGGTCACGTTCAGCGACACCGTCCGCACGGCGTTCGACGAGAAACCGGAGCCGTTCGCCGGCGCCGCCGTTTCCGACGGCGCGGCCAACCGCTTCGATCTGTTCGTCGGCCCCAAAGACGTCGATCTGTTGAAGCGCGTCAATCCCAAGCTCGAACAGGTGGTGGACTTCGGCTGGCTGGCCTTCCTCGCCAAGCCGCTGTTCCTCATCGTCAACTGGTTCAACAACGCTTTCGTCCACAACTTCGGCTGGTCCATCGTGGTGGTCACCATCGTCATCAACTTCGTGCTGTTCCCCTTGAGACTTTCCAACATGAAGTCGATGAAAAAGATGCAGGCGCTCAAGCCGCAGATCGAGGCTATCAACGCCAGGTATAAGAACATCGGTATCCGCGATCCCAAAAAAGCCGAACAGAACCAGGAGGTGATGGCCCTTTACAAGAAGTACGGCGTCAACCCCATGGGCGGCTGTTTCCCCATGCTGATTCAGATTCCGTTCTTCATCGCGTTCTACAAGGTCTTCACCGTTTCGGTGGAGATGCGCGGCGCCAACTGGCTGTGGGTCACGGACCTTTCGCAGCACGAGTACCTGCCTATCCACATTCTGCCCATTATCATGATCGTCAGCCAGTTCGTCATGCAGAAGATGACGCCGCAGGCTGCCGGCGACCCCAACCAGCAGCGCATGATGATGCTCATGCCGCTGATCTTCGGCTTCATGTTCTACAATCTCCCCAGCGGCCTGGTGCTATACTACTTGACCAGCAATTTGGTGAGTGTGGGGCAGCAGTGGTTCTTCAACCATACCGCGCTGGCGGATGCGGCCGCCCAATCGGTGGCGCTGCCCAAGAAAAAGAACGGCAGGAAATAATCTGTGACTGAGCGAAAGTATTCCGTGGCCTCGATCGGTTCCCGGCTGGACGCTTTCTTGCGGCCTACCCTCCGTAATGCGGGCTTCAAGGTCAATTACGAGATCCAGGACGTGGAAGCGCCGGATGACGCTTTTGAGACTCCGGACATGGTGGTGAGGTTTTCGGGGCCGGATGTCGACTTGCTGCTTTCCAACAAGGCCGAGCTTTTGCTGGCCCTGGAACACGTCACCATGGAAATGCTGCGGATGCCATCCGAGGACCATTCGCGGATTTCCTTCGACGCCAACGACTACCGCCTGCTGCGCATCGAGGAGCTGCGGCTGAGCGCCATGACGGCCGCGGAAAAGGTCAAGCGCACGGGCATGCCGTTCCGCTTCAACCCCATGAACAGCCGTGAGCGCCGCGTGATCCACATGGCCCTGCGCAACGAGGCCGCCGTGCGCAGCGAAAGTTTCGGATCCGGCCCGGCGCGGCAGGTAGTGGTCTACCCCGCCGGCATGGCGAGCCTGCCGGAGCCGCTGCGCGCGCCCGACCCGCGCCGTGCGGGCCCGCGTCCTCGTGGTCCGTGGCGCTGATTGAACCTGCAAGACACCATCGTCGCCATTTCCACTCCCCCTGGCAGAGGCGGTCTGGGCATCGTGCGCCTCTCCGGCGCCGCCGCCCGCTCCACGGCCGAACGCATCCTGCGTTTCTCCGGCGAAGTGAACTGGCGTCCGTGGCAGGTCCAGATGGCCGAGTTCCTCGATCGCCAGTCTCACCCCGTCGACCAAGTGGTGGTGACATTTTTCGAGGCTCCCCGGTCCTACAGCGCCGAAGACGTTGTCGAAATCTCCTGCCATGGCTCACCCGTCGTGCTGCGCCACGCCGTCGAGCGCGCCCTCGAGGCCGGAGCGCGCCTGGCCGAGCCGGGTGAATTCACCCTGCGCGCCTTCCTGAACGGCCGCATCGATCTCCCGCGGGCCGAAGCCATTCGCGACCTGATCGAAGCCACCACGCTCTACCAGGCCCGCATTGCCGCGCAACAAGCCGGCGGCTCGGTCTCGCGCCGCATCGCCCCGCTCAAGCAGCAGCTTCTCGAGCTGATCGCGCTGCTCGAAGCGGGCATCGATTTTGCCGAAGACGACGTGAGCGTCGCCGGGGCCGGCGAAATTCTCCGCCGCCTCGCCCTGGTTCTCGAGGGCATCCGCCAGCTCGCCGCCAGCTTCCAATACGGCGGGTTGGTGCGCGCCGGCCTGACGCTGGCCATTGTGGGCCGCCCCAACGTGGGCAAGAGCAGCCTTTTTAACCGCCTTCTCGAACAGGACCGCGCCCTCGTCGCCAGCCTCCCCGGCACCACGCGCGACCTGGTTTCCGAGACTGCTTCCATTGGCGGCATCCCCGTGAAGCTGTGCGACACGGCCGGCATCCGCGAGGGGGCGGAGCTGGTCGAGTCGCTGGGAATCGAGCGCAGCTTTCAGGCCATGGCCGACGCCGATCTGACCCTGGTGGTGGTGGACCTTTCGCAGCCGCTCGATGAGCGGGACCGTGCCCTGATAGCCCGCGCCGAACGCCAGGGCCGCTCGCTTGCTGTCGGCAACAAGTGCGACCTGTTGCGGGGACCGGCTACGCAACCCCTGATCCCCGTCTCGGCCCTCACCGGGGAAGGCATCCCGCAACTTCGTGAAGCGATTCTGGAAGCGCTGGCCCCCAAAGGCGCTTTCGAGCAGGAAAATGGCTTCATCACCAGCCTGCGTCACGAGCAGTTGCTGCGCGAGTCCGCCGGGTATCTCGAAAAAGCCAGCGCCGCCGTCGCAGCCGGCATTCCGCACGAGATGCTGCTGCTCGATCTTTACTCCGCTCTCGGTCCCATTGACGCCATCACCGGCGCCACCACCGCCGACGACATCCTCAACCGCATCTTCTCCACGTTCTGCATCGGGAAGTGACCGGAATTCGAGAAGCTGTCGTCGAACTTGTTATAATCTGAGAAACCATCCAGGAGGCAGCTTATGCGTCGTAACGCCCGATTTACACTTGTCATTGCCGCCCTCGTCCTGACAGTCGCGGCTTTCTCACAAACCTTACCGCAAGGCGTCCAGAAGGTGACCTCGGTGGAGGGCATCACCGAGTACGCCTATCCGAACGGCCTGCATGTGCTGCTGTTTCCCGATCCGTCCAAGCCCAAAGTCACGGTCAACGTGACCTACCTGGTGGGCTCCCGCCACGAAGGTTATGGCGAGACCGGCATGGCGCACCTGCTGGAACACATGATGTTCATCCAGACCAAAACGCGGAGCAACATCAAGCAGGAACTCACCAATCACGGCGCCATGATGAACGGGACCACGGCTTGGGACCGCACCAACTATTTCGAGACGCTGACCGCCACCGACGAGAACCTCAAGTGGGCCATCGAGCTGGAAGCCGACCGCATGGTGAACACTCGCATGGAGAAGCCCCTCCTGGATACGGAAATGACGGTGGTCCGGAACGAATTCGAGGCGGGCGAGAACAGCCCGGACCGCATCCTGTTCCAGCGCGTGCTCGAGGCCGCTTACGCCTTCCATAACTACGGCAAGACGCCCATCGGCAACCGCTCCGATATCGAGAACGTGCCGATCCAGCGGCTCGCGGCCTTTTATCAGAAGTACTATCAGCCAGACAA
Source organism: Bryobacteraceae bacterium (assembly GCA_049510555.1). Classification (GTDB taxonomy): domain Bacteria; phylum Acidobacteriota; class Terriglobia; order Bryobacterales; family Bryobacteraceae; genus Fen-178. The sequence goes on from JBEKYW010000023.1 coordinate 60,605, forward strand.
CGCCATCCTGACCATCGCCGGCAAGCTCGACGAGAGCAAGACGCTCGCCTGGGTGGCGGATACCTTCGGCCGCATCCCCCGCCCCCAACGCGTGATCGACACGTCCTACACGGTGGAACCGACGCAGGATGGCGAGCGCTTCGTGACCCTGCGCCGCGTGGGCGATATCCAATCGGTCGACCTGTTGTATCATATCCCGGCCGGGTCGCACCCGGACGCTGCCGCGGTGGAAGTGCTCAGCGGAGTCCTCGGCGACACGCCCTCCGGCCGCCTGTACAAGGCGCTGGTCGATAACCAGAAGGCCGTCTCCGCCGGCATGAATGCGATGCCGATGCACGACCCCGGCTTCCTCATCGCGGCGGTGCGCCTGCGCGCGGATCAGTCGCTCGACGAAGCCCGCCAGAGCGCCATCAAGACCATCGAGGGCGTGATCGCCGAGCCTCCCACCAAGGAGGAGGTAGAACGCGTGAAGACGCGGCTCCTGAAACAGATCGAGCTGTTTATGGCGGACACGCAATCGGTCGCGCTGACCCTCAGCGAATATGCCTCCATGGGCGATTGGCGCCTTCTGTTCCTCGGCCGCGACGCCGTCAAGAAGGTCACCGAGCAGGACGTTCTGCGCGTCGCCAAAGCCTATCTGAAGGAATCCAACCGCACCGTGGGTGTCTTCATCCCGACCAAGAACCTCGACCGCGCCGAGATTCCCGCCGCTCCCGATCTGGCGGCGCTGTTCAAAGATTACAAGGGCGGAGAGACCATTTCCGAGGGCGAAGTCTTCGATCCTACGCCCGCCAACATCGAAGCCCGCCTGACCCGCGCCAGCCTTCCCAACGGAATGAAGGTGGTGCTGCTGCCGAAGAAGATGCGCGGCGGCACGGTGGTGGCCCGGCTGACCGTGCGGTTCGGCGACGAAAAGTCGCTGTTCGGCAAGTCCGCCGCGGCGCAGCTCGCCGGCGGCCTGCTGATGCGCGGCACGAAGAACAAGACGCGCCAGCAGATCCAGGATGAGACGGACCGTTTGAAGGCGCGCCTCAACGTTTCCGGCGGACCCACCAACGCCACGGCGACTATCGAAACGGTGGAAGCCAACCTGGCGGGCGCGCTGCGCCTGGCCGCCGAGATCCTGCGCGAACCGTCGTTTCCGGACAACGAATTCCAGCAGGTGCGACAGCAGCGCATTGCCGGCATCGAGTCGGGCAAGAGCGAGCCCATGACCCTCGCCCAGTTGGAGATCCAACGGCATCTTTTGCCGCACGCGCGCGGCGATGTGCGCTACCTCGGGACGGCCGACGAGCAGATCGAGGACCTGAAGAAGGTCACGCTCGACGACGTCCGCAAGTTCTACCAGCAGTTCTACGGCGCTTCCAACAGCGAGCTGGTGGTCTCCGGCCAGTTCGACAAAGCGGAAGTGCAGAAACTGGCGGCGGAGCTGTTCGGCGATTGGAAGAGTCCCAGCCCCTTCCAGCGCCTCCTCGAACCATACCAGAACATCGCGCCCGTGGACCGCAAGATCGAAACGCCCGACAAACAGAATGCCCTGTTCATAGCCGGGATGCGCATCCGCCTGTCGGATGAAGATCCGGATTACCCCGCCATGGTCCTGGCGGACTACATGCTCGGCGGCAACTTTTCCGCGCGCCTGGTCACCCGCATCCGTCACAAGGAGGGACTCAGCTACGGCGTGCAGTCGGTGCTTCAGACGCCTACCAAAGACGATGGCGCCGTATTCGTCGGGCTGGCCATCAGCGCCCCGCAGAACGCTCCCAAGGTGGAGGTCAGCTTCAAAGACGAGATGGCCCGCGCGGTCAAGGACGGTTTCGCCGCGGACGAAGTGGCCGCGGCCAAGAAATCGTGGCTCCAGGAGCAGGCCGTGGCGCGCTCCCAGGACCAGCAACTGGCGCTCACGCTTTCGCGGCGCGAGTTCTTCGACCGCACCATGAAGTTCGACGAAGCGCTGGAAGCCAAGGTCGCGGCGCTCACGCCCGAACAGGTGTCGGAAGCTTTCCGCCGCCACGTCGACCTGTCCGCCTTGAGCTATGTGAAGGCCGGCGACTTCAAGAAAGCCGGCGTCCTCCAGCAATGAGGTAGCGCCGGCGGTCTTTGCCGCCGGTGGGTTTGTCCGGACCGGAACAAACCGGCGACAAGATCGCCGGCGCTACATCAGCCGCCCAAAGGACCGCGCTCGAAATGGTATGGTGATAAATTATGTCTGAAGATACCGCTCCCGCGCGCCCCATGGGCTTTTCCACCCGCTCTCTGCACGCCGGCCACACTCCCGATAAAGCCACCCGCGCGCGCGCCGTGCCCATCTACCAGAGCACCTCGTTTGTCTTCGAAGATTCCGCGCACGCCGCCGCTCTGTTCGCGCTCCAACAGTTCGGGAATATCTACACCCGCATCATGAACCCGACCACCGATGTTTTCGAGCAGCGCGTGGCGGCGCTCGAGGGCGGCATCGGGGGCCTGGCCACGTCCAGCGGCCAGGCGGCGCAGTTTCTGGCCATCACCAGCCTGATGGGACTGGGCGACGAGCTGGTGGCCTCCAGCACGCTCTACGGCGGCACCTACACGCAATTCGACGTGAGCTTCCGCCGCCTGGGCATCGATGTGAAATTCGTCGAGCCCGACGATCCCGGGAACTTCCGCAAGGCCATCACTCCGAAGACGCGCGCTCTCTACGGCGAGACCATCGCCAACCCGCGCATGAACGTGCTCGATATCGAAAAGGTGGCAGCCATCGCGCATGAAGCCGGCGTCCCGCTGGTGATCGACAACACCATGGCGTCGCCCTATCTTTGCCGTCCCATCGAGCACGGCGCCGATATCGTGCTCCACTCCGCCACCAAGTTCCTGGGCGGCCACGGCACCTCCATCGGCGGCATCATCGTCGACAGCGGCAAGTTTCCGTGGAACGATAAGTACCCCGCGCTCACCGAGCCCAGCCCCGGCTATCACGGCATGAAGTTCACCGAGGTCTTCGGCAACCTGGCCTTCATCATCAAGGCGCGCGTCGAAGGCCTGCGCGATTTCGGCCCGTGCATCAGCCCCTTCAACTCGTTCCTCTTCCTCCAAGGCATCGAGACCTTGAAGTTCCGCATGGACCAGCACAGCCGCAACGCGCTCGCAGTGGCCGAATGGCTGGAAAAGAACCCCGCGGTTTCGTGGGTGAAGTATCCCGGCCTGAAGTCCAGCCCTTATTACAGCCTCTCGCGGAAGTATCTGCCCAAGGGCCAGGGCAGCATCGTGACCTTCGGCATCAAGGGCGGCCTCGAAGCCGGACGCAAGCTCATCGATTCGGTGCAGCTTTTCTCGCACCTCGCCAATCTCGGCGACGCCAAGAGCCTGATCATTCACCCGGCCTCGACCACTCACCAGCAGTTGACTGACGAGCAGCAGATGGAAGCCGGCGTGACCCAGGACCTGGTGCGGATCTCGGTGGGAATCGAGGACGTGGAAGACATCCTCTGGGACCTCGACCAGGCCATCGCGGCTTCGCAGAAGTAGTCATAGGCGTTAATAGTCGATCCGGACCGTTACGGCCGGCTCGCCGGAAGTACGCGAAACCGGCGGCGACCTTCTATTCGATACGTGTCGAAGTCTGCATGATCCACGGTGAAGATGGTCGACAGAGCCTCACGCTTCGCGAGATACACGAGAGTTGCATCGGCGAAATCCATAGGGCGATCCGAATAGCGCGACATCAGCGCTTGTATTTGCGCGAGTTCCGAATCCTCGATCGCCGCCAGCACGATGGCCCCAGAGCGCACGAGCCGCCATGCGGCCTCCATCTCATGACGACTGTCGCCAACCAGGTGAAACAGTTCCGTCAGCACCGCTTCGGAGGTTACCAGAGGTAGTCGGAGTTGCTCAAACGCATCCACCGAGATCCGGTGCCAACGGTCCGTTCTGTCCAGCAGCGCCAGAATCGCGCCCGTATCGATTAGAGCGTTAGCGGTCATAGTGCCGTCGCAGACGCTGACGCACAGCTTGCCGTGCATTCTCCGACCGATGAGCATTGCCGCTCGCGAGAGCCCCAAAGCACTTCGATGCGGCCCTGTGAACGCGAGGTTGTTCTTCATCGCCCTCTATTTCCGCGCCGCCTTTGTTCAGCCAGTCGCGGGCGGCCAGATCGAGAACCGCGGAAACCGATATCTTCCGCCGGTGCGCTTCACGCTCCAACCCAGTCTTGAGGTCGGTCGAAACGCGCCAACTATAGACTTCGCTCTTCATGCACTACATTGTAGTGCATTCTGCGCTTCGCTTCCACTGCCAACGGCAAAAAGCCGGCGTGGCTAATTCGCGTACAATCAAATCAAGTACGCGGTGGACCTTTATGAAATGCATGCACTGCCAGGGGAAAATGAGAGAAGGTCAGGCGCCTTTTCATATTGACCGCAAGGGATATCATCTGTCATTAGAAGCAGTTCCGGCCTGGGTATGCGGCCAATGCGGCGAGCCGTATTTCGAGGAGCACAAGGTAAAGACGATTCAGCGTCTCCTGCTTCAGTTGGACAGGCAAACCGCGAATCTAGCTGCGGTTGCATGACGGCGATTCCCTTGGCGGCAACCTACAGGTTGCCCTTCTCGTCCACACGGATGCCGCCCGGCACGCCGTCGCTTCGGGAAATGAGCACGCGCTCGTTGGAGGTGTCGCCGTTGGTGCTAATCTCGGTGGGAATCGAGGACGTGGAAGACATCCTCTGGGACCTCGACCAGGCCGTCGCGGCTTCGCAGAAGTAGCCTGCTGCGGCTTACAGCCGGCCGATGCGGATCGAACCATCCCCGGTGCGGATGTAGAACGGCGCCCCGCCGGCGTTGATTCTCGCGCGGAGGTCATGGTCGCGGCGCCCGCCGGCGGTAGTGGTCAGCGGGAAATCGACGGAGATACTGCCATCGCCGGTGTGCACGTCCAGATCGGCTCCGAAATCGCGAGGCAGCCGGACCGTTACACCGCCATCGCCGGATTCGACGCGCCAACTTGAGGCCATCTTCGAGCCGGGAAGCACCTCGGCATCGATTCGCCCGTCTCCGCTGTGCAGGGTCACCACATCCAGGCGGCCGCGCACGCGCATGTGGCCGTCGCCGGTAGTGGCTTCCAGGGATCCGTCGAGTGAATCGGCCTCGATGTGGCCGTCGCCGGTGCGCAGCCGGGTCTGGCCCTGGAGGCTGAGCACGTCGATGTTGCCATCGCCGGTGCGTATATCCGACTGCACCTGCCGCGGCACGTGCAAATCGACCTCGATCGAGTGCATCCCGACGCTGAAGAAACTCCAGTGCCTGTGGGAGCTGCGGACCGTCAGCTCGAGGCGGTTGCCAGACAGGGATTCCCGGACTTCCACTTCGCCCGGGCCGATTTTCCAGCCGGCCGTGGTCACACGAACCGCAATTCTGTTTTCGTTCCAGGTCCGCACGGTGACATTGCCGTCGTCGGTCTCGACGCGGATCTCGGGCTGGCCCGAAACCACGTAGGTCTTCGTCCAGTCGTCGGCGAACGCGATTCCGCCCGCGAGAGCCGCCACTACCGCGGCTTGAGCTGCCAGACGCATGAATATAGCGCTCCTTTGCAAGGCATTACGCACAAACAGACGCGGAGGTTCCACGATAACCAAAGACAGGCTGGACCGCCGCAACCGCGGATCTGAAAATGAACCGTGGGTGCTCCCCGCCCGTCCACATGATTCCTTTCAACGTTCGCAGGGATTTCCCCGCCCCGTCGATGACGGTATTCTTCTCGCTGCAAGCCTTGGATGTGCTGACCACGCTGATCGGGCTGCGAATGGGCGCGAGGGAAGCCAGCGTGTTCGTTGGCCGGCTGCTCGAATTGGGTCCGACAGCGGGATTGCTGGTCTCCAAGTGCTTTGCCGTGATCCTGGCCGCGGCCGCTCTCGGCTTCCGACGGCCGCGCGTGATTGTCTTCTTGAATCTGATGTTTGCCGTGGTAATCGCCTGGAACCTGCTGACCATCCTGGCGTCGCTGGCGGCCTTCTGGAAGTGAAGCGGTGCGGCCATGCCGCTGACCGGCGGCAAGACCCGCATCGGGCGTTCCGCCGCCGCTGCTACCAGACCGCTACGGCATTGCCGTATAATGGGATGTGCGCCGAATCATGGCTTTGCCGGCTTACGGGAACCGCGTGTCCAAACTGCTCACAGGGCGCGAACAGGCGGCCATGGAGCAGAGCATTGCGGCCGATCCGGAGCGGCATCCGACGATTCCCGGCACGGGCGGATTCAGGAAAGCGCGCTGGGGCCGGCACGGAAGCGGCAAGAGAGGCGGCGTGCGATTGATCTACTACTTTGCAGTCCTGCCGGATTCGGTCTATCTGGCGGATATCTACGCCAAGAACGAAAGGGAGAACCTGAGCGATGCCCAGAAAAACAGCCTCAAGAAAATCGTCGACCAGATCAAACGCCGCGGCGCGTGATACAGCGTTCGGGCGGCGGCTGATCACGGCAGCCAGGCAGATTCGCGCACATCTGCGGGGGGAACTGGAACTGCCCGTTCGGTACTACAGCGTGGTGCCAAACGTGGACATAAAGCAGATCCGCGAGGAGCTCGGGCTGTCGCAGTCGGAATTTGCCCGGCGGTACGGCCTGAACCTCAGGTCGCTTCAGGAATGGGAGCAGGGCCGCCGGCAGCCGGAATCGGCGGTGCGAGCCTACCTGATTGTGATTCGTCAGGACCCCAGCGCGGTGGCAGCCGCTTTGAAGGCAACCGCTTGACGTCTGTTCAGCCTACCCGCTCATCGAGCCCAGAAACTCGGAGTTACTCCGGGTCTTGCCCAGCTTGTCGAGGAGCAGTTCCATGGTCTCGACCGGCGACAGCGGGTTCAGCACCTTGCGCAGAATCCACACCCGGTTGAGCTCTTCCTTGGGTAGCAGCAGCTCTTCCTTGCGCGTGCCGCTCTTGTTGATGTCGATGGCCGGGAATACGCGCTTGTCCACCAGCTTGCGCTCCAGGTGGATTTCCATGTTGCCGGTGCCTTTGAACTCCTCGAAAATCACGTCGTCCATGCGGCTGCCGGTGTCGATCAGCGCGGTGGCGACGATGCTCAGCGAGCCGCCTTCCTCGATGTTGCGCGCCGCGCCGAAGAAACGCTTGGGGCGTTGCAAGGCGTTGGAATCCACGCCGCCCGAGAGCACCTTGCCGGAGGGCGGAACAATCGTGTTATAGGCGCGCGCCAGGCGGGTGATGGAATCCAGCAGGATCACCACGTCGCGCTTGTGCTCCACCAGGCGCTTGGCTTTCTCGATCACCATCTCGGCCACTTGCACGTGGCGCGTGGCCGGCTCGTCGAAAGTCGAGCTGATCACCTCGCCGCGCACGCTGCGCTGCATGTCGGTGACTTCCTCGGGACGCTCGTCGATCAGCAGCACGATGAGAGTGATCTCGGGGTGGTTGGTGGTGATGGAGTTGGCGATGCTTTGCAGCAGCATGGTCTTGCCGGTGCGCGGCGGCGAAACAATCAAGCCGCGCTGTCCCTTCCCCAGGGGTGTCAGCAGGTCCATCACGCGGCCGGAATAGTTCTCCTTGACCGTTTCCAGCCTGACGCGCTCGTTGGGGTAGAGCGGCGTCAGGTTGTCGAAGAAAATCTTGTTGCGCGCTTCCTCGGGAGGCTCGAAATTGATGGCGTCCACCTTGATGAGCGCGAAGTAGCGCTCGCCCTCCTTGGGCGGGCGGATCTGACCGGAGATGGTGTCGCCGGTGCGCAGGTCGAAGCGCCGGATCTGCGAAGGAGAGACGTACACGTCGTCCGGACCGGGCAGGTAGTTGTACTCGGGCGCGCGCAGGAAGCCGAAGCCGTCGGGCAGGCACTCCAGCACGCCTTCGGAAAAGATCAGCCCGCTCTTTTCGGCCTGCGTCTGGAGGATCTTGAAGATCAGCTCCTGTTTGCGCAGGCCGGCGGCGCCGGAGATCCCCATGTCCTTGGCCACCTGGTTGAGCTTCTGGATGCTCATGTCTTTCAGCTCCACCAGGTCGAGCGTGGGGGTCCCGTTCTTGGCGCCTTGGGCGGCCTGCTTGCGGCGCTGGTGGCCGGGGCCGCTATGCATCAGAGGCGGCGGCGGTTCGGGAGGCGCGGCCACCGGCGGATCGGCGGCTTTCGCCTCGGCGGCGGGCGGCGGGGCCGCGGCTTTCGCCGGAGCGCGCTCGGCGCGTTCGGGACGGTCACCGGCGGATTTTTCGGCTTTCTCCGTTTCGGCGGGGGCGGGCTGTTTCTCAGCCGCCTGTTCGGTGGGCTTCTCCTGCGGCGGGGTGTTTCCTACCGTAGGTGCAGTGTCTTCGTTATTGCTTGCCAAGTTTCCCTCACTCCCCGGCCTGTCAAGGCCGAGAACGGCAACGGCTCCACGCCCTCCTGCCGGATGGCACGCAAACCGCGCTCTTCTTCGGATTGATTCAATTTGTCGGTCTTGGTGGCGATTACCAGGTACTGTCTGCCGTGATACTCGAGCCACCGCTTCAGGTCCAGATCCTTCGCCGTCCATCCGCGGCGGGCATCCAGTATCAGACAGGAAAGTTTTAGCGTTTCCCTCTTCTGCAAATAGTGCTCAATCAGCTCTTTCCATGCCAGCGCCAACCGTGCCGGCGCCCGCGCATATCCGTATCCGGGAAGATCGACGAAGTAGAAGGCTTCCTGTATACGAAAAAAATTAATCGTTTGTGTGCGACCCGGTGTGTTGCTGGTGAAAGCCAGCCCTTTACGCCCAACCAGGGCGTTCATCAGGCTGGATTTCCCTACGTTACTTCTACCTAAGAATGCGACCTCCGGCAGCCCGTCGGAGGGAAACATCTCCGGGCTGGCGGAGCTGATTACGAATTCGGCTTTCAAGGAACCGGCCAACCCCACAGACCGGCCAGCAGGCCTGTCCCACTCAATGCGCTACGGTCTCCTCCGCGGCCTCGATTCCGACCCCCGGGGATGGCGCGGGCATGGGCAGCGCCACCAGCTCCCGCTCCAGGGCGATCTTCAGCACTTCGTCCATCGAATCCACGAAATGCAGCTTCATGGTCTGCTTGATGGCATCCGGGATGTCGGGCAGGTCCCGCTCATTCTCCCGGGGCATGATTGCTTCCAGAATGCCATGGCGATGGGCCGCCAGCAACTTCTCTTTCAGCCCGCCGATGCCGAGCACCTTGCCGCGCAACGTGATCTCGCCCGTCATGGCCACGTCGCAACGCACCGGAATGCGCGTCAGCGCGCTGCAGATGGTGGTGGCCAGCGTGATGCCCGCCGACGGGCCATCCTTGGGAATGGCGCCCTCGGGGATGTGGATGTGAACGTCGAGGTTACGGTAGAAATCGCGCGGCAACCCGAACTGGTGCGCGCGCGACCGGATGTAGCTCATGGCCGCCTGCGCCGATTCCTGCATCACATCGCCCAATTTCCCGGTGATGGTGAGCTTGCCTTTGCCTTCCATCAGAGTGCATTCCACGGTCAGAATCTGGCCGCCCACCTCGGTCCACGCCAGCCCCACCGCGGCGCCCACCTCGTTCTTCTTCTCGGCCTGGAGGTCCCGGAACTTCCACGGCCCCAGCAGTTCCGGCAGCTTGTCGCTCGTCATCACGCACTTGGCAAGCGGCTCTTTCTCCTTGCCGCTCTCGCTATTCACCACCTGGCGCGCCATCTTGCGGCACAGGTTGCCGATTTCGCGCTCCAGGTTGCGGACCCCGGCCTCCCGCGTGTAGTACTGGATCAACCCGTTCAAGCCATCGTCGGCGAACTCGATCTGGTCTTTCGTAAGTCCGGTCTGCTCCATCTGCTTGCGGACCAGGAACCGCTTGGCGATCTCCATCTTCTCCAGTTCCGTGTAGCCGGAGAGCCGGATCACTTCCATGCGATCCTGGAGC
>JBEKYW010000024.1:0-70249 GCA_049510555.1 Bryobacteraceae bacterium
TTTGCGGCTGTTCAAGCGCCAATGGCCGGCCTTCTTCGCGGCCGCCTTGTGGGCGGTGCATCCGATTGGCACCGAATCCGTCACGAACATCGTGGGCCGCGCGGATCTGCTGGCGGCCATGGCGGTGCTGGGCGGGCTGTGGCTCTATGTTCGCAGTTTGGCTCTGCGGGGCCTGCCCCTGGGGCCGGTCGCGGTGGTTCTGTTTGGCATCGCCACCGTGGGCGTGTTTTCCAAGGAGAACGCCGCGGTTCTGCTGGGTGTGATACTGCTTTGGGACGTGAGTTTCGGCGTGGGCGACGGGAGGCGGGGCGTGTTCAGGCGGGCGCCGGCGTATGCCGCGGTGGCGGCGTCTCTGGTCGTGCTCTGGTGGGTACGCCACAGCGTTCTTGGTTCGCTGCCACTGCCTGAACGCCCGTTTGTGGACAACCCGCTGGTGGCAGCCGAATTCTGGGCGGCGCGGCTGACGGCCATCAAGGTGATCGGCCTGGACCTGTGGCTGCTGGTCTGCCCGCTCCACCTCTCCTGAACCAGATTCCGGTGGCGGGATGGTCAGACGTTTTCGCCTGGCTTGCGCTGGTAGTGGTGGCCGCCATTCTGTCGATGGCCGTGGCGCGGCGCCGTCGCGACCGGCTGGTTTTCTTCGCCGCGGGCTGGTTTGGAATCACGGTGCTGCCCACGTCCAATCTGCTGTTTCAGACGGACTCGATTATGGCCGAGCGGTTCTTGTATCTGCCATCGGTGGGGTTGGCGATAGCGGTGGTGGCGCTGGCGTACCGTTTAAGGCGCGAGCGGCTCACGGCCGTGGTTCTCGCGGCTGTCATCGCCGTGCTGGCGTGCCGCACCTTCGCGCGGAACTACGATTGGAAGGACGATCTGACGCTCAGCGCGGCGGATGTCCGGGTGGCGCCGAACAGCTTCAAGCTGCACGGGAATCTGGCGAACGCCCTTTTCTACCAGGACCGTCAGCGCAATATCGGCACAATAATCGCAGAAGCGGAGATCGCATGGGATGTTCTCCGCCCGCTGCCACCGGCGCTGATCTTCCCGCAGACCCCTAATAACCTGGGGACGTACTACCGGACGAAAGGCGATCTAGCGGGGGGCGCTGGAACGGCGCAAGGACGTTTCTGGTATGAGAAGTGCCTGGCGGTATTGCTGAAAGCCCGGGAGGCCGACAGGGCCACCGCGATGGCATACGACGATGCCACGCGCGCGCACGGCAAGGCCCTGACGTTTTGCCCCGGGTACGCCGTGCTCTACCTGAACCTGGGCCTGACTTACGCCAAACTGGGACGCAACGCCGAGGCGCTGGGGGCGTACCGCGAGGGACGGAGGCTAGACCCGTTCTCGGTGGATTTCTACAACGCCATCGCGGGCGTGTACCTGGCCGGAAGGAATCTGGAGGAGGCCGCGGTCACACTGGTCGAGGTAACGCAGGTGGGCGGCAATACTCCAGCCGCGATGTACGCTGTACGCGAATTCTACGGGAGAATTCCGGGCGGCTCTAATGCGATCGTGGTGGAAGGCGGGGTATCCAAGCTCAACATGGCATACCCGCGGCTGGGCGAAGACCTCTGCCGGGCGTGGGTGGAACTTACGCAGGTGTTTCTGGAAGCGCGGAGAACCAGCGCGGCACGTTCCATGAAGCAGAGTGCGATTGACAGCTACTGGTGTCCCGAGGCCCGGTTCGACGCCGTACTGCCGAATGGGCCGGCCCCCTGAGCCGGTTCGGGCCAGAACACCTGAAAACGGAACACCTCGTTGGAGCCTTCGGGACTGAGCGAGTATTCGCCGGGTTCCAGGCTCTCGTCCACCTCGATCTTATAGCCGAGGTCCGTCTGGCGGGACTGGATTCAACAGGGCGGCTGAGCAGCCGAAATCGCGCGATGCCGAATCCTTCAGTTGCTCGGCCAGGTCCTGGCGCTGAATCCGGAGATACAGGGGGATGGTCGCAGCCGCGGCGGCGCAGGTGTGCCTGCGTACGATTTCGCACGATGGGTTGAACGCCGGGCCGTTCGCGCCCGGTATGGTGGCGCAGCCCTGGGAATCCAGACCATCGCGGTATAGACTCAGCAGGACCTGTCTCAGGCTCATGTCCGACGTCACGATTACGCCTTGCACCAAGGCAACCGCGGCTTCGTCCGCGCGGCCGTTGGCTAGAAATGAAGCCGAGAGTTGCCGGTAAGTCTGGGAATTGAGCGGGTCCAGCTCGAGCGCGGCGGAGGCCGCCGCCAGCGCCTGCGACGGGTCGTTCAGTTTCAGGCGGGCGCCGGCAATCGACCGTTCGAGTTCGGCCAGCCGGGCATCGGGTTGGGGAGCTTCACGGCCGCGCGCCCGTTCGTTCGCCGCCAGCCGTTCATGGGTTGCATTCACGATGGACTTCGAGCGCAGCAGCAGATCCAGCGCCTTCCGGTACGCCCGCCAACTCTCCGGGGTGGCCGCCGATGTTCCGTCCGCTCCGCGCCCCGCCAGCAAGTCGCCTTTCGTCATGTAATAACTGCTCGCCTGGCGATAGGCCTCGGCGTTATTGCGCCAGTCCGGCGCCGAATCGAGGATGGCAACGCTCTTCTCCGCTTCGGCGATCGCGCGGTCGATATTGGCATGGCTTGCGTCGGAATCGTACAGCGCAGCCGCCAGCGAGCGGTGAGTCTTGTAGCTGTCAGGCGAGGCCTGGGCCGCGGCAGTCATCAGAGTGAGATCGTTTTGCCAGTCGGAATTCCGCGCCCAGGTGCGCGCGGCAAACGCCGCCACCATCAGGCACAGCGCGATGGGGGCCAGCCTGGCCAGGCCGGCGCGGCGTCCGATTGCATACAACGCCAGGACGGCGCACACAGCCAGCGCGATGGACGGCAGGTACAGGAAGCGTTCCGCCATGATGGTGCCGATGGGGAAGAGCAGGTTGGAGGTAGGCAGGAACGTGACGAACGCCAGGCCGGCGGCGAAGAATGCGGTGCGGTTGAATCGGAACATCAGCAGCGCCGCGGCGGTGACGGCGGCCACGGCGGTCCACGCCAGCCAGTCTTGTGGGCTACCGGTTGCCAGGGGGATCTGCGCGTAGGAGTAATCGCAGGAGAGGCGCGCCGGCCACACCAGCAACCCAAGATATTTGGCGATGACCTTGATCGCGGTGAGCCTGGCCGTCCAGAAACCGGCGCCGGCCAGCGGGTTGTCCCAGAACGGAAACTCGGGGGCCAGCAGATTCGCGAGTACGGCCGACCGCTGGTACCACATCGCCTGCAGAACCGGCAAGACGGCCAGACAACCCAGAAGCAGCGCCCTGCCTGGTTGCCGCTCTTTCCACCAGGTCAGCTCGTAAAGCGCAATCACGCCCAGGATGGTGGCCGCGCTTTCCTTGGAGAATACGCCCACCGTGGTCGCGGCCATCAGGCCGGCAAGCCAGGCCCATCGCCGCCAGCCTTGAGCTTCCGCGCTCTTCAGATACATCAGCAGCCCGCTCAGCACCGCCATGCCCGCCAGCAGGTCGGCGCGTCCGACCATGTTAGTTACGGATTCGGTCAGGACGGGATGGACCGCCCAGACGGCGGCGGCGAGCGCCGCCGGCCGCCACTCCCGCATGAGCCGCAGCGCGAGAGCATACACCAGCAGGACGTTGCCGGCATGCAGCAGGAAGTTGATCCAGTGATAGTCGGCGGGCTGGTCGCCGTTGCCGAGGATGGCGTAGTTGAAAAAATAGGTGAGCGTGGTGATGGGCCGGTACAGGCCGCTCTCGCCGTAGGGCCACCAGTAGGTCTTATGGAGGATGAGGTCGATGTTCTGCGCGGTGGCTTGGCGAATGCGCGGATCCTGAAGCAGCAGGCCCTTGTTGTCAAACGTGAAGCCCGCGCTGAAGGAGTTCGAGTAGGCCGCCAAGGTGATGCCCAAGAGCGCGAGCATCACCAGCCATTGCCGCGTGCGCGGCGCCGGACCTCGGGAACCAGGCGAGGGTTTGCTTGCCTGCGGCGCGGCCCCGCGTTTCTTGTGGGCCTTCATGAGACCGTGACGGTATCAGGTTAACAGACTGCGAACGGCGGCAGCCGCGGCTCGAACGCGGCAAGCGACAAGTAAATTGAGACCGCATGCTACGATGTCTTCTTATGCCGGAAGGGCATCGGGCGCCCGCGGTTTTTGTTCTCATTGCCTGCGCGCTCGTGGCGCTGTTCCTAGCGCAGAGTTTTCTGGCCAGCCGCGTCAAGAGCCCCACATTCGACGAGGCCACGCATATTGCCGCGGGGCTCTCCTATGTGCGGACCGGCGAGGTCCGCGCCAACCCGCAACATCCGCCTCTGCTGAAGACCATCGCCGGGCTTTCGCTGTTACTGGCGGGCATGCGGCTGCCGGATATTCCCGAGACTCGCCGGATGCTCGGCGGCGCGGGAGGGGAGAACGCCGTGGGGCGTGCGGTGATCTCGCGGAACGGGCCGGACCGCGTCATGTTCTGGGCGCGGCTGCCGTTCCCGCTGCTCGCGGCGATGCTGGGCCTGCTGATCTACTTCTGGGTACGCAAGCTGGCGGGGGATGTGGCGGCGCTGGCGGCCCTTTTTCTGTACGCGCTGGACCCGACCATCCTGGCGCATTCTTACCTGGTCACCATGGACGTGGGGCTGGCTTTATTCGCGGTCTTGTTCCTGTTCGCGCTCTGGGAGTACTTGCAGTTCCCCAGCAGCAGGCGCCTGCTATTCTGCGGCCTTGCGATGGGAGCGCTCCTGGCCGCCAAATTCTCGGCGGTCTTTCTGCTCCCCGTGGCGGCCGCGCTCCTGCTCGCGGCGGTGCGCTGGCCCCCGCAACCGGTTCCCGACGACCGGTCTCAGTTGCTTTGCCCTTACAGCCGGAGCAGCGCGGATGCCAGCGCTGTTCGCGGCTATGCCGCGGCCGCTTGCGCCTTCCTGGCGATATGCCTGATGGCAACTCTGGTCATTCAGGCGCTCTACTTTTCGCCGGGCGGCCTGTTCCTGTACTCGACGGGAATCCAGCGGGTGAACGTCGACCACGCCCCGGACTATCCGGTTTTTCTGGCCGGCCGGTTGCAGCACAACTTCACCGGCTATTTTGCCGCGGCCTATCTGCTGAAGGAACCGGTTGCGAGTCTGCTGCTGGTGGCCATCGGGTTGGTTGCCCTGGCGCGGAGCAAAACCATTTCCGTGCTGGCCAAGCTCTTTCTTCTGCTTCCACCGGCAGTCCTGTTCGCGGCGCACACCATCTGGGCCGACAACATGGGCATCCGGTACATGATTCCCGAGCTGCCATTTGCGTGCTGCCTCGGCGGCATGGGAGCGGCATGGCTGATCCAAAGCCGTTCGCGGTGGACCAGGCTGCTGGCGGTGGTTCTCGCGGTATGGATCGTGGTGGCGGCGATAGGGATTTATCCCGACCACCTGTCGTACTTCAACGAGGCCGCGTGCCTGCCTGGACACCTGAACCGGATCGGCATCGACGGCGGCGCGCGGTGCGGGCCGCTGTGGCTCGACGACAGCAACGTGGACTGGGGACAAGGACTCAAGCAACTGAAAGGCTGGCTGGACCGCCATGCGAGGGGGCGAGCCATCCGGCTGGCGTACTTCGGCACATTTCTTCCCGAAGCTTACGGGGTGGCTTGCGAGAGGATCGGGCCCGAGGAATTGATGGAAGACCCGCAACCCGGCCTGTATGCGGTGAGCGCCCATTTCGTAGCTCGCGTCCCCGCGCTGGGCGCGCGCCTGAAGCCCGGCGCGGGCGAGTGGCTGCGGCGCACTCCGCCCGTGGCGATTGTCGGCCATGCGTTTTACGTTTACGAAATTGGCGTAAAGACCACGGCCCGTCGGATGGGACGCCGCATGGCGTCGCGGCTGACGTTCTGATCGGGCTGGCGGGCCGGATCTTCCCGCGCGGGCCGGCGGCCGCGAGCCGCTTCCGGCGCCCACAATTCCAGATACAAAGCTATCAAGATCGTTTTCCCTTACAATGAGGACATGCTTGCTGTGACCGCTAAATACAACGTTTTGAACAAGGATAGACTGGAGGCGCTCAGGTCAAACGAACCCGAACGCTTTCAATATCGGGCCGAGGGAGGAGCATACCTTAACCTCAAAGGCCTGCCGCTGGAAGCATTGCCGGAAATCGACGACGAGGCCATCGCCAAACTGAGCCGTATCGTGCGCGGCCTTGGGTTTGCGATGGTAGACGGGGCCGACTCAGGCCATGTGGGGGGATCGTCCTCAAAGACCGAGCAGGTTCTCACGCTGCTGATGAGCGGCGTGGTGGGGTTCGACCCGCTGAATCCGAAGCACCCGGGCAGAGACCGCCTGGTCTGGTCGGCGGGTCACACGACGCCCTTGTTCCACGGGGTGCTGTCGCTGATCTATGAATCTCTGCGCCGAAAGGGCGTGGCGCTGCCGCCGGCGGCGCGGAGCTACGCGGTTTATCCCGAGCAACTGGCTCGCTTCCGGCGTTGGGGAGGGCCGAGCGGTCACGTGGAATCGGAGTACGCGCTGGCCGACACTTCCACCGGTTCGTCCGGTCACGGGTTCTCGGCGGGGCTGGGGTTCGCCGTCTTGCACCGCTCTTGCGGCCTGCCCACCAAGGCCTTCGTGATCGCCGGCGACGCGGAGAGCGAAGAAGGCATGAGCTACGAGGCGCGCAACATCGCCTCCAGTGTGGGGGCGCAAAACCTGATCGTCACCCTGGACTACAACAACTTCGGCATCGACGGGCCGGTCACCGAAGTGCTGCCGTCCGCATACCTGAACCACTGGTTCGCGCAGGGCTGGAACATTATCGAGGTGGACGGCCAAAACATCCGCGAGCTGGCGTACGCCTATCGCCTGGCGGCCGATGGCTTCGGAAGCGCGAAACCGATTGTCGTAATCTGTCATACCACCAAGGGCCTCGGGTACGGCAAGTTCGAAAACACCGGCGACTCCCACGGCGCCCTGCTCCCGCACCCGGAATACGTCGAGGCCATGCATAAGCTCGGCTTCCCGGTCCCCGGCGTCAAGGGCGACGTGGCGGCCGATATCCGGGTGGTCATGGACGCCTTGGGCGAAGCCGAAAGCGCCTATCTGCTGGAGCGCCTCCAAGCCGCCGCGCGGCGCATCCCGCCGGAAGAGCAGTTGGTGGGGCGCATGAAGACGGCGCTGGCGGGCCGCCCGTTGGTGGATTACCGGCAGATCCAGCGCCCGGCTGAGCTGCCGCCCGAGTTGGTGTTCCAGGGCGGCGATTCGGTGGCCATCCGCAAGGCCACGGAAGCTTGGTTTGCCTGGGCCATGCGACAGACGGCGTTCTTTTATATCGGCGCCGGCGACCTGATGAAGTCCATCCTCACCGGCAAGGCGGAGAACGTCTACGGAGTGATCAAACCGGACAACGTGCTGGGACGCGGCCTCCGCTTCGGAATCGCCGAACAGAACATGGCGATGATGTCCTGCGCCATGTCGCAGGACGTGTTGCCGGGAGGGTTCCGGCCCATGACGGCCTTCGCCACCTATGGCGTATTCACGTGCCTGCTGTCGAATGCGGTGCGCATGACCCTGATCAACAGCGACGTCAACCCCGACGCCTCGGCGTTTTTCATCGTGCTGGCGGCGCACGACGGTCCGGAAACCGGTGAGGATGGTCCCACTCACCACGGCCTGTTCTGGATGTCGCTGTACACGGCGTTCCCGGGGATCAAAGTCTATAAGCCGCTGGACGCCAACGAGGCGGTGGAAATGCTGTTTCTCGCGGCGCAGCGCGGCGAACCCGTGGCGTTTTCGGCCACGCGTCCCGGCACCCCGGTGCTGAAGCGCGGCGGCGGTGTGCCCCCGGCGCGGGAAGCCATCCACGGCGCTTACGTTTTCAAGCCGTTCCGCGAGAACGGAAAGCCGAAGAAGGTGCTCGCCATCAGCGGCGGGCAGGTGATGCACAACGCCCTGGAGACGCTGCCGGAGATCGAGGAGCAGTTCGACGTCAAGATTGTGGCCGTCACCTCGCCGCAGCTCTACGAGGAATTGAGACGAACCGACCCGCACAAGGCCCAGGCGATCTTATCCGACGAAGAACGGCAGTATGTGGTTGCCCTGCACAACGGGTGGCCGGGCTTCCTGTACCCCTTTGTGATGCCGGGGGATTATCAGAGCCGCGTCTTCGGCATGGACCGCTTCTCCCGGTCCGGGAAGCCGGACGAAATCTACCGCCACGCGGGCTTCGATTGTGAGGGGATCAGGAAGAAGATCCTGAAGGGTTCGAAATAGCCGGCCAGCACCTTTGGTTGGGGCAGGTAGTCAACCCGCCCCAACCATGCGCGGTTTCACTTCTGGCGCAGGTACGAATCGTCGCCTTTAATCCAGTCCTCGCGCACCGGCGAGAAGATCTCCATAATGACGGTGTCTTCCAGAGCTTCGTTGCCGTGCGGGACATCCGGCGGCACGTGGACCATTTGGCCTGCCTTGAGCTCAAACTGTTCGTCGCCTACCTGCATGCGGATGGCGCCTTTTTCGACAATCGTGACCTGATCGTTGCCATGATGGTGCGATGCCACCTTGTTGCCTTTGTCGAAGCGGAAGTGGGCCACGGTGATGGCCGAGCCGTGAAGGGCTTTGCGCCCCGCGAGTGGATTCAACTGCTCTTCGGCGATGTCGTTCCACGTTTGGATTTTCATGGCGGTATTCTAACACACCGTATGTGCGCCAGGCGCGTCTCCGTAGATCCATCTTTTCAGCAACTTGCAGCCGCTTCCGAATCCCGGTGAATCTCTGCTATCGGTTCAGTCATCCAAGCGCACAAGAGAGGGTAAAACACTATGTCCAGCAGAATAGGAATCATCGGTCTCGGCGTGATGGGCAGGCCCATGTCGCGGAACCTCTTGAAGGCGGGTCACAAGCTGGTGGTCTATGATATTACTCCGGCCGCCGTCAGGGAGTTGGTGGCCGCCGGGGCCACGCGCGGCTTTTCCGCCAAAGACGTTGCGGAGCGCTCCGACATCATCATCACGATGCTGCCCGACGGGCCGGATGTAGAGAAGGCCGTTCTCGGGCCGAATGGGGTGCTCGAGGGCGCGCGGCGCGGCGCCACCCTGGTGGACATGAGTTCCATCAACCCGATGGTGTCGCAGAAGGTCGGCAAGGCTTGCGCGCAGAAGGGTGTGGAATTCCTGGACGCCCCCGTGAGTGGCGGCGAGCCCAAGGCCGTTGACGGCACTCTGGCGATCATGGCCGGCGGGGACCAACCGGTTTTCGACAAGGTCTTGCCCATCCTGCGCGCGATGGGTTCAGCGGTGACCCTGACCGGTCCGGTGGGCGCCGGCAACGTGACCAAGCTCGCCAACCAGATCATCGTGGCGGCTAACATTGCCGCCATGGGCGAAGGCCTGGTGCTGGCCACCCGAGCCGGCCTCGATCCGGAGGTGGTCTTCAACGCCATCAAAGGAGGTCTGGCCGGCAGCACCGTCCTGAACGCCAAGGCGCCCATGGTCATCGCGCGCAATTTCAAGCCGGGCTTCCGGATTCGCCTCCACCAGAAAGACTTGCGCAACGCCCTGCTGGCTGCCGAAGAATTGAAGGTGCCGCTGCCCATCACCAGCATCGTTCAGGGATTGATCATGTCACTGATGAACGAGGGCAAAGGCGACTACGATCACTCCGGCATCGTCACTGCCATCGAAAAGATGGCCGGTATCGAGGTCTCCAGGCCGACTGCCGCCGCTGCGGATCGACGTATCGCCGCCGACTGAGGGCCGGCTGCCGATTTCTGTGTCCCGGCTTCCGCCGCCGGGCAGGCAGCGCGCCCGGAAGGGTGTATCGAACCGGCATATCGGAAACCCGGGCAAAACGCAAAAAGGCCAACGCGCCGGACGCGTTGGCCTTGTGATGCGGAGGAATCGGAAGGCTGTGTTACCGCGCGAAGCGCTTGCGGCCCAGAAGCCCCAGGCCAATCAGCGCGGAGCCGAACAGAGCCATGGTGGCCGGCTCGGGAACGGTGCTGTAATCGTAAACCACGTACCCAGTCATGCTGGCACTCGTGGTCTGGGTCTGAGTGCTGCTGCCGCCGGTATTGGACAAATTCGTGTACACGTTCGTCCATACGGGTAGAACGATAGTTCCAGCCCCCGTGAATTCGGCCAGGACCGGCGCCGAAGTGTAAGTGTTCTCGAGGTTAGAAACGCTATGGGTCAGCGTGCCGCTCGTGGTGGACGCGCCTGGGGCCAGCGAATAACCGAAGCTCGGGCTAAACATGTCTATTGGATTGACATTGATATACAGGGGAGGAGGCGCGGATGGTCCAGTGTACACTGTCATATTCCCTCCCCCCGGCTGTGCGGCATCATCGATTGTCTCATAAAGTTCGGTCCTGGCGGAGCCGCTGGAGGGGTCACCCTCAGGCAAATTATTCGTGACCGTTATAACAGTGGATAACGCGCCAGAGAGGAACACATCAACCTCGTAAAGGGTCCCCGGCCCATTGAACTGCGCGAAGGTCAAGGTGTTGGTCCAGTCCGTGGCAGTAGCTGGAATGGGCGTGGTGGTCCAAATCGGTGCAGTACTGGCTGCCTGCGAAACCATGCTCAACGCCAGCAACAATCCGACAATCAAAAAAGAAACCTTCAATATACGCATAAGCTACAACTCCTTTGCCGAACGGCCGTCACCATTCGTCCACGATTTCCGATATTCCACTATACTACAGCAGGTGCTTCCGTTGAAATACCTTTTTTGAGGTTTTTGGGAGCATATGGTACTAGTACCCTGCGCCCACCGACCGGCGGATGGTCGGGGCGGGCAGATTCGAACTGCCGACCCCCTGCGCCCAAGGCAGATTGGGGCACGTTCCGAAAATGGCCTATTTTCAACTACTTAGGTTTCAACGAGATACGGGCACACTATTGAGGCCTGTTGAACAGTGTTGAACTTTGAGGCACCGGGCAGCTACAGAATCATCTACAGGTTTGGTGGCTGGTCGAGATTGTTCGCCCGGTTAATTAAGTTGCCGATGCGCGACGCTTCGTAGTTTTGTCTCTTAGATGCTGATCCGGCCGGCCCTCCTCACTTCCTCCCTGCTGGAACCAGCGTCCTGTGCCGGCGATATGTGCCAAAATGTGATACTCGGGGGAATTCCGAATGGCAAAGAAACCCGGCTCGAAAAAGCCTGCGAAAAAGGAACCGGCCAAGAAGGTAGCACCCAAGAAAGCGGCGTCCTTCAAGAAGGCGGTCCTGAAGAAGAAAGCGCCTGCGAAGAAGGCCGCGAAAAAGGCGGCTTATAAACAGAAAGGTCCGGGGCGCAGAGGCCCGTTCATGGGCGGGCCGGGGCCGGGCCATTAGAATAAAGGGAACATCTGACAACCTATGGCGGTACCGGAGGACAAGACGCTTGGCAGGGGGCTTTATCCCTCTCCGACCGAGGCGCTCAAGAAGGTCTGCTCGGAATACGAGTATTGGAGCGGAAACCTCACAGAGACCAGCCTGCAGATGTCCTATGCGCTCATCGCCGCCAATTGGATAGTGTTCGGTTCACTCAACGGCATCCTGGGTAACTTCTGGGCGAAGGCGTCCCTTTTGATGGTGATTCTTGCCCTCGCGACGAACATCATCGGCACATGGCTTCTCAGTGAGGCTCTCAGGAAGAGGGTTGCTTATGGCGAGTCCGACGAGGCCCGCTGGAAAGAGGAGTTCGACAAGTACTCGAAGATAAGCTGCCCGTGGCCCTTCACCGAATCTATTGATGGCATCGGCAGGTGGATGCGAATCATCAAGGCGACCTTCACGCTTGTTGCCGGTGTGCTTCTCATCATCGGTGCAATCGCGCGGTAATCCGAGGAGTGAGTAGGGCCCGCCATCGCTCCCACGGCAATTCGGACAGCAGCGTGACAAGACCGCGGGAAGCACTTACTTCGGCCTGGGCCGAAGCGCAGATGCGCGTACAGGCCCAGAGTCAGGCTATGCCCAACGTTTTCAATGCCGGGAATGTGGTCAAACAGCTAATTTGGACGCGAATGATGTCATTCATGCCTTCTTCGGTATCGCTGCGTAAATCTCGCGGAATATCCGGGGACCTCTCATCGCCTCGAGCGCTATTTGCAACAGATCCCATTCCTCCGCCTTCTAACGAGAGACTCTTGGACAGATTACCGCAAGTCCGCCGGCGTCAACTTGGGACTCAGGATGTGAACCACAAAAACTGCAATGATATAGACCGAGCCGGACACGACGAACATCGGAAGGTAGTAACGGGGATCTTTGTCGAGAATGCGGCCGGTCATTTCGGAAAACAGCACGGCAGAAAGGCTGCCAATGAAGCCCCCGATACCAATCACCGACGCCACGGTGTGGCTCGGAAACAGATCGGACCCCAAAGTGAAGATGGTTGTGGAAAACCCCTGATGGGCGGCAAGCACCAGGCCGACCAGAAGGACTGCCGTCCAGGGGTGCTTGGTAAAGCAGGCGATTACGACAAAAGGCGTAACCGCCGCGCAACACGCCATGGCAGCTTTGCGGGCCCAGTTGACAGTCCAGCCTCGCTTGATCAACCAAGAGGAAAGATAGCCGGCAGCTAGAGATCCGAGACCGGTCATAGTCCATACGGTGCTGAGATACGGCGTGATCGCGGTCCCACGTATGTTATGTTCCTGGGCCAAATACTTCGGAAGCCAGTAAAGGTAGAAATAGAATACAGGATCGATCAACACTTTTGGCACTGCGATGGTATAAGTCTGACGATACTTCAAGAGTTTTGCCCACCGGGTCGTTGTTTTTCTTTCTTCCCGTTCAGATCCCTCCCGGATCAATCGGAGCTCTTCGCTGGTAACCCAGGGGTGAAGCTCGGGCCGACGATAAAGAATTATCCAACCGGCGAGCGGAATGGCACCCGCCAGACCCATGATGATAAAAGTGCCCTGCCAGCCGTAGGACTGATTCAGCCGGGGAATGACTACCGGCGAAACAATGGCGCCGAGCGTGACGGCTGCGTTCAGAATCCCGGTAGCGAGGGCGCTTTCCTTCTTCGGGAACCACTCCGAAATTGTCTTCATCGACGCTGGGAAATAAGGCGCTTCACCCACACCGAGAAAGAAACGGGCGATGCCGAATCCAAGAGGCGTGCGCGCAAAAGCATGCGCCGCTTCAGCAATCGACCACCATATGATCGCAATCGAATAGCTCAGCTTGGTCCCGATCATATCGGTGATTCTGCCGGAGACCATCATCATGACGGCGTACGACAGTTGGAACGCGATCACCATCCGGCTATAGTCGAGTTCAGACCAGCCGATATCCCGCTGTAAATCAGGGGCCAGGATACTGAAAACCTGCCGGTCAACCAGGCAGATGATGATTGCAAGAGAAATCAAGCCGACCACGTACCAGCGTAAGTTTCTGATCTTGAATCCCGCGCTTCCGAGCGCCATTTCCTTTGGCAATACCTCTGGCTTCATCCAACTTCCAGGCTTCCTTCGAAGCTTGTCAGGCATTCACCGATCTTTCGTAATCACTCCTTATGCTGAGGGGCGCACGATCATTTTGACCACTCCACCGGCGTAGGCCTCGTTGATCTCAAACGCCTCGGATATGCGATCCAGCGGGCGACCGTGGGTCACCAGCGGGGCGAACAGGGGAACATTGTTCGCCAGCAGTTCCAGCGCCGCTTCGGATTCCCGGTTGGAGCGCCTGACGTTGTAGATCGTGAGTTCCTTCCGGCGCATGGTCGACATGTCAAACAGCACCTGAGCGGTGGAATGGATCCCGGTGATCACGACACGTCCGGCGCTGCGTGCCGCCTGCAGGGCCCACTGCGTCGTGTGCTCCTTGGCAGCGCAATCGATTGCGCAATCCACGCCACGCTTTCCGGTATCCCCGAGAATCTGTTTGGTTGGGTCGAGAGCGGCCGGATCGAGAACCGCATCCGCGCCCACCAGTTTTGCCATTTCACGGCGGTGCGCAACCGGTTCCACCGCCCAGATTCGCCCCGCGCCCGACGCCTTGAGGACCGCGATCGTCAGCAGGCCGATGGGCCCGGCGCCGAAAACGGCCGCCGTTTCACCCAGGCGCGGACTCGCCGCCTGCAGCGAATGAACCGCCACCGCGAGCGGCTCAACGATGGTCGCATGCTCAATGGCCAATTCAGGAGGGATCGCCAGCAGGTTATGGGCCGGCAGATTGACGAATTCCCGGAAAAAGCCGGGCTCTTCGCCTGCCGCGCTGAAGAAGCGGATGTTCTCGCAGACGTTGTGATGTCCGGTCTGGCAGAACTGGCAGTGATAACAGTAGACGGCGGGCTCCAGCGCGGCACGGTCGCCCGGCGACCAGCCGGTGACGCCTGGCCCAACCATGGCCACCGTACCGGCCGGTTCATGGCCCAGCACCATCGGGTAGACGTTCGGGTACTCGCCGACACCGCCTTCGGAGTATGCGTGCAGGTCGGAGCCACAAATTCCGACGGCCTGCACTCTCACCTGCACCTCGCCGGGGCCGGGATCCCGAATTCCCTGGGAGACCACACGAAACTGGCGTGGGGCCGTCAACTCGGCCACCTGCATCGGTTTCTGCTGTTCCGTCATGTTGGATCGTTCTGGAAGAACATTCTCCTGAGTTGACACTTTCTTAAGAATAAACAGATGCGACTGTCTGATTCAAGGCATCGTCCAGCATACCTGAACCTTTGCTAAGAGATTGCCGTCGACGGCGAGCCACATGCAGTATCCATGGGCAAAGGATATGTACCGTAAGGCTCTGCAGAGTTTTCCTCGCGACCGCCAACTCTGCCTTTGTGGCGGGCGCCAGCGGGCGGCGCGGTCGGGGCTGATGATTCGTGTACAGTTGTCTGAACATTGATCCAGAACCCTTCGCTTGATTGTACGAAGTGGAGCGCAGGCCATCAACCCAAGAAGACAATGCGAAGGCGAGTCGGTGGAGAACAGTCTTTCACCGGATCTGCATCGGGCGACAAGCGCGCGGATTATCGTCCGCCGCGCACGGCGAATTCCCTGGATATCGCTTCGGCGTGTTGCATGACACGCTGGGCCAAGTCGTGGAGCCGCGATTCTGTCATGCGAAAACTAGGGCCGGAGACGCTGATTGCGGCGACCACTCGCCCATTGGAACCGCGAACCGCTGCAGCGGCGCAGCGTACTCCTGCTTCGCTCTCTTCCCAATCGAGCGCATATCCGGCCTTGCGAATGGATTCAAGCTCCCGCTCCAGTCGGTCCATGCTTGTGATCGTATTCGGAGCCATGCGGATAAGGCCGTGCCGCGCCACTTCCACCCGGACCTGGTCGTCCGGCATCGCCGCCAATATGGCTTTTCCTAAACCGGTGCAGTGAAGGTAAGCACGTCCTCCAGCGTCGCCGCGAGTGTGCAATTGGAAAGCGGATTCCGCTGCCGCAACAATAAGAATCTGCCCATCCGAGGGAACCGCCACTTTAGCCGTTTCGCGTGTCGCCTCTCGCAGTTCCCGGAGGTGCGGGTAGGCGATGGCTTCGACTTTCAAAATCTCGGACGCGCGTAAGCCGAGTTCGAAAACTCGGGGTCCAAGGCGAAACAGTTTGGTTTCCGCATCCTGGGTCAGGAAATCCGACCCCCGCAGCGTACGAAGGAGATTGTGCGTCGTGCTCTTCGGAAGGTGCAGTTCACGGCTGATTTGGCTTACGCCCCACTCTGCGGGACCGGACGTGAACGTGCAAAGGATCTCGAGCGCTTTCTTCACGGAGCCGACCTCGTACTGTCCGTCTTTCTTTGTTGAGGCACGCATGCTGCACTTTATTGTACTTCAATCGGTGCAAGCTGTTCATCTGGGCTGAACGGAAATAAAATATAAAATGAGACAAAAATGAGACAAACGGTTCCAATGGAGGCGGTTGGGTGTACAATGATTGCCAGCCACGATCGCAAAACGGAAATCCGTGCGCCGGGATAAACCGGCACGAAGCAGAGAATGCAAGAGTCTCACGAGAAAGGGGTAGCGATTCGCTCGGCCTCGAGTTTTGCGCTGGGCGCCGCGAGGTGTCCGGCGAAGCGTAAACAG
Source organism: Bryobacteraceae bacterium (assembly GCA_049510555.1). GTDB lineage: Bacteria > Acidobacteriota > Terriglobia > Bryobacterales > Bryobacteraceae > Fen-178. The sequence continues at coordinate 15,961 of JBEKYW010000024.1, forward strand.
GGGTATAGGTGGGCTGGGTATGGAACTTCGAAAAGTTGCAATCAGGACGCCGACGCTCTGGATTTGGCCGAAGGCAACATGACCGGCGGCGCTAGCGCGAGCCGGCGGTCAGTCCTGCGTAGTCGTGCGACCGTTTGATCACGATCGCGCCCCTTAAGACCGACTCTGTCACCGGGGTTTCTCTTTCGGTAAAGAATTATCTCGGGATCGCCCCCGGTTCGAAATACGGCTTCCCGAAAGCCGGGCTGCTGAAACTGGGGACCCCGGACGAGGTCATGATAGACGTGTTCAGCTATCACCCGTCAGATTTCACCATTGCAGGCGGCTGTTGGGGCGTGGAGGGCGATGGGCCGGACGGGCCCGGCGCTTCCAGCGTCCATCACAACATCGTCATTGCCGGAGTCAAGGCCGTCTGCGTGGATGCGGTGGGGGCCGCGGTGATGGGCTTCAACCCCCGCCGGCCTGCCGTTCCTGGCGCTCGGCGACAAGAAGGGGTTCGGCACCCACGATGTGGATGAGATCTGGACCCGTGGCAACGAGATCGAAGAGGCGCGCAAGAGCTTCCGCCAGCCTTCAAAGTGGCGCTCCGCTGCTAGCGGCCGGAAAGCCGTCCATGACAACCGCCGGACTATCGCCTAGGCCCGCCGCCAGCGGTGGAAGCGCGAAACGGTGGGTCATCATCGGGCTGTTGAGCCTGGGAATGATCATCGCCTACATCTCACGCTCCAATCTCTCGGTAGCCCTGACAGCGCCGGATTTCATTCATTCGTTCCAGCTTTCGGATACCGGGCAGGGCACCTTGAACTCGGCCTTTTTCTGGTCGTATGCGGTGCTTCAGATACCGGCGGGATGGGTGGTGGACCGGTACGGCGCGAGAATGCCGTACGCGATCAGCTTCCTGTTCTGGTGCCTGGCCTCGGCCGGCACCGCCTTGACACGTTCGGCGTCGCAGTTGATGACATTGCGGATCATCCTCGGCGCTGGCGAGGCGGTGGCTGCACCGGCCAGTTACCGCTGGATCCGCTATAACTTCGTCGAAAAGGAACGCGGCCTCGCCGTGGGCCTTTACATGACGGGCACGAAGATCGGACCGGCAATCGGAGCTCCCTTAGCCGCCTGGCTGATCACGGTCTACAACTGGCAGGCGATGTTCCTGATTCTGGGGCTGGGCGGCCTCATCTGGCTTGTCCCCTGGATGATTCTCCTCAAGAACGAGTCCGGGCAACCCGCGAAAAACCTTGGGGCAGCGGCCCGGGCGGCGCCGGACGTGCCGTTCAGCCGGATCCTGGCAAGCCCGGTGGCATGGGGCACGGTGATTGCGACCTTCTGTTACATGTACTTCGTGTATTTCTGCATGACCTGGATGCCGGCGTACTTCATCGAACAGCGCCACCTGTCGCTCTCGAAGATGGGACTGTACACGTTCTTCAGCTTCGGCGGCATGGCGATTGTGGCCGCGCTGGGCGGCTGGGCGGCCGACAAGATGATCGCTCGCGGCGGCAACCCGGTGACCGTGCGGAAGTGGTTCACGATTGCCGGCTTCCTGGTCGCATGCACGGAACTGATAGGCGCGCAGTCTTCTTCGGTGAACTTGGCGCTCGTGTTCGCCGTGGTGTCGCTCTCGGGGCTCGGCCTGGCGACAGCGAATTATTGGGCGCTCACGCAGACGCTCATTCCGGCGTCGGCGATCGGACGGATGTCGGGGGTCCAGAACTGCTCCGCCAGTGTTGCCGGTATTGTGGCGCCGATTCTTACCGGCTGGCTGAAACAGAGGACCGGCAGTTATGAAGCGCCAATGCAGGCCATCTGGTTCTTTTTGGTCCTCGGTGTTTTGTCGTACTTGGTAATGGTTAGAGAAAAGCACGCGCCGAAAGCGCGAGCGAGGTGAGAGTATCCTATGTGGAACCCGAGTCGCAGAGAGTTCTTGAGCGCGTCCGCGCAAGTGTTTTCCGCTCTTGCGCTACACGCCACCGAAACGGAAAAGACGCGCATCGGCCTGGTGGCATCTTCCCACTCGAAGCTCGCCAAGCCGTCCTCGATTGAAGACCCGCTGGATTACCCCAGGGTCCGCGACATGGTCTGGAAGGCCATCGAATATGGGCGCCCGCGCGCGGGGAGCCTGGAGGCCAAGATCAAGCCTGGCTCGTGGGTGGTGATAAAGCCAAACATCGGCGGTCTGCCGCCGCGGGCGACCTACCGCACGGGGGATGTGACCGACCTGCGCGTGACCAGGGCCGTGCTGGAGTACGTCGCCGAGAAGTCGCACGCCGCGCGGGTCACGGTGGCCGAAGGCGGCAGCTACCGCCGGGTCGGCGATCCGAAGCCCGACAACGTCATGCGCCAGAACGGCGTCCACGTGGATGCGCTCACAGCCGATTGGGGTGACGAATTCGCCGGGCTGAAAGGCTCGTTGGGTGACGTCCTCAGGGATGCGGGCGAGCGGTTCGCCGGCAAGAAATTCGACTACGTCGACCTCTCGTACGACGCCCTGTGCGACGAGTCAGGCCAGTTCAAGTGGATGGAAGTGCCTCGCAGCCCCAACGGCACCGGCGCGTTCGGCGAGAGACCGGTTTACGTGCCGGCCAATACCATCATTAACTGTGACTTCCTGATTACCGTTCCCGTGATGAAGGTCCATTTGATGTGCGGCGTGACGGGTTGCCTGAAGAACTACGTCGGTACCGCGCCCCGCATCGTGTATGCGGGCCCCGGCAATTTTTCGAACAACGACCTGCATTCGAAACACTCCCTGGAAGGGCGCATCGATTCGTTTATCACCGATCTCGCGGCGTTCCATCCCCCGGATTACTGCGTCATGGATGCCATTCGCGGGCTTCAGTACTCCGAACACCGGATCAACCGTCCCGATCAGGAGGTGCGGAGCAACATGATCCTGGCCGGGGAGGACCCCGTCGCTATGGACGCCCTTGCCGCCAACCTCATGGGTTACCAGCCTGCGGACATCGAGTACCTGCAGATGGCTTCCCAAAGGCAGATGGGAACTATGGACCTTCGCGATGCGGACGTGAGCGGAGACGAGCCGGACCGGCTGCGCCGCCGCTGGGGCAAGCCCAACAACTGGTACGGGCGCTGCAACCGCGTTTGGCTGGTCACCCAGGATGCCGCGGCCGATATCAAGGCTTGGGAGCGATACACCACGATATCGGATACGCTGCACTTCACGCGGTGGCGGCCTCCCTCTTCGGATGCGGCCGCATACAGATCCGCCGTGCGGGTTATCGCCGACGGCACGCGCAAAGCCTTCCTGTGGGTGGGAGCCCGTGGCCGCTTTACGGCATTCCTGAACGGCCAAAAGGTGATGGAGGAGGAAGGGATCACACGGTACCGCGTGGGTCAGTTCCAGAAGCCCGTCGAGCTGCGTTCCGGGGAGAACCTGCTGGTATTCGAATTGAAGCCGCAGTCCGGGCAGGCCGATCTGAGCGTCTTGCTCGTCGGTACCCGGAACGACGGCGACACGGTCGAAGGCATCCGCTGGACTGTCTGAAGTGAAGCACGTCAGGCGCGAGGACAACCTTGGCGCCGACACCAAGAAGAAGTACGAGCAGCACCTCGACAAGCACGTGCTGCCGGCGTTCCGCGGGCGGAAGCTCAGCGAGGTCACTACCGAGGCGGTGGACGACTTTCTGTCGGGCGTCAGGAAGGAGGAGGGCGGATCCCTGTCCTACTGGACCAAGGTCGATCTGAAGAATCTTCTGTCGTCAATCTTCACGAAGGCGCACGACTGGGGATACTGGAAGGACCGCAACCCCGTCGAAGCTGCCACGGTAGGTAAGAAGCGCTGGGCGCGGGAGCGGCGCATCCTCACGGATGAGAACACGGTCGTCCTTTTCGAAGTGTTGCCGCATGTGCTCCAAGTAATCCTGAAGACGCTCGATTGCACCGGAATGCGCATCTCGGAGTTGCTGGGCCTCCGGTGGAAGCACGTCAACACCGATACTGGCTGGCTGCGCATCGAGGAGCGGTATTACCGCGGCGACATCGATGTGCCCAAGACCGAGGGCTCTGTGCGTGAGGTCCCGCTCGGGAACTTGTTAGAGGACTATCGCCGCATGAAGCCGGCCGCCGCCGACCCGGAAGACCACGTGTTTGCGCGCACCGATGCGTCAGGCGAGCCGCTCTGGGACTCCGGCATCCGGAAGACGCTTCCCATTCCACTTCCTCAACAATAACGGCGCCATGAACGTACCTGGCCCTTCCGAAGCCCTCCGTCGAAACCGCGCGCACCAGGTTCATCCAACGTGCAGTCACCCCTTGCGTCGCCAGGAAGCGGCGGAAGATAGTGCGCGTGGAGAAGGAATACCGGGTCAGGTCGATGATCTGGTCGTAGAGGGTCTGCAAGGAATGGTTTGCCGGCTTGACGGGCAGCACGCGGTTGGATCGCTGGTAATCCAGGTTGAGCGGCGCGGCCCGGCCGAATGCGGAGAGCAGCGAATAGGCCGGAAAGGCCCCCGGGGTCATGTCCAGGAATCGCTTGGTGAGTTCAAAAGGATCGGGCCCTTCGTCGGTATCGAGTCCCAGCACGAAGTTGGTTTGGATGTAGGGTATGTATTGCAGGATCAGATTGACGTGTTCGGACACCTGGCGAACTTTGGCCATCCCGAGCAGCGCGCCGGTCTTCGATTTGTCGCCCAGGGCGAACCAGGATTCAATGCCGGGAAGGACGCCTTTGAATGAATTGCGTTTGAGCCGCTTGAGGTGCGGTTCGGAAAGCAGGGACAGACTGCTTTCAGCGACGAAGTCGATGCTGCCGGGAGGGACCGCGTCCTCGATCATGTCCAGGTAGTCGTCGAAGCGGACTCCAAAATTGGGATCGTGCCAGGCTACCAGGGGCCGTTTGAACCTGGTCAGCAGGAACCGGAGATCCTCGCGGAATCCCTCGAAGTCCATGGGTTGATAGGGCACCGTGGCATCGATACAAAAGGCGCAGGTGTACGGGCACCCCAGGCTGCCGAGCATGGGAACCATCTTGAGGAGGGGCGCTTTCCTGAGCGTCGGGTAGATAAACTGCCAACGCTCGCGTACCCCCGGGAGGGTTCTGGGCTGCTGGGAAGCCGCGAGGTGGACGCCCGCGGGCCGGTGTTGCGAGCGGTCCCGCAAGACGTCACGGAGCGTACCCTTATCCGTGAAGCCCAGCACATAGTCGAAGTAACGCGCGGCGTCTTCGGGGTAACGGCGAGCGTGCGGCCCCCGATCACGGTGATCGCCCCTCTCCCACGGAAGAGATTACTCAGGGCGCGCTCCAGAGGACGGGGCGGCGGCTGTGGGGGGCGGGAGTCCTACTGCATCGTTCAAGCCCGACTCATCGCTCACCAAGGCGAAACTCGCCGGCCCGACGACTCGCTGGTCCCGGCTCTTCCGAGTTTGTCGCCTCGCACTCAATCGGCGTTGCCACCAATAGAACTGGCTTTCTTTCAGCCGCCGCTGCCGGCAGAACTCCCGGATCGACACGCCGCTCCGTGCGGCTTCCCGAATTGTGGCCTGCCAGAACCGCGCTTTGTCCACATCCTGTTTCTTCCGGTTCACGTAGGACCTCCTGGCTCTCGCCCGACGCACACACATCGAGCGGTTATCGTCACCACCAGGGAGTATGGCTCTGGATCTCAGAATGCGGAAGATGGGTTCACCGGATGTTTACACATACCACAAAAACATAAAGAATACAAGATGTTTTTATCGAAAAATGAGGGGATGGCAAAAATATTTTTGGCAGGAGGCAAACCGCCGACGGACACCCACCTTTCGACCAGGCGCAAACGCTCCGCAAAGCCTGCGGACCGCGCGTTCCGCCGGTCCGCTACTGAATCCCGGGGCCCTACCAACCGCGGGGCGCTATTTTACTGTCTGAATCGCAGGCATTTTATGCGAGTTGCATTCTTTCCTCCGGGAGCCGTCTTTGCCTCCGCAAAGACGTAGTGGTCGCTCTGCCGCAAAAGACCAAAATCGGGAAACCCTGCGTTTCCATTACGTTCCATGGACACCTCTCCAATGGACCGTATCCTGAAACTGTGCCCCGAAACGGCCATCGGAGTCCCACGTCGGATTTCCTTATCGGTGAATATCTGCACCAGGACCGCATCCGATTTCCACACGATCGTGCGCGGGCTATACCACTGCCGGTCCTTGGGAATCTCGGCAGATAGCAAGGTCACCTTCAGGTCCGTGATCTTGATGTTCTCCCGCGCGATGCCATCCAGCGGATGGACGCGACCTCCCAGTTTCATGACCTTTGCCGGAGCTTTCTTGTCTGCGGCAGACAGCACGGTAGCGGCGGCTACCGGAACGGACCCAAGCAGCGATCTTCTCGAAATGCTTCGCATTGTGTCTTCCTTCTTCAAATTTAGCAAGCCTGAACCCCAGGGTGGCCTACCGGTCAGAACCTCACCCGGATTTGACGCCATCCTCATGGAACAAAGATGGCCCCATCCTCATCGGACCACACCAGCGATTCGGGCGTGGAATCGAGAACCGCAATGGCCGCACGATACCGAACCTCGACGCACGACTTCGCAGGAATCCAACGATATGCCGGGATGCCGAACAGGTTACCTCGCTCGATCATCCTGCGGCGGGTCTCGGGCATCGGGGAGGCGCCAAACTCCATCCCGCGGGTGAGCGTCCTGCCGTTCCACGGGGGCTGGGTGCGGCAGAAGTTTTCTTCCCAGATACCCAGCCAGGGGAAATCAGCTCTCCGCCAGACATAGCCAAACGCCACTCTCGCTTTGGGGGAAAACGATAGAAAGTACGCCATGTCGCGATGCGGGTCCATTAGGTGGGTGGTGAAGCCGCAGGAAGCGGGCTCGCCGGTGAAGACCCGCAGATCGGAGAATCCGCCGCCTGCGCGCGGAACGAATGGCCATTCGAACTCCGCGCCGGCCAGCATATAATCTCCGTCCCCAAATTGGTTTTCAAAAACCTTGGACCTCGTGGCTGAGACGCGGAACTGGGTAGCGCCTTTTTCCAGAAACGGAGGACCGAGGGTGACGTGCTCGGTCCAGGCGATGGGGCGGTCGGTAGCGCTCAGGTTCTCAACAGTCTCGCCGAACTCGACTACTGCCGCAGTCGGCCAGAGCCGCAAGCGGCGCTCGAAGCGCAGCCGAGACTCGGCAAATTCGGCATGCATGACAAGCCCATCATCTTGCGGAACAATCTCATAACGAGCGACCGGCGCCTCGCCATGCACAGTCAGCCGACCGTTGGCTTCCTCAACCGAGGGCTCGCCAAAAATATCGAGGCAGAGGTTATGGCCCATGATGCCGGCGAGCAACCTGCTTTCGGCATCGGAGCCGTATTCCGGGTGTCGCTCCACACTGTACGTGGAAGGCTCGATGGAAGGCCACGGCGGGGTCCACAGGGGATTCAACCCTGTTCCTCTCCCTACGATTTCCGCGATGTGCCCGCCCTCCTGGAGGACCGTAACGCGGATTTGATCATTCTCGATCTTAAAGGCGTGTCTGCCCCGGTAAGTAGTTTCTGCCATACTCATGCTGAAAGTCCATATCAGATCGCCAAGCTACACGGAGATTGCGGGGAGCTCTTCCATGAAACTGTAGCTGATCATGTGGCAGATGATCAAGTGGACGTCTTCAATCCGTCCCATATGGCGCTCGGGAACGTGGAGGTTCAGCCTTGCCGCGGTGGCCAATCGGCCGCCATCCCTGCCCGTCAACCCGATTGTCCTGCAACCTAAGGCATTGGCAAGCTCGACAGCCCGCACGACGTCGGACGAATTCCCGGAACCGCTAATGCCCATCACGATGTCGCTGTCCTCAGCGAAGTTCTTGAGTTGTTCGGCGAAGATACATTCGTAGCCGACATCGTTTGCATACGCGGTCAATGTCGACATCGAATCCGTAAGCGCCAGGATGCGAAATCGCTCCGCACGACCGTAGCTCGCGCCTTTCACCATATCGCAGGCGAAGTGGGATGCCGTTGAAGCGCTGCCTCCGTTCCCAAAAACGAAGATGCGGCGGCCGGACTCACGCGCCTCACGAAACCACTCGATGGACTGATCTACCTTCTCGAGATCGATCTGCCCGAGGAGACTCAACAGCTCGGATTGATATCTCGCTGTGTGGCTCATGCTCACTGTCCCCCGATCGCAACAAGGTCAGCCTGTTCGAGCAATTCCTGCCGGCTGGCGGTGCCCGTTCCAGGCTTCATCACGGTGATGGAGGCCACCAGACTTCCGAATTCCGCGGCATCCTTGGCCTTTGCCCCCAGCGCCATGGCACAGGCGGTTCCGGCTGAGAAGCTGTCACCCGCGCCACAGATGTTAATGGGATGATCGATCCGGCGCGGGCTCACGCGGATCGTCTCGCAGCCGGTTTCAATCAATGCTTGATTCGGCCCGTCGGTAACGAACAAGTCCCGGCCACCGATCAGCTTCTGCAACCTTCGATAATCGACCATACCGAACGCACGGCGGCACGCAGCATCGGCCTCCCTCCGATTGACCTTCATGTTGACATGACGGAAGAGTTCGCAATGCAGGCGCGAATCCGCCCAGAGAACCTTGGCTGGGTGTTCGCATCCGATTCGCGCAAGAGTATCGCGAACAGACTCCGTAACCGCGCCTTCGCCCTGCACCTCAGCCTGATCTGCGATCAGGATCAAGTCGAATTCAGAGTGAATTTCCAGAAGGCTGTGACACATGGAATCCAGTAGAGATACGGGCACCGGACGGGAAAAAATAAAGTCGACACGAGGCAGATCTTCGATCCCTGTGTCGCCGTTGATTAGTTTGCTGTAAGTAAACGTGCAAATGTCGCGCGAGTGGATCAGACATTCAGTTGCGATCCCGTTTTGTTCCAATGCCCGCTTGAGCTCGAATCCGTGACCATCATCGCCGACCAAACCCAACACCGCCACGCGCGCCAATCCGAAGGCGGCCAGGTTGTTGGCAACGGTTCCTCCTCCGCCAGGAGTGCATTCCGTTGACGTCACCGCGATACGGTTCAATCCCGTCTCTCTGGACGGGCTGGCGGCGGAAGGATAGTAGGTGCACCAGCGATCCAGGCAGATATCGCCTATTACCAGGGCGCGGAGAGACGGTAATCCAGCAACGATATCACTAACTGTCATATCCGTTCCAGCATTGCGCGCCGCATCGCGGGAAGCGTTGCGCGGTGGTCGCCGCAGAAATAAAAGCTTTCGCCTCCGTCCGCAACGGTGCGAACGAGGATGGTCTTATGGGGGCGAAAATAATAGCCGGGATTGCTTTTGTCGAGTTCTCCATGAATGTTCCCTTCAATTGGCACCAGATCGAATACGGCTGTCGTGATGTTCTTGATGGACCGGCCGTCCTGATGAGCGACATTGCGCGCCATCGAGAGAGCTTTCAAATACACTTCCGGTCCCATGACGGCGGATCCAAAATTCAGAATCACCCCGCCTTCCAGGTTCTCGATACTGTGGGCGAAGATCAGAAAATCGGTGTAGCTGGCAGCGCCCAGCTTTGCCCCGTCGCAGTTCGGGTGCTCGTGGATGATGTCGTATCCGATTCCAACGTGAACCGTAACGGGAATCGACATCCGGTAGCCGGCAGCGAGAATACTGCAATCCAGGTGCGGACACCTGCTCTCGATCAGGCGGCGACCCAGGTTCTCGCCGCATCCCAGCCCGGAATCGGCAGCTTCCGCAATCCAGTCGTTGAGTTCGCCCGTCTCTCTCCACAGACCGAACTCGCCGGACCGGATATAACGGGCAACGCTCTCGGTCGTCGCGCCAATTCGAGCGAGTTCGTAATCGTGAATCGCGCCTGCCCCATTCATGGCTACATGGCTGATGAAGCCACGCTCCATCAGGTCGATCACGACGCGGCTTGCGCCTGCCTTGATCACGTGCGCCCCCATTATCAGTACTCGCGAGGCGTGCCGATTCATCGCAGCGACCACGCGCTCAGCCAGCGCCGGCAGATCGGGATGCGCGTACGGCACTGGGGCTTCGTTCCGGTCCAGCAAAGAACCGAGATCGAGGTCGTGTTCGCGTTCCGCAAGCGCCCTGATGCGAAGGCGCGTGCGAACGAAGCACTCATACTTGCTATTCATTCGTTTCATCCGGCTCAACAAAGAGAAAGGAGCAAGTCCCGGCACAAAAAGTTCGCGACAATCATATCCGCGCCGACGGCGCTCAAACGCTGTCGTTTCCACTCGTTGATCAGCAGACACTCCGGTTCACAAGTGGCTACACCAATGGCCCTCCCGCCGGCCTTCTTTACCTCCTCAATTTCGACGTATCCATCTCCGAAAACGATCAGATGTTCGGGGCTGAATTCCGCCGTGGACAGGATTTGGCGGACAAGATGCGCCTTGGAAAAACTGCGATCGTCGCGCGCCCCGAAGATGCGGTCTCCGAAGTATTGGTCTATCTTGAGCAGACGCGCCTCTTCGGTGACATCGCCGTGATCCGTGCCGCTGGCCAGATACAGGCGGACGCCGCGTTCGCAGAGCGCTTCCACGAAGGCGCGCGCACCGGGCACTAACAGGCTATCCGGACGAACGGCGCCGCTTCGCAAACCTTCAATCCGGGCGGCGATCGCGTGATTCAAGCGTCCCAGGTACTCCCGTTTGTACGCAAGAGGGTCCCAGGGATTTCCGCTCCGCTGGCGGACGAGGTCGGCAAGCGCTTCCATTTGGTAAATCGTGTCCTTCCCGGTAAGCTGCCACACCGTCTCTTCTACGATGGATCGGATTTCCCGATCGCCCTCTCCGGACTTCAGCTCGCGGAGAAAATCGACCATCATCGGAACCATGACCTGCTGCCAGCCGGTGCGAATGAGCGAAAGAGTCCCATCGAAATCGAAGAGGGCCGCGCAAACACCTGCACCCAATCTCGTGGTGTAAGGCAACGGGTTCTTAGCCGATAGCAGCCACGGTTTCAACATCTTCAAGTGGGACCCCCTTGGTTTCCGGGAAGACGAAAAGAACAACGAAAAATTGCATCACCATCATCAAGGCGAAGAACACGAACGGGGCGAAGGCGGACTTTGCCGCAATAAACGGGAACAGTCCGGAAATCAGGGCATTCATCAGCCAGTGGGTGACACTGCCCAAGCTTTGTCCTTTGGCTCGCACAAGGTTCGGGAATACCTCGCTCAGATACACCCAGATGACCGCCCCTTGAGAGAAGGCAAAGAACGCAATATAGCCCACCAGGAGATAAAGCAGGAGATTCATGTGTTCGCCCGTTTCGAAAACGTACGCCACGCCCCCGAGACACACGAACAATCCGACCGACCCCACCAGCAGCAGCAGCTTGCGGCCGATACGGTCAATCACCGACATCGCGATAACCGTAAATACCAGATTGGTGAACCCGATGACCACAGCCTGTACATCGCTGGAGACTTTGGTGAATCCGGCTCGTTGGAAAATGTCGTTAAGGTAATAAATGATTGCATTGATGCCGGTGAACTGGTTGAACATGCCAGTCGCGATGGCCAGGAAAACGGGAAATCGGTACTTTCGAGAGAACAGCTTTTCAGCGCGCAGGGCGCCTTCCCTGGTCAGAGATCTGATGATTTCTTGAACCGCATGGTCCGGGTCCGGTTCGCCGAGCCCTTCCAGCGAGCGCCGCGCCTCTTCCAGTCGGTTGCGGCTTACCAACCATCGCGGGCTTTGAGGAATCTTGAATAGCGAGAAGAAAAACAGGGCGGCGGGAGCCGCAGAAACCACAAGTTTCCACCTCCATTCGGCCCCACCCGTTCCAGCCAAGCCCACCAGGTAGTTCGACAGGTAGGCGAGTAAAACGCCCACCACCACGTTCAGCTGAAAAAAACCGACCAATCTGCCGCGCCATTTCGCCGGCGCGATCTCCGCAATGTACATGGGGCCAAGCACGGATGATCCGCCAATTGCGACGCCACCGAGCAATCGAAAAAACAGCAGAGAGTGCCAGTTCCACGCCATGGCGCAACCCGCCGCGCACAGGAAATACAGGATGGCCATCACGTGCAGGCTCTCCCTTCTTCCCAGGCGATCGCCGATATAACCGGCGGTCATGGCGCCCAGAACCGTGCCCCACAAGGCGATGGACACTGTAAAACCGAGACCCGCCGGCGAGAGGCTGAAGATGTCGCTCAACGAGCGGGTCACGCCTGCAATGACCGCCGTATCGAAGCCGAATAGGAGGCCACCCAATGCCGCCACCCAGGTGCCTCTAAACACAATACTGTTCACTTAACGATCCTTATGCGCGCGGAGACGTCGATGCGGCGCGTACGCTGCCGCTTCCGCGGACGCAAGTTGTAGTTGCTCATCTTGCGCTTCACTCCGCGAAAGTTGACTCGATTGCGGCTCAAACTGACGCGTTCCTGAAGGATCTCATCCAACACAGCTGCATGAAAGACTTTCTTCTGCCGAGGGGGGAATAGCGACAAAACGGGCCATCCGCCGCTGGACCACGCGCACGGAGTGTAGAAAAGAGGCTTCGACCCAGCCTTCTTTGCGGCCTCCTTCGCAAGCTGCCGGTCATCGTCTTTGACCAGCATCATCCAGGGTATCAGCCATATAAGACCGCCCAGCCCGAGTATCAGGAACATGACCCGCCAGTCGTACAGCATGATCAGCCACGCGGCAAGCGGAGCCCCGACTGCCGGTCCGATCTTCGTGCCGGTCATATAAAGGCCCACGGCAAGGCCGCGCTCCTTCTCTACGAAGTTGAAGCGAATCCACCGGTAGCTCGCCGGCGCGACGACCGATTCGCCGAGGCCCAGCATGACGCCCAGCGTCATCAACTGTGGCACCGAGCGCGCAAGGGCCGTGCCGGCGGAAGCCAGGCACCAAAACAGGAAGCTGAAGGCGTATGGAAGCTTTACGCCATATCGGTCCACCACCCATCCGGCGGGTATCTGAAGTGCCGCATAAGCCCAGAAGAAGGCCGAGCTGAGCGTTCCGCGATCGGTATCCGAAAGCTCGAACGACTTGATGAAATCCGGCACCGCGAGGGCCACCGAGATGTTGGAACGCGACACATAGGCGATGATCATTCCCCGCCTCAGCAGCCCGATGATGACCCACCGTCGCACAACTCCGGCGCTCCCGCCGAGCGCAGGGGACATGGCAGCGCTTGTCATGGGGTTAAAATCTCAGATAAAATCGGGCGCTCCGTCCGCCCGGAACGCGAATTCCCGGTGCCACGGCTTCGGTGGATAATGCTTGAACGCTTCCTCGTTGACCTCGTAGCCCCAGCCCGGCTTGTCCGGAATCGGCAGATAGCCGTTCTTGACCAGGATCGGATCCTTGATCAGGTCTTTGCGCGGCGCCTCGTCGTCGGGATGATATTCGAGAATCAGGAAATTCGGAGTGGAGGCCGCAAAGTGAACGTTCACTATCGTGGCAAGCGGCCCCATCGGGTTGTGTGGCGCGACCACCACGTAGTGCGCTTCGGCCATGCCGGCAATCTTTTTCAACTCCATGATGCCGCCGGCCAGGCAGATATCCGGCTGGACGATGTCGGCCGCCTGCTTGGCCAGGATCTCGCGAAAATCAAACTTGGTATAAAGGCACTCGCCGGTCGCAAGCGGGATTTCGATCTTCTGTTTTAGTGTTTGCAGCGCATCGACGTTTTCCATTCGAATCGGCTCTTCGATAAAGAAAGGACGCGATGGCTTCAGCGCTTCGGCCATTTGATAGGCGCGGATGGGCTCGAAGATGGTCGCATGCGCATCGAATCCCAGGTCGATGTCCGGTCCGACCGCTTTGCGCACCGTCTCGGAGCGCTTGGCGGCGGCGCGCGTCACGGCGTTCCATGGCATCGACTGCGACCTGGGAGGTTGCGGCGCCATTTTGATGGCCGTGTAGCCGTACCGGGCGATCAGGTGGCTGGCGCTCTCGGCTAACTGCTCGGGCGTGGAACCGCCCGCGCTCTGGTACACACAGACCTTGTCTCTACATTTGCCGCCCAGCAGCATGTAGACGGGTAGGCCGGCGGCCTTCCCTGCTATATCCCAGAGCGCATGCTCGATACCGCTGATGGCAGCGTTGATCACGGCTCCGCCCGGGAACCGCGTAAAGTTGTACATGGTCGCCCAGAGGTATTCCACGTTTCGAGGGTCTTTGCCGGCGAGCCAGTTTCGGAAGTCCCGGATGGTGGCAACGGTGGCCTCGTCGGGCCCAACCGAATATGCCTCACCCCAGCCGATGATCCCTTGATCCGTCAGCACCTTGACGAAGCACAAGTTACGCCCGCCGACACCCACGAGAAACGACTGGATGTCCGTTATCTTGAGCGCCGGCTTTCCAGTGTAGCTCGGCACCGGCTGCGCCATGGCCTCCCGGAGGGACAGGCTTATGGCGCTGGTGTGTGTAAGAAACTCGCGCCGTTTCATGTTTTACAACACTTCCGTTCTCGTCATACGATGCTCCAAGTGCGGCGGCGCAGGGTGGGCGCCGGTTGCGTGCCAGCCCCATTTTCTTGCGCAGGGCGCCGGAGAGGAAGCCGCGAACGGAGTGGGGCAGCCAGCCGGTGGCTTTTTGGAGTTCCTGGAGGGAGGCGCCGCCGGGGCGCCGCAGCAGGAGCGAAGTCGAACAGCGAGCGACTGAGGCGATCGAAAGCGGCCCCCTGGCCGTCGATCGTTCCGCTTCCCTCTAGACCGATCCTCTCGAGGCCATGCGCGTACACCAGCACTCTCCTTGGCATGCCCGCGCGCCCTTCCATGGGCGGGTAGTCGTCGAGATTCTTGCTTCCCAGCAAGGTGGCCTTCGGCGCCAGGTGAAGAGTCACGTAGCTGTTGAGCACGATCGTACCGGTGAGGTACGTACCCTCGGGAACCAGGACCGTTCCCCCGCCCGCGGCCGCACACGCGTCAATCGCCGCCTGAATGGCTCGCGTGTTCAGCTTCACACCGTCGCCCACGGCGCCATGATCGCGCACGTTGATGCCGCCTGCTGCCGGCGGGCTTCCCCCGGATCTGGCATCGAGCCGCTGGAAAGCTGCCAGCGCGAGCGCTGGAACAGCGGAGGAAGGTGCGGCTTTGATGAACGTTCTTCGGTTGTCGTTCATTGCTCACCCTCTTGTCTACACTGCCGGCTACTGCCCCGAGTTTGCGGAAACGCGGATAGCAGTTTTCGTTGCGCCCTCGACCGTTTCGAAAGCGGTTTTTACGCGGCGGAAGTCGTTGGCAACCAAGCTGATTCCCGAACTGCCTTCGCCCTCCACTTGCACGAACGTCGCCACATCGCCAAGAGGCCGGCATCCGCTGATCAATGCCTCTTGCGTCTGCCGGAGGCGGACCAGTGGCCCGCCTCCGACCGGCACGGCAGCACGCAATCCCGAGATGTCAAGGTCCTGCACGTCCTCACAAACCAGCGCCGGGCGATACTCGTCGCCGTCGAGATCTACACGGATATTACTGAAGCTAAGCCCCCGGGCATGACGTACGTAGAACGCGTACGCCGGGAGTGTGCCGAACATCCGGTACTCAGGGTATTCCTTCTCCTGCTCCGGGATGGCCTTGCGCCTTGCATCTTCGCTTGTCCCACCACCAGGGAACGTGATGTGGATGTTTGCGAAGGCAAGGTTTTCGATGCAGTGCCCAGGGATACCCGAAATGCAGCAGGCAACCTTCTCCGGAACCGTGATCTGCACGTTCGGCTCGCGAAGCGACTTCGGCACTGTTTTCGCAACCCGTGCACGAATGTTGCTAATCAGAACGTTACGCAGGCTTCCAGTGGGCAGCCCGGCAGACTCGCCATACGGCCGCCCCCGATCACCCAGCCGGATGAAGATTGGGCCGGCTACATTGTCCATCGTGATGTTCGAGATCGTAACGTTGTCGAGCTTCCCACCATCCACCAACAGGAGCTTGATCCCGCACATCCAGGTATCGTAGATCGAGCAGTTGGAAATGCTAATGTTCTCGAACCCGCCCTGCGATTCTGTGCCCAGCTTGATGGCGCCACAGTAGGTGCTAAGGACGCAGTTCGTGACTACGACGTTCTTGCAGCTCCGGAGCATGCCGCTCTTCAGGCAGATCGCGTCATCACTGCACGCCACGTTGCAGTCGCTGATGACCACGTTGTGGCAGCTCTCCATGTCGATGCCGTCGTTATTATAGTTGGCGAAGCTATTGACCGTCACGCCGCGGACGTTTACGTCGTCGCAAGCGACGCAGAGCAACACGAGTACGGCGGCGTTTTTCAGAGTGACGTCGCTCACCGCCACGCCTTTACACTCGACGAGGCAAACCTCAAGCGGGCGGGGCTTGCCCCGATCGAATGCTGCGCCTTGCCCGTCGATCGTGCCTCTCCCCGCGATGGCGACGTTGCGAGCGCCATGCGCATAGACAAGCGCTCTGGTCCCGCCGGTGCCGCCGCGGCTACCTCTTTCCTTCGGCGGGTAATCGTCGAGACTCTTGCTGCCCAGTAACGTAGCTTGCGGTGCTAGGTACAGAGTCACATAATCCTTGAGTACGATCGTGCCGGTGAGGTACGTACCTTTAGGCACCAGGACGGTGCCGCCGCCGGCTGCCGTGCAGGTGTCAATCGCCGCTTGGATAGCGCGCGTGTTCATGGTAGTGCCGTCGCCGGCGGCTCCGGAGTCCCGGATATCGAACACCGCCCAACCCTTGTCGGAGGGTTTTCCTTGGGCGTTCGCCAATCGGGGTTGCGCTAGCCCCAATGCCCCGCCCGCTCCCGCGGTGCTAATGAACTGTCTTCTGGTGTCATCCTTCATTTTTGTCTTGCTCCCTAAGAAAGGAGAGCGGCTACCTTCCGGCAGCCGCCCGTAGTGTCCTCGAGTAGCGTCACCATGAAATACGAGACGCCAACTGGATCTCGCGTGGCCCCAGGAACGTCGATGTGATCCGCCCGAAGCTAGAACTCGTCACGGTCAGGTTCGGAGTACCGAGAATGGTCGAGTTCCAGGCATTGTAGAATGCCGCCTGGATGGTCATCTGGAGCCGCTCGGTCACCGGAATCCGCTTCATTGCGGTAAGGTCCCATTTCTGCATGCCCGGCGACCGCAGATCGGCTACCTGCAACGACAGGGTCCGCAAGGTGAACGGCTCTTGCGGAGCGAACTGCGTCACGTCAAACCACTGAGTAAAGGTGTGCGGGTTTTTGTCCGATTTGAACAGCCGCTGTACGCCCGAGGGAAACGATAGCGGCGACATGGACTGGAACGTAATTATCCAGTGGACCTGCCAGCCGCCGACGACACGCCGCAGAACGGGATTCCTCGTGTTCAGAAACGGGTTTCCGGGGCCCATTGGAAGCTCGTACACTCCGTACAGCGTGAGCCTCTGCGGGCGATCCGCCGACGAAATGGCGGACGATGGCCTGGCATCGTTCGCGTTCAGGTAGGCTGTGGCTTCCATGAATTTCGAGACGGTGTACGATGCGCCGAAATTGAGGCCATGGGAGGTCCGTTTATCGATCTGCAGCTGGAACGAATCGTAATGCGAGCGGCCGTACGGCACATAATCCAGTGTAAGACCGAGGAACTGCGGATATGGTTTCAGCAACTGGGAAACCGCTACCGTCGGCTGGCTCAGCGCGCTGGTCGCGTCGGTGATCACGCCATAGAAGGGATTGCTCGCCTGTGCGTTCAGACGCGTGCCCAATGCGAGGAATCGATTCGGGTATTGGTCCATGTTGCGCTGCATAACTAGACGCTGCGATACATTTCCGACATAGCTCGGCGCAATGGAAATCTGCCCGGGAAGAAGAAACTGGAGACCCATCGAAAACTGCTGGCTCAGCGGAGGCAGGAAGGGCGGGGATGATCCGAGAGGTGCCGCTCCGGCGGTCAGGGTTTGCCCGACCGCGGTGAGAAGCCCGCCTGCGGCGCCTAATGGCTGGCTGAGCCCGTTCGGAAACGGATTCGACAGGCGATTGAACGGCGTCAGGTTATTATCCAGCGATGTGGTCATCTGGGTGGCCAGGCTGAACCCGGCCTGGAGGAACGTCCCGGTATGGGAAGCCTCTCCGATGTTGTTCGGAACATAAAAAATGCCATAGCCGCCCCGCCACACGATCCAGTTCGACACGCGGTATGCGAACCCCACCCGGGGAGAGTAATCGAGAGCGGGCATCTGCAAGTTGCCCCGCGGCGCGCCGCCGGTGTTCAGGAATCCTAGGCCTCCTCGCACCGCCATACTCGCCAGTTCGGGAATGGGGTTCCGGAGATAGTTAGCCTGTACCTGAGACGCGATCGGGCTCACTGCGTTGAAGTCGAAGCCGGCGGCTCCACGGTTGTATCGATCGGTTACCGGCCCTTCGTGCTCGAACCGGACTCCCAAATTGAGCGTGAACCGGTCCGTAGCCTTCCAGTCGTCCTGTAGGTAGAACGCATAGTAAGGTACCTGCAGTGCCTGCGAAGCATTGTTATCCGCATAGGCCGAATTCGGCATGCCCAGCAGCAAAGAGGCCGCGTCGTTCCCGCCGGTCAACGTCGTCCGGGTCGGGTCCGGTCCTTGCGTGAAGGCATGGCCGAAAACGAAGTCCCCGTTGGCCCGCCCGGCCACAAAGTAATTGGACTGCCCGGCTTGCCAGCGAAATCCAAATTTCACCGCGTGGCGGCCGACGAGAGAGTGGCCGTTGGCAAGCAGGTTGTATTGGTTAACAGTGTTCCGGTTCGTGCTCCGGCTGGGCCCCAGAGGCGATATGTCGCCACTCATGTCGAACCGAGGGAAAGAGGAGGACACGATTGCTCTGGTAAAGCTTGCCGGAAAGCCAAGTTGCGCCGAGTCGAAGCCCGCGCTAAGGAGCCAGTCGCCGTCGAAGTAACGCGAGAAACCGGCCCGCAGGTCGAAGACAGTCCGCGCGCTCTGAACCCACGTGTAACCGATGCCCGCGGCAATGTTTCCGCGGCGGAATGTCTCCTGCCCATTGGGGTTGCCCGCGGCCACACAGCATGTGCCGTAGAACGGGTGGCCCGGACTGTCAGAATGATTCCATCCGTAGCGCAGGAACAGAGTCTGCATGTTCGAGATCTGATGATCCAGCCGACCGGCCAGGCTCGCCCACTTGCTCGCGCTGGGATTGCTGCTGGTGAAGTTGTTGATGTCCGCGGAGCTCGGCACGCGGTTCGGCACCGGGTAGAATTTCATGACGTTCACCGCCACCGGATCCTGCTGAGACGCGGGTATGATGTTGCCCGAGAACGGCGAGCGCACGAAACCTGAGCCGGAGGCGCGCGTTGTTGACGGGTCATAAATGGTGACCGGGGCGCCCGACCGGTTCACCGTCTTGGAAAAGTCGCCCTGGCGCTCGAGCGCCGTCGGGATGATGGCCTCCCCTGCACTGATTCCGCGAATTTGGTAGCCCTCAAAATCGAAAAAATAATGCGTGCGGTCACGACCGTTGTAGAGCCGCGGCAGACGGACCGGCCCGCCCGCTGCAGCTCCGTAAGTGTTCTCCCTCGACTTTGGCCTGGGAATGCCCGCCTGGTTATTGAAGAAATTGTTCGCGTTCAATGCGGAGTTGCGCAGATACCAGTACACGGTACCGTGCAGGGCGTTCGTGCCGGCTCTTGTCGAGACGTTGACGAACGCTCCACCGGAATGCCCGTACTCAGCATCGTAAGTATTCGTTTGTGCGCGCATCTCCTCGACGGCGTCGGGAGAAGGGTTGAAGCTGGGGCCGTTAAGGCGCATGTTCGGTATCCCGTCCAGCAGGAACTCCGAGCGTGCTCTCGACCCGCTCGTTGTAAAGTCGGAAGGCCCCCAGACGTCGGAAGCTCTCAGGGCACTAGGATCGCCCGTGTATTGAATAGCTGCCGAGACCCTAAGGAACACGTAGGGGTTTCTGCCGACCAGCGGAAGGTCCATCATGGCTTGTGCGCCCACGGTCGCCCCAAGAGAAGCGCTTTCCGTTCGCAGCTGCGTCGTCTCCGCCGAGACCGTGATCGACTCGTCGATGTCTCCGACCTCGAGCAGCACATCGGTGGTCGTGGTTTCGCCGGTCTGGAGTTCAACGTGGTCACGAGCGAACCGCTTGAACCCAGGAGATTGGGCTTCCAGGCGGTAAGTGCCGAAATCGAGAAGACTGAACCGGTAGAGCCCGGTTGCATCCGTTGTTTCCGTGCGGGTCACACCCGTCCCGCCGTTGACCAGCCGCATGGTCACACCAGGAACCGGGGCACCCGAAGGATCTTTTGCAACGCCGGTCAGATTGGCCTTATTTACCTGGGCCAGTGCGGAGATAATCAGGATGTTTGCGAGAACGCAAAAAGCTGAAACTTTCATTATTTCCTCCAGTTCATCGAGGATTCCGATCCCCCTGTTATGTTGTTCAGCCAGGATGAACAGCTTTGACGTTTCTCCGAGAATGATGATAGAGTATTACCGTGCCCACTGTCAAGGAGATAGTGGATGCGTCCTGCGATTCAGACAGTGGGGGCGCGTGTAAGGCAAGAAAGGAGGCGTGGGGGCCTTGGTCTATCTGAAAACGGGAGAAATGCTCGCACGGCGGTCAGGCGGGTAGGAATGCGCGGCCAGGGAGAATGTTCATGGCGATGGGCGGGCCAGAGAGTTCACGTACGGCATTATCGGGGGGAATAGGATTCCGCTCCACCGAAGCATCGGTGGTGAATTTGAAGGGCGGCATGATTGTGGTGCGAGATTGGGATTAGGGAGACTGAGCTAAAGACATCCACCAGTGGCGAAGCGCCCCCCATTCCCGTCAAGTCCAGTGATCCCGCTCTGATTTACGGGCCTGATTTGGCCCTGACATCGGAGTGGGCCCTGAACCGTAAGTCCAAGTGCTGCAACGACTGCATCTCTGTTATTCGCCTGTTTATCAGGGGCACGGCAGAACCACGGCTGCCAGCAGCACCACCCGGTAGCGTATGCGGGTGGGACGGCATGTTCCCGTCACGGTTGCTCACGATTGATTCACACCGCAACCGCTTCGACAACCTCAAGGCTCTGCAGAGTCTTCCTCACAACCGCCAACTCTTCTTTCGTGGCGGGCGCCAGCGGGCTCCTCGGCGGTCCCACCGGGATCCCAGTTGCCATCTCGATGGCGCCCCGCAGAATCGGGATGGGGTTAATGCGACCGTTTTGATTCAGCGCCTCGAAGAACGGAGCCATCTTAAAGTATATTTCCGAGGCCGTTCGGTTGTCGCCGTTGAAGTAGGCCGCGATCATCTTCTGCATGTGACCCCCGACAATCTGCGCTCCTCCACTGACTACACCGACTCCGCGCTGCGGAAGCACCTGCAATACCATGGTGTCGTCGCCGCAGTAAATGTCGAAGTCCGACGGTGCGAGCATCGCGAATCGGGTAGCCTGCGTCGGAGCGATGCCGGCTTCTTCCTTGATGCCCTTCACGTTCGGAAGACTTGTAAGTCGCACGAAGGTGTCTGGATCGATGTTCACTCCGGTGAACAGCGGGATGTTGTACAGCAATATCGGCGTGGTGACCGCAGACGCAATTCGCCGATAATGGTTTTCAATCCCTGCCTGTGTGGGTTTAGAGTAGAAGGGCGCGACTACCATGATGGCATCAACACCCAACTTCTCCGCTTCCGCGCACAAGCGCAGAGCTGCCCGGGTGCTCGCTGCGCCCGTGCCGGCGACCATCGGCACCCGGTCCGCAATTGCCTGCTTCGCCACTTTCCAGATCTGGATCCGCTCATCATCGCTTAACGCGTGAAACTCCGCGGTCGTTCCGGTAAGGATGATCGAATCGGCGAACTTGTTTCGGATGGCGAAGTCGATCAACTGCTCCATCGCATCAAAGTTCACGTCCTCAGTGCCGGGATAAAACGGAGTAACGGTCGGGATTGATACCAGGCCCATGATCTTGGCTAACGTTGGCATTAGATGGCGGCTCCTTTCTGGCGATCCGGACTGGTTATTCGTGTACAGTTGTACTGAACGTTGATCCAGAACCCTTCGCTTGATTGTACGAAGTGGAGCGCAGGCCGTCAACTCAAAAAGGGAGTGCGGGTGTGCGACCCCAAAATGGGCGGTCTACAGGTCGGGCCGAAATTGCTCCTAATCTGAGTATATGTATATACTCAGATTAGGAGGTGACTTGTGTCTCAGTCTCTGGCCGCCCTGGAAACCGAACGAACCAGGGTTTTGCAGCAGTTTCTCACGCTCGGTGATCTTCGGCCCGGTGCCGTCTCTGCGGTCCCACGCCGTTGCGGAAAGCCTACTTGCCACTGCGCGCGCCCCGGCGAAGCGGGGCATCCTCAGTTCCGCCTCACTCGCAAAGTGAAGGGCAAGAGTGTGGCAGAGTCGTTCGCCACCCCGGCCGCGTTTCGCAAAGCCGCTCACGAGGTGGCCGAGTTTCATCGGTTCCAAGCGCTCAGCGCCGAAATAGTCTCCCTCAACGAGCAGATCTGCCGTCAACGCACGGTAGAGCCCGATGACACGGGCTGGACCGAGGCGGAAAAAAAACGGCTGCTGTCGTTCATCAGGAGGTCGCGCGGGAGGTCCAGACCCTTCTCCCAGTAGTCTTCGCTGCGCGACGCAAGGGTAACGGCCTGGAATTGGAGTCCTTGGAAATGGCCACCCGCGCCACCTTGCATCGAGCGGGAGCCTCCGCGTTAAGCTGCCTGCTGGCGAGCGGGGAGCACTACCCCGCTCGCGTTCCCTGTGACTGTGGCGCCCAGGCACACTATCACGACCAACGACCCAAGCGCTTCCTCACCGCACTGGGGTTGGTCGAGTTCGAGCGGCCCTATTATGTTTGCCCGCACTGCCAGCAGGGGCAGAGTCCGCGCGATCGGGAACTGGATGTGGAGGGTACCGAGTGTTCGCCCGGCGTGCGGCGGATGATGGCCCTGGTAGGCAGCGAGGCCAGTTTCGATCATGGTCGCCAGCAACTGGAGTGGCTGGCCGGCCTGGAGGTCACGGCCAAGGCCGTGGAGCGCCACAGCGAAGCCATTGGCTCGGACATCGTCATGCGGGAGCAGGTCGAAATCCGCCGCGCCAAACAACTGGAACTGCCGGAGGTTTGCACCGCTGCCGTGCCGATCTTCTACCTGGAAATGGACGGCACCGGCATCCCTGTGATCGCCGCCGAAACCGAAGGACGTGCCGGCAAAATCGAAGGGGAGCCGGCGCACACACGCGAAGTGAAGCTCGGCTGCGTCTTTACCCAGACCACCACCGATCAGCAAGGGCGGCCCGTTCGCGATGAGGACTCGACCACCTACACGGCCGCTATTGAGACGGCCGAAAACTTCGGTCTGCACCTGTACACGGAGGCTTGGCGGCGCGGCTGGAGCCGGGCCAAGCAGAAAGTGGTGATTGGCGATGGCGCTGTCTGGATCTGGAATCTGGCTGACCAACACTTTCCCGGAGCCATTCAAATTGTAGATCTGTACCACGCCCGCGAGCACCTCTGGGAACTCTCCGCCAAACCCTTCGCCGACGACGAGCGGGTTCGCAAACCATGGCTGGCTCGGACGCTTCGTCAACTCGACCAAGGCAAGGTCGAATCTCTCGTCAAGACCTTGCACGAACTTTCCCCGCGCAGCCAAGAACTCATCCGAATCGCAAACAACGAAGCCGAATACTTCGCACGCAATGCCGATCGGATGCGCTATCCGGCCTTCCGCAAACAGGGGCTCTTTGTTGGCTCCGGAGTCATCGAAGCAGGCTGCAAAACCGTGATCGCCTCGCGGCTCAAACGTTCTGGAATGTTCTGGACCGTCCGCGGCGCCAATGCCATCATTGCCCTTCGCTGCTGCTGGCGGAACAACCGCTTCGTAGACTACTGGGAGGCACGATCACGCGCCGCCTGATCTTCCACTTTCATGTCGCGCACCCGCAAGCATTTTGTTTCCACTGTTTTCAACTCACTTTCCGCTACACTGGCGCCGCTTCGGTCTCCGGGTTACCCGCCGCCAACAGCAACTGCGCCTGATGCGCCTGGAGCACCCGGGAAGGCTCCTTTCCGCTCGGCCACCACATGAATCGCCCCTTCGACAGCCGTTTCTGCGCCAGACAGAACCCCTGACCGTCATAAACCAGGATGCGGATCGACGTTCCCCGCCGGCTGCGGAACACAAACAGGCATCCCGAGAAGGGATCTGCCTGCAGTTTGTCCTGGCATAACCGGGCGAGGGAGTCTATGCCTTTCCTTCCGTCGACAGCTTCGATCGCCACCAGGATACGCATCTGCGGCGTGATCTCGATCACACCGACTCCCACAACACCCGGCTCAGTCCGGCAAGGTCAGGCGCCGTGCTCGATTTCCACTGGATGCGCATGTTCCCGCGCGGACCTTCCAACTCGATCAGGCATTCCGAAAGACTGATTGCCTGAGGCGGCACCAGCTCCAAAAACGTTGCCGTCCGTGATGGTGCGTCTGGAGGGGAGGATTCCACCATCCGCTTGAGCTTGCCGTACTCCAGGCGCAAAACCTTGGCGGTGCGAAAGATCCCGTGACCCCGAGCCACTTCCGCGGCTGCAGCCCATAACGCCTCTGGAATCGGCAAGCGGGCCTTGTGTCCCTTTCGCCAACGCTCGAAACGTCGGCAGACCCTCCGCATGCCGACTGGAATCTCAAGTGGTGCTTCGGTGGCCATAGCCGGTCCCCCCCGCCCCTGCCGGGCGTAAGACCGACGTTACCAACTACGACAGCCGGAGTCATGCAGACTTACCGAAAGCTCACAATCAACCGGCGAATCTCGGCAGTGGTGGCAGGCCGGCCTCGGCTACGGCGCCGCGGTTGGGACAGCCGGGCCCAGAATCTGCGGCACCGTTCGCGCTGCCACCGTACGACCGTGTCCGGCTGGACGTAGAGCAGCGGGCCACGCCAGCCGTGCCAAACTCGGGACAAACCAACCCAGAACAGTCGATCGAAAGTCGTCAGAACCGGTCGTTTGCGCTTCCGGCGGAAGGCTGCGAGCTGCAGCCGGAGAGCGGCATTCTCGATAGCAACGGCATGGTGACCGCTCATCAGGAGTCGAACGAATCGAAAGACGGACAAAAAGAAGACTAGTATGTATCCCGATTGTTCGTCCTCATCCTGTTCCGAGTCAACCTGTTATAGACGGACGGAATAATGGCAAAGCACAGGACTAGAATTATTACTGCCTCGAGATGGCGGATGTCTTTCCGGTCGTCCGCACAAGCTGTTCTACCGGCGCGGCAGTGAGGCATCCACGAACGCTGGCGCGTACCACGTCATTTAACCACACCACCGGCTGGTTGCCAGCGACCGTGCTGGTTTTAAAGCCGTCCAGATCGACGTCTCGAGCATCATCGAGGATCATGGCGGGCCGGACGTCTTCCTGAAACCACCCGAGCCGGACGTTCCTCAGCGTTAGCCCTTCCACATGCCTTCCGTATAGGCCGTAGGACGGCAGAATGCCGAACATCTTCGCTTCGGGATACTGGCTGGGGAGTTCGGGAACATCGAGTCCCCTCACTTCGCGTTCGCCGCCGTACATTAGGATATTGATGTCCGAGAGACTTACGTTTCTGACAGGATGGCCCAGCAGCCCGGTGATCGAACTCGCGATGATGGAGCCGGTAGCTACGATGTTCGAAATGGAGACGTTCTGCAATACACCAGGAACCGGCACCTTCATTCCGCGCCCGCGGTTGCCGAGCCGGATGAAAATGGGAGTGCCCACATCTCGCATAGTGATGTTAGATACGACTACCCCATCCAGCGTCGAGCCGTCCACCATCTCGATCGCCACCCCCGAAAAAGCCGGACGCGAACTGGCGGGGTGCCGGAAGATCGTGCAGTTGGTGAAGGCAATATTCTTGAAGTCGCCCAAGGTCTCAGTACCTAGCTTCAGGTTATTACACGTTGTCGTCAGTATGCAGTTGCTCACCGTGATATTCTCGCTGGGTGGCGCCTTGCCGCCCGGCGACTCCCGGTTGGTCGCTTTGATGACGATGCAATCGTCGCCCGCTTCGATGTAACAGTCCGAAATTTGCACGTTGCGCGACGAATCCGGAATGATGCCATCGGTGTTCCAGCCGCGCAAGTTGTTTACGATCGACACGCCGCGGATCTTCACGGTGTCGCACTCTCGCGGCGTAAGGGTGGGGCCGGGAGCGTTCCGGATATTCACGTCCTGTACGCGGACATCACGGCATCTGAAAAAATAGATCAGCGGGACCGGCCGCGGCTTGGTCGGCCGCATTTGTTCGTCCCAAAATGCCTCACCGTTACCGTTGATGACGCCTCCGCCCTCGATGGCGACGTTTCTGGCCTCTTTAGCGTAAATGAGGTGAGGTGGGCTGTAGTCCGCCATGGTCCGGCTGCCCCACAGCGTCGCGCCGGGTGAGAGCCGCAGGGTGATGTTGCTCTTGAGCACGATGGTGCCGCTCAGAAAATTTCCGGCGGGCAGGTAAACGACTCCGCCGCCGGATTGTGCGCAGGCATCGATCGCCTTCTGAATGGCTTCGGCATCGTTCGTGCGGCCATCGGCTCGCGCGCCAAACTTCATTACATTGCACACAGAAGCCGAAGGTTCCGCCCCCATCGCGGCCAATGCCACACACATAAGAGCCATGAATGACGGTTTCATAGCGTATTTGCCTCCTGAAAATCCGTCTCGCGCCTACCAGGCAATCCGGGAAGATAACTGGATCTCGCGTGGGCCGAGACGCGTACTCGTAATGCGGCCGAAACTGGCACTCGTCACCGTCGTGTTCGGCGAATTGAACAAGGTCGTGTTCCAGGCATTATAGAATTCCCCGAGCAGTCGCATTTCGACCCGCTCGGTTATGCGAATGTGCTTCATGGCCGTCAAGTCCCACTTCTTAATACCCGGCCCCCGCAGGTCGGCCAGGCGGCTCGATAGTGTCGTAAGTGTGAACGGCGGCTGGGGAACGAACTGCGTCACATCGAACCACTGGTCCAGACTATGTGGGTTCTTGTCGGAACGAAGCACGCGTTGCGCTCCGGTAAAGGCCAGCGCCTCCATAGATTGGAAAGTCACCACCCAGTTGAACTGCCAGCCGCCCACCAGATTCCTGACCACCGGCGTGGAACTGAAAAACCGCTTGCCC
This sequence comes from Bryobacteraceae bacterium, assembly GCA_049510555.1. GTDB lineage: Bacteria > Acidobacteriota > Terriglobia > Bryobacterales > Bryobacteraceae > Fen-178. Next base: position 42,914 of record JBEKYW010000024.1, read on the forward strand.
GCACCAAACGGCAACGCGTAAATGCCATGCAGCACCAATCGCTGCGGACGGTCCGAGCCGGAAATGACGCGCTCCGGTTTGGGATCGTTCGCGTTCAAGTACGATGTGCCCTCCATGAATTTGGAAATCGTGTAGGCTGCGCCGAAGTACAGTCCGTGCGCCATCCGCTTGGTGATTAACAACTGCATGGAGTCCTCGTGAGACCGCCCGTAAGGCAGCGCTAATTGAGTCATGCCTAGGAATTCCGGGTAAGGTCTCAGTAACTGCGATACCGTGGTTGTAGGCTGGCTCAGCGAACTGGTAATGTCCGTGATAACTCCGTAAAACGGATTGGACACCTTGGCATTGAGGCGAGTTGTCAACGCCAGAAAATCATTGGGGTATTGGTCCACATTGCGACTCATGGAAAGCCGCTGGGATACGTTGCCGGCATAAGTCGGCTCTACCGAGATTTGTCCGGGCAGGATGAACTGGAAGCCCATCGAAAACTGTTCGCTCATACCTTGAAGGTACTTCGGCACCTTGCCAGCAGTCGTGCTAGCGCCAGTGAGCGTTTGGCCAAGTGCGGTCAGGAGGCCGCCCGCCGAGCCCAGCGGCTGTACCAGGCCGTTGGGAAACGGATCCGAGAGCCGGTTAAATGGCGTTAAATTGTTGTCCAGTGAGGTCACCATATTGGTGCTCATACTGAAACCGGTCTGCGAGAAACTGCTCCCGTTGTATCCCAGGCTATTGGGAATATAGAAGAGCCCGTAGCCGCCGCGCCACACGATCCAGTTGTTGAGCCGATAGGCATAGCCGAACCGTGGCCCATACAGTAGCGCGGGCATCTCCAGGTTGCCTCTGGGCGCCCCCTCCGAGTTCAGAAACCGAAGCCCCCCTTTCACCGATATCTGCGATAGTTCGGGAATGGGGTTCCGGAGATAGTTAGCCTGTGCCTGAGATGCGATCGGGTTCGCCACACCGAAATCGAATCCGGCATTGCCACGATTGTAACGCTCGGTGATCGGCCATTCATGCTCGAAACGGAGGCCCAGGTTCAGCGACAGCCGGTCTGTGGCTTTCCAGTCGTCCTGAAGATAGAAGGCCGAGTAAGTGTTCTCCAAAGACTTGTTAGCGCCAAGGTCCACGAAACCGGCGCTCGCGGTGCCGAGCAGGAGCGAAGCCACATCATGACCGCTGTTGGTGGCTGTCTTGGTTGGGTCGGGGCCCTGGGTAAGGAGACGATTAAACGTGAACGACCCGCCTGAACGGAGCGGCCGGATCTCGTTCGACTGCTCGACTTGGTAGCGGAACCCGTATTTGAGGGCGTGCCGTCCCAGCGTGGTGTGCACGTTGACCGCGGGGTTGTATGCGTTGGTGAAAATCCTCCAGTTCATCCGCTGGGCGCCCAAGGTCTCCACGTCGCCGCTGTTTTCAAAGCGCGGGAAGGTCGGAGCTAAAACTGCGCGCGTGAAGCTTGGCGGAAATCCCAGCTTGGAAAGGTCGAATCCCTCGCCATACATGGCATTGATTTCGAAATATCGCGTGTAGCCCATGCGAAAGTCGACCACCGTGCGATTGCTCCGGATCCAGGTGTAGCTCGCAGCCCCGGTGATATTGCCGCGGTAGAAGGCATCCTCGCCGCTGGTCGGATCCCCCGCCACGCGGCAGCACTCGCCGAAAAAGGGTCCCGCTTTGCCGGTCCGATGGTTCCAGCCGAAGCGGAAGAACAAGTGATGATTGGCAGACAGTTGATGATCCACGCGGTTGATAGTGCTGCCCCATCTGGTTGAGGTGGACCGCGGGTTCACGAAATTCTGTTGCACATCGGGAGTCTTGTCGCGGGTGGGAATCGGATAAAACTGGATGGCGTTCCTGGCGACCGGATCCTGCCGGCTGAGCGGGATCATGTTATTCGGGAAAGGATCGCGCACAAAGCCTCCACCAGCGGGCCGAGTGGTTTGCGGATCGTAAATCATGAATGCGCGACCGGAACGGTCCACGGTACGCGAGAAGTCCCCGGCTCGCTCCAATACGGTAGGCACGACGGATTGGACCAACGACTCCCCGCGGGACTGGAGTCCCTCGAAATCGCTGAAGAAGTGAGTCCGGTCCCGTCCGCTGTAAAACTTGGGAATGGTCACGGGGCCGCCGAGAGTAAAGCCGTATGTGTTCTGCTTGTTTTTGTTCCTGGGCTGGCCGCTGCGGTTGTTGAAGAAGTTGTTGGCGTTGAGGTCGTAGTTGCGCAGATACCAGTAGACGCCGCCGTGCAAAGTATTGGTGCCCGACTTCAGGGATACGTTGACGAATGCAGCACCGGAGTGCCCGTACTCGGCATCATACGAGTTGGTTTGCAGGCGCATCTCTTCCACCGCATCCGGCGACGGACTAAAGCTGACGAGGTCTTGGTCGGGCCGCATGTTGGGAATGCCGTCGAGCAGGAACTCGGACCGTGATCTCGATCCACTGGCTGCAAAATCCGATGGCCCGGCATTATCCATCGGGGTTATCGCGCTGGGCACGCCAGTATACTGGATGCCGGGAGAAAGCTCCAGAAAGACGTATGGATTTCGTCCGATAAGCGGCACCTCGTTGATGGTCTGCATGTTTGCGGTGGTGCCCAGCGCGCCCGTTTCGGTGCGCAGAAGCGGGCTTTCGGCCGTGACGGTGACCGACTCCGCCATCTCGCCGATCTCAAGCGTCACATCCACCGTGGTCGTTTGGCCGGTTTCCAACTGTATGCCGGTGCGGACGAATTTCTTGAACCCCGCGTGCTCGACATCGAGCCGGTAGAGTCCGAAATCGAGAAGGGTAAAGCGATACAGCCCGGTATAATCGCTGGTCTGCTGCCGGACCGCGCCGCTGCCGGTATGCACGCACTTCAATGTGACGCCTGCCACCGGGGCTCCGGAGGAGTCCCGAACGATTCCTGTCAGACTGCTCTTATTGACTTGGCCAAAGAGGGAGGCCATTGAACAGAGAGCCAGAATCATAATGCCGCATTGCCTAATATTCATGTGATCCTACCTTTCCCTTGTCAGGTTGTCGTTCGGCCAGACTGAACAGCCAATCACTCGATTATACAATACGACCCTTCCCCTGTCAATGCAGTTTAGTTATATGGAACGCTTCATTTGTCCCCCGAGCTTTTCATGCGGCTCGCCATGGCAGGGCCTCCGGCAAGTTTTCGGCATGGACGTTCAGAGTTGCTGGACAATGCCTTGAATCGGACGGTTGTGTCTGTTTATCCTTAAGCACGTCGACTCAGGAGAATGTCTTCCAGGACGATTCAACATGACGGAACACCAGAAACGGATGCAGGTGGCCGAATTGACGGCCCCACACCAGTTTCGCGTGGTCAGCCAGGGGTGTGGGACCCCGGCCCCGGCGAGGTGCAGGTGAGAGTGCAGGCTGTCGGGATATGCGGCTCCGACCTTCACGCATACTCCGAGGGTGGCGTCGGCGAGTACCCGAACGTCAACCCCATGGTGTTGGGCCATGAACCGGCCGGCACGGTGGTGACCGGATGAGGGCCGGCGAACCGACCCACGGTAGATATATACCGGAAAAAGTTCGGAAATGTCTCACTTGGGTGGCCGAATGTTGATGAGCACTCGCGAGTTCTTCTTTTCTTCGTTCCTCGTTGGGTTCTGTGTTGGCGGGGCGCGCGGATGGTCATCGGTCGCCAGATCGGCTCTGCCGGTTCCTGCTGGGTGAGCCCCATCGCCTTCCTCAGGCGTCTAATCTCCTGCCCGGTCATAGCTACCGTTAAACTCTCTTTTATATTAGTTTGCAAGGAAAATATAACAAGTGCTATATGATGCGACATGCTTTATTCGTGCAGCACGTGAGTGAAGCCATTTGCGATGTGCGGGTTACGGACTTTGATGTCTGGAAAGGTGTTGCTGAGTTTTGGAGCCGGGGGAAGAACAGGAGACTTGAAACTTACTCGCGGAAACGGGCGCTACTCGCTCCCGATTGGCGCTAGCACCAGAGCTGGACGCGCCTGAGTATAGCCTGGTATCGTTGCCGAACGCACGCCAGCCATAGCGCTGCTGCCGAGCAAACAGCTCCACGCGGCTGCCGGGGCAGACCTTTTCAACCAGGGCATAGAACTCCTCGGGCTTGCGCGAGTGTTCCCGTCGTGCCGCTTCCAAAACGGTACCATCGCTGCCATGCAGAAAAACCGGCTTGCCACGCGCTCCCAGGAGGCAATGCTCTGTCTGCCCACGCAGCCACTCGCCGGTGCCCATCCGGTCCTTCACCCACGTGAGCACTGTTTTGTACTCGAAGCCCCAGGCCGTTACCACATCGAAAGCGACCGGTAGGTGGGCGTTGGTGGTCCACAACCACAGGATGGCGTTTTCGTCGGCAATCTCCCGCACCGGCATGGCCTTGATGTCTTCGAGGGGCATCGTGGGGTAGGGCAGCGAGTTGCCGCTGTCATACTGCCAGGGCGGATCGGCGACAATCACCTGGAAAGGGCCGGTCGGCAGTTCTGGAGCCGCAGCCTCAAGCCCCTTAGCCTGCCTGAGGACCGTAAGCCTGCGGTAGGCGCCGGCCACCTTGCCGCTGCGATCCATCTGCTCAAGCAAGTGGCCGTACTCTTCCGGTTCTTCCTCGGCCGCCTCAACCACGGCTTCTGCCCGCTCGATGGTCGTGCGCCCGACGCCCAGGTAGCGGGCGATCTTGTCGCGGGCGTCCCCCTGTCCTTCCGCCACTGTGGCGGGATGACAGAGGTCCGTCTTGGTTCCTTGGCGCTGCCGTGCCTCGCGCCGTTCCAACGGTTCGATGGCGCGCTTCAGCGCCACCATCTCGCTGGGCAGTAAGTCCTTGCGCACGAAGTTCTCGTGCGCCTCGCCGCGGGCGGCCTGCAGCAGGTCAACCACGGTGACCGGCACCTCGGCCCAGCCTAACAGCACGCAGGCCTTGAGCCGCCGCTGCCCCGCGATCAGCCGGCCCTGGGGCGTGACCACAATCGGGTGAAGCAGGCCGACCTCCTCAATGCTGGCCGCCAGGGACCGCAAATCGCCCAAATCCTTGCGATAGCGCTGGCCCACCGCAATCTGCTCGACAGGCAAACGCGTCGGCTTGGATCTTGGGGACATCCGCTAGGCAGCCAGCCTCTCCTGACCCAGCAAGGGGCTGATTCTTTCCCTGGCCAACGCTACGTACTCGGCGTTCAGGTCAATGCCAATGAACCGCCGCCCGTACTTCAGCGCCACCAAGCCCGTGGTGCCGCTGCCCAGGAACGGATCGAGAACCACGCCCCCTTCGGGGCAAGCAGCCTGGACGGGAGTCTCAATCAGTGCCGCCGGATAGACCGCGAAGTGCGCGCCAGAGAACGGCTGGGTGGGGATGGACCAGACGCAGCGCCTGTTGCGGCCGTGCAGGTTATTAAATGATGCCGGGAAGTTGAGCCGGTAAGGCTGCTTGCTGTGATACGCCCGGCCCTGGCGCAGTCTGGCCCGGTAGGCCACATCCGAATTGGGAGCCAGGGGCTCCAGTTGCTGCTCGAAATAGTAATGCGGCCTCTTGACGAAGAAGAATAGCTTTTCATAGTCCACGGTGAAGCGGTCCTTGGCCGAGGACGGCATGCAGTTGGGCTTGCGCCAGATGATCTCGTTGCGCAGTATCCAGCCGCAGCGGATCATTTCAATGGCGAAGCGAGAAGGGATTTGCAGCAGGCTTTTCTCCAGCCCCGGCACCCCGGCCTTGCCCTTCTCCTGCCAGCCAAGGTTTGACTGGGTGCCGCGATTCGTGGCCTGCTTTCCCTCGCGCAGGCCGGCACCGCTGCCGGTGCCGTAGGTATCTCCCAGGTTGACCCAGCAGCTTCCGTGATCCTTCAGAACCCGCTGTGCTTCCACAAAAACTCCAACCAGGGCGGAGATGTAATCGCCGAACTGGTGTTCACTGCCGATTTGTCCCTCCACCCCGTAGTCGCGCAGCGCCCAATACGGAGGCGAGGTGATAATCATGTCCACGCTTTGACCAGGGAACTCCCGTAGGACCTCTCGGGCGTCGCCATGGATGACCTCGTTGATCGGAAGTGTGCTATGCAAGGTCAAAGCCTGCCTTTCTGCGCCGAGTCGGAGATGAGACTGCGACGTGTTCCCTGGGTGATGGGCACAACCTTGGAGGCGCGCATACAGAGCTGGCAGCCCTCTCGAGGTTCCACTCGAATGGCGCAGTCGAAGTCGCCTTCGGCCAAACCCATGCGGCGGTAGTTCCAAGCGCGCGGGCGCGTCATTAGCAACGTGTCGATGGCGTAGCCGGCCAATGCCCCGACCGCCTGCAGAATGTCGGCGATGGCCGGAGCGCCCGGACACGGGTAGCGGTCATCGTTGATCATGTCCGGAAACAGGCAGGCAATACACGGCCCCTCGCTGTCTTGCACAAACACATAGCCGTGGTCGCCGTTGGCGCTGACAGCGGTGAACACCACCGGGATGCCGGCGGCGCGGAAGTGCCGACTGGCAAATACGCGGGCCGGATTGTTATCCACGCCGCAGACCGCGACATCACAAGAAAGGTCGAAGCCGCGGGCGACCGCCTCCTGCAGCCGGAACGGAAGGCCGCGGATCTCGGTTTCGGCAATGCATTCACGCTGGAGGTTCTCGGCAAGCGCAAAGGCCTTGTTCTTGCCGAGGTCCTTTTCATAGAAGCGCTGGCGGTTGAGGTTGCTTGCCTCAACAACGTCATCGTCCAGGAGCGCGATGCAGCCGACGCCCTTCCGTACCAGCGTGGGCGCGATCTGCGAAATGATGCCGCCCGCGCCAATGCACAGCACGCCGCTTTTGGAGAAGACCGCCTGATCAAAGCCGGGGATCTTCTGTTGGCGGTCTTCGGCTCCAGCAATGGCCTTACCGCGCAACCTAAGCGCGGTTTGTGAGACGGTAGATGCCGGGTGCATGATTCTCCACTCCTTCCCCGTAGATTTCGATGGCCAGGTTCTGATCCAACCGCACGAAGCGGATGAACCCGTCGCGGCTGAAGATGGCCATCACCGCCACGTGACCGGCACTCTCCAGCCGCCTCTGGAACCCCTCGTCGATGCCGGAGGGGCAGGTGGCGTCGGCGCCGTTACCGGGGTGGCTATGGAAGTGGGCCAAGAACTTGTGGCCGTACTGTTCGAGCTTGATAAGCAGGTTGTGCGTGGAGGGCACATCCGCCACCACGCCCATGGGGCTGCGCCGCTGGTGCGCGAACTCGGCCCATTGATCCAGGACCAGCACGCCTTCGACCTCCGAGCCGGTGATGAAGAAGAACTGCTCGTCCTTGTCTGCCGTCAGCTTCTTGAAGCTCTCATGCAAGAACAGGGAGCTGACCGCGTAGCGGCGCGGGCCGGTGTTGGGCCTGCCGGTGTTTTCCGCTTCGATCCGCTCCAGGCTTTCCAGGAACTCGTTGGTCCGCCGGATCTCCGTGCACATGCGCCGGGTGCTCTTGCGGGCGCGGGCAGCCTCATTGAAGCGGCCAATCAGCTTCTCGCGCCGCGCAACCAGCGCCGTTCTCTTCTCTTCCAGGTGAATCGTTTTCATTGTTCGTAAGCCTCCGTGATTAAGCGTTCGATGGTCATGATTCCCGAACCGACGTCCCTTGGCTCCTTGCCCATGTGGATCAGGTACCAGTCATTGCCGCGGTGCTGGAAACAGGTCCAATGGCTGTGGCGGCGGATTTCGTCCGAGGGAAGGTAAAGAAAAAAGTCGATCTGCCCGGAGCGGTGCTGCTCAATCCAGCCCTGGAAAGCCGCGTACGGGGTCTGGTAGGCGCCGGTATACCGGTTGCCCGTCTGGGTCCAGCCGCGCTCCTGCCAGTAGGGAATCTGGCGACGCTGGACCGGAATTGCGGGGGCGTGCCCCCGCACCACCCGCAAAAGCAGCTCGCGGATGGAAGCGGGGGCAGGCCGGATGCCGAGGTCTCTTACGCGCACAGCAGCGTCTCTCCGACTTCGGCTTTGGTCGAGGCGAAGATCTTCTCGCCGTCCTTGACCTTGTCGTAGACCGACTCGGCGGCGGCGAAGAAAGGCTCGTTCGGACCCTTGGACAGCAGGTAGTCCGGGAGATTGATTTGGTGGAGGATGTCGCCGGCCGTGGTGCCGGGCTGGATCTCCACGTCGCGGATCTGGCCGGTGCCGGCCACAACTACAGAGAGTTTCTTCATACGTTTCGATTGCTCCTCTTTGGTTTGGGAGGCGGGTCTTCTCCCCCTACATCCATTGCCTGCGTGGCCCTCCGAGCGAGCCGCGCCCAAGAAAAGAGACCAAGAACTTTCTTGGTCTCTGCGTTGCCTGCGCCGTCATGAGTCGGGCGCGGGAACGACATCAGTGAGCCTGCCTTCGGTGAAAGCAGGATCGCGCTCCACCCGCTGCACTGCGAGCAGGCCGCGGAAGGCTTCCAGTTCGGAGAGCAGGAAAAAGTCGAATTCATTCCTGCTCCCGGAAATCCAACCGAAGAACAAGAAATCCTCGCCTTGCGGCTCTCCTTCGATCGGATACCAGGCCAGATCCATGCCGGGCACGGAGAATCTGGCGAACACCACCGGGTCAGCTTCCGCCTCCTGGCCATGGATGGGCGGCAGGCGGCTGCGGAGTTCATCGGTCAGAAGCTGCATGGCGCTACATCCCTTCGAACAGCTTCTTGGCTTCTTCGAACTTCTGAAGCTGCCGTCGTTTGGCCTTCAGCTCCTCTTCCATCTCGGCAATCTCAGCCTTGAGCTTGTCGGCTTGTTCCAAGACCACCTCAACGGGCGTCTTCTTCTTCCACGGTTTGCGGCCTTCCGGCTTTGGGGCCGGGGCCGGTTTCGGATCGGTCGGTTTCGGTGCTGGCATTGTCATGCTCCTTGTTGAGTTCCTCCTGTTGCTGGTGGACCCACTCCTGCAGCTTCCGGATGGCGATGCGCTTTGCCGGAAGCTCGATGTGGGTGTAGGTCGAGTGCACTTTCGAGCCCGAGGAATGGCCCATGAGCGCCATGCGGATTTCCTGCAGGACGCCCGCTTCCATCAGGCGAGTGTTGAAGGTGTGGCGAAGATCGTGGAAACGGATATGGCGGAGACCGGCGTTCTTGAGCGCGGTCTTCCACGTGCGCTTCACGATGCGGACCGGGCGATTGTGGAAATTGATGACGAGACCCGTATCTTTGCGGTTTTCGAGCAGGTGCTCATACAGCCGCTCGGTCAACGGAATCTCGCGGGATTCTCCTTCCGGAGTCTTCGAGCGAGTGACGAACAGCAGCTTGCGGGAGAAGTCGATGTCCTCCCACCGCTGGCTGGTGATTTCGCCGCGCCGCATGCCGGTGTCCAGAGCGGCGATGATCATGGCGCGCAGGTGGTCTTTGGCCGCGGCCAGGAGCGATATCTCCTCGGCCACGCTCAACACCTGGCGGCGGATGCGCCGCTCGCGGGCCATCTTGAGGCGGGCGAGCGGATTGGCCAAGAGCAGTTGCTCATCCACACCCCAGTACAGGATGTGCCGCAGCACGCTCAAGTCCCGGTTGATGGTGGCGTCCTTGGTGGACTTGCCAGCTTGCCGCCGGCGGCGGAACTCGTCGGCCAGGGATTTGGTGACCCTGAGCACGGCAGTGTCCGCGAAGAACGGCAGCAGGAACTTGAGGTGATAGACGTGGTGCGGGCGGACAGAGCCGCTGGCGAGGAAACGGGCGGCGAGATCGCCGAAAGTCATCGTTGGATCGGCCTTGACGATCTGGAAGCGCTGGTTGGTGACTTCCTCTTTGAGCTTGGCTTCGATGGTCTCGGCCTGCCTGCGGTTGGAAGTCCCGGTGGAAGACTGATGCCGGATGCCGTCTTCGTAGAAGTATGACCACCAGACGCTGCCACGCTTAAACAGGCTCACGTAGTCTTTCCTCCTTGCTGTTGGTTTTCGATCCAGCGGATGAGCTGATCCCGGTAGAAGATCAATCTGCCGCTGGCCCTGAACCGGAGGTGCGGGAGCCCTCTTGGGATGAGGGTCTGCCGTACGGTCCAGGGCGAGCAGCCGATGAGTTCGGCGGCCTGTTCGATGCCAAGGGGCTGGCCGAGCGCTGACGCCGGCGGGCCGAAGGGAGGCTGGGGCGGCCGTACAAATGGCCCCCGTTCGCGCACAATTGGCCCACGTTGGGGCGGGCAATGGGGCGGGCAGCATTGCCCGCCCCCTGGGGCCAGAAAAGCCCGTAAACGCGCGGGCTTGCGCGCCTTGGGTACTCCGGCCTTCGGTTCGGTATGGCGCCGTCTTTTGATTTCGGAATTCGGAAGGCTAGTGGCCATGATCGTCTCGCTGGGAACGGCTGAACAAGCGGGTAAGGAATCGCCGCAGGAATCTGGGCAAATGCATATAGAGGTACCAGACAAAGGCCAGCATTGGGCCGACGAGCATGAACTGAAACAGAAGTTGGGGGCTGCTAGACAGAGCGTTGACTAAGCCGATTAGGAACAGCAGCGTGACGCCTATCAGCACCAAGGCGGGCAGCACCGACAGAAGCAGTACCAGCGGAGCCAGCCACAGCGGAACCCGTGGGTGCGGCATGGAGAGGTCGCGGGAGCCGCACTGACTGCAGATCTCGGCGTTGCGTGGATTGGGGTGCCGGTGCGGGCAGAGCTTGAGATTGTAGGAGCGCCCACAGAAGTTGCAGAACAGCGGCTCGCCCGGCGTGATGCGATGGCATTGGTTGCAGTAGCGCATAAGGAATCTCACAGGAGCGAGAGCCTCTGGCCGCCGGTCGGCCGGAGCCAGACCGGCGACCAGAAGCCGTCGCGGTGAATAATTTCAAAGGTCGTGAACCAGAAGATCTTGTCCGTGGACTTGGCCACGGTCGCGCGGATGTTGGCCAGGCGCTTTTCCGAGCTCGCCACCACGAGTACCCGGAACTGCGGCTGTCCGAAGCGTTGGGTGAACTCGCCCGAAACGGCAAGCTGAAGGTAAGAGGCGGTCTTTTGCTGCCAGACCTTCAGCGCCTCGGTACCCAGGTCCACCTCCAGGAACATGGCGCGAATGGAGTCGCCTGCGGAAATCTCGAAGTAGCCATCCGGTGTCAATTTGACGGCCTCGGAGATGGACTGGCGGAAGGTGACCCAGCGGCGCAAGCGGACGCCAGCCTGTGGAGCGGGGCGGTGCTTCACGGTGACGTAGACTTCATTGATGCCGGTCTGGTGCTCGACAAAGGCATCGCCGATAACGAGCCTGCCAGCGGGGCGGCTGATGCCGCCGAGTCTGGCTGCCACAAGCTCGCCGCCTTTAGGCGAGAGGGTGTAAACGGCCTTGCGGCCCGCAGCGATGCTTCCGATGAAGAACCGGCGCAGGAGGCCCGCCCGGGTCAGTTCCAACAGCCGCATGTTGACCTGGGTAGTGGAGCCGAATCCTGCCACCAGCTTGGTCGTCTCGCGATCAATGACGCGCATGACGGCCAGTTCGGACAGCAGGCGGCGGTCACGATCCTGCAGGATGATTCCTCGCTGCCTATTCCCAGTCATTGAGCACCTCCTCGGTTCGGCGGTTGGCCTGTTGCTGGCGCTGGCGGATCTCGGCTTCGATGTCGGTCCGCCGTCTGGCCCAGCGCGCCCGACAGCGGTTGTACAGGTCGGCATAGTCACCGCCGGGGTCAGCGACATTGGGCACCAGCACTTCCTGGGGGCGGTGACTGCCGCTCTTGATGACCATGTGCCGCTTGGGGAGGTTCTTCAGCAGCTCTGCGAGGCGCTTGCCGCCGTCGAGCGAGTTGGCCATCTTGTCGGCGTCGATGCTGGAAAGCTGAAAGAACACGTGCGTGCCGACGGCCATGACGGCGGCACGCATCTGCGCCGGATACTGCTCCAGAAACTGGTTGGCGGAGACAACACAGATGCCGAACTTGCGGGCTTCGGAAAGGAGCGTATCCAGGCCGGCATCATAGGCAACCAGGTTTTGGATCTCATCGCAGTACAGGGTGAACAACTGCCGCCGCGTGCGGGCAAATAGGGCGTTCTTGAGTTTGGTCAAAAGCAGGCTGCCGAGGGTCGAGGCCTCTTCGCCGAGCCGCCCCTTGTCGAGGTTGAGGATCACCCACCGGCCCCGGTCCATGGCCTCCAGCAGGGAAAACGTCGAGTGCTGTTGGCCCAGGATGTGCCGGAAGCGCTGGTCCGTGGTAAAGCCCGAGATCTTGTTTAAGATGGCGTCGCGGTAGACTCCCTGCATGGCTTCGCTGCGGGTGTCAAAGCGGGTGCGGAAGTAATTCGAGACTTCGCCGTTCTGCACTCGGTGGAGGCACGCTGCCCGGAAGGCGGCGTGGGTGAGCAGCGGCAAGATCTCCAGCAGCGTGAGATCGTTGTCCGCCAGCACGTGCAGGGCGTTGCGCAGCAGCTCTTCGGTCCTGGCCCCGAACGAATCCAAATGCCAGCGCGCTTTGAGAATCTGCGCAAACTCGGCAAGCTGCACATAACTTTGCGGGCCCGCCTGCGCTTCCAGCACGTTCAGCCCGACCGAGAATTCGGGGTCGCCGGGTTCGATGACGATCAGCTTTTCACTGAGGTCAGTTCCCCGCTTGCGCTCCTCCGCGGCGATGAGCCGCAACAGGAATGGCATGGTGTCCCCGTGAAGATCAAAAAAGACAAAACCGCTTCGACTGCGCACATCCTGGATACTCAAATGCCGCAAGAAGAATGACTTGCCTTGTCCGGTTTTCCCGAGGATGGCTACGTGCTCGCACCGTTTTGCATCCGGCAAGCATGCCCTTACCCTTTGCACCTCGCCGTCCACCACCCGGAATCCCAGGTCAAGATGCGAGCCTGTTTCGTGATCGCGTCTGTCTGGAGCAAGCAGACGGTTCCAGCAGCGCGTTATAGAATTTTCGATCCAGTTAGTCATTGGTTGTGCTTGCCACAAATGTTCTCTGGCCCCATGGTGAGGCCGGTAACCAGGCGCGGTCGAGGACAGAGAACGGACACAAACCGGCAACAAAGCGGAGAGTATGGCGGCAATCGCTCGGCGGGGACCTATACTGGAATTTCAGATATTCTCGAAATGGAACGACACGAATGGCTGGCCTTGGGACGAGCTCTCCGCGCCCTTCGTACGGCCCTCGATCTTCCGCAGAAGGAAGTGGTACGGCGTTCCGGGGAGCAGATGGACGAACGCACGCTGCGGGCCTATGAAAGTGGCGCGCTCCGTCCGAGCCGGGACCGGCTGCTTCGGCTGCTGACAAAATCGTTTGAACTCAAGAACCCGGCCGAAATCAACCGCTCCTTGCAAACTGCCGGTTATGCGGTCCTGACAGACAGCGAGATTCTGCAGACGGGCCTCGGGCCGCCGGCCATCAAATCTGATGCCTTCCGTTCGCTCGTTTCAGCGGGACCGCCCATCGATTATCGGATTGAGACCAGCACGCTCATTGCTCTCGATGATGAAGGACGGGAGGTATGGCGGCACAAGTTCCCAGAACGCCTTGCGCGAGCCGCATATGAGGGTGAGACCGCAATCCGGCGATGTGCCTTCGCCGATATCGACGGCGATGGCCGGATCGAGACCCTGTTTGCGTATGTGCCTTTGGATTTTGCATCCGTTGGCACTGTGCTACTGTGCTTCGCCGACGACGGTGCGGTCAAGTGGCAGTTCGTGCCCGGCAAAGCGATCAAGGACACGAGGCAGGAATATCTTCCGCCTTACTTCATCAGTAATGTCAAGGTTATTCCGGTGGAAAAATCCTGCACCCGCATTCTGGTCTCCAGTAACCATTACCTTCACAACCCAAACCAGATCGCCATGCTCGATCCCTCGGGCGAGCTCGTCAGCGAGTATTGGCATTCCGGGCATCTCTACGCCGTGGCCCACACCGATCTTAACAACGACGGCATCGAGGAGATCCTTCTGGCAGGCGTCAACAATGGCTACCGGCTGGCCACGCTGGTGATTTTTGATTCCCGGTACGTGAGCGGGGCTTCCACTCAACCAGGGCGGCAGATCTTCGGATTCCCACCAGGGACCGAAAAGGCCGTGGTGCTGTTTCCGCGAACCTGTCTTTCCAAGAGTGCGCCGTACAACCGGACAATGGAGCTGCGGATCACCAGAGAACGCCGTATCGTTCTGGCAGTGTGTGAAGGCGTGTCCGAGCAGCGCAACCCGGGTGTAATGATTTACGAACTGGATTTCGCACTAAACATTATCAACTGCCGGCCAGACAGTCATTTGTACGAGGCGCACCGCGCCCTCGAGTTGCAGGGCTTGCTGGACCATCCCTGGACCGAGGAGGAGAACGACCGATTGCGCAACGAAGTGGTTATCAAGGGTCAGGTCTGAATTGACGGGTCCGTAAGCGCTGCTGGGCAGCCTGGAAACATTCGGGATCGAGTTCAAAACCGATGAAGTTGCGGCCGGTATTGAGGCAGGCGATGGCGGTAGTGCCCGATCCCATACAACTGTCCAGCACCAACTCGCCGGGATTGGTGTAGGTTTTGATCAGGTATTCAAATAGCGCCAGGGGCTTTTGGGTGTGGTGGATGGTGTTGGACTCGGACGGTACATGCAGCACGCTGCGGGGATAACGAAAGCCGGGATTCTCGGAGATAGCCGCGCGCAGGTGCTTGCCCGTATTGGCATCAAAGCGGGCGCGGCGAGTGCTCCTGTAGGGCTTGCCCTTTTCAAACTGCGGATGGTACGGCGGGGAGCGGTCGCAGAACACCAGGACGTTCTCGTGCGCCCGCAGCGGCGCGCGCTTGGCATCCAAAAAGCCCGTGGCTCGCGACTTCTCCCAGATCCATTCGTACCGAAGCCACGGAAGGTTGCTCATGCCAAGCACCTTATCAAAGGGACACCGGGCAGTCAGAACGATTGCGCCTTTTGGCCTGATGATGCGCTTGTACTCGGCCCACAGCCGGTCCAAATCAATGACCGAGTCCCAAGCGTTGGCGGTGACGCCGTAGGGCGGGTCCGATAGAATCATGTCCACGCTGCGCGCAGGAAGCAGTTTCATGCCCTCAAGGCAATCGGCGTGGTAGATGCGATTGGCCGCAAGTGCCGATTGTGGCAAGCCGTTGAATTCACAATCGTTCATGAAAGCAGGGCAAGTAAAGGATCTTGAAACGCCATGCGTGGCGTCTTGCAATTCGGCCCTGCAAATCGCAGCACTGGTCGTGTCGCGGCAACTCCGGGAAAAGGACCGGAACAATTCGCGCCGTGTGGGCTATCGGGATGGCGGACGTGTCACCCGCGCTTTTCTCTTTGCGCGGGAAGCTCATAATTGCTGATGAGCACCTCGCCGTACCGTTGTTTTGGTCGGCGCTGCGCGGTGTAGACGTTCTGGATCGGCGTAATCAACCAGCCGCCGAACAACCTTCGCACTTCGGGATGATCGTCCAAGGAAAGCAGAAAGCGGCCGCGGATTTTGTGTAGGCGCTGTTCGAGCTGTGCGAAGTCCGCGTCGCTGAAATTGTAGCGGTAGAGCTTCCGCCGCCAGTACGGCGAGTCCATGTAGAAGCAAGTGGTGGGACGGTCGTACCGTTCCAGGATCTGTTGGTAGGGTAAGGACTCGATCTGCACATGCTGGAGGCGCTCGTGCGCTTTGGCAATGACGGTCGGCAAGCGCGCCGGGTTGAAATTTGGGGGATGCACCACGCCATAGTGGTAATGCTGCTTGACCACCAGACCGCCGAAGCAGTTTTTCTGCAGATAGAAAAATCGGCCGGCGCGCTGAATATCGGTCAGCGTGGTCGGGTCGGTCTTGGCAAGCAGATCAAACCACGAGCGGCTGGCCACGGTGTATTTCAAATGTCGGATCAGTTCGGGATGGTGCCATTGGCAGACCCGCAGGAGGTTGACAATCTCCCCGTCCAGGTCATTGAGCACTTCAACCTCGGAGGGGCGCTTGTGAAAAAACACCTGTGCGCCGCCAGCGAAGGGTTCCACGTAGGTAGTGTGCTCTGGCAAGAACGAGATGATCTTGGCGGCGAGGCGATTCTTGCCGCCGATGTAGGCCAGCGGGCCAGTCATATGGGGTGTTAGCTAATCATGAAAAGGCGCTCGGTCTGGACATGAACGCCCAAGATCGCCGCATCCTGAATGAAGAGTTTGGCATGCGTCCCGGACAGAATCGGCCAGATCGAAGTGGCGACTCCACGTAGCTGGAGCCGGGATCTTAGCGCGGGGTGGCCGCAGCCTTCCAACAAGGCTGCCTTGGGAATTTCCCAGATCGGCAGCAAGCGCTCCCGGAGCGTCTGGCAGATGGCATTCCGCAACACGCCTCGCTGGATCTCGCCTCCGTTGGGAATTGTCTCGATGGCTGCGGACTCCACGGGGAAGCGTGCCAGCATCCAGTCGATGAAAGCCACGGCGCTGGCCAGAGCTTTGTCATGAGCTGATGAAAGTTGCCGGGAATCGGTGTACTCCAGGTGAGCGCTGTGGAAGATCGCCGCGGCCACCGCGCGGCGCTCCACGCGGATGGCAATCAAGCTGGAGTTGCTGTTGCAATTTCCGTTCGCGGCAACACGTTCCAGCTCCACGTGAAAACGCCTGCCAAGGTCACCGCCCTGCGCGTGGCGGATCGTTCGCCGGTAAGCATGCAACAATTGACCTTCGGAATACTCGCTTGCCAGCAGCGCATAGTGAGCAGCCGCCGGGCCGTCTCCCAGTTTCTGGGCAAGGCGCAGAGCGAAGACATCCTGGTGGGTCGTGGGCACAAACCCGGTTGATGGCCGTTTGAATCTGTCTAAGATCGAGGGCATGGGTACGAGGGTTGAAAGTTATAGCAGGATACCCTGCCCGCCCCGCGAGGCTTCTTCTGCCTGGCGAATGCGCTGCCGGGTGTCGTCATAGAGTTGCGGAAACAGAAACGCCACGGGGACCCGCATGATGATCTCCAGGCTTAGGGCCACTGGCAAGGGTGGATAGGAGCGGCCGTGCTCGTAGTGCGAGACCATCGAGGTATCGCGGTGTCCCAGTAGCGTCGCAACCTGCTTCTGAGTGAAGCCCATCCTCCTTCGGTACAGCACGAGGTTGTTTTGTTTTTGTTTGAGAGAATCCATAAACGGTTAATGTTTGAGGTCAATGTAGCAATTCCACGGAAACGGTAAAGGCGGGAAAAGTTGTGGAAAACTACAACTCATCCTCGATCTCTGTGAACAACCTGTGAAGAAGCCGCTCTCGGTTTCGCCGGTGGATGCGTAGGATGGCGCGGCGCGAATCGGACACGCCCCGCCAGCCGAACCAGCGGGCCAACCGGCGGCGGACACGACCGGACAGCTCATCTACCAGAAGAGCGCGAAGCAGCTCAATAACAAGTTGGAAGAAGGAATTCTCAAACATGTGTGGACGATGGCGCTGGCCGGCCAAATTGAAAAGGCGGGAAAAGCCTCGCGCCGTCCAACCTGGACAGCGTTCGGACTCTTCCCGCCTTTTGCGGATCGCGGCACCTTCCGTGCAGCGGTTTTCATTCAGGAGCCGGCACCTTTCGTAATCTCCTGGGTGCCGTAAACCAAGTATTTTTCGTGCGCTTGCTTTGCCGCCCGGCGATCTAGCCCCAGGTAGTAGCGGCAAGTCGTCTCAAGCCGTTCATGGCCAAGGATCTCTTTGATGTGGCCCACCGGACAACCATTAAAGAGCAGTTGCGTGGCCGCCGTGTGCCTCAGCAGGTGCGGTCGGACCGGCTTGTTGAGACCGGCGAGGCGGCGATACAGGTGAAACGGACGCCAGATGTCGGTTCGCGCCAGGCGGCTGCCGCTCTGCGAAATAAACAGCGGAGGCAGATCGTCCGAGCGGATTTCCAAATAGCGACGCAGCCAGTACAGCGCCCGCTCGGTAAAGAACACAGTGCGCTCCTTATTGCCCTTGCCGATGACTCGGGCTTCCCTGCGTTCAAAGTCAATGTCGGTTCGATTTAGCGAAAGCAGCTCGCCGATGCGCATGGCGCTTCCCAACAGCGCTTCCACCAGAGCGCGGAACCGCAGCCCCGGATGGTGGGGCTCCCGCTTTGACGTTTCCAGCGGTATCGCCAGAACGAAGCGCTCGACCTCCTCGGCGGTAAGATACACGACCTCCCGCCGCGGGCGTTTGGGGATCGTCACCGCCTCCGGATCAAGTACCAAAAGCCCCAGCCGCTGCTGGCAGAACAGCAGCAACCGTTTGGTAGCGGCGAGCATGACAACCTGCCAGCAAATGCTGTTGCCGCGGGCCAGCATCTGCGCCTTTACGGCGGTGATGTCTTCTGCCGTGATCTCGGTCACCGGCCGGTCCCCTAAAGCCCGCTCCAGCCGGTGCAGGCAATAGGTGTACCTTTCGATGGTCTGTGCCCCGAAGTTCAGCTCGACCCGGGCGTAGTTTAGGAATTGGCGCGCCGCCCCGCTCAGACGCGGGGGCGAGAGCGCGATTGAATTGCCAGGCATACGAAAAGGCCTTCCTGAGAGAAGCAGAGAACTGCTCCTGCCGGAAGGCCTTGATGCTTTCACAGCTTCGTAGTGACAAGAAGTTGTATCAAAACCGGTTACGTCAGTTCCGTTGAGCTGTCCCCCGGAAGGGGGATCGACCAACAGAGTGGCTTGACAGAAACATCGCAATGTCATCTAATCAAGCAATTTCTCCTTAGAAAGGAGGTGTTGGGGTTGGGATGTTCCGCAACCTTCCTCAGGAACTGCGCGCGGCGGGGCAATGCTCTGATCTCAATAATGATAAAGAACTGTCGAGCGAATACTAGCTCTGTTCAGCAGTTCTGTCAAATCCGGAAGGAGAATTGTAGTTGAGATATTTTTGCACCACGCCCTTGAGCGTTTGGCGGTCAACGCCGAGATAGTACTTGGCCGTGGTCTGAATGTCCTGGTGCCCGGCCAGCTCTTTTATAAACGTGATGTCAGCGCCGTTGTGCAGCAGGTTCGTACAGTAGGTGTGCCGGAGAATGTGCGGGGTGAGGGGCTTGTCAATGCGCGCCCGGATGCGCAGTTCCTTGAAGTATTTGGACAGGTCGTTCCGGTCCCACCGCCGCGGGATACCGGTCGTGATGAACAGCGCCGGAAAGTCGTCGGAACGATAGTATAGAAACTTCTTGATCCACCGGAGCGTGCCCACTGGAAAGAACACAGTGCGAGGCTTTCCGCCCTTACCCACGATCTGGATCTCGGTCTGGCCCAGCTCAAACGGGTTTCTATCTAAGGACAGGGCCTCGGAGATCCGCAAGCCGGTGGCCAGGAGGACCTCAACCAATACCCGCATTCTCAGACCAGTGAAGGTATTGATATTCATCACGTCCAAAAGCCGTTGTACCTCTTCGTTGTTCAGATAATGGACATGTGGCTTTGGCCTCTGGGGCAACTTGACCTCGGTGTCCGGGTCCAGGCAATTGAGTTTGAGGACCTGACGGCAGAACTTGAGGAATAGCTTCAACGCCATAAGCAAGCTGTACTGGCGGTTGGTGCCGAGCTTGGCATCTACGAGGGCAGACCGGAATAGCAGGATATCGTACCGTGTCAGGCCTTCCAGATCCTTGTTGCCGAGCCGGGGCAAGATCCATGCTCCAAAGCAGTCTTTGAGCTTGGTCAAGGTCTCAGGGGCATACTGTCGTTCAGCCCGACTGTGAACCAAGAACAGCGGATATGCTTCTTCCACTTTCATAGTGGGGGAAGCATAGCCAAGAAGCCGCCAGCCGTAAAGAAGGGAAAACTTGACTGCTACGCCGGACGGGCGAAGTTCCCGGTGAATAACCTGGAGTCACCAGCGAGCTTCCGCTACTGGCAAACCAGGATCTGGAATCAGGGCAAGAGGGGCCAAACGCAGGTACTACAAAACCCCTGGCAACGGCGGTCGCAGGCTTGGCACGCTCTTCCCATAGCTGCGGTGCCTGCCCCCCTCACCGTGTCCACCACGTTGCGCACCCGCCGCCATTCGCCGTACTGGGATCTTCTACTGCCGCCATCCCGTTCCCAAACGTCGCGGCCAGGGTGCTGCTACTGAGTCGTGAAATACGTGAGAAACACTCCATAGGTGACCGTGCCCGGATCTCCCACCGCCGCCATGCCGTTTGTCCAGCGTATCCGGAGAGTTGATGCGAAGTTCAGCGAGTCCCGGTCAAACCAGCGGAACATATTTTCCGCCACCTTGCTGGAACTCAGTGTTGACCCCGAGAAGCTAACTCCGACGTTATCTCCGAGATTCCCGTTCGACGCCGGTACATTCGAGAAATAAAACCGGCCCCCGAAAAAGTCCTCACCCCCCGGAGCGGCAAACGGCTGGCCGTCCAGGTACACTACGGGCGAAGCTTCGAGCCAGTATGGGTTAGAACTCCCGCTAGAGCCGCCTTGCAAGTAGAACTGCATGTGGGCAACCCGACCCGTCCCGTTGATCTGCGGGAGCAGGTCCACGGAGGCATAATGGGCAATCGTAGTGAGAGGAATCACCTGCGCGTGCCATACCTTGTCCGTCGCCGGGTAGACCCCGGCTGCTGGCGTGCCCAGGAAATATTCAACGGAGCTATAGAGATAGACCGTGCTTGCGCCGCTGCCCGTGTTTAACCATTGGATCTTGAGAGACGAAGTGAACGGAATATTGTGCTGCGCTTCCGCCGACGCGATGGCGGATGACAGAGCCTGCACCCGGAAGCGCGGGGCAAGCACGTACTGGGTATAGGCACCCCCCGATGGAGAACCATTGCCGTACATCCCAAAAAACAAGCCGGTCGGAATGTCTGGTTGCGCCACGCCGTCAATGGTGACGCGGATAACCCCGTCGTTCGCGGTTCCGCCACTGACCGATCCTGCTGCATTCCACTGAATGTCTGCGACGTTGCCAGGAGCCGGCGCGGCGATCGTGATGGTCGGCGTACCCGTGCAGCCAGAGCCACCAGAGCCGACGAAGCCCGTCAGCTTACCGAAATCTGTGCTGGCTTGCGGCTGCGTCGTCAAATCCGGAGCCGCCTGCACCGTCGCGGCCAGGGAAGGTGCAACCGTGCAGGTCACTCCAGAGACGATAACTGCGGGCGTAACGCTTGTGATGTAGCCTTCGCCCGCGTCTACCAGCGTAGGGACCACCGCGCCGCTCGTAATGACGGCAGTCGCCGTCGCCGCGTGAATGTTGGCGATTTCGCAGGTAGCCGAGGCCGCACAGGTGGTGTGCTTATTTATGACTGCTGCGCGGGGCCGGGAATCCGCTGTAGCTTTCCCGTTTAGCGCAGCCTGAAGATCCGATTGATTAGAGAGCGTGCCAGTGATAGTTCCCCAGGTCCCGCCACCACCACCGAACGCCGTCCAAGCCGTCCCATTGCTCACGCAAAACGCAAGCGTCGATCCGCCGCCCACCGTGCAGTCGCTGGAGGACTGGCCATCGCTGACGGTGCGGACCACGCCTTTGTTGCTGGTGCTCGCTGCCGGCAAGTTGGCCACCGTAACCGGCGCGACGTATTCGGCCACGCTGGCAATGGTCCCGGCAGGTGCACCGCTAGGGGGCGTAGCGCCGATCGTTACGTTCCCTCCACTATAAGAAATTCCAGTAGAAGTTGACGTCCACTGCGAGGAGGAGGCATTGCCGAAGTAGAGATTACCACTTCCGTCCGTGAGCAGGGCTTGTCCTGCTGTGCCGGGCGAAGAAGGCAAGGTTAAGGTCAGATTGCCGGCCGTGCTGGAGGCCTGAAGAGTGACAGTTCCAGAAGTGGCTCCAGCCAGGAGCAGTTGCCCCGTTGTAGTGCCGGCCTGGCCGACACTTAGAGTTCCAGTAATGGTCGTAGTCGCCAATGTAGTAGTGCCGTTAACCGTCAAATTGCCGGAAAAGGTTGGGCTGCTGATGACGGCCAAGGTGGAGGTGCCGGTCTTGGTAAGGTTGGTTCCGGCCGTTATCAGGCTGGCAATATCAACAAAGCTCGGTGCGGCAGAGCCGTTGCTCTGCAGGACTTGATAGATCCTGCCCGGGCTGACCGTGGCTAGAGCGTTTGTGCCATTGCCCAGCAATAACACATTAGCCGTTAAACTCGATTGGCCGATGCCGCCGTTAGCTACAGTTAAGGGATTGCCTAGGGTTAAGGAAGCAAAGGAAGGAGTGGCCGGAAAGGTAAAAGTGTGGGCGGTGCCTGATGAGGTAATGGTGAATATTGAACCGGAAGAAGCGGTGGCAAACGTCTGGGTAGCGCCGGTCAGGCCGTTTAAGGAACTGATGCCGCCGCTGCCGCTGCCGCAGTCAGAAACCGTGGTTTGCAAGACGCCGTTCACGGAATGGACGCAATAGGTTCCGGCCGCAAAGCCACTGATTACTAAATTGGCCGTAGTGGTGGTAGCACTGGTTGCCAGGTTCCCTTGCAGGGTAACGGTTCTTCCGGACTGGCCGATGGTTACGCCGGTAGCCGAAGTGGTGCCGATGGTGACGGCGCCGCTGCCGTCAACCGCCACATCGGCGCTGCCCGACAGGCCGGAACCGCTCACCGTGAGTGTAGCGTGGGCTGTGAGGGTTAAAGACAGAGGGAGGACAATGATACCGAGCAACAACCCAACCTTTTGCGTAACCCGAGTAGTTAGGCATTTGCGTAGGATTGGAAGCATAGGATTAGGAAACGTGTGAAGAATAAAAAGAAAAAGAGAGGGTAAATCGCGTGTGGGGCTATTGAAATTATAAGGCGTTAGAGAAGAGATTGCAAATGCCTTTGTCAACAGGCGGAACTGGGATTAGATCGGAACATGTGGTTGCCGAATCGTCTAGTTTCACCGGCATGTGGCGACGCCCGGGTACCGACGCGAACTCGAGACGAGGCAGAGATCGAACCCGCTGCGGACGTGACTCAGCTCGTGGATATCTTCAGAGAATGCGAAAAGGTGACCTTGGGGAAATGATCCGCTTCGCGGTCAACAGAGAGCGGCACTTTCCTTTTCCTACTATGGCGCCAGAGGTCTAATCGGGACATGCTTGAAAACAAGATCACGATACGGTCCGGGAGCCCGAATATCGTCGAAGGAAGGCGACCCGAAGGTATTTGATGCGAACGGTATTGACAGTTCTTCGAACTCTTTGACCGTTTCGGGTATATCTGTAGTATTCAGGTTGCAATTTAGATAAGTCCTAAAGCTGGCAGTAACCGTGGTTCCTACAGGCAATGGATTGTGCACATCCATGCCCCCGTCACCACAGTATTCCCGTCCTTGGTGATCCGTCGCATGAATTTTGAAAACGTATACTAAGACATTCGGCCTCGCAGAGGTGACTTCTAGAAAACATTGGACTTTTGGAGAAGTATTGTAAGCAGGAACCGTGTTGCAGCTTTTCATCTGGAAAGAGAGACCTTCGATCTCGATGACCTGGGCATTATCGGGCGCAAGTGGTTCGACGGCAGCTGCCGGCGGGACTGCTTCAGCCGGCGCGGGCTGGGGTGACGCCGGTGACTCAATTGGACGCGTGCCGGGGCTGGTCGCCGTCTGCTGAACTGGCGTCCTAATATCAGCTTGTCTGGCCTGATACACGCCAATCCCCGCCGCCGCCGCGAAAACAGCAAGCACGATAACTCGCGTGACAATATCAGACTTGGCTTGTTCGGACTGACACAGAGCCACTATGGTGTGCAGCGGAATAAGTACCACGGCCGCGAATGCCCGAAACACGGCGGCGAACAAGAAACCCAGGACGCCTTGCATCCAGCTTCCGCTCCTGTCGGGTTTCTTGTCGGCCTCGTCCTTCATGGCCCCCCCGGCGCGAATGCCGGTGTGGAAGACCTGGGCTATTTGGTGGCCAATGTAGGAACCGGTTTTCATGTAACCTTCCCAGCCGCACGCTCCTGGATGCGTCAAGCGGCCGAGGAAGTGGATCCTGAAGTGCCCACTCCTTCCGCAACGCGGACAGGTGTGGCTGGTGAACGGGCTCAGTCCAATAACGGCTGCCACTTGGCTGCCAGCGGCGTTTAGCGCACCGACGAACCGGTCAACTATTTCCTTTGGGATAAACTCCAACCCGTCGCAGAGGGCATACCACTGGCTCTCCAGCGGCGACGGCAGGGAGGGAGAATTCGGCTTCCGGGCAGGCTTCGTAGCGTCCTTCGATCCGTGGACTTTGAACGGCCGACCGCGCGCCCCGTCGCAGTACCCGGCGGCATAGTAGCCGCCGGGGTCATCGCGGAGCATCCCAAAGAAGGCATCCGCAACAGCGTCAGCAATATTATCGTGGCGTCCTTTTTCGTAGCCAGCGCGGTAAGCCTCGTTCGGTTCGGGCATCTCAACCTCCCCAAGGGAAAACGTTAAGCGGTGTCTCGCGTTCCGTTGACCTTCGGGAGATCAGACGCCGCTTCCCGAATCGAAGCCCAGGCAGGGGCCACAACGTCAACGCGAACTGGGGCATAGCATAGCTCCCGTCGCGTGCCCGCGCAAGCGTGGCGTTGATACATCGTCTGGTTTCATCGACACTGGCTCGGCGCTCCAGCCGCGTTTGTCGCGTCCCAATTTATCCGCATTCAGGCAATGAAAGCAAATTGTCGGTCCATACCTGGTCGGCATAGGTCTGCAGGTACTTGGTACCGGCAGTGTTCTCCCGTGTGCCTACAAAAGCCTTGTTTCCAAATCGGTCCGTGACGTACGCCACGCCTTTCTGGCTTTTTATCCAGTCGTAAACCTGAAGCCTGGTGCTTTTGCCCTGCTCTCCGGTTTCCTCATTGATCCAGCCGAGGTCGCTGATTGCGTGGTGTGGATCTGCGTGGTATCCACCCGATTTGTTGATGCACGTTATTCTGACGGACATAGGTTTTCCTTTCGTTATGGTGTGAACGTATTTTGCGCGACGTTCTCGTTCACCCACTCAATGCGGTTTTGCCTGACAAAAAAGTGGCTTCCACACGCATCAATCGGAACCCAGATGGAAGGGCTGAGTGTAACCACCCCCTTCCGTGTCTTGGCTGTCCAGTGGGGGAACTGGTGCGCGTTGAGATTCAGGTCGATCCGCCGTCCGCACCGACATGGGCATTGCAATACTGCGCGCCGGTACTGTCCACTGCGATAGACTACGTAGAGCGTCGCGCCGA
Organism: Bryobacteraceae bacterium; assembly: GCA_049510555.1. GTDB lineage: Bacteria > Acidobacteriota > Terriglobia > Bryobacterales > Bryobacteraceae > Fen-178. The sequence continues at coordinate 67,811 of JBEKYW010000024.1, forward strand.
CACTCTCGGGAACGTCATTCATCGATTCAACGAAGACGACCTTCTGGAGCTTTCGCCGCCTTCGGAAATGCCGCCACCGTCCCCGGATCCAGTTGGTTATATTCATTCTGGTCTCCAATTCATGCCCAGGAAGTGGCGCCGGTCACCTCGGCCAAAGGCGCCCGCATCTGAGCAGATGCACCCAGGTCTCGACCTTGCACCCGGAGTATTTATTGCCGTGCTGTCAAACCGATGGAGGATTTCAGAAACGTCATGGTCCGGCCCCTTGAAGCCCGTCAAATAGTGCAAGAATTCGCTGACCGCGCTGGCCGCCACGGCTGTCGTAAATGTGATCACTGCGGGATCGTGTTGTCGTAGTTCCGGTATGTATCCTTCCCGTCGCCGGCTATCGCCCTCCGCTGGATTCAGTTCCGCAAGCTGCTCGGCTAGGATTCGTTCCTGAGAGATCCGGTTTCTACAGAAAAGACACGGCTTACCTGGCCTGAGCGAAGTCACGCGGCCCTGAATCGAGTGAATCACGCCCGCCTCAGAATTGATCTTCACCCCTAAATCAAGAATCGGAATCAGGTAAGCCAAACTCAGGCTGTTGAGAAGGGATCGTCCCCATTCGTCGTCGGTGCACCCGAAGATGGCGTCGCAGTCACGGAAGCGCTTCAACACCGACGCGAATGTAATGTGTTTATCGAGGAGTTCGAGTTCCGTGCCCAAACCGATTTCGTCGGCAAGGCGCTGCATGATCGTAACCTTTGCGACGCCGCCATCACTTGCCCGCGAACCATATACCCGGCTGACATTTGATTTTTCGAGAAATCCGCCATCGGCGATCAGCAGATGGCCGATTCCCAGCCTAATCAACTGCTCAATTACGGCAGAGCCGGTGCCGCCAGTGCCGACCACACCGATACGCAGACGTTTGAGGAGCGGTTGCAGGTCGCGGCCGAATGCACGGACTTGCCGATCATGAAAGGTGGTATCAGTGTCGTGATCCAAGCCACCGGAGAAGTGAAACTGAAAACGCCTACCGACAATCCTGACTACTTCCAAAGGCTCAACCGAGCCGCCGTCAAGCCATATGCGCCCCACGGGTTTCTCAGCAGTGCTGAGAACGAGGCTCGCGTGGATGAGGTTCGGGGTATGAATGCGATTGTAAGCGACTTCAAAGAGCTTGCGCTCTTCGCGATCATCTTGGCTTGAGGGTGCTTGGCAGTAGCCCGGATGGGAGTGAACGAACACAAAGCACTCACGAGCGGCGTCGGCTTCCTTCATCGCATGGAGGAACGACCTGGCGCGAATCTGCATGTGGGCTGACGAACGCTCCACGATCTCGCTAGACTCTACCGGGATCACGCGCCGAACCAGTAACCGGCTTTCACGCTCAGAGACCGACAGGCCGCACAGAAGGTACGCAGCCTGTTCGGCGCGCACGGCAAAGAGGTGCTGTGTCAAGCGGTTGTAATCGTCCTCTAAGAATGAAAGCGTATACCGCATTAATTTCCTTTTTTCAAGTCCCGCCTGATGGTGCCAAGATAGGTCTGGAGGTTGTCAGTACCAGGCCTCCATCGTTCCGCAATGAGATGGCGTGACCATCGTTGCCAGCGCCGCCCCGCGTAATCATAGAACTGGTCCGCCCGATCGGGGTAGGCCCCGTTTTCGCGCCGACGAACCTCGGGGCACGTCCAAAACATGTCCGGGCGGATAGTCGGAAAATTAGGAGGCAACTGGAGCAGGAGGTCCACTACCTGAGGCGTATAGCACTCCGGGAGCTGGTAGTTCCTAATCACGAGGTGGACGATGCCGCCCACCTCGTTGGCCTCAAATTCGTAGCCTTTGACCTGAAGCGTGGCTACCTCTTCGTCGGATAGAAAGTCCCTTACCTCGGCCATGGGCTATCGCGCTCCGGGGTTAATGGTGTTTTCGCTGGAATAGAACTTCTCATGCCTGTGGACGCGAATTGGCGTAGCATCATTCGGAATTGGCTCGTCCTCCTCCGGGCCGGGCGTTTCGCGATACAGCGTGTAGTTCGCAGGGACTCCACCGAGCACGTAAAGCGCCGCACCAGTGGTTTTCCTCGGAGATCGCAGGTGTTTGCGGTCAATGATGATCTCGATCTCATGGTCATCGGGTTGGGTTGGTTCTGAATAGAACTTCTCGCCGTCGTGGAGGTGAATCTCGGCCGCGTCATTTGGCACAGAGTGATCGTCGTGGGGGCCAGGCACCTCGCGGTAAAGCGTGTACCCAGCTTGAATGCTGGCCAAGGCATACAGCGCCGCGCCCGTCGTTGGCGTGGGCGATGCCAGGTGTTTATGGTCAATTGTGATATTGGGGGGTTGCCCCGTTTCGTGAGACAAACAGTTAAGACACTGTCTACCGTTCGATGATAAATCCTTTCCGCCGAGGGCGGGTAGGATTTATGCTGAAAATGCCGGTGAAGCGGAGACG
>JBEKYW010000025.1:0-168136 GCA_049510555.1 Bryobacteraceae bacterium
GCGGTCACGTCAAGTTCCGCGTCACTCCGCTGTATGGAAACGCCGTGGTCAGCGGAATATTCTTCGGGGGAGCCTTGCCGAGTAGTGCGAGTGGTGCGGCATTCGTGAAAACGGACACGACCACGCAAGGCACGTGGGAGGGTACGTATGGGGCCAATGGTTCAGCTATCGCCGGCGACTCCACCAACTATCCCAGTTATGCGCAGGTGAGCTTCGCCAACCAGAATACCGCTGTCTGGGCGGCGTCAACCACCGATGTGCGCGCCTTGCAGGAGTTCGCGACGGCAGGGCAATTGGCGGCCACATGGTGGTCCTGGACGAACTTCAGCATAGATGTGAACTTCACCGACGGCAACACTCACCAGGTTGCCCTATACTGCCTGGACTGGGACTACAACGGCCGGTCGGAGGTCATCGACGTATTGAACGCGGCGAGCGGAAACGTGCTGGACAGCCGGGGGATCTCCGGTTTCTCCAACGGCCAGTACCTGGTGTGGAACATCAGCGGTCACGTCACATTCCGCGTCACTCCGCTGTATGGAAACGCCGTGGTAAGCGGAGTGTTTTTCAATTGAGTTCGCTGATTCAGCGCGTGGCCATAGCCTGACCGATCAAGCCCTCGGCCGGCTCATCCCACCGAATGCTCTTGAATCGGAAGGCCACTCGCCTCCAGGCGTCACCCAGGCTGAGTGTCCCAGTTACGACCCAGCGGGACGCCGTGATTCTGAGGCGAAGCAACTGGCCCTGAAGGGCCGGAGGAATAGCCACCTTCAACGCAAAATCGCCGACGGGCACAGAAAACGTGCCCAGCGGGCGCCCGTTGGCCTGGATGCGCAGTCGCTGCCTGCGAAACCTCTTGATGCCGTCCGGCACAGAGCCTTCAATCACGAGCCGCCCGTTCCCCGGCGGCAGCATATAACGCAAAACGTGCCCGGCCCAGCGGTCCGGGTACAGCCCTTGTGACCGGCGAACGATGCACCCGATGATCAAACCAGCGCCCAACCGAATCAGAAACTGCGCTGCTTTGGAGACCGGCTTCAGCCTCGAGGCCAGTGCACCTTCAATACGGGCACACCAGATCTTGTGATACGTCTCCAGGCCGTAGATGATGATGCCGGGCGGCAAGCGCATGCCGGTATGACGTTGCAGCATGCCGTGCATTTCACGAATGCGCCGCTCACCACCCGAAAAGGTCTTGGCTTCCGCGTACTCCCGCAGACAACCCATGTATTCCGGGATGTATTCGAGGGGGTATTTCATGCCGATTCGGATGAGGATATCCCAATCCATGGTAAAGTGCAGGTCCTCATCCAAATATCCGACATCGTCCAGGACATCCTTGCGGAAATAAACGGTCTGTTGAAGGATATAGTCAGAAAGGTACACCAGCTTCCACAGATTCAGTGGCTCGGTGTACTGAAACCGGGAAATGACTTTTCCCTCGCGGTCGATCTGATAGCCTTCCCCGTAGACGGCGCCTGCGGCGGGGTTCCGGGCGAAACCTTGGACCGCGGCCTTGACAGCGCCTGGCAGGAACACATCGTCGGAATTCAGCCAGGACAGAATGCTGCCGCGCGCCAGGCGAAATCCCTTATTGATAGCGTGCGATTGGCCCCGATCCTTCTCGGAAATGAAGGTGACTCGGCTGGCATAATCCCTCACCACGGACGCCGTCTCGTCTGTCGATCCTCCGTCCATGATGATGTACTCGACATGTGGATAGTCCTGGCTGAGAACGCTTTCGATCGTCGCGCGAATAAACTGTCCCTGATTGTATGAGGGCGTTACAACGGTGACGAGGGGTCCAGGCATCTCTATGGGCGAACTATAACATACCGTTGTGGCGACAGCGCGGCCGGGCCGTCACTGCGCGAACCCGACGAACTGCAACTGCGCGGATACGGGCCGGTTGTCCGGCGCCGGCAGATTGTCGGCCCGATCGAAGAACAGGTCAATCCGGCGCCTGTCGTTACCAGAGGCGATGGGGATCCTGAGTCGAACCTCACCGACGCCGAGAGACCTGCGCGCGATTTCGGTTCCGTCCAGCAGGACCGTCATTTGCGACGCTGCCACGACGCCATGAAGGCGTGGAATCGTCGCCCTCACAACCAACGAGCATGGGCCGGCGGGCGGCTTCAGTACGACGAAGCTCGATTCCGCCACCCACCCGTCCTCGTATACCCCACTGTACTCGAGATTCTTGTTCGCAAGATCAGCCGGAAATCCCTGGATATGTTCCGGCGTCCGAAGGGTTTCATATTCCTCTTCAGAGAGTACGGAAATATCGCGGGCGAAGCCCACAATGCGACGGAAGTCAGGCAGAATGTCCCTGCCGTAAAGCCACACCAGCGCAGCGCGCGACTGCGGGAAAAAGTTCCCCCACGTCCCCATGTTTAGCGCCAGATAACACCCGCCTTCAATCGTCTGCGGCTGGATCACCGGCGAGAACAGCCGGGCCGAACCGCGGCCTTGGAACGGCAGCGACATGCGGCTCGCTCCTATGACGCTGGCGGGCGGGATACGATTGTCTCTGTCTGCGTTCAACGACGCCGTGTATTCCACGACCAGCCGGAGTTGCCGTGCCGGGTTGAGAACCCTAAAGAGGGAAACACGGCCCAGCGCAGCCATCGTGCTTTTGGGGAAGAAGTAATCCCGCTCAGGCTGGTACGCGGATACGCGCCCCGCCAATCGATTCGGGCCGGCAAAATAATAGGACTTGCCGAAATCCGACGAGACGAATGCCAGATGGTTCCGAACCCGCTCGGAGGGCGTGGCCCGCACGACCGGAGCAGCCATTTCATTCAACGCTGTCCTTCGGTTCAGTACCCCTCCCTCAGGTCCGCTTTCCAGAAGCGTAAACTGCTTGCTTTCCAGATCGGCCGTTTCTCGCCGAACCTCGAAAGTATCGGCCTCAGAAAGCGCCTCATGCATGTCAAACTGAACAGTCTTGAAGTGCGTTTGCCGCTCTTCAAAAAGCGATTGTGCCCTGGTTGCCAACTGTGGGTCCATCCAGCCCACGAACCGCTCCTGAAGCGTAATCGGATGTCCTGTGACGATGTGTCGAAAGTAATCCTCGGCCAAAAAAAACGCGGATGAGGGGCCAAGGTACAGACTTTCATACTTGGCGAGGACGACGTTCGACGTGTCAGAGATCACCATTGGCCGGAGTCCTTGTTTGGAGATACCCATCAATCCAGAGAGCAAACCCGATTCAGATGCGTAGGGGATCTCGACTAACCCCCCACCCCCAGTTCCGATACTGCGATCCACGTAATAAGCCTGAGAATTCATCCCGAGCGCAATAACAAGCGCGAGCGGGCCGAGCAGGACAGACATTCGCCTTGCTGGCGTCCCGCATCTAAGAGGGGGGCGCGCCGCCACAACCTGGAACCAGCCCAATACGGCGGTGCTGATCAAGAAGGGCTGTATGTACATGGCAACCTTGTACAATCCAAAGTCCGCTCGCACTGAGAAAAGGCGAATGGCGAGGGCGGCCATGATCAGACAGATGACCGCGCTCGCTTCGCCGCTCCACGCCAGCCACACCGCACCAGCGAGACACAACACAAACAAAACCGCTCCGGCAGCCACATAGAGGTTCAAGAGTGGATTGACCAAAGACCTGCCGATAGGGTAAAAGCCCCAAAGGTTAGCGAAACCACTAGGCCACAGGAAGTAGGGAAAGAGGATCTTCGCAAACGGCGTCCCGCTCACTCCGCCGGTGGCCTGCGCGTGGAGAGTCGAAATTGTGCTGGGCAGAAACGTTCCCAGGAAAACCAGCGAGAAGCCGCCTGTGGAGACCGACGCCGCCAGGACCGGCTTCCACGCCTCCCGCCTCCGAATGAGCAGGATCAGATGATAGATAGCGAATGAGAGGACAAGAAATGGTATGACTTCCGGGTAAACAATGCTCAGTGCTCCACACAACACTCCAAGCAAAAGGCAAGCGCGAATCAAGGCCCGTCTCGATAACGTGTCAAATGGCCGCAACAAGAGCGCGCAAACGCCCGCCAGCAGGCCCAGGCCAAACACTTGAGCGATCAGTTGATACATCGTGCCCAGTGTGGTCAACGCGGACACCGCCATCCATGCGCAGACAACCAGGGAGGCTAGCCGGTATTTCCGCCCTCGCATGACAAGGGCGCCGGTTGCGGCGATCAAAACGAGATGAAGCGCAAGGATCGTAGGCATGAAGACCTGATGGGTGGTCAGGCCCGTGGAACTGGCTGCCCATGCGAGGTTCTCTTCGGTTCCTGACCGAAAGCCCGAGTACACATAGAAGTACCAATAGAACAGTGTGGGATCCCGGTCTTCAATCACCTTCTGGGCGTTGGGGAATTCGGAAAAGCCATGGTTCAGAAACAGGTTTGACCCGAGCGAATAGTTGGCCATGTCGTCGTTGCAGTAGCTCAGCCAGTTGAAGCCGAAGCGAAGAAGCGGATAACCATTTGCCAGGGCTGCGATGACGAGCACGACGAGGAAGGGCTTCAGGCGCGAGACGGGCAGGACCGGGCGGACGCGCAGCAGCGCCAGTACTGCGGCCACCGACAGGACCGCGGTCACCACTGGTCCTGCATACTTTACGGGCATGCCGGCGCGATTGGCCCACAGAACGAGCAGAACATTCGCCGCCGCGCCCACCAGGGGGGTCAGGAGCGCATTCCGCAAAAGATTGCGGCGGCTGCTCAGAACCGATACCAAACTGAAGCCGACAACGCTCCAATAGACGACCATCGCGAAGCTAAGCGCAAATGCAACCAAGGTCTGAACCTCAAACTAAATGCCGGCGGGCGAAATCAACCATTGCGGATTTGTCGGCCTTCCCGGTCTGGGAGCCGAGGGGCAACTCACAAGCCTGCCGAACCTCATGCAACCCCAGCTAGGTTAACATCATTACACTGGCCACCGGCAGAGTGCCCGGTGCCGTCAGGAGTACCGCCCGCACCAGATCCGTGGGGTTGCTGCTATATTGACGAATGAAAGTGCGCCCGGCGGAACTTCCCCTCGTCAGCATCGTCACGCCCTCATACAACATGGCGCGCTTCTTGACCGCAACGATCGAGAGCGTGTTGTCACAAGACTACCCGCGGATCGAATACATTGTCATGGATGGTGGGTCCACGGATGGGACGCTCGAGATCCTGGAGCGATGTGCGGGCCGGCTCCGCTGCACGAGCGCTCCCGACCACGGGCCGGCCGACGCCCTGCGCCGCGGCTTTTCCGAGGCGCGCGGTGAGATTCTGGCCTGGCTGAATGCCGACGATACCTACGAACCCCAGGCGGTGCGGCGCGGAGTGGAGTACCTGACGGCTCACCCGGACGTGGACGTCGTCTACGGCGACGGATGGTGGACAGATGAGGGTGGCCAGCGGATTCGCCCGTATGCCACGATGCCGTTCGATCCGCGGATGCTGGAGCGCGACTGCTTTATCTGCCAGCCCGCATCGTTCATGCGTTCGAGCGCCTATCGAAACTGCGAGATGGATGCCCGCCTGCCAGTCTCGTTCGACTACGACCTCTGGATCCGGATGGCGGCGCAGGGGCGCCGGTTCGCCTATCTTCCGCGGCATCTCGCCAATAGCCGGATGCATCGTAGCAGCCTGACGATCAGTCGGCGGCTCCAGGTCTTCCGCGTCTCGATGGCGCTGCTCCAGCGGCATTACGGCTATGTCCCGCTTTCCTGGGTTCTTGGGTATGTCGCCTTTCGCATGGACGGGCGCGACCAGTTCTTTGAGCCTCTCAGGCTTTCGCCGCTGAAATTCCTGATCAGTCTGCCGGCGGGCCTTAGGTACAACCGGTCCCGGCCCGTGCGATATTTCGCCGAGTGGCTTTTGGCGCCTTTCAAAGCCGTTTTGCGACGATGCCGGAGGGTATGACCCATGCCCCGCCGCCCAGTGGTATAACAGTACAGCAGGCTGTGATGGTGGGGGCGTTGCGATCTCACTTGGATAAAGCGTCTGCGGAACGGAATCACTGCTTATGTGGCGCGGGGACTACTATTTCCTTCTGGAAAACCTGGTCTTGAAGGACTTTCGCGTTCGCTACCGGAACATGTCGCTGGGCGTGTTATGGTCGCTGCTGAATCCCCTGGTGATGATGGGGGTTCTGACCTTTGTCTTCACCGTGATCTTTCAGAATCCGAGCGTCAAGCTATTTCCCATTTTCGTGCTTTGCGGGCTGGTGCCGTATAGTTTCTTCAGCGTTGCATGGACCAGTGGGACAACCTCGATCATCGACAACACCGGCTTGATCAAACGCGTCCCGGTGCCGCGCGAGGTCGTGCCCATCACCGTGGTGCTCTCCAATTGCATCCATCTGGCCATCCAGATTCTGCTGCTGCTCTCGGCTGTGGTGCTGTTCGGTAGTGGTGTGAATATCCAGTGGCTGTGGCTGCCGGTCGTATGGGCGTTTGAGATCGTTTTCGTCTGCGGGCTGGCTTTGCTGACTTCCGCAATCAATGTTTATGTGCGCGACACGCGCTACGTTGTGGAATCGACGAACACCGTACTGTTCTGGCTGGTGCCGATCTTCTACTCGTTTGGGGCCGTCCCGGCGCAATACAGGGAGGTCTACCTCTACAACCCGGTCGCGGCCCTGGTTCTTTCGCTGCGGAGTATTCTTCTCGAGAGCAAAGCTCCGCCCTCCTCTACCCTGTGGAAGTTGGCGCTGGTTTCGTCCGTGACGCTGATTGCGGGCTTGGCGGTTTTTCGAAAGCTGAAGGGCGCTTTTTTCGAGCATATTTGAATCCATGGCCGTGGTAAGATTCGACCGGGTTTCGAAGCACTTCCCCCACCATAGGGGCCAGATGCTTTTGCGCAATCGGTTGGCGAACCTGCTGCGCCCCTCGGCCCAGGAGCGTTTCTATGCGTTGCGTGACGTCTCCTTCCTGGTCGATCGCGGCCAGAGTCTGGGAATCGTGGGGCACAACGGAGCGGGAAAAAGCACGCTGCTGAACATTGCCACCAGAGTGTGCAGGCCAAGCGAAGGGAAGGTGTTCATAGACGGCCGCACCACCGCGCTGCTCGAGTTGGGATCGGGCTTCCATCCCGACCTCTCCGGGGCCGAAAACATCGGCATCAACGCCGCCTTGCTCGGGCTGAGGCGGCAGCAGTTGCGCGACCGCTTCGATCAGATTGTGGAATTCTCCGGTATCGGTGATTTCATCAATGAGCCTCTGCGCACTTACTCTTCTGGCATGGTGATGCGATTGGCTTTTTCCATTGCTGTCAGCGTCGATCCGGAAATCCTCATCATTGACGAGGTGCTCGGCGTCGGCGACCAGAACTTCTTCACGAAGTGTGTCGAGAAGATTCTGGAATTTCGCCGCCAGGGAAAGACACTGCTGTGCGTCTCTCACTCACTGGAGACACTGGAACAGCTTTGCGACCAGGGCCTTTGGCTGGACGGTGGACGCGTACTCAGGACAGGACCCGTGAGAGAAGTGGTGCAAGCCTATCGAGATGACCGGGCGTCCCTGGAAAAGAACCGCTGAATGCGCCCCAAGCCAGCTTGAAGCGCTGCTCTGAGGCATCTCATCGGCTCGCGCAGCGCCTCGTCCTTCTCCCGGATGACGGCGTCGCGCGCTTCAAGTTCGCTTCTCAGGCGCGCCAGCGCCTCGTCCTTTTCCAGCATGCCAGCCAGGCGCTCGGCGGCCATGGCCTTGAAGATGGCCCGTTCGTCGATTGCGTCTCTTACGAAGGCCATGGTCCTGTAAACTCGGAGCGGCAGTTCCGGGATTACCAAGCCAGTCAGTGCCGACCCAGCGCACTCGCAGCGGGGAACAGGCATGTCCGGCGCCGGTGGCTTTGCCAGAAAAAGAGAGGCCAGGGTGTAGCTGGCGCGTTCATCGCGGAACAAGACGCCGGGGGTGGGATCCTCCGTAAACGCGTTGCCCGCCACGACCAAGCCACCCCGCAAGTACCGGCGTAACGCCTCGGCGGCGTCCGGAGGAGGAGCATGTGGCGGAGGCAGATTCTCGTTGGCGCCTGGCGCCGCGGGACCGTAATCGAAGGTGAGTGCGGCCACACCCCGGGGTTTCAAGACTCGCGCCATTTCGCCGAGGGCGGCTTCCTGATCTTCCGCACTCAAATGTTCCAGAACTGAGCATGAGAGCACCACGTCGAAACTCTCATCAGGAAAGCCCGAAAGGTCCCGCATGTCGCCCTCCCGGGCTTTGAGGCGATCGAGTTTCAACACGCGGGCACACTCTTGAGCCGCGTCCACGAACGTGGGATTGACATCAATACTCGTGACGCTCGACCCTGCGAGCGCCGCCAGAATCGTAAGATGGGACGCCGGGCCTCCGAGGTCGAGGATGCCGGCCCCGCCTTTGGAAAGCCCCAGCGTCTTGTAAAGCCAGGTGTATTCCCAAATCCGGAATGGCCGGAAGGCCAATGTCGGGATGGCCTCGGCTGCCCCCGTTGAGCTGAGAGGCAACCCGGCGGTGACGCCCAGAACGTCCAGCGCGAGCAAGTCCCGCACGTCCCTGTCTTCAGCGAACTGTGTGAGAAAGGCAGCCAAGCGGGTGCGGTTCATCACAAGATTGATCCCGTCGATTGCCGATGGCAGGTGCTCGTCGCCATCGGACACCAACGCCAACTCGGAAGCCCATCCAGTCGGTGCAGGCAGCATGATTCCAGTATGCCAGCCGCCAGGCCAGGTTGTCAGGGACGCGGCGGCATGACCACTGGCGGTCCGCCATGCGGTGCGCTTATCCTGGTTAAGGATGAGGACACTGGTAACGGGTGGCGCCGGGTGTGTCGGATCCGACTTGGCCCAGGCATTGTTGCGCCGCGGCTGCGAAGTGACGGTTCTCGACAACCTGAGCAGCGGAAAAATCGAGCATATCCAGGAACTGCTTTCCCACCCACATTTCCATTTCGTCGAGGGCGATTTGCTTGACCAAGACATCGTCAGCCGGTGCGCTGAGGGCAAGGAGATGGTCTGCCACATGGCGGCCAACCCCGACGTGAAATTCACCGCGGGCGATGCGACGGATAAGGATCTTCGCCAGAATACGCTGGCAACCTATAACGTACTGGAAGCCATGCGCCTTCATGGGGTGCGCCGCCTGGCTTTTGCCTCCACTTCCGCCATCTATGGTGTTTCCGAGGTTCAGCCTATCCCGGAGAATGTGGCGCCACGGCCCATATCCTTGTACGGAGCGACCAAGCTGGGCTGCGAAGCCCTGATCTCCGCTTTTTCCAACCTTTTTGAGATGCAGTGCTGGATTTTCCGTTTCGCGAATGTCGTGGGCGCCAAGGTGCGCAAGAAGGGGCGCACGGTGATCTCGGACTTCATTCACCGCCTCCGCGAGGATCCCCGCCGCCTGACGATCCTCGGCAACGGGCGGCAAGCGAAATCATACCTGCTTGCCAGCGAGTGCATTGATGCCATGCTGTACGTGGTCGAGCATGCTCGCGAGCCGCTGAACATCTATAACCTGGGCTGCAACGACTCTCTCCCGGTAACCCGCATCGCCGACATGGTAGCGAAGGCCATGGGGCTGTCCAGAGTCGAGTATTCCTATACCGGCGGCGAGGGTGGATGGCCTGGCGACGTACCGCGGTTCAGGCTCGATGTCACGGCGCTGAACCGCCTCGGCTGGAAGGCGCGCCATAATTCCGAACAAGCGGTCGCCATTGCCATCGGCGAGATGCTCCAAGGCGCGGAGGCAGGACAGACCGCGGGAGGGGGAGCGATTTGCAGGCCGTGATTCTGGCCGGTGGCCTTGGGACGCGGCTGTGGCCGATTACCGAGGAGATTCCCAAACCCATGGCGCCTGTCGCCGGCGCGCCGTATCTTGAGCATCAACTGCGGCTGCTGAAACGGCAACAGATCACGGATATCCTGCTGCTCATCGGGCACTTGGGAAAACAGATCGAGAATTACTTTGGAGACGGCGGCAGACTCGGCCTCTCGATCCGCTATTCGCGGGAGATCTCGCCACTTGGGACGGGCGGGGCGCTGCGGCAGGCTGGGCCGTTGTTGGCCGAACAGTTCCTCGTCATCTACGGGGATTCCTTGCTGCCGATCGACTATGTGGAAGTATTCCGGGCACTGGAGCGATCCCCAGCCGGGGGCCTGGTAGTGGTATACGATAACAGTCTGGCTGACACCTCGGTTCGCAATAATATCGCCCTGGACGACGACGGGTTCGTCGTGCGCTACGACAAGGAAGCCCAGGGAGGGTCCCAACTCGCCTACGTGGAGGCGGGTGTATTGGCCTTTCGCCGGTCGATTCTTGAGCTCATTCCCGCAGGGGTGGTTTCACTGGAAAAAGAGATCTACCCGAAACTAATCGCCCGCCGGCAGTTGACCGCATACCGGACCCGCCAGCGCTTCTATGATATTGGTACGCCCGAGCGGTTACGCTCGATTGAGGCTTTTCTTCTCGATGATCATCACGCGGACTCCTTTTCGAATTAGCTTTGCCGGAGGCGGTTCCGACCTGGAATCGTACTACCAGCACGAACCAGGCGCCGTCCTTTCCACCGCTATCGACAAGTACATGTACATTTCCGTGATGGAGCGCTTCGGCGGCACTTTCCGGATCAGCTATTCCCGGACGGAGTTGGTGGATACCGTTGAACAAATCGAGCATCCCATCGTGCGGGAATGCCTGCGCAGCCTCGACATCCGAGAAGGCCGGGAGATCGTCTCCATGGCTGACCTGCCGGCCGAGAGCGGCATGGGGTCTTCCAGCAGCTTCACGGTTGGCTTGCTCCATGCGCTTCACGCGATGCAGGGGCACGTCGTCACCGCGCAGCGCCTGGCGGAGGAGGCGTGCCGCGTGGAGATCGAACGGCTGAAGGAGCCGATTGGCAAGCAGGACCAGTACATCGCCGCGTATGGCGGACTGCAATTCATGCGTTTCCATCCGGACGGGCACGTCTCCGTCGATCCGGTGATCTGCCCGGGGGAAACGCGCCGCGAACTGAATCGCCGCTTACTGGCGTTTTTTGCCGGAGGCGCCCGCCGGGCCCGGGAGATTCTCACCCAGCAGAAGGCCACCACACCGGATCGCCTCCGGGTTCTGCGCACGCTCTGCGAGATCGCTTTTCAATTGCGGGACGTTCTGACGCTCGGCCGTGACCTGAACGAATTCGGCCGCCTGCTGCACCGTGCATGGGAACTCAAGCGATCACTGGTGGAGTCCATCAGCAATGATCGCATCGATCAGTATTACGAGCGCGGTCTGCGTGCCGGCGCCCTCGGGGGCAAACTCCTGGGGGCGGGTGGCGGCGGATTTCTCCTGTTCTTTTGCGAACCCCATTTGCAGGCGAAACTCCGTCAAGAGTTACATGACCTCCCGGAACTCACGTTCTCGATGGAGTGCGAGGGCACCAAGGTCATCTACGTCGGGGGTAACCGGTGTTGAAGCGGCGCTGTGTGTTCCTGGATCGCGATGGGGTCGTCAATGCCAAAGCAGCCCCGGGCGATTACATATGCCGCTGGCCGGAGTTTCGGTTCCTGCCCGGGATTGCGGACTGGATCCGCCTGTTCAAGGCGCTCGGGTTTTTGGTGGTGGTCGTCACCAACCAGCGCGGCGTCGCGCGAGGTCTCATCCGTCCCGAAGATCTCGAAGAGATTCATCAGAAGATGAGCGAAGAACTGGAGAAAGCCGGCGCTGGGATTGACGGCATATTATGTTGTCCCCACGACGAAGGCGAGTGCCAATGCCGCAAGCCCCGGCCCGGCCTGGTACGGGAAGCCGAGCGAAGGTGGAATGTCGATCTCGGCTCGTCGCTGCTGATCGGCGATTCTGAAAGCGACCGCCAGCTCGCTGAAACCTGTGGCATGACCTTCGCTCTCGCTCGGGACGGGCACATCATCGGCGTCGTTGCGCGCCCGCGGATGCAGGTTTTATGAGTTTGGTATCGATAGTCGTCCCCACCCACAACGAAGCGCCCAACGTGGCGCAGCTTTACCAGCGGCTGGCCGCCGTTTTCGCCGGCATGCCCGCTGATGATTTCGAGCTGATCTTCTGCGACGACAGCACGGATTCCACGCCCGAAAGAGTGGCCGCGCTGCACGCTGCCGACCCGCGAGTGAGACTCGTGCGTCTTTCCCGCCGATTTGGCCAGGCGATCGCCCTCACGGCCGGCCTCGACCGCGCTTCGGGCGACGCTATCGTCATGATGGACGCGGATCTTCAGGATCCGCCGGAATCCATCCCCGATCTTATCGCACGCTGGCGCGACGGTTACGAGATTGTCTATGTGCAACGCGCGAGCGGCTCCTCCTACCCGCTTTACAGAGTGTTTTCATACCTCTTCTACCGCTTGCTGCGCAGAATGTCGTCGGTGGAGATACCGGTCGATGCGGGGGAATTCCGGCTGCTCGATCGCAAGGTGGTCCGCTATCTCCAGCAGCTCACCGAACACACGCGGTATCTTCGCGGCTTGACGGTTCTCCCCGGCTTCCGCCAGACCAGCATTCAACTCCAGAGAGCCGAACGCCTGCGAGGACAGACCAACTACAATTTCAGACGCTCGATCCTGGTTGCCCTCGACGGTATCCTGTCATTTTCCATTTTGCCTCTCCGTCTGGCGACCCTGTTGGGAAGCCTGATGACCTGTTGCAGCTTCCTGATCGCTCTCGGCTATATCGTGTGGAAAATCCTGGATCCCTCGATATTCGGCGCCGGCTGGCCCAGCCTCATGGTCAGCATTTTACTGCTCGGCGGCATTCAGTTCATCGTGCTCGGCATTCTCGGCGAATATATCGCGCGGGTCTTTATCGAGGTGCAGAACCGGCCGGTCTATTGGGTCGACTACGAATTGGGATTCGGTGAAAACGAGGCCGGACCGGCGCGCCCCGGTGTGCGGAGGTCTGCACATGAGCCGCGACTATAACAAGTATTGGTCCAGCCTCACTGCGTCACACAACGATCACCCCGGCAACCGGTTCCGGTACCATCTGATCGCGCAGGAGTTGAGCCGCATGGGTGTCCGGCCACACCGGATTGTCGATTGCGGCTGTGGCGATGGGTCTCTGTTATCGGTCATAGCGCGGCGTCTCCCGTTCGACGAGTTGCACGGGCTGGACATTGCCGGGAATGTTCCTGTCCATCACGCCGGAGTCCCTATTCAGTTTCGGCAGCAAGACCTTGGAAGTCCCGTCCCCCAGGAGCTGTGGGGGCAGTTTGACTTGGTGCTTTGTTCTGAGGTGATCGAGCACGTGCCGAATGACGATATGGTGTTGCGGAACCTCCATGCCCTGGCCGCACCCGGGGGAACGGTTGTGCTAACCACACAGAGCGGCAACATCTATCGGACGGAGCAATTCCTGGGGCACCTACGACACTACCGCATCGCGGACCTCTGTGCCCGCGCCGAGAAAGTCGGCCTGACGGTGCGGAGAGCCTATCTCACGGGCTGGCCGTGGCTGAACATGCAGAAGGCGGGCGCGCATTACTTGCAGGGTTTTGTGCAAAAGAACATCGTGCAGGCCAAGACGCTGAGCGCGAAAGTGCGGGCGATTTTTTTTGTGCTGTATCACCTGTACAGGTTCAGCTCGAAACGGCGCGGCCCTCAGATAGTAATCGTGGCCGCTAAGCCCGCCCTATCCGCCGTGCCGCAAAATGATCAATAGCTCCATGCGTTCTATTGCTGCCTGGCGATCGACGTTCGCCAGCCCGTGCCGAAGGCGCGCGAGGTCACGTTGAGGACCCGGGCAGCCTGTATTGGTTGGAACTCCGCCGTGCAAAGCGGCCGCACGCCGCGCCGAGCTGTTTGCTCGTCGAAGCCCTGGGCAGTGATTTCCTCCGCCGACTAGCCCCGGTTGCCAGATAGGCGTTCAGAACCGTAACCGAAAGCGTGAATCTAAATATGAAAGCCCGATTTTACGGCATCTTCGTAAAACATTTTGACCGTCTCGAGTGAGTAGTCGAGCAAGTTTCTCCCCACCAGTTCGAGTTTCTTCAGGATATCGGGTGTAGCCGTAATCACGTGACAACCGATGGCATTCGCTTGGAAAATGTTCCAGAGCTCGCGCGGGCTGGCCCAGATAAGTTCGATCTGTGGGTATATCTTTACAATTTCGACGGCCGCCGCCATGAGGGGGACAGGATCCACGCCGGTATCGGCGACACGGCCCGCGAACACGGAAATAAAGGAAGGCGCGCCGCCTGCGAGCGCCGCGGAAACGTCACACACCTGCTTGAGAGACAGCAACGCCGTCACATTCAGTTTCAAACCGGAATGGGAGAGCCTGCGGATCAGGTCCAAGGAGGGCTCAGCGCGGGTGTTGGTGACCGGGATCTTGACGTATACGCTATTGCCCCATGTCGCAATCTTCCGCGCTTGACGCTCCATCTCCGCGAAGTCATCGGCGAACACCTCAAGCGAAAGCGGGCGGTCGGTCACGATCGCCAGCATCTCGCGCGAAAACGACTCATAGTCGGTGATGCCGGCCTTCCGCATCAAAGTTGGGTTGGTGGTGAAGCCCTTGATATACGGATTGCCAGCCAGTTGGCGGATTGCCGTGGGATGGGCGGAGTCCGCAAATAGTTTCACCTGAAGGCCTTCGAGTGATATCAACATCGATGGATTCTCCATTCTAACGTTTTCCGGTCCGTTCCGGGGCCCCCCAACTCCTGGGCGCGGAGTTCTAGCGGAGCGATTCCCACTTGGTTGGAGACTGTTTGAGCGCCGGATGCGACACAAGCAGGTGCCAAAGGAGGGCCTGAAAAGCCTCCGTCAGGGGTGTGATGTGGGCTGGGTTGGGCGCCGGAACCAACAACGAGATGTCGGCCACTTGTGCCGTGTATCCGCCGTCACGACCCACGATCCCGAGGATCTTCGCACCGACGCCCTTCGCGAAGCGGAGCGCGGCGACCAGATTCGGGCTGACATTCCGTTCCATGCTGCCGCCGCCCACGGACAGAATGAGAAGGGCGTCACTCTCGCTCAGCCGGCTGACGCGCAGCCAGCCTTCGAAAACGGTTGCCCAACCGTCGTCGTTGGCGCGCGCCGTCAATTCCGACACGTTGTCCGTGGGGGCATATGCCTCAATCCCGGCGATCTTGCGGAAGTCGTTCACCGCGTGAGATGCGTTCGCGGCGCTGCCACCCACGCCCAAGATAAACAGACGGCCACCGGCCGAGCGAACATCGCGCAAGAGCATGACCGCCCTTTCGACCGATTCGACATCCAGGCGATCAATCGCTTCCTTCGCCTCGCTTAAGAACTGCCGTGCAAAACTGTTCACCATACATCACAGCCGGAGCTGGAATTATCGCATTATTGCGTCAAGTCCCGCTACACCACCCCTTCTCATGAAATGCTTTGTGGAGGCCCCAGCGAGCGGCTGCATCTCGTTAGCTTCCGATCTGTTTCCGTACGGGGTGTGAGCGAAATCGCCCAAGTCGTCACTTGCACCACAGGCTGCTAGGCGCTGGAAAGCACCTGGGTTCCTTGAAAATCGAACCGCCAGCGGACTTCCCGCAGTCCAGCGCCGCAGAGCGCTCGCCGCAGTCTCGTCTTGTCTTCCGTATAGAACATCAGAAACCCTCCGCCCCCGGCCCCGATCACTTTGCCCCCGAGCGCGCCGTTTCTTCTTGCCAATTCGTAGTACTCGTCAATCGTAGAGTTGCTCATGTTCCGGGACCGCGCCTTCTTGTGTTCCCAATGAACATGCATCAATTCGGCAAACCGCCGTAGCTCCCGCTGCTCCAGGGCGGCTTTGCTCTCGTAACCGAGTTGCTTTACAAAATGCAGATTGTCGAGCATCTCTCCGTCTTTCTCCCGGCTGCGGCAATCCTGGTCCAGGAGGATTTCGGACGCCGAGCGTGTAAAACCGGTGAAGAACAGAACCAGATTGTCCTCCAGGTTGTGGAGTGTCTCTCCATCCAGCCGAAGGGGACTAACTTCCACTTGATCGTTCGCAAGGAAACGGAAACAGGTTATACCTCCATACGCAGCGATGTACTGATCTTGCTTGCCAATTGGCTCGTGCAGCCTTTCGATTTCAATCTCGCACGCCTGGGCCGCCAGTTCGCCGGGATGCACCAGGTTCTTCCGATAAGCATGCAAAGCTTTCAATAAGGCCGTGGTGAAGCTTCCGGAAGACCCCAGACCGGACCCGGCGGGAATATCAGCCATGCTGGTGATCTCCAGGTTGGTCTCAACGATCCCAACCAGCTTCAAGGCCTCCCGAACGATCGGATGTTGCACGTCTTCGATGCGTGAGACGCGCTCCATGCTCGAATACTTCACGATCAGGTCTGGAATGAAGGTCTGGTGAATCGTAATGTAGACGTACTTGTCAATGGCCGCCGCCATCAGAAAGCCTTCATGCTCCCGATAGTAAGACGGCAAATCTGTGCCGCCGCCTCCCAGAGACAAGCGCAGCGGACTGCGTGTGATGATCATTTCGCAGACTCCTGATAGACCTTCTCCACGATTTGTAAGGCGGCAAGCGCCTCGGGGAGACCGGCCATGGGTGCTTTTCCTTGCCCGATGCACTCGCGGAATGCCTCGAATTCGCGCCGCCACGAGACATCCGCGCCCGGATACTCCCAACTCGTGGTCTCCGGCGGACCCATTTCAGGAAGCATACGGTAATAAGACAATCGTTCGACTCCGTAACTTCCGCCAAGACCTTCAATGTGAAGCTTGCCCCGCCGGCCATATATCTCAAACGAGAAAAGGTTCTTCCACTCGGTGCAACTCGCATGCAAAAAGGCCACCTGATCGGCAGCCGTGCGAAGTAACAGGAAGCCGTTATCTTCCACCCGCATGTTCCAGAAGTACGTGTGTGAGAAGCCGTGGATTTGCACAAACCGTCCCAGGAACCAAGCGGCTAGATCGATCAGATGCACTCCCTGGTCCAGCAACTCGCCGCCGCCGGAGATCTCCGGCTGAGCGCGCCACTCCCGTTCGTACCCGAGCCGCCCGCCGTGGCCATAACGGCCCCGGACGAACATCGGCGAACCCAGCGCCCCGGAGTCGAAAATCTCGCGCGCTTTCTGCACAGCCGGGTGGTAACGGTGATTGAATCCAGCCTGAACGCATACGCCTGCCTTGGCGGCGGCACTGAGCAGCGGCTCCAGCTCCGCCGAACTCCGCGCCCCCGGCTTCTCCACCAGAACGTGCTTGCCCGCCCGGATCGCCGCCAGCGTCACCGGCGCCAGCCACTCGTTGGTCGTCGCCACGAGCACCGCGTCGACGTCGGTGCGCTCCACGGCCGCACGCCAGTCCTCCGCCGCCTCGCTGCCGGGGCTTTCGCCCGCCAGCGCTTCGGCCCGCTCCCGCGCGGCGTCGACCGCCACGACCATGCGATCTTCCCGTCCCAGCGCCTGAAGCCGCTTTCTTCCGATCAAACCGCAGCCGACGATCGCCACCCGCATCACTTAACCTTCCAGGTCCGTTGCCGGTCCTCGGGAACAATGCGCCGCAACGTATAGATGTCGCTGCCCCGAAGTTCCTCCAGATGATCCGGCAAATCCTTCCAGGAATCCCACACCGCGCTGATTAGCCGGCCCGTGATACCATCGCTACGTTCCGACAAGAGGAAAACGCAAAGCCGCGCCGCTTGGCCGAGAGGAGATCCCCCCTCCCGCTTTTGCTTCACCGCCCGTTCGTAGTAGCTGCTTCCCACCCGCTCCGGTCCTGCCACCAGCACTTCATCGAGCATGCGCGTGTTGAGCGCGCCGGGAGCCACTGCGTTCACATCGATGCCGCTTCCTGCCGTCTCCCCGGCAAGTGTCTCGGTCAGCCGCACCACCGCCGCTTTGCTGGCCGCATAGGCGCTAATCCGCGGCAAAGGAGCCGTCGCTCCGCCGCCGGACAGATTCACGATCTTGCCGTAACCTTTGCGCCGGAAAGACTTCAGTGCCTCCCGGCAGGTCAACATTGTCCCTAACAGATTCACCTCCAGGACGTGCCACCATTCCTGAATATCCACGTCCTCGAGGAGCCCCTTGGGGCCATACGTACCCGCATTGTTGACCAATCCACTAAAGTTCGGAAGTTCGTTGGTCGCCGTTTCCAGGAGTTGTTTTACCTCCAGCGGCCGGCTGACGTCGACGGGTTGGGCCAAAACCCGTTGTCCCGAAGATGCTTTGCCCGCTAATGCCGTCCGCGCCTCGGCAAGCAGACCCGCGTCGCGCGCGCAAATCAGGAGATCGGCGCCCTCTTTTACGCACTCCTCCGCGATGGCTTTCCCCAGCCCCTGACTTGCGCCCGTAATGACGATTCCATGACCTTTCAGGTTCATGCCAGCCCCTTCGGCGTACCCATGGCGACGTAGTGCACTCCCGGCGCGCACGCGGCCGTAACACAACCCAAATGCCAGAGGCCATAAACGCAAACTTCCATTGGCAAACCTGTCCACTCGAGATGTAATCCGATTCGGCGGCAGTCCGGGCAAGCACTGTCGGTCAAGAACCCACGGATCGTTACCCATAGTGGCACACTCGCCGACATTTCCTCAAGCTGCCGGAGGATTTGGCCAGGGCGTATATTAATTGGTTGCGGGCGCCCGCGGACGCGGGCCGTGGACGGAACAGGAAAGGATACCGAAGATGCGCGTTGGCATGCTCGTACTAATGGCTCTCCTGCTGCGGGCGCAGGAATACACGCTCGGTGTCGGGGCTTACCCGGGAGATCCGAAGGAGAACTTCGCGCCGGCCATGCGGATCGATGCCGGCACATACCGGAATCTGGCGCTTCACCGGCCGGCCTACCACTCCTCAAGCTACGATTACAACCTCACGGCGCAGTTGGTCACGGATGGGATCAAGGAAACGGAGCTGCCTCGCTGGATCGCCGTCTCCACCAGCCAGCACGGCATCCTGAAGAAGAACGAGCGTGAATGGATTGTGGATGGCAATTGGGTCACCGGAGTCGACCTGACGGGGTCAAACCCGTGGGTGCAACTGGAACTAGGGGGTGGCGCGGCGCCGCTGGAAGTGGATCGCATCGAGATCGACGGGGCTGTACAATCGCCTTCCCGCGAGCCGGAGATCTGGGCCTGCATCGTCGCGGGTTCCGACGACGGCAGCACCTGGAGGGAATTGGGGCATGCAGACGGCATGGCGCGGCCGAGCGGCGACATCCGGCCCTCGATCAAGTTCGTTGCGCCCGCGCGCAGCCGCTTCTACCGGGTGGCGTTCAGCGACCCCCGTGCGAGGTCCTGGCGCGTGCTGGAAGTTTCGCTGTTCCGCGGCAATCACCCGGTCAAGATCGGCGGGCCGCACCAATTCACCAGCGCCTGGATGAGCGGCGGCAAGGGTGAGGAGTGGGTATACGTGGATCTCGGCGCGGCCTGCACCTTCGACCGCGTGACGCTCTCCTGGATCCGCCGTGCCGCCGAAGGGGCGGTCGAGGTGTCCGACGATGCCATCCATTGGAAACTCTTGCAGGCGCTGCCCTCATCGGGAGCCACCGACGATTTGAAACTGGCGCAGCCGGCGCAGGGGAGATACGTGCGGGTTCTCATGAAGAGGCCGGCGGCGCCCGAGGGGTACGTGCTGAGCGAAATCGAGGTCTTCGGCAAGGGCGGCCCGGTGCCGCAGGCCAAACCCCCGGCGCCTCCCTCGGGCAACCGCCTGGTCCTCGCGGGCGGCGGCTGGCGCGTGCAAAGGGATTCGCTGGTAACGGCCGGCGGCCCGGCCCTGTCCAAAGCCGGCTTCCCCGATTCGAGCTGGATGGTGGCCACCGTGCCGGGCACCGTGCTGGTGAGCTACTGGAACGCGGGAGCCATCCCCGATCCCAACTTCGGCGACAACCAGATGATGCTGTCCGATTCGTTCTTTCAGGCGGACTTTTGGTATCGCGACGAATTCTCCCTGCCGGTTTCGTTTTCCGGCAAGCGGATGTGGCTGAATTTCGATGGCATCAACTGGAAGGCCGAGGTATTCCTGAATGGCGAGCGGCTGGGGCGCATCGACGGCGCGTTTATGCGCGGGCGCTTCGACGTCACGGCCAAGCTGCTCCCGGGACGCAAGAATGCCCTGGCTGTGCGCGTTTTCCAGACCGCTACGCCCGGCAGCGTCAAGGAAAAGACGTTTCAGACCACGGACAAGAACGGCGGCGCACTCGGCGCCGATAATCCGACGTTTCACGCCGCCGTGGGCTGGGATTGGATCCCCACGATTCGCGGCCGCGAGACGGGTATCTGGAACAAGGTCTACCTCACGGCCACCGGGCCGGTCACCCTGGAAGATCCGTTCGTCAGCTCGTCTCTTCCGCTGCCCGATACCACGCGCGCCGAGGTATCCGTGGAAGTGACCCTGCGGAACCACTCGGCGGCGGCCGTCTCGGGCACGCTGCGCGGGCGCTTCGGCGCGGAATCGTTCGACGTGCCAGTCACCCTTGCGGCGGATGAGGCCAAGCCCGTAAAGCACACCGTGGAACTGCGTAATCCGAAGCTGTGGTGGCCGGCCGGGTACGGCGGTGCCAGTCTGTACGATGTGAAGCTTGGCTTCGAAACCGGCGGCAACGGCGTCTCGGACAGTAATACGTTTCAGGCCGGGGTGCGCCAGTTCACCTATAGCGAAGACGGCGGAGCGTTGCGCCTGTGGATTAACGGGCGGCGATTCGTTCCCAGGGGCGGTAATTGGGGATTCGGTGAGTCCATGCTGCGGTATCGCGCGCGGGAGTACGAAGCCGCCGTGCGCTATCACCGCGAAATGAATTTCAACATGATCCGCAACTGGGTGGGCCAGGTGGGCGACGACGAATTCTACGAAGCCTGCGACCGCAATGGCATCGTGGTGTGGCAGGATTTCTGGCTGGCGAATCCCTGGGACGGCCCCGACCCGGACGATGACGCCATGTTCCTGCGCAACGTGAAGGACTACGTGCTGCGCATCCGCAATCATCCATCGGTTGGCCTGTATGTAGGCCGTAACGAGGGCTACCCGCCCAAGACCATCGACGACGGCATTCGCGCCACGCTGGCCGCTCTCCATCCGGGCATGCATTACATTCCCAGCTCCGCCGACGGCGTGGTGAGCGGCCACGGCCCCTACCAGGCGCAATCTCCGAAATTCTATTTCTCGGAGCGCGCCACCCCGCGATTCCACAGCGAGATGGGCATGCCGAACATCGTGACGCTGGATAGCTTGCGGCTCATGATGAGGGAATCGGAAATGTGGCCGCAGGGCGCCGTGTGGGGCCTGCACGATTTCACCACCATGGGCGCGCAGGGCGGCGGCGCTTTCCGCGCGCGCATCGAGAAGAGCTACGGCCCGGCGGACAACGTGGCGGACTGGGTTTCGCTGGCGCAATTCGTCAACTACGAAGGCTATCGCGCCATGTTCGAGGCACAGGGCAAGAACCGCATGGGGCTGCTGATCTGGATGAGCCATCCCTGCTGGCCCTCTTTCGTGTGGCAGACCTACGATTATTATTTCGAGCCGACGGCGGGCTATTTCGGCGCCAGGAAAGCTTCCGAGCCGCTGCACATTCAATGGAACGCGGCCACGGGCAGTGTTGAAGTGGTCAACTACAGCGCCGGCGAGGCGCGCGGCCTGACCGCCCGCGCGCAGGTGCTCAATCTCGATGGCGCCGTGAAATGGGAGAAGTCCGCGGCGCTCGACAGCGCCGAGGACAGCATGGCGGCGCCGTTCGCCATGGAGTATCCCGGCGGACTGACCCCAGTGCACTTCATCCGGCTGGAGCTGCGCCAGGGCGGCAAGCCGGTCTCCGAAAATTTCTACTGGCGCGGAACCGAAGAGGAGAATTATCGGGTGCTGCGGAGCCTGCCCAAGGCCCGCGTCGAGGCTTCCACCACCGCCGAGCGGCATTCAGACCTCTGGCTGCTGGTCACGAATCTCGAAAGCCGGTCGAAAGATCCGGCGTTGATGGTGCGCCTGAAAGCCGTGCGCGAGAAAAGCGGCGATCGCATTCTGCCGGCGATCTACAGCGACGGCTACGTGGCCTTGATGCCCGGTGAGAGCCGGCGCATCACCACCGAACTGCGCGACGCCGACACCCGGGGCGAGAGGCCACGGATCGTGGTGGAAGGGTTCAACATTTTCCGCGACCAGAATTGAAGCGCCTGGCGATCTCGTGATTCGAACTCACGACTCCGGTGGAATACGGCGCTGCTCCTGTCATGGTACGAGTTGGTAGCTCACGAAAGCCAGCCGGCGGCCATCGGGAGACCACGAAGGCACATTGATGGTGCCCTGGCCGCCGAACAGCTTCGCCAGCACGGTGATTCCGCCATTGCCGAGCGCCATCATCCGCAGCATCACGTCCTTGTTCTCCGGATGGCCGCTGACCTCTTTTGCATAGGTGAGGAACACCATGCGCTGCCCGTCGGGCGAGATGTGCGGGAACCAGTTGTTGAAGCCGTCGGAAGTCACCTGCTCCTGCTCGCTGCCGTCGGGATTCATCCGCCAGATCTGCATGCTGCCGGTGCGGACGGAGTTGAAGTAGATGTGCTGCCCGTCGGGCGAATACTCCGGACCGTCGTCGAGCCCCTCGGCGGTGGTAAGGCGGGTTTCTTCGCCGCCGGCCGCCGGAACCGTGTAGATGTCGAAATTGCCGTTGCGCTCGCCGCAGAACGCCAGCGTTTTCCCGTCAGGCGACCAGCCGTGCAGGTAGGAGGGCGATTTCTCCGTGATCCGGCGCGGGGTTCCGCCGCCGATGGGGACGATGTAGATTGTCGAGCGGCGCTGCTCCTGGGATTGGTCGCTGATGGCGATCATGGCGCCGTCGGGCGAGAGGGCGTGATCGTTGTTGAGCCGCGTAGCGAACCCCGTATCGATGGTCGCGGGCTTCCCGCCATCCACGGGAATGCGTTGGAGACGGCCATTGGCATTGAAGATCAGAAAGTTGTCGTGCGTCCAATTGGGCGCTTCGAACCGCCCCGGAGCGACGTACACCACGCGGCGGTCCGTGGATGCCACCGTGATGGTCTCGAGCGTGCTGTGGAGCTTCGGCTGCCCGGACGCAGGAAGCGCGGGCGTCATCTCCACGTTACGGAAAACCGCGGTCGCGATGGCGTCCTTGTTGTGGGCGCAGACGCCGATGCCCACATAGAAAGGCTCCTGCAACGCCACCCGCATCGATCCTCCGGCCAGATGCAGTTCCTCTCCTTCCCCGGCGACCGACATGTAAAGATATGCCCCCGCCTTGGTGATGCCCACGCGCTTGGGCGCCGGGACATTCGATTGGATCTCGTGCGTGGCCGCGCCCTTCTCGTCGCGCGATTGCAGAGACGTCAAACCATTGCCGTGCACCGCCGCATCGGCGTAGGCGGAATCGGCGTCCAGGCTTTGGCGGATCATCAGCACGGCCTTCCTGTGCGGTTCGCCGCCGGTTGCCGGGAAGGAGATATCGGCCGTCAACGAGACGTCGCCGGACATTTTCCTCCAAACGAATTGGAACGCGTCGGCGTCGGCCCACAGGTTTTCGCCGCTGCCGGCGATGCGGTAACTCCGCTGGGCCGCATCGTATTCCACCGAACCCGGATGCAACACGGCGCCGACGTCGCCATGACCTTCAAAGATTCCCGGCTGGCTGAGCGCCACCGGCGATTGGGCCAGCCAGAGCCCCAATGCCAAGGCGGCCATCCAGCGGCTGTCTGCGATTCTCATCTTCGATCCTCCCCCGCGGCCTCGCAGCTTCCCGCTCAGGCCCTCATCTGGTTCCAGGTGGCGAGGCGCCGTGCGGCCGTTTCGAGCAACGGGAACCGGCTGCCTTCCTCAACAAACCGTGATTGTAGCCCGCGGCAGAGCCGGCGAGCGGGGGCGGATGCAAGGCTCCGGCAGCGGGTTCGGGGCGCCCGCGGGGACCTTCGAGTCCCTCCCGCCACAAATCAAATGGCTGGTCACGTCCCCCGTCTCTGTCGTTTTTGCGAGACCATGAACGGTATAAGGAGTTCGTATGAAGAAGACATTATGGGCAACCATCACGGCCGGCCTGGCTCTGTCGCTATGGCTGATGGCGCGCCTGATGGCGCAACCGGCGGCCGATCCGCTGGTCGAGGGCTTTCGTCTGGTCGAAGTCGCCTCCGTTTCCGACGCCATGGAGCAGCTCTACCATCAGCGCGCTTACATGTCGCACGAGATGCGGGCGCTTTCCACCACTAAGTTCGCCGGCCCGGCGGTAACCGTCTTACTCAAGAAGGAAGAGCACCAGGAGGGATCCAAGGCGTCGGAGGGCATGCTGGATGCCATCGACAACGCCAAGCCCGGCTCCATCTACGTCATGGTGCTCGAGGATGGCGGCGACTACGCGGGCATCGGAGCGCTCATGGCCACCGCCATGAAGGTGCGCGGCCTCGCCGGCGCGGTGATCGACGGAAGCGTGCGCGACACCCCCCAGATCCGCCGGCTGCAGTTCCCGGTCTTCAGCCGCGGCGTTGTGCCTTCCACCACCATCAATCACTACCGTTTCGCCGGAGTGAACATCCCCGTCACCTGCGCCGGGGTGCGCGTGAATGCCGGTGATATCGTTACCGCCGACGAAGACGGCGTGGCCGTCGTGCCGCGCGCCAAAGCGGAAGAAGTCCTCAAGAAGGCTCAGGCTCTCGACGACACCGAGCACAGCATGCTCCCCTTCATCGAGAAGTACCGCTCCATCAAGGAAGCCGTCGCCAAATTCGGGCGGATTTGAACGGGAGTCAGGAGCTCGTCAGCGCCGCCTGCAGCATCGCCCGCGTATATCCCACCTGGAATGCGAACGACGCATAACCGCCGCCGCCCGGATATCCGCCGATGCGCCCGCGTTCGCGGTCGTAATCGAGCGCGCGCGGATGCTCGGGGTAAATCAGACGCGCGTATTTGTGCTTCACCAGCGCTTTCATCACCGCAAACATGTTGTTCTCGCCTTCGTCGATGAATACTTCCGTATATCGCTCGTACGGCTTCTCCACCCGGACATTCCGGAAATGCACGTGGTTGATGCGGTCGCGCGCGGCGAAGTATGCAGCCGCTTCCACCGGGTCGTGCCCCATCTCGCGGGTCACGCCGCAATCGAACGTGATGCCGTTGGCCGGGCTCTTCACGATTTCGATGAGGCGCTTCCAGCCCTCCACCGTGCCCATGATCTGCTGCGATCCGCGGCTGATGGGGGCCGGTGGATCGTTGGGATGCAGCGCCAGCCGCACGCCTGCTTTTTCCGCCTCCGGAATCACTCTCTTCAGGAAGTAGGCGATGTTGGCCCACATCTCCTCCAGAGTGTGGGCGCCCTCATTGGGCAGCGGAGGCAGATCCTTGAATTTGATGCCGGCTTCTTCCGGGCGCGCCACGCCCGTGTACGCGCGGCCCGGCGTGCGCACGAGTTCGTAATCGAAGCCCGTCCACCCGGCGCCGGTGCGCACGTCGTCCGTCTCTTCGAAGTAGCCTTCCATGGCGCGATGCGCGTACCAGTTGTATTCGATCACCGGCAGGCCAACCTTGCCGGCCGCCCTGATCGACTGGATCACCTTCTCGATGTCCTCATCGCGCCCTGTCCGGCCATAGATGGCGTTGTTGAACCCCTGGATCATCAGGTTGCCCACCGTGAGCCCGTACGCCTTTGGAGCGTCCATCAGCGCTTTGAGGCGCTCCTCCTCCCAAGGAATCGGTGGCCCGCCCGACAGCACGTAATTGACGCCGAGCTGCTTGATGCGCCGCGCCGCTGCTTCCTGCGGGCTCATGGAAGCCCCACCCGGTGTGGCGCCGGGCGCTCCGCCCTGTCCGAAGCCTCCTGCATCGCCGATGGCGAGGCAGATCTTGGGCGAGTCTTTCCCTTCGAAGCGCGGCGCCGGCATGGTCGCCGCGCCGCCGCGCGGGGCCGCAAATGCCGCGGCGCCCGCGACCTGCATTAACCTTCTGCGAGATACATGTACGTTCATAGCTTCCTCCCAGCTTACTCCCGCAGCCCGAACGGTGGTGGGGCGTTTCAACTCTGCCGGCAAGCCGAACGCAGACATGTTTGGACCTCTGTGCCGGCATTGTTGACACTTTCGTCACCGCAGCCATATCGCCGAAACCGGCATGAAAGGATCGCTTGACGCCCTCGGCCACCCGGACCTATACTTACACCAATGTGATCGCCGGTCTGGAGGTGGGGGGCACGACGTGTAACCCCCGTGCATTCAGGTTCGCGACCCAGAAAAGGGGGTAAAGTCGTGATTTCTTCCGCAAATTCGAAGCGCGTTCTTTTGCCATGGATCGCCGTAGCGGTCCTGGCTGTCCTCGGCGCATCTCTGGCTGTCGCCCAGTCCGGCGATGCCGAGATCACTGGCTTGATCAAGGATCCCACCGGCTCGGCGATTCCGGGCGCCTCGGTCAGCCTCATCAACCAGGATAGCGGCGTTACGCGGACCTTCAATGCCGACGCGGACGGGCGCTATCGATTCTCGGCGGTCTTGCCGGGCCGCTACTCTCTCAAAGTCGAAGCCACCGGCTTCAAATCCGCCACCGTGAGCGACATCGTGCTCAACATCGGCACTCACGTGGATCGCGACATCCCGCTGGTTGTGGGCAATATGCAGGAGTCCATCACGGTCACCGGCGAGGTCCCGCCCATCGACGTTACCAGAAACGACGTGTCGGGCGTCGTGACCAACACGCAGATCGATACTCTGCCCATCAACACGCGGCAGTTTCTCAACCTCGCCCTGCTCATGCCGGGCACGTCGCAGGATTCGTCCCGGACGTTCTACAACAGCGTCCAGATGGGCGGCGCGGGCCATTACTGGGCCAACGGATTTTCGGTCGATGGCGTCACCAACACCTGGGCCGAGATGGGCGAACCGAGGCAGAATTTCCCGCTCGGCGCCGTTCAGGAATTCAAGGTCAACACCATGCAATACAAGCCGGACCAGGGCTTGTCCGTGGGCGGCGTGATCAACATCGCGACCAAGAGCGGCACCAACCAGTTTCATGGCGAGGCCTTCGAATACGCGCGCGACGCCGTTTTCAATCGCGATAACGCCTTCGACAAGTTGACCGAGCAACAGACCGGCCTGAGCAAGAAGCCGTACCGCCGCAACCAGTTCGGCGGCGATGCCGGCGGCCCCATCATCCCCAACCGGATGCACTTCTATGTCGCCTACGAGCGCACCCAGACGAGTGACACTTACACTATTACCATCCCCGCGTCAGTGTCCCAGTACTACTCGACGTTCAACGGCATCCACGACCGCCCCATCCATGATTACCTCTTTAATGCGCGCGTGGATTATCAGCTCACCAATAACCAGCACGTCTTCGCGCGTTATTCGCAAGAGTGGAACCTGATCACCTGGAATGGCTGCGGCGGCACGGCGATGGCGAACTGCTACGACGGCCAGATCCCGCGCCACTCCGTCGTCGCCGGACATACCTGGACGCCCACGCCAACCGTGGTGAACGAGGCCCGGTTCCAGTATGCTTTCGCGTCTTACCAGTTGGGACCTTCGGGCGCTCCCGTCTGGACCCAGATCGGCTCGATCACGCCGGAGCGACTGGCGCCGATGCAGACTACGCTGGTCTTTCCCAGCTTCAATTGGGGTAATGACTATGCGGATGTCGGGGTGGAGAGCCGCTGGGAAGGCAAGGACGATGTCAGCATCGTCAGAGGGTCCCACACCATCAAGTTCGGGGCCGACGTGAGCCGGGTGCCGTTTGCCGACGATGCCCCCAACGGGTACAAAGGCCAGTACACCTTCGCGCACGATCACTACTTCAATCCCAACGACCCCGCTTCGCTGGCCGCTCTGGCTGCCTCCAATGACGCCTCTGCGTTTACGGCTACCCTGCCGCCGATTTACACTGAGGCCCCCACCACCGAGATCGGCTTCTATGTCCAGGACGACTGGAGGGTTCGCCGCAATCTGACCGTGAACCTGGGGCTTCGTTACGACCGGGAGTTTGGCTCCTTCAACGAGTCCATAGACCCGAGCACGTTCGCCAGCCGTCCGTATAATGCGGTGGTGCCGATTCCCGGCATGGGCGATCCCAGCAAGCGCGGCTCCAAGAAGAATTTCGGCCCCCGGGTGGGTCTCGCCTGGGACGTCATGGGGAACGAGAAGGATGTCATCCGCGCCGGTTTTGGGATTTACTACGCCAACCTCCAGACCTTGCAGAATTTTGCCGAGCTGCGCGACTACGCGCAGTGTTCCGTGTCCATCAGCAAGCCTTCGTACCCCGATCCTTACGGCGGCAAGACCGGAACGGCATTTTGCGCCATCGCGGTCCCCAGCCCGACGATTCTCGACCCGAACTACCGCAATCCCTATTCGGAGCAGTTCAACGCCGGCTATTCACGCGAGTTGACCCACGATTTCTCCATCCATTTGGATGGAGTCTACGCTCACACCCTCCACGACTACCGGACCGTGGACCTGAATTACCCGCTGAATTACCCGGCGAGCAGCGTGCGCCCGTACTCGCAGTTCGCTCGCATCCTCGACCACGAATCCATCGGGCGTGCCAAGTACAAGGCGCTTTATGTCCGGGCGGAGAAGCGGTTCACCCGCCGTTACCAGGTCCTGGTGTCGTACTCGCTGGCCAGCAACCAGGACGACAACGCTGAAGCACAAGTGACTACGCCAGCCAGCTACATGCTGGACTGGGGTCCGGCCAATGCGGATCGCCGCCACAACCTGGTCGCCAGCGCATCCTTTCTGCTGCCGGCGAAATTCACGTTGGGCGCCGTCTGGGCCCTTCGCTCCTCGCTGCCGTTCAGTGCTCTTTCGACCACGCTCGATGTGGATAGCGTCCGGCAATATGTGCCGGGAACTTCGCGTAACCAGGGGAACCGCGATCTGAGCCTGACCACGCTCAATGCGTATCGCGCGACGCTGGGGTTGGGGCCTATCACTTCCTTCGACAGCAGCCGTTTCAACAGCCTTGACGTCCGCCTTACGCGGCCGATCTACACCAGGGGCGAGCGGAAGTTGGAGCTCGGCCTCCAGGTATTCAACGTGCTCGGTACGCAGAACCTGGGTGTGCCCAGCGGGCAAATGACTGCCGGCGGATACACCAATATTGCGAACTCTCCGAATTTCGGCAAGATTCTCGGAGCGTTCAATCTGCAGCAGGCGGAACTGTCCGCTAAGTTCGTGTTCTGATTCGCCGTAAGCGTCGCTCGTTGACGGGCGCGGCGGCGCGGTCGCACGCCGGTAGCGCGGGGCTGCGCCCGTCCCCGGGTGGTATACAATCGATCCCATGACTCGCCAGGCACTCGTTTTGATGCTCACGGTGGCCGCCTCTTTATCGGCAGCGCCGGCAGATTCCAAAAGGAAGACCGATTCCGAAGCCAAAGAGCTCGGCGCCTATCTGGCTTCGCTGCCGGCGGCGCCACTGTCCGCGCTCACCCAGGCGCAGGCGCTGGCGCTCGCAACCATGCCGCTTTCGTGCCTCGATCATCCGCAGACTCTTCCCGAGCAGCGCACCGACTACTTGTGGGTTCACGACGGGAAACCGCATATCCTCGACGCTTACGACAAGAACCGCGCGTTCTACGGTTGCTTTGACTGGCACTCGGCGGTCAACTCCACCTGGACCCTGGTAGCCATCGTGAAACAGTTTCCCGACATCCCCGTGGCGCGCCTGGTTCACGAGAAGCTGAAAGACCATTTGGGCAAGAGGAACATCGAAGGCGAAATGGAGTTCTTCAAGTCGGCCAAGAATCTCGAGGTGCCCTACGGCTACTCCTGGTTGCTGAAACTGTATGCCGAGCTGATCACGTGGCAGGCCCCTGAAGCAAAAACATACGCGGAGAATCTCCTCCCCCTGGTCCAGCAGTTTTCCAAAAAGCTGGTCGATCACCTGAAAGACCTTCCCTTCCCGACCCGCGCGGGGCTGCACCCCAATACCGCCTATTCCCTCGGTTTAATGCTCGACTACGCCGAAGTGGTGAGCGACGAGCCGCTCAAGGAAGCGGCTCTGAAGACCGCCAACCGGTTCTTCCTGCCCGACCGCAATTGCCCCACGGCATACGAGCCCGGCGGCACGGAGTTCCTTTCGCCGTGCCTCGCCGAGGCCCGTCTCATGAGCCGGGTACTCGACCAGCACCAGTTCGTGACATGGCTGGATGACTTCCTGCCCCCCGTGTATTCCGAGTTATTCAAGCCCCTGACTGTCCCGGTGGATGTCAGCGGCATTACCAAAGACGATCTGCTGGCCGGGAAATCGCACCTGATCGGCCTGGCGTTCCAGCGCGCCCAAGCCATGATGAGCATCGCCAACGCGCTGCCGGCGGACGATCCGCGCGTCCCCGTCCTAAAGCGTCTGGCGGCCATCAATGGCGCCAGCGGCTTCAAGGCGCTGGCGGATGCCGGCTATTTCGGATCGCATTGGCTCGGCACCTACGCGATCCTTTACTCTCGCGCGCTGGGAACCACCGCAACCCCGAAGTAGGCAGATCGTGCCGACGCGCAGCCGGCGGCTTCGCGTAGAAACTCAAGGGCGAGGCGTCCCTCACACCTTCAAGGGGACCGCGGGGCCGGGCATGCGGAACGCACGCAACCCACCCGGACCGCGGCCCGATTAACCCCTTACAGCTCTTCGTAGCACTGGCGGGCCGGATTGCACTCGAATTCGTCGACTGCCTTGCCGTCGGGACCCAGACACTTGAACGTGTGCTGACACCACAACCAGCCATCGTTGCTGTGCTGGATCGTAGGATCCCACTCGGCTTCGATGAACATGCCCTTCCAGCGCAGCTTCCCGCAACGGTTCGTGCCGACCTTGGTCAAACCGGGACGTTCCATGGCCATGGTTATGCCTTCACCTTTGCCGCCTCCAGCAGCGCCCGCTTCACCGCCACCTTCGCCAGTTGCACCTTGTAGGCGTTCTGGCTGAGCGGCTGGGCGCTCGAGACGGCGGCCTTGCCGGCCTCCTCGGCGGTCTCCGGCGTAATGGTCTTGCCCACCAGCGCCTTTTCGGCTTCGGGAGCTTCCCAGGGCGTGGGCGCCACGTGTCCCAGCACCACCTTGGCCGCGGACACCGCATTGCCGCGCATGCGCAAAACCACCGATGCGGTGGCCAGAGGCCAGTCCAGCGCCTCCTTCTGCCGCACCTCGTAAGTGGCGCTGCGCCCGGCGGCGGGCGGAACGATGATCTCGGTGAGAATCTCGTTCGGAAGAAGCGCGATCTCGCGCGTGTTTTCGTCCTTGGGCGCGACGAAGAACCTGGCCACCGCCACCTCGCGGGCGCCCTTCGCCGAAACCAGCTTCACCTTGGCGCCCAGCGCCACCAGCGCCGGACCCAGGCTCGACGGGCTCACGAAATAGGCGGGGCCGCCGCCGAAAATGGCGTGGTACTTGTTCTCGCCGTCCGGCACCAGCGACTTGCCGTCCTTCATCGCCAGCAGCCCGAAGCCCTGCCGGTAATACCAGCAGCGGGGGCGCTGGCACAGGTCGCCGCCCGCCGTGCCCAGGTTGCGGATCTGCGGGCTGGGAATGCCTGCCGCCGCGGCGGCCAGCGATGGGTACGCGGAACGAACATCGGCGTTGATGGCCAGCTCCTCCATGGTAACCAGCGCGCCGATGCGCAGCCCGGCGTCAGTCTTCTGGATGCCCTCGAGCTCCTTGATGTTCTTGATGTTCACCACGCGCTTGGGCGTGTGGAGGTAATCCTTCATGAGGCTGAGGAGGTCCGTACCGCCGGCCAGCACATCGGCCTGTCCCCAGCGGGGGGCGAGCAGGCCCACGGCTTCCTGGACGGTCGCCGGATTGGCAAATTCGAAGGACTGCATTACACGTTCCTCCCTTCCAGCGCGGCCAGCACGCGATCCGGAGTCATGGGAATGTTGCGGACCCGCACTCCAATCGCGTTGGCCACGGCATTTCCAATCGCCGCGCAGATGGCGATGGCCGGCGGCTCACCCAGACCGATGACGCCGCGCTTGTCGTTTTCCGGCCGGATGTCCAGATGCACGACGATCTCGCCGATATCGTTGATGCCGGCCAGCTTGTAGAACTCCATGTCGGGGTTGAGCATGCGGCCGGTCTGCTCGTCCATGACGCGCTGTTCGAACAGAGCGGTGCTGATCCCCATGATGATGGCTCCGTAGCACACGCTCTCCGAAAGCCGCGGGTTAATGATCATGCCGCAATCCTGCACGGCCACATAACGGTTGATCTTGACCAGCCCTGTCTCCGTATCCACCGAGACGTCCGCAATCTGAATGCCGGCCACGCCCGAAGTGTTGAGGCCCATGGGATTACGCTGTTCGTTCACGCCCATCTCGGAGATCTTGGCGGTTCCCAACTTGCGGCACGCGGCCTGCCACGTGAGGCTCTTGCTGGGATTGTCTTTCACGCGGATGTGGCCGTCCACCGCCTCCAACTGTTCCGGCTGCGCGCCCAGCGCCGGCGCGGCCGCTTCGAACAGCTTGACGAGCGCGTTCATGCTCGACTTGCGCGAAGAAGAGGAGACGCCGCCCACGGTCGTGGACCCGCCCGAGGCGCTGTCCGGCGGCAGGTCGTTGGTCCCGATCATCAGCTTGATGGCGCCTGGCTGAAGCCCCAGGGTCTCGGCCACCACCTGAATGATAATGGTGCGCGTCCCGGTGCCCAAGTCCTGCGTGCCGATCTCCACCAGCACCGAGCCATCCGCGTTGATGGTGGTGCGGCACTGGCTCTGGTGTCCTCCACCGCCCCAGGCGTTGAAGCCGACGCCCAGTCCGCGCTTCACCACGCCGGAGCCGCCCTGCCCGCGCGGGTGCCACAGCTTCTTCCAGTCCGCGAGCTCGGCGGCCTTCTCCAACTGGTAACGGTATGTCTCCACGCGCGCAGCGGGCGCGTAAGCGACATTCTTGTGAAACACCTCGATCGGGTCCATGCCGATCTTGGCGGCGAAGTCCTCCAGCGCGCTGCACGTCAGGTAGGAGCCTTGCTGATTATTGGGCGCCCGCCAGGCGCGGGAAGGCCCGGCGTTCACCGACACGGCCGTGTGGTGGAGACGCTGGTTCGGAATGCGGTCGATGATATACGGGAGGGGCGGCGAGCCGCCGCCGGTAAAACCGCCGGTGGCCCACGATTCCGATTGCCACCCGGTGATGGTGCCATCCTTCTTGCCGGCGATCCGGATCTTGGCGAATGCCGAAGGACGGTTGCCCGCGATCATCTGCTCGATGGCGCGGTCGAGGAACAGCTTGACTGGACGGCCCCCGGCCTTCCGCGAAAGGTCGGCGGCCACCTGGTCCCAGGACTCCGGCCCGAACTTGCTGCCGAATCCGCCGCCAATGTAGTCCTGCTTGACGTGGATGTTGGCAACCGGGACCTTTAGGTTCGGCCCCAGCGAGCCGGCATAGTGAGTGACATCCTGCGTCGAGGGGAACACGCTGACCTGGTCGCCTTGCCACTGGATGACCATACCATGCGTCTCCAGACAGCAGTGCGTGATTACGGGGATGCCGTACTGCCCTTCGGAAACCGCCTCGGCCTCCTGGAAGGCTTTGTCCGGATCGCCCACCACCTTTTCGCCCGCGGCTTTGCCGCGCGTCCCGGCCTTGCTCAGGTCGTCTTCCTTGACCAGGTGCGGCAGCACTTCATACTGGACCTTGATCTTGCGCACGGCATCCCGGGCGATCTCTTCGGTGGTGGCCGCTACGGCCGCGATTTCCGCCCCCGCCCACTGGATCTCGGTTCCCGCCGGGGAAACCACGTGCACTCCCGTCACGCCGGCGGTTTTCTCCGCCGCGCTGGTGTCAATGCCGGTGACGCGCGCATGGGCATGCGGGCAGGTCAGGTACACCGCGAAGAGCAGGTCCTTGGGCTTGAGATCCGAGGAGTACCTGGCGCGGCCGCTGGCTTTCGGCGGGCCGTCCACGCGCTTAACGGGCTTGCCGATGACACGGCGTTTCTCCATCGGCGGCCAGCTATAGTCCGGAGTGTTAGCCATTCTTTCCTCCCTTCATTTCCTTGGCGGCCTGGAGCACCGCTTTGCGAATCCCCATGTAAGTGCCGCAGCGGCACAGGTTGCCGCCCAGCCCGTGCTTCACGTCCTCCATGGTGGGGTTGGGATGCTTGTCGAGGAAGCCCTTGGCCGCCATCACAAACCCCGCAGTGCAGTATCCGCATTGCTGCGCGTCATTATCGACGAAGGCCGCGGAAACCGGATGCAGATTGTTCCCGGTAGTCAGACCTTCGATGGTTTCGATGTTCTTGCCCTGGGCATCGATAGCCAGGACGCCGCAACTGTACACGGTCTTACCCGCCATGATGACGGTACACGACCCGCACACGCCGCGGTCGCAGGCCCTCTTTGCGCCGGTCAGGCCCAGATAATTGCGCATGGCGTCGAGCAGCGTCACACGCGGCTCGACCGTCACATTGACAGGCTTTCCATTGATCGTAAGCGTGATCGGCACCGGCCCGGGTCCAGCCAGATTGGCTGGGGGCGGCGCTGCCACCGCCTCCGTTTCCAGCAGGCCCGTGCCCAGCGCGCCGCCGCCGATGCCCACCCCGCGAATGAATCCGCGGCGGGAGAACCCGGCTCTTGGCTTGGCGAGGGATTCGGGATCTTTTCTTGAACTCACCAGACACCTTCCTTTTGTCCGTTCCTGAAGTCGTACAAATTTGTCCCAGCAGGCGAAATCGAGTTAACTATATCAGAAAATGAGCAAGCTGGGGAAGACGGGGGTTGTTCGGGTGCGCGACATGGAAGTGGAGAAGGCGCTGGTTTTCGGAAGCAGCCGCGAATTTCTGAGCGTACTGGGTACGCCAAGCCAGAGTTTACTCTAACGCCAGGGAACTTGCCCCGGGGGTGCGGTCCAGGTGTCCCGGCAGCGCCGGCATTCTCATGCCGGCACTGGTCGACAGCGCTGGCCGAAGGCTATGTTTTTCAACGCTTTATAACGTATTCGTTACGGTTCGGGAACAGTTCGGGACTTCCTTCCAGCTAAAATCTGGTTCAGTATCTAGATGAGCTAGAAAATGCTTCCGGCACATCGGGCGGTTTCAGCGGGCGGGCGACGGATCCGGCCCACAAAGCACGACATGCTGAAACAATTTCTCGTTCTTCCCCTACTTGTAGTCACGAGTTCGGCCGCTGCTGGGCAGATTGTTCCGTCGATCCATTGGAAGCCGAACGACGTGGATCGATCTCAACCGCCGGTGGTCTTGCCTGGCGGTTGCAGCGGGGACACGCAGGCCGGCGACGCACCGGCAGACGCAATCGTGCTCTTTGACGGCAAGAATCTTTCGCAATGGCTGGGGGTAAAAGAAACGCCTCCGAGGTGGAAACTTGGGGATGGCTATATGGAGGTCGTTTCGCGAACAGGTTCCATCCACACGAGGCAGGCGTTTGGCGATTGCCAGTTGCACCTGGAATGTGCCACTCCGGATCCGCCCACAGGGACAGGCCAAGGCCGTGGCAACAGCGGAATTATATTGATGAGCCACTACGAGATTCAGATACTCGATTCCTATCACAACACCACCTATGCGGATGGTGCGGCGGCGGCTGTCTATAGCCAATACCCGCCGCTGGTGAATGTGAGCCGGCCGCCGGGACGGTGGCAGACTTACGATATTGTCTTCCATGCTCCGCGCTTTGGCCCCGACCAATCGCTGATGAAAGCGGCGACGGTCACAGTTTTTTTCAACGGTGTGCTGGTTCAGGACAACGTCACCCTGACCGGGCCCACGGGTACCCGTCACGCGGAGAGACGGCCTTACCAGGCTCATCCCGACCGCCTACCGCTCTTGCTTCAGGATCACGGGTGCCCGGTACGATTTCGTAACATTTGGATCCGCGAACTACAGAACATGAACACGGGGAGTGAGGATTAGCGGTTCTATGCAAAGCGACCAAGAATCTGCGGCTTCGGCCGGCCTCCGGTTGGCCCTCCCGGAGCCGCAAAACAACTTCGGAATGGACAAACCCTCATGTGGGAGAGGTATCAATATGACAAGTCGGGTTCTAGTGCCAATATGCGGGCTTCTGCTTCCATTAGCGATCTGGGGGCAGGAATCCCGCGGAACAATTTTGGGCCGCATAACCGACCCGAGTGGCGCCACCGTGGCCGACGCCGGCATCGAAGCCGTCAACGTCGACACCAAGCTCGAACTGCACACGACGTCAAACAACGTCGGCAACTACCAGATTCCGTTTGTCGTCCCTGGCAATTACACTCTTGTGGTGGACCACCCCGGTTTCAAGAAGCTGGAGCGGGAGGGCATCCGGGTCTCCACCCAGACTGCGGTGACCGTGGACCTCCAACTGGAACTGGGGACGACGACAGAAAGCGTGACGGTGAGCGGCGCCGCTCCCCTTTTGAACCCGAGCGGTGGCGATCTCGGCGAAGTGCTGAACTCGAACTTCCTCAGCACGGTAACGATCGGCCTGGGAAGGAATGTTCTGTACTCGGTGCGGATAGCGCCAGGTGTCAATAGCGGGGGCGGATCTAGCACCGGCAACGGCTCCGGCACCTACCGGATCTCCGGCGGCGGCTCCATTGACCAAGCCCCCGAGTACCTCATCGACGGCATCCCGGACACGGTCGCCCAAAACAGCGGCGGCGTGGTCTACATTCCTTCCATCGACGGGGTGGATGAAATCAAAGTCCAGACCACTATGTTCGATGCCGCCTACGGCCACACCAACAGCGGCGTGATCAACATCACCACTAAGGGCGGCACCAACACGCCGCATGGCACCGCTTACATGTACAAACAGTGGGGTGTGCTGAACGCCAACAGTTGGACGAACAACCGAAATGGTATCCAGAAACCCACGGTCCACGCTTATCAGTACGGTTACCTCTTCAGTGGCCCTGTCTATATCCCGCATCTTTACAACGGCCGGAATCGCACGTTCTTCTCCACCACCATGGAGGTCGACAACAGTCCGAGGCAGTGGACAGTCTACGCGCGCGTGCCCACCGTCGCGGAGACGCAAGGCAACTTTTCGCAGACGCTCGGGGTGACTGGCCTTCCCGAGAGTATTTACAACCCCTTCACAACTACCGTTTCCGGAAGCAAAGCGACGCGCCAGCCCTTCCCCAACGCAACCATCCCGGCGTCGCTGCTGAGCCCAACCGGAGTGGCGTGGCTAAAATTGATGCCCGCGGCGAACCTTCCAGGCACGCCTCGAATCCAGGCATACAATTGGCTGACCGCGGGGATGTATTTCGTCAAGGATACCCAGTTTAGCGGCCGCGTCGATCAGTATATCAGCGACCGCCAGCGCATCTTCGCACGGTACGGCAATCTTTTCCGCGACCAGAACTTTAACACGATCATTCCCGGCCAGCTTTCCATTCCGCCCAGCGGCACCTCCAACCTGGAGTACCTGACCCGCGGCTTCACCAACGTGGGGGTGGACGACACGTACACGTTCTCGCCGACGTTTATCGGCTCTTTGCGATACGGTTTCGTCCGCAAGGTGCAGAAGTCGATCAAAGGCGGGGTAGGGCTGCCGACGGACTCGCTGGGCCTGCCGGCGATCCTGACCGCGAACCAGGCGACGAGCGGTTTGCCCACTTTCAATCTGGGCGAGAACATCCCGGAGCTGGGCAGCCAATTGTCCTATGTAGCCAACGACCAGAATTCTCTGATGGCGGCGTTCACAAATCTCGCCGGAAAGCACAGCCTCAAGTTCGGAATCGATTACCGCCTGGAGCGCTACAACCAGGTTTCGCCGGGCACTTCCGGTCCGGGCCTCTTCAACTTCAGTCCGGTGTTCACGCAATCCGACCCGTACACCAGCTCGACGTCGAATACCTCCGGCACGGCGCTCGCATCGCTGCTGTTGGGATTGCCGGCATCGGGTTCGCTTGGCTATTCCACTCCGCTCTCCTTTCAGAACCACTACCTGGCCGCGTACATCCAGGATCGCTGGCAAGTGACTCACCGCCTGACCCTGGATGTGGGCCTGCGTTACGAACTGGAGACACCCTGGACTGAGAGGTACAACCGCATGACCAACGGCTTCGACAGCACCGCGCCACTGCCGGTGCAGGTTCCGGGGCTCAGCCTCAAAGGGGGCGTTCTGTTCGCCGGGGTGAATGGCAACTCGCGCGAGGGCGGACCGCTCGATACCAACAATTTTGGCCCGCGGTTTGGTTTCGCGTTCAGCGTCGCCCCCAAGACCGTGATCCGCGGCGGCTACGGGCTGTTCTACAGTTCGGGGGCCTTCAACACGAGCTTTATGGGCACGATCAGCACTTTCAACGCCACTACGTCTTCCGTCGGGACGATCGACAATGGCGCCACGCCGTATGCTACGTTGGCCAATCCGTTTCCCACCGGGTTAGTGCGAGCGACCGGAAGCTCGCTCGGGCTGATGGCTCAGGTTGGCAGCAGCCTCAGCTATTGGGACGGCGGGCGAGTGAATCCCTACACCCAGCAATGGCAGTTCGGCATTCAGCGCGAGTTTCCTTCCCAAGTTCTGGTGGAGGCGTCCTACGTAGGTATGCTGAGTCTGAAAGAGCTCGAAAGCTTCAACTGGAATGAACTGCCCGACAGCTACCTCTCCTATGGCGCCGCGGCGAATAACAAGATCACCAATCCCTTCCTGGGCGTCTTCGACCCAACGTTGACGCT
Source organism: Bryobacteraceae bacterium (assembly GCA_049510555.1). GTDB lineage: Bacteria > Acidobacteriota > Terriglobia > Bryobacterales > Bryobacteraceae > Fen-178. The sequence goes on from JBEKYW010000025.1 coordinate 38,431, forward strand.
TGGGCAAGGCGCCACCATCTCGCAGAGCCAATTGTGGCTGCGGTACCCGCAATTCACCTCGCTCACCGTCCAAGGCGCCAACACGGGAAAGGCCGATTACAACGCGCTGCAGGCCAAGGTCGAAAAGCACTTGACGCACGGGCTGAGCGCGCTCTTCTCCTATTCCTTTTCGAAGCTGATGGACAACGAAACTACCAGCATCGTCAACCCGCGGCACTACCGGACCGTCTCCCAGTATGACCAGCCGAATATCCTACGTCTGGTTTTCACCTATGAATTCCCCTGGCGCTTCAATGGCAAGCAAGGCTGGAACCGATTGTTAGACAAGGCGGCCGGCGGTTGGTCCCTGACGGGCTACTATGTATACGAATCCGGAACGCCGATGGGGGTTACCGGCACCAACGGGCGGCCGATTCGTCTGCGCAACCCTACCTTGAGCGGTCCGATCGTAGATCGGCTGGGCGACCAAAAAGACGCCAAGGGGAACATCCTGAACCCGTACTTCGATATCACCGCGTTTCAGCAGTTGCCCACGCAGTACATGGTTTCACCCTCGCCGCCGCAATACGGCGACCTGCGACCACCCTCCTCACACGGTATAAATCTCTCGCTGTTCAAGACATTCCGCCTTCTCGAGCGGCTCCGGTTGGAGGCCCGGATGGAAGCGACGGGGGTGACCAACACACCCGTCTTCAGCGCCCCGGGCACAAACATGTCAAGCCCCACAACGTTCGGCGTCATCACCTCGGCTGGCGGGTCGCGCTCCATGCAGGGTTCCTTGCGGCTCGCCTTCTGAGCGCTTGGCGGCACGGCAACCCGCCTCTGGCGCAGCGGCTGCTCGCCGGTCGCCAGGCGATTGAACCGACGTTCGTGAAGAGTCATGCTGAAGTGAGCACAGATGGAATCCGCCGTCCACGCCGGCGATTCATGAAGCGCGGGTAGGGGAGGAGAGCATTGAAAAAAATCGTCTTTCTGACAACCAGCCTTCTCGTGTTGCCGGCGCTGGCCGGCGATTGCGAGCAGCGTACGGAAGAATTCAAAACCTGGACGCGGCGTTCTCTAGAGGCGGTCACCAGGGAACTGGCGCAGCCTAAGGCGGAGCCTACCGTGCGTGAAGTTGCCAACGCCGCGCTGGCAACGCTCGCCCTGGGGGGCGACCCGCGCAGGGCCGAAGAACTCCTCCGGACCGCCTTCTCCTACCAGGACATGGATCCGAAAGCGCCCCAATTCGGCACCATTCCCTGGCAAGCGGGACACCCGGAAATTCACGACCCCAACTCCATCGAGTTCTGCATGCAGCCGGTGGGCCCGATTCTGCAAGGCTACGGGAAGCTGCTGTCGCCGGGGTTCAAACAGGCCTTCGAGCCGCACGTCCGCGCGGCGTTCCAGGCCATGCGCCAGCACCGCGTCCTAGTCACTTATACCAATATTTATCTGATGAAGACCGTCAACTTCATTTTGGCGGGGGAAGCGATTGGGGATGCGGAGGCCGCGCAGGAAGGCTATACCATGCTCGACGGCTGGATCGACCACACGCGGGACGCCGGTATCGGCGAGTTCGACAGTCCGGGCTACTACGCCGTGGACCTGAACAGCCTGTTGATGGGCCGCTTGTACGCCGCGCGCCCGGAGGCCAGGGGCAAGTTCAGCCGCGTGTTGGATCTCGTCTGGAGCGATCTGGCGGGGAATTTCTTTAGCGGGCGCGGGACACTATCGGGACCACATAGCCGAGACTCCGATTTTGTGGGAGGGCATGACAGTGTGGAACTGTACTTGTATCAAGAGGGATTGCAGTCGTCGCGTCACCCGCAGGGCGCCTCGCTCGGACGCATCTACCTGCTGGTGAATGAACTGGCCGGGGGCTACCACCCTGCTCCCGACATCCTGCGGCTGGCCTCCGCGCCCGAGCGCATCGTGGTCTCGCGGTGGCGTGCCGAGCCGTACCACGATCGCTACAACTACGTGACCCCGGACTTCTCCATCGGGAGCGCCTGCTACCACTATGGCCCGCAGGACAAACTGATTGACATTGAGCTGGCTTCCCGCGGCCCGGAGCTGCCGGCGATCTCGGTGGTGCCCGACACCACCGATCAACCCTACGGCAGGATCAAGGTCCCCGATCATTCTGGGCACACCAAGGCGGTACATCTGCCGTTGAACGCCGTGTCCGTACAGGATAAAGGCGCCCTTCTCGTGCTGCTCGATCTGGATTCATCCTCCAAGGCCGAGACGGGTAGCCTGGCAACCAACGTTCTGCTTCCCGCCACTGCGGATCGCATCGTGCTCGACGGCCGAACCGTTTCGGGCTCGGCCCCGTTCGAGATGGCGGCGTCGTTCGGCTCGGTCGTGGGCGTGCGTTCCGGCCGAGCCGGGCTGGCTGTCCGGATCGCCAGTGCGGACGGCGCCGGCGGCCAAGCCGCTGGCGTGGTTCTGAAGGCGGACCCGGAGGGCTTGCAAGCGGGTGTCATGCGGCTGGTTGCTTATCACTACCGAGGTGCGCCCAAGGAGTTGCAGGATACTCACATCCAGGTGGCCATTCTCTTCCTGGCCGGGAGGTGCGAGACCGACTCCGATTTCGCATCCTTGGTCCAGACTGTTCGTAGCGCCCGGCTGGACAGAACCGAGAGCGCGGCCGAGTGGAAAGTGGCCGCGACGTTGGGAGGCGTCCGGCTGGAAGGGGCACGCGATCGGACGACCCGTGCGCCGGTTTACCGCCGTGTTAATGGAAGCGCTATGCCTGGCGCGGCGCTGGCGATCAATGGACGGGACATTATGCAGGCGCTGTTTGGCACGCGATGACACCTTGCCACAACTGATCCTCCGAATTGGATCTCCACGACGGTTTTTTTCAGTGGAGCTGAGGCGGAATCGATGGGACCAACTCTACCGAGTCGACGCACTCGTTGGAAAGCACGATTCCGTCACTGGAGAGGCAGCGGACCACGGCCTGGTAAGAAGCGGGAAAGCCGTTCTTCCCATGTTTCCGGAAGCTATTCTGAAGCTCGTTGATACCCTTCGCAGAGGAAAAAAACTCGGCCGCGCAGTCCGTACCGGTGGAGCCGAGGCCGGAGAAGACGACCGTGCGCTTCGGCGCCCCGATCACGCCTGCGGAGGGCATCACAGTAATCAAGCCATAGAGGACGTTGACCTTCTCGGGAGTCGCCAGGTGCGCGGCATATGGCGTGAGCCTGGATGGCGCGCGCCGGTCGATGACGGCGAGTTCGTCCACCGCCGGGGAATACTCGATGGTGTAGACCGTCGAGGAGAGCAACTTCGTTACCACATTGCTGTCCATGGGGATTCCGACGACAACGGAATTGCGATTCGTGAGGGTGCCGAGCGGCGCGATGACTTCGGGCAGGATCTGGTAACCCACACCAAAACGGCTCAGCGTTCGCGAGATAGAAGCGGCGGCCAAAACTTCGCCAAAAGCCAAGGATCTGTCAGCCGGCTCCATAAAGAGATCCGTGCCCGGAGCAAGCGGGCGATGCCTCTTAAATAGTGGATATAAATCCGGGAACGCCGGATACCTCGGGTCGGGGCTGTTGCGGGGCAGATTCGGCCTGACCAGCAAGTGCATCTTCGTTCCGACGCAGACGAGCACATCCGCGGCCGGCCGTGCCAATGGACCCCACGCATCCACCAGTACGGAACTGACCGGCTCCTGGTGCTTTAGCGAATCGAGCGCCTCCCTGGCTGCAATGCCCGCGCAAATGCACGCCACTACAATCGCGCTAAGAGCCAGATGCTTCCAATGCCGCGGCTCCGCACCGGCTCTGACCGTCGGCACGCTCATTGGCGGAACAGGTGCGGGAGTGTCTTCTTCATCCATGCCACTATGCTTCCGGCGCACGAACACCGGAACATAGGTCCCCTTCGGAATCGTGATGTAGACCGCAGCGGCCGGGTTTTCGGCGTTGAATTTGTCGAGCCTCTGGCGCAACTCGTGCGCACGGCTCCTGACAGCGGAGTCCTCTGCCAGGGAATAGCCCTCAGGCCGGCCTAGAGCCTCAATGCCAACCGTGTATTCGCGGATCTCGTCGGCCTGCCCGGCGATTTCCTTCTCACACACATAGCGGAAGAAACTGCGCAATTGCACAGAACGGGCGAAGATCCCACTGGCTAGTACTACCTCAAGAGCAGACTGCTTCTCCTCCGGCGAAATTGGCGCCGACCGAACCACCGACATATCGGACAACTCCGATTCAGACCGTACTGCACGGGAAGTCAGACTAACTTCCCTGAACCTTCCCCGGGCCGGGCATGCCGGCCCTACCTGGACCCTTTCTTCGCGCGGCCACCGGCGTTCGACTCCTCGAGCACCGCCGACTTCGGGGCCTCAGTGACCTCGACTCCGCGCTCTGCCCGGCTCAGGTCGTTCCCGATCATGGTAACACCCTTGCTCTGGGCCCCACTCACACGGAAGAACAGTTTTGCCGCCGCCGTGCGCGACCCGCGGACGAGCGCGCCGGCGACATTATTCAGCCACACCACAGGCGAGGTTCCCGCCACCGTATCGGTGCGGAAACCATCCACCGTCAAATCCTTCACGTCATCGAAAATCATGGACGGTCGTAAGTCTTCTTTGTCCCAGCGCGCATGGAAACTGCTGAGCGCCAAGCCCTCCACGTGCCGGCCGTAAAAGCCGTAGGCGGGCAGGACGCCGAACATATTGCCTTCGGGGTACTTGGTGATCTGCTCGTTGACATCCAGGCCCTTGGGCTCCCGGTTGCCCCCCTCCATCGTGATGGTGATATTCGAAAACGCCACGCGTCGCACCGGATAACCTGGGATCCCGGTCACCGAGGATGTCATCGACGCCCCGCGCGCGATGATGTTGTTGAACGAGATGTTCTGTGCCGATCCGGGCATGGGCGGGTTCATGCCGCGCCCGCGGTTCCCCAGCCGCACGAAGATCGGCGTCTCGATGCCCACCATGGAAACGTTCGAGATCACCACGGAGTCGATGTTAGCGCCGTCCACCGCTTCCAGTGCGACTCCGGCCAGCGGCCGTCGGCCCTTCTCGCGCGGGAACATCGTGCAGTTGCTGAAGGCGATGTCTTTCAGGTCCCCGCTCGACTCGGTGCCGAACTTGAAGTTGTTGCAGTTCGTGCGCAGAACGCAGTTGGTGACGGTCAGGTGCTCGGTGCTGCGCCGGTTCTCCATACCCATAGAGGGACTGGCCTTGGGACATATGGCATCGTCATTGGAGTCGATGTAACAGTTGGCGATGCGCACGTAGCGGGAGGAGTCGGGATCGATTCCGTCCGCATAGCCGTTCAGGACGGTCACCCCGTCCACATCGATGTAGTCGCTGCCCCAGAAGCTGATCGAGTAGTTTGGCGAGTTCTGCACGGTGATACCACGGATGGTTACGTGTTGGCACAGCTTAATGGCCACGGTTTTCGGACCGCGGCGCCGGGTGCGGTTCCCGTCGATGGCGCCCTGGCCCACAATCGCAATGTTGTGGACATTCTCCGCAGTCACCAGCCCGTAATGGAAATAGGTGGTCTCATTGTCGGAAACCGACTTGAACGGCAACGTCTCGTACGGGTCGAAATCGGCGTCGTCCGGACTCGCCAGCAGCGTGGCGCCGTTCGCCAAGCTCAGTGTGACGTTGCTCTTGAGGTGGATGGTCCCGCTCAGGTACTTACCCGGCGGCAGCAGCACCGTCCCCCCGCCGCGGCTCTCGGCGGTGTCAACGGCCTTCTGAATGGCCATTGTATCCTTGGTGGTGCCGTCGCCTTTCGCCCCGAAATCCCGTACGTCGAGGCTGCCCGTAGCGAACAGGACCGGGCAGGCGGAGAGCAGCACAAGAAAGGAAATCCGCAATGGCAATGTCATGAGGCCGGCCACCCCACAGAAAAGTTCACACACGCTCGAAAGTCATGTGCAACCCGCTGAAAATACGCCCGAGCCCCCCGTGACTCTCATCGCCTTTGGTGGGCGATCCCGCCCATGGCCAACACTACCGCTAACTGATGATAATCGCTAACAATAGACCGCGCAAGGGAAAAGTGAAAAAAGTGAGCTGGCTGTGGCTCGCTGGCGCTTCCCCGGCGGACCAGTGTCTCCCTCCAGGAGCAAGGCGGCGCCTGGGAGGCCGCCGAGTTCCTGGTCCAGCTCGGCTACCGCGGTGTGATCTTCGTCGGCGACCTCTCCAAGCCCTGGTACCGGCGGCGGTACGAGGGCTACCCGTCGGCCATGCGGGCCGGCGGACTCCCCGTGGCGCGCGTGGACATCCGCGACGAGCTAGACTGCGTGGAGTTGGGCCGCCGCGCCCTGCCGGCTCTGCTGCGCAGCCACCCCCGCACCACGGCCGTCCTGGCGCAGGATGATGAAACGGCCTGCGGCCTCCTGGAGGGAGGCCTTCGAGTGGTACATCGATCTGCGCAAGTACGGCCCGGTGCCGCACGGCGGTTTCGGGATGGGAATCGAGCGCTGCGTGGCCTGGATCTGCGGGCTGGAACACATCCGCGAAGGCGCAAGCCCACGGGATGCGCTCAGCCCCGTACGGGCGCCAGCCAATAGCCCAGTGCGTGATGGGCTGTTCTTTTTCGCTCTGCAGGCTGATCCCCTGCGATTGCTCGACGGGTGTGGTTTCCACTTTTATGTTGCGCACCCGGGTTGTTCCGGCAATGCGGGGCTCCCCTGCCGCGCGTCAGATCAACTGCTCCATCAGCGAGATGAGGTACTCTTGGTCGAACGGGCCGGAATGGTAGGTGCGCGCGTCGAAGAAGCGCCACATCTTCTTTTCCTTTTCCAAGGTGTAGAAGAGGAGCTGCTCTTCGATGAGGCTCTGATCCAACAGTTTTTGGTTGAATGCGCGGATGGCCCCCTGGAGCGTGTAGGGAATGCGCAAGTCCTCCGTGGAGACCAGTTCCGGTGCAGCCTCGAACTCGATTTGGAGGATCCTTCCGTGGAAGTTGATCTGGATCAGGTTCTTGGCGTCTTCCTGAAAGGCGTCCCCGGAAAACTCCAGCGGATCAAGCACCACCTCGCAGCGGGCGAGCAAACGGTTAAGAGAATCCACCAAACTGGAGCACATGGCATGCAGGCCCGCGGCTGCGGACCTGCGGAGCGCGGCAATCTCGCGCGAGTGCCGCAGGAAGCTCTCATCCTTCTCCGCCAGGGCATCGATGCTCCGCGCCAGCCGCTTCAACCGATCATCCCGCATCTGCCCGTGATTTCTCAACCGGCCCAATCTCGACGCCTCCCGTCCGTTCTTCCAGCATAATGCCGGAGCGGCGGCGACGTGCAGAAATTCAACGGCGCCGCTGCCATTCCAGCATCTCCGCTGGTTCGACGAGATCCAGCAGGTCGAGATGCAGTTGGTGAAGAACCTGGTCGGCCATCTCCAGCGAGAGAAGCCGCTGGCCCTTGAGCACATTGTGCATGTGAGGCTGCGAAACGCCGGTTATCCGGGCGAGACCCCGCTCGGTGGCGTCCCCGCTACGAACGAGCGTGCGCAGGTAGGCGATGAGTCGCCGCTGCAGTTCGCGAAAGTTCACACCGCTCCCGTTAGACCTATTCCTCTGAGAAATAGAGGAGTACTAGAACTTTTCATATTAAATACAAAATCCCCTGATTGTCCAATTTGAATGCTCTCAGATTAATTTCGTATAAGCCACACGAAAATAAGGTGATACGGATAAATCCTATGAGTTCCATCCGCGCATTTCAAAGAAGTCGTAATAGAAACGCGATAGAAATGCTTGACGTTTCCCCGTGCGGCGCTAGATTTGAAAAAGCTGTTGAATGGCGTCAACCGTCTCCACAAAGGCTGCCGCCAGGAGGACATTCTCAAGATGCAGTGGAGTCGATCAGTCTCAATCGGCCTGGCAAGATCGTCGTGTACGTACTGCCATGGACTGGGTGTGCGCATTGTCCGCAACGGAAGGGAAGCGCCGTGCAATTGTGTGTTTCGTGCGGTTTTTCGTACCTGTTTCAACCGTTTTCGGGAGTTCGCCATTGAGGGGGCGCACACCGGCTCGGTTTCGCTGGAGTTCTGCCGCGGCCGCGACGGCCAGCGGACCTATTCGCGCAAGCGGGAGGAGTACCTTGCCGATTTTTGCCTGGTCAGCCGGCGAGTGCTCGATGATTTCGAACACCGTCTGTTCCGATTTCATTTCGTCCTGGGAGCGGACTGGAAACTCTGTTGCCGCCAATTGAAGATCGACCGCGGCACCTTCTTTCATACCGTCTACCGGATTGAGCAGAGACTGGGACGGGCCTTCGCCGAACTGGAGCCGTATGCGCTTTTCCCGCTGAGTGAATACTTTGGTGGCATGATCCGTAAGGAGGCCGGGCGATCTCTATTGGCAGCGCCTTTCCGACCGCGCCGGGAGCCGGGGGTTGCGCTGCCGTTGTCCGCATAGCCTGTTTTCCCCCGGGGATGGCTGTCGGGCATTCGCTTTCCCCTTACAATAGATAGTCCGACATTGGAATGGACTCTCTCACGCATACGGCGACCGGCCTGTTTTTGAGCCGGGCCGGACTGGGCCGCTGGACCCCGCTGGCCTTGCCGATTCTGCTGCTGGCGGCCAACGTCCCCGATATCGATATCCTGAGCGCGGCGGGAGGCTCATTAAACTACCTGCACTACCACCGTCACCTGACGCACTCGCTGGCGGCTATGCCGGTTATGGCCCTGCTTTCAGTGCTGGTGGTGAGGGTGGCAGGCCGAAAACCGGTCCGCTGGGTGGGGGCGTTCTTCGCGGCGCTGATCGCCGTGGCCTCGCACCTGATGCTCGACCTCACCAATGTTTACGGCATCCGCCTGTGGCTGCCCTTTTCCGGGGAATGGCTGCGGCTGGACCTCACCAGCGTGATCGACGTGTGGATCTGGGGCGCCTTGCTGCTGGGGATCGCGGGACCATTCGTGGCCCGCCTGGTCGGCTCGGAAGTCAGTTCGGGAACGGCGCGCGACCAGAACCATGGCCGCGGGTTTGCGGTTTTCGCGCTGGCCTTTCTGTTGTTGTACAACTGCGGCCGCGGCGTCCTGCATGCGCGGGCCGTGGCGGCGCTGGAGTCGCGCCTCTATGGGGAATCCATCCCGCTCCGCGTCGCGGCCATGCCCCACCCCGCAAACCCTTTCGACTGGCGGGGCCTGGTGGAAACCGGCGGTTTTCTCGAGGTGGAGGACTTGAACCTGGCGGGCGAGTTCGATCCCACGCGCGGCATGGTCTTCCACAAACCGGAACCCAATCCTGCTCTGGAGGCCGCGCGCCGCACAGCCACGATCCAGGAGTTCCTGCGCTTCTCTCAGTTTCCGCTGTGGAGGGTCATCCCGGTTTCCGAGCCGGAAAACGGCCAGCGGGTCGAGGTGTTCGATCTCCGTTTCGGCACACCGCTCGCCCCGGGATTCGTGGCCGGCGCAATCCTGGATTCAAAGCTACACGCGATCCAGACGTCGTTCACGTTCGGCGCCGCGCGGCCACGATAAGGTACTTGGCGGGCCGTTCTGAGGTGTTCCGCCGATTCCAAGATCCCTCCGGGACTGGGACAATCAAGCTGTGCAGGTTCGCGATGCAGCCATCGTTCTGGACCGGGAGCAATTCCGGGACGCTACTCTGGACGACCAGGATCTCATGCGCGAGATCCTCTCGGCACTGATTGATGACACCTCGCGGCAGATGGAGTTGATGAAGTCCGCGATTCGCGCGGAAGATTCGCAGCAGTGCATGCGGTTGGCACACTATTCCAAGGGCGCCTGCGCCAACGTGGGTGCCAACGCGGCCGCCGCGGTGCTCATCGAGATCGAGCGCCAAGCGGCCGGCCGCGAATTCCACGAGTGCCAGGCGTCGCTCGCCGCCCTGGGGGCGGAAATCGAGCGGCTGCGCTCGGAGGCGGTAGCAATCTAGGACCGCCTCTTACTCGTGCCGCAGCGCCGCCATGGGGTCCAGCAGCGCCGCGCGGCGAGCCGGCAGGTAGCAGGCCACCAGCGCCACCACCGCCAGCAGCCCAGCGGTCAGGACGAGAATCGTGGGGTCGGCGGGGGCGACCTCGTGCAGAAAGCTGGCCAGCACGCGTCCGGCGGCAAACGCACCCGCCATGCCGGCCACGAAGCCGATCACCGTCAGGCGCATGCCCTCGCACATGACTTCGCCCAGCACGCGGCCCCGGCTGGCGCCCAGCGACATCCGGATGCCGATCTCGCGCGTGCGCTGCGTTACCGCGTAGGACAGCACGCCGTAGATTCCCACCGCGGCCAGCACCACCGCCAGCGCCGCAAACGATCCCACCAGCAGGCTGAAAAACTGCTGGCCCTGGGCGTTGTCGGCGATCACCTGGTCCATGGTGCGGACCGAGAATAGTGGCAGGCTGGAATCGATCTGGCCCAGCACACGGCGCACCTGTGACGTCAGGCTGGACGGAGGCAGGGAAGTGTGCAGCACCAGAAACAGGCGCGAACCGCCGTCGAACGGGTCATGCGCTTCCGGTACGGGCTTGTGGGTGAGTCCCGCCTGGCGGACGTCGTTCACCACGCCGATCACCTGCCTCCAAGGCCCGTGATCGCTGCCCTGCGAGAACATCTGGCCGAGAGGATTCTGGTTGGGCCAGAAGAAGCGAGCCATGCTCTCGTTGATCACCGTGGGGGAGACCATGGTGTTGGCTTGGTCGGGAGGTAGGCGGCCACCGCCTTCCGTGAGATGCTCCCAGCGCTCCTCCATCGCCAGAGTCTTGTCCACGTCCTCCGGCGTAAACAGCCGGCCCTGGAGCAGACGCACTCCCATGGCGCGGAAGTACCCGGGAGAGACGGCATTCCTCTCCACCAGCCTGTTGCTCTTCTGAGACGTCTGCCCGCGGAGCGTGATGTAGTAGTTGCTGCCGCCCTCCAGGGGCAGGTGATCGCCGATGGCGGCGGCGTCCACTCCGGCGACGCGGGCGGATCTCTCCAGCAGCGCCTGCGCGAAACCGAATTTCTGCCGGTCGGTCTTGTAGGAAGTCTCGGGCAACCGTATAGCCGCGGTCCACACGCCCTCCGGGCGCACCCCGATATTCAGGTTGCGCAGCCGCGCGAAGTCCTTCAGCAACAGCCCGGCTGAGACCAGCAGCAGCAGCGACAGCGCCATTTCGGCCATCACCAGGGCGTGGCTCGTCGAACGGTGCCGCCGGCCTGGGCTGACGGCGCTTCCCGCGCCGCCTTTTAGCTCTTCGTGGAGATCGGGACGAGACGCGCGCAGCGCCGGAACGATGCCGAACAGCACGCCCGTGGCCACCGCCAGCGCGAACGTGAAGGCCAGCACCTCCCCGTTGATCTGAATGATGGCGAACTGTGGGACGCCGGTAACCTTGGCGCGCGAGAACAGCGCAATGAGACCCCAGGCCGCCAGCACACCGAGAGCCCCGCCCAACAACGAGAGCAGCAGGCTTTCGGTGAGCAGTTGCCGCAGCAGCCGCGCCCGGGCCGCTCCCAGCGCGCTGCGCACGGCCATCTCCTTGTAGCGCGCGGTGGCCCTGGAAAGCAGCAGATTGGCCACGTTGGCGCAAGCGATCAGCAAAACCAGCCCTACCGCCGACAACATCATGAGCAGGGAATCGCGGGAGTTGCCGACCAGGTCGTCGTGCAGCGGCACGGCCGTGGCGCCGACCTGGTCGTTGGAATCCGGGTAGGTTTGTTGGAGGCGTTGCGCGATGAGCTTGAGGTCCGCCAGGGCCGTCTGGAACGCGACTCCGGGTTTGAGCCTTCCGATGGCGCTGGCCCAGTGATTCCCGCGCGACCCCAGGCCCTTGGCGTCCATGTCCAGAGGAACCCACAGTTGCGCCCTGGAGGGATAACGAAAGCTTGCGGGCATGACGCCGACGATAGTGTGTTTCTCGGAGTTCAGTTCGATGGTGCGTCCGATCACGCCGGGGTCGCCGGCGAATCGGCTCCTCCACAGGCCGTAACTGAGAATGACCACCTGGTCCTTACCGGGCTGGTCTTCGCCCGGCGCCCAGGTCCGACCAAGCAACGGGTCGACGCCCAGCAAGGAAAAGAAGTTGGCCTCGGTGGGGAGGCCCAGTACATGGTCCAGTTGTCCCTCGCCGCTGAGGTTGAAGTCGCGCGGCCAACCTAACAGGGTCATGTCCTGGAAGGTCTTGTTCTGGGCTTTCCAGTCCACGAAATCCGGTCCGGCGAAGGGATAGCGGCCGGGCGCGGCTTCGGTCTCGTACAGCCGTACCAGTTGGCCGGGGCTGCGATACGGCAGAGGCCGCAACAAGACGGTGTCGATGATGCTGAAAATGGCGGTGTTGGCGCCGATCCCGATGGTCAGCGTAATCGCCGCAACGGCCGTGAATCCGGGTGACTTCAGCAGGTTACGGACGGCGTAGCGCAAGTCCTGCAGGCAGGTTCGCATCAGCTCCATCTTTCCGATCCTCCAAATCGGCACAGGGCATCCGCTTCTCCCTTAGACGGATGGTCGCCGGAAAAGTTGGTCTCCGGCGCAGCCCTACGCATACCCCGACTGCTTCAACAGCAGTTTGACGCCATCGGCGCAGAGCGCGGCAGCGTGCTGGGACTCCGCAGGCAGGCCACCGACGGCCTGGTCCACGATGGCTGGGTGGAACGCCGCCATCTCGGCGCGCGTTCGGCCCGCGATCCATTCCGTGAGCGCGGAGCCAGCCGCGATCGACGCCGTGCAGCCGCGGACCTTGTAGCGCACCTCGACCGCCACATCCGCCTCGAACCGCGCGGCGAGACGCAGGATGTCGCCGCATGCCGGGTTGGACACTTCCACCGTCACCGCCGGCGGCGCGAGATCGCCCACGTTGCGCGGATTCTGGAAGTGCTCAAGCAGGCGCGGAGGATACATTCATCCGTGGTCCTTCGGATCTATGCTCCAATATTGGCATGGTTCAGGTGGTGGCGGCGATCATTGAGCGCCGGGGGCGGATTCTGATCTGCCGGAGGAAGCCCGGGCAGTCTCACCCGCTCAAATGGGAATTTCCGGGAGGCAAAGTGGAGCCCGGTGAAACGCCCGAACACGCGCTGGCGCGGGAGCTCGAGGAGGAACTCGATATCTCCGGCGCCCGCGGCGACGAAATCACGCGCTACCAGCACACCTATCCGGGCAGGGATCGGATCCTCCTGATTTTCTTTCGCGTGAGAGAATTCGGCGGCGAACCGCGCAACGTGGTGTTCCACGAAATGCGCTGGGAGCCTGCCGCGAAGCTCGTCGAATTCGATTTTGTCGAGGGAGATATCGAGTTCATCCGTGCGCTTTCCGCCTGATGTCGGTGCTACGAGGCCACCGAGGCCGCGACCGCGCCGAATCTCTATACTGGTTCGTACGGGGAGCGGAATTGATCGACATGCCTATTCTGAGCGGCATTCATCCCGTGGCGGAGGCCCTGCGGGCGAAGCACCCGCTGGAGCGGCTGCTGGTGGCGCAAGGCGCCGGCGGGCCGCGCGTGCAGGAAATCATCGACATGGCGCGGCGCGCTTCGATACCAGTGCGCTTCGAGCCGCGCGCGGCGCTCGACCGCCTGGCCGGCACCGCGGCTCACCAGGGCGTGGTGGCCATGGGAGCCGCTCAGAAGTATGCCGATCTCGACGCCGTGGCCGCATGCGAAATGCTGGTGGTGCTCGACGGCGTAGAAGATCCGCACAACCTGGGCGCCGTGATTCGGACGGCTCACGCCGCGGGCGCTGGGGCGGTGGTGATTCCGGAGCGGCGCTCCGCCGGCATCACCGATGTGGTGGCCAAGGCCGCGGCCGGCGCCCTCGAGCACCTGCCGGTAGTGCGCGTCGCCAATATCAATCGGGCACTTGAAGACCTCAAACAGCGCGGCTTCTGGATTTACGGCCTGGATGAGCGCGGCGCCGAGACTTACGACCAGGCCCAGTACGCGTCGCCGGCGGCGGTGGTGCTGGGCGGCGAGGGCAAGGGCCTGCACGAGCAGGTGCGGAAGCATTGCGACGTGCTGGTGCGCATCCCCATGGCGGGCCGGATTTCTTCGCTGAATGTGTCGGTGGCGGCGGGTGTGATGCTCTTCGAATGGCGGAGACGCCGTTCGCAGGGCTCATAGTACAGTAGAATCGAAATCTATGGGCCGTTTCCTACCTTTGCTGCTAATTGCGGCCGGCATGCCCGCGTCAGCCGCGCAACCGGTGCGCGCGCGCCACGCCATGGTAGTCACACGGGAAAGGCACGCCACCGAGGCCGGGATCGAGGTTCTCGAAGCCGGTGGCAATGCGGTTGACGCCGCAGTCGCCGTGGGGTTCGCCCTGGCGGTGACCCACCCCACGGCCGGAAACATCGGGGGCGGGGGCTTCATGCTGGTGCGCACGGCCGACGGACGCTTCACGTTCATCGACTTCCGCGAGCGCGCGCCGCAAGCGGCTTCGCGTAATATGTACCTGGACTCTTCGGGCAAAGCCACCGAGGACAGCACCATCGGATACCGCGCATCGGGCGTGCCGGGCACGGTGCGAGGTCTCGAGTACGCTTCGCAAAAATACGGCAGGAAGCCGTGGGCGGAGGTGCTGCGCCCGGCCATCGAACTGGCATCCAAGGGATTCCCGGTCTCGTACGGGCTGGCGCAGTCGCTGCGGTCGAGCGCGCGAGGATTGAGCCGCTTTCCCGAATCGAACCGCATTTTCCTGAGAGGCGGCAAGTTCTACGAGCCGGGCGAAACCTTCGTCCAGCCGGAGCTGGGGCGCACCCTGGAGCGCATCGCGCGGTTGGGAGCGAAGGATTTTTATGAAGGCGAAACGGCGCGCCTGCTGGCCAAAGACATGGCCGAGCACGGCGGGACCATCACCGCAGCCGATTTGAGGAATTACGCCGTGAAGGAGCGCCAACCGCTCACCGGCAGCTACCGCGGCTACTCGATTGTGACGGCGCCGCCGCCCAGCTCCGGCGGGGTGGGCATCCTCCAGATGCTGGGCGTGCTGGAAGGCACGGGGTATGAAAAGGCGGGCGCGGGGTCCGCCGCCGTGGTCCATTACATGACGGAAGCCATGCGCCGGTACTTCGCCGACCGCGCGGAGCACCTGGGCGATGCCGATTTCGTGCAGGTGCCGACGGCGGGGCTCCTCGATCCGAACTACATCCTGAAGCTGCGGAAATCGATCGATGCGGAACGCGCCACGCCCAGCAGCCAGGTCCACGCGGGGGTGTTCACGGGGCGCGAATCGGCCGAAACCACGCATTACACCATTGCCGATGGCGAGGGCAATATCGCGGCGGTGACCTACACGCTGAACGGCGGCTACGGCAGCAGAGTGACCGCCACGGGCCTGGGGTTCCTGCTGAACAATGAAATGGACGACTTCGCGCCCAAGCCCGGCGAGGCCAACATGTACGGGCTGATCCAGGGCGAAGCCAACGCCATCCAGCCGGGAAAGACGCCGCTCTCCTCGATGACCCCGACCATCGTGCTGCGCGACGGCAAGCCGTTGCTGGCGCTGGGATCGCCCGGCGGCCCGACCATCATCAATACGGTGCTCGAAGTGATCGTCAACGTGCTGGATTTCGGAATGAACGCGCAAGACGCGGTGAACTGGCCGCGATTCCATCACCAGTGGATGCCCGACGAGCTGCGCATCGAGCCGGGCTACTCGCCGGACACCGTCGCGCTGCTCGAAAAACGCGGCTACTCGGTGAAGCGCGTGAGCGCGCAGGGCGAGGCGGCGGCCATACGGTTCAACAACGGGTGGCTGGAAGGCGCGCCCGATCCGCGCACCGAGGGCACGGCGGAAGGATACTGATCACGCCATGAACCACGCACTGTCCACGCACCTGTTCGTCAATCATCGCCTGACCGTGGCGCTGCTGAGCAGGATCGAGCAGGCAGGGATCCCCGCCGTGGAGATCTTCTGCGGGCGCCAGCACCTGGACTACCGCGACAAGGCGCAGGTCGCGGAATTGGGCTACTGGTTCCGGGACTCCGAGATCAAGCTGCACTCGTTGCACTCACCCATGTACACGGACGAAATCTGGGGCCGTTCCGGCCCGCACGCGGTGATCACCATCACCGAGCCGGTGAAGGGACGGCGCCTGGAAATGGTGGAAGAGATCAAGCGCGCGCTGGACATCGCCGAAGTGATTCCCTTCCGGTACCTGGTCCAGCACATCGGCGTCGTCGGCGAGGAGTTCGACCTGCGCAAGTTCGACGCGGCCTTTGCCGCCCTCGAGGAGCTGAGCCTCTTCGCCCGGCAGCGCGGCGTGGAGATCCTGCTGGAGAACACTCCCAACGAGCTGGCCAGCGCGGAGCGGCTTCTGCAATTCCAGGATCTGACTCACATCGGTTTGGATTACGCCTTCGACACCGGCCACGCGCACATAAACGAAGGAGTGGAGAGGGCTTTCAACCTGATGAAAGACCGCATCCGTTCCACGCACGTTCACGACAATAACGGCAAGGACGACAGCCACCTCTTCCCCTTCCTGTCGGAAGGCGGCGCCATCGACTGGAAGAACACCATGCGGCTGTTGCGCAGCCGCGAAGGGCAGTATCCGCTGCTGCTGGAGCTGAAAGAACAGCCCGAGATCGCGCATCCGCTCGACAGCGTGAAGGAAGTGTTCGACCGGTTGGAAAACCAATGAACACGACGCCGCGAATCACCATCGCCGAAGCCGCCCGGCATGTTGGCGAAAGCGTCCAGGTAGCCGGCTGGTTGTACAACCTGCGCCGCTCCGGAAAGATCGCGTTTCCGATTCTGCGCGACGGCTACGGCCTGATGCAATGCGTGGCCGTGAAGTCCGCCCTGCCGGAGAAGCTGTTCGAGACCATCAAGAACCTGACGCAGGAATCCTCCATCATCGTCACCGGCAAGGTCCGCGCCGAGCAGCGCGCGCCCGGCGGTTTCGAGATGGATGTGGAGAACCTGGAAGTGGTGCAGCGCGTCCCGGAATCGGACCCGTACCCGATCACGCCCAAGGAGCACGGCACCGAGTTTCTGATGGACCATCGCCACCTGTGGCTGCGCAGCCAGCGCCAGCACGCCATCATCCGCGTGCGCCACGAGGTGATCAAAGCGGTGCGCGACTATTTCGACTCGCACGGCTTCACCCTGGTGGATACGCCCATTTTCACGCCCGCGGCGTGCGAGGGAACCACCACACTTTTCGAGGTGGATTACTTCGAGGACGACAAGGCCTTCCTCACGCAGTCCGGCCAGCTCTACAACGAAGCCACGGCCATGGCCTTCGGCAAGGTCTACTGCTTTGGCCCAACCTTCCGCGCCGAAAAATCCAAGACGCGGCGCCACCTCACGGAGTTCTGGATGGTGGAGCCGGAGATGGCCTACGCCACGCTGGAAAGCGTGAAGCGCGTGGCGGAGGAGCTGATCGTTTTCATCGTCGGGCGCGTGCTCGAAAACCGGCGCGAAGAGCTGAAGCGGCTGGAGCGCGACGTCTCGAAGCTGGAAGCCATCCAGGCGCCGTTTCCGCGGATGAGCTACGACGACGCCATCCGGGTTTTGCAGTCGAAGGGCAGCGAAATCCAGTGGGGCAGCGATTTCGGCGGCACGGACGAGACGCTGCTCACTGAAGACCAGCAGCGCCCCATCATGGTGGACCGCTTCCCGGCCTCGTTCAAGGCGTTCTATTTCCAGCCAGACCCTGAGCGGGCGGACCTGGTGCTGGGCGTGGACGTGCTGGCGCCCGAGGGCTACGGCGAAATCATCGGCGGCGGCCAGCGCATCCACGACCCGGAGCTGCTGCTCCAGCGCATTCAGGAGCACAATCTGCCGCGAGAGGCCTTCGAGTGGTACATCGATTTGCGCAAGTACGGCACGGTGCCGCACGGCGGCTTCGGGATGGGCATCGAGCGGTGCGTGGCCTGGATCTGCGGGCTGGAACACATCCGCGAATCCATCGCCTTTCCGCGCATGCTCTACCGGCTGCATCCGTGAGAGCGGGCCTTCGGGCCGCGTAGGGGGCCCGGCACGCCCGGCCCCTACCTCGGTGAGACGTACCGGCTGCTGCCGTACCATATACTGGAGTTCGAACTCATGCAGCAATCGCATATCGCCATCATCGGCGCCCCGCTCGATCTCGGGCAGGGGCGCCGCGGCGTGGATATGGGGCCATCGGCGATGCGGGTGGCCAATCTGAACGCGCGTGTGGCGTCGCTGGGTTATTCCGTGGAAGACCTGGGCAACGTGCCGGTGGAGCAGGCCGAGGCTCTGCCCGAAGGCGACGCCAGCGCCAAGTACCTTCCACAAATCACGGTCGCGTGCGGGCGGCTGGCGGCGTTCGTGGACCAGGCTCTCTCGCGCGGCAGCGTGCCGCTGGTGCTGGGCGGCGACCACTCGGTCGCAGTCGGAACTGCCAGCGGCGTGTCGCAGTATTTCCACAGGCGGAATCAAACCGCCGGCCTGATCTGGCTGGACGCTCATGCCGATATGAACACGCCCGACAGCAGCCCCAGCGGCAATGTTCATGGCATGCCGTTGGCGTGCATTCTGGGAATGGGCCCGCCCGAATTGACGGGACTGTTGGGCTACAGCCCCAAAATCGCTCCGCGCAACGCGGTGATCGTCGGGCTGCGCGACGTGGACCAACTGGAGAAGCCGCACGTGCGCGAATCCGGCGTCCGGGCCTTCACCATGCGCGACATCGACGAGCGCGGCCTGCGCTCCGTGATGGAAGAGGCCATTCACCTGGCTTCGGATGGCACGGCCGGCTTCCACCTTTCCCTCGACATGGATTTCATCGACCCCAAAGACGCTCCGGGCGTCGGGACGCCCGTGCGCGGCGGCGTCACCTACCGCGAAGCGCATTTGGCAATGGAAATGATCTGTGATTCCGGGAAAATGGTCTCGCTCGAGGTGGTGGAGGTGAACCCCGTGATTGACGAAGTCAATCGCACGGCCGATCTCGCCGTCGAGCTGGTCATGTCGGCATTGGGAAAGCGAATTCTATGAAGCTACGAGTAGCCGTCCTTTACGGCGGCCGCAGCGGCGAGCACGAGGTGTCCATCAATTCGGCCAAGGCCATCATGCAGCACATGGACCCCACTAAGTACGAGAAAATCGAGTATTTTATCGATAAACACGGCAAGTGGGCGCCGCGGCCCATCCTCCCCGAACCGGGCGCGCACCCGGAGATCGACGTGGTCTTTCCCGTGCTGCACGGCACGTTCGGAGAGGACGGCACGGTGCAGGGTTTGCTCGAACTGGCCGACCTGCCGTACGTGGGCGCGGGCGTGCTGGCCTCCTCCGTCTCCATGGACAAGGAGATGATGAAACGTGTCTGTATGGAACGGATGTTGCCGGTTGTAGACTACGTGACGGTGACGCGCGAGAATCCGGACGTCACCGAAGCCTGTGCGCGCCTGCCGTTTCCGATGTTTGTCAAGCCGGCGAATCTAGGCTCGTCGGTGGGGATTTCCAAGGCGCACGATTTCGAGCAACTGAAGGCCGCCGTGGCGCTGGCCGCGCAGTACGACCACAAGGTCATCGTGGAGCGTGGAATCGCGGGCCGCGAGCTGGAATGCTCGGTGCTGGGCAACCAGACGCCCATGGCTTCCCTGCCCTGCGAAATCCTGCCCTCGCGCGAGTTCTACGATTACGAGGACAAGTACCTGCTGGACCGCGCCCAGACCATAGTTCCCGCGGACCTGCCGCCGGAAAAGACCGAAGAAGTGCGCCGGCTGGCTGTGGAATGCTACCGCGCCGTGGAATGCGAGGGCATGGCGCGCGTCGATCTCCTGCTCGAAGCCGCCACCGGGCAGATCTATATCAACGAGATCAACACCATCCCTGGGTTCACTTCGATCAGCATGTTTCCCAAGATGTGGGAGCACAGCGGCATCTCCTTTTCCGCGCTGATCGACCGGCTGATCGAGCTGGCGCTCGCCCGGCACCAGCGCAAGAAGGTGACGCGGTTCACGCGATAGAATAGAGATTATCGGGAGCCGCCATGGCAAGCCTTCCCAATTCGCAGACGGTCACCTACGAAGAGTGGCTTCGCATGCCGGAGGTGACGGACGCCACCGAGGAAGTGGTGGACGGAGAGATTCGGATCATGCCCCCAGCAACGTGGAAGCACGCGTTGATCGTGCGGCACATATGCAACGCGCTCGCTGCTCAGACGGACGCGCGTGAGACGGTGGCGTTGGACACCAGTTTCGGCTTGGTGATCCGCAAGGCGCCGCTGACCTCGCGGGTTCCGGATGTGGCCGTCTTCCAGAGGAGCACGATCGTCGAACAGGACGGCTACATTCACTCCGCGCCGCAGCTCGTGGTGGAAGTGCTTTCGCCGGGCAACACGCGCCGCGAGCGCGAACGGAAGCTGGCCGACTACGCCACTCTCGGTGTTCCGGAAGTGTGGGTCATCTCGCCGGAGGCCCGCACGGTTGAAGTGCTGTATCTCGAGAGCGGCTGCCTGCGCAGCGCGCAGGTTCTGGCTCAGGGCGTCCTGAGACCAAAGTATTTCCCCGAAGTCCAAGTCCAGATCGCTGAGATCTGGCCCGATTGATGTTTCGCCTCACCGCAGCCGTGCTATGCGCTGCCGCTACCCTGCTGGCCGCGGACGACCTCGATTCGCAGATGAAGAGCGTCATCGGCGCCTATGCCATCGTGCAGCAGAACGCCGCCGATGCGGTCACCTCCGAGCGGGCTTTCTACCAGGGGGCGATCCCGGGACTCTTGCGCCGGCTCGATCCGCACTCGGTTTTCTTCGATCCCGAGCAATTCGAGCAGCTCAAGAAAATGGAATCGGCCACGCAGAAGGGCTTTGGCAGCGTGGTCTCGCTCCTGCCCGGGCGAGTGATTGTGCTGCAAACGCTGCCCGGCACTCCATCGGCCAAGGCCGGGCTCGCGCCGGGCGACGAGATTCTCGTCATCAACGGATACGTCATCAACCGGCTCGATCTGGATCAGCTTACCGAGCTACTCACGGAGTCGCGCCAGCAACAAGCGCAGCTTGAAGTGCGGCGGCCCGGCTCGGCTGGCATGCTGCACTTCGTTCTCACGCCGGAGGAACTGCAGTCCCCGAGCGTGGAGCGCGCCTTCTTCGTTGCCGCCGGCATCGGCTACATCCGGGTCACGAGCTTCGATGAGAAGACCAGCGGACAAGTCAAGGATGCCATCGAAAAACTGGGCGGCGATCGCCTTGCCGGCCTGATTCTCGACCTGAGGAACAATCCCGGCGGGCTGCTGACCGCGGCCCTCGAGACCTGCTCGCTGTTCCTTCAGCCTGGATCGAAGATCGTCACGGTGCGCGGGCGCAACGTCCCGGAGACATCCGAAGTTGTGCCATCCATCGCCACGCCGTACGGATTCAAGTTGGCCATTCTCGTCAACGAAAGAACCGCCAGCGCCGCGGAGATCGTCGCCGGCGCCGTCGAGGACCATGACCGCGCCACCATCATCGGGCAGGCCAGTTTCGGGAAAGGGCTGGTGCAGAGCGTCTTTCCGCTGAGCGAAGGGACCGGCCTGGCGCTCACCACCGCGCTTTACTACACACCCAGCGGCCGCTCCATCCAGAAACCGCTGGACGCGGCGCAGTTCGAGCTGGCCGCCACCACGGCGCACCCCAATACGCGCAAGGAATTCCGCACGGACAAGGGGCGCCTGGTGACGGGCGGCGGCGGCATCCAGCCCGACTTCGTGGTCTATCCCCCGGCCGCCAACCGGTTGCGGGCGGTGCTGGATGCCAGCGGCTCCTTCACCAACTTCGCCACCGAGTATCTCCGCAATCACAAGATCACCGAAGATTTCGAGGTGACGCCTCAAGTCATGGACGAGTTCCGCGTGTTTCTTTCCGAGCGCGACATCCAGCCGGGCATCAGCGAATGGTCCGTGGAGCGGGAGTTTGTCCTCAATCGCCTGAAAACCGAAATCTTCAACCAGGCCTTCGGTGTGGAGAAGGGGGACGAGGTGGAAGCCCAGCGCGATCCAGTGATTCTGAAGGCGCTGGAAGTGCTGGGAGGGTGAGGGAGCGCCGGCGGCGGAACGCCCGATGCGGGTCTTTGCCGCCGGTGGGGTTGTCCGAACTGGAATGGACCGGCGGCAAGACCGCCGGCGCTACTCTGGCATAATGAGACCGGAGGCATGAATAGTGGCCGCGCACACCCTGTCCGTTCCCATTTCGCTCGAGAATGAAAAGAATCCCTGGATCGCCGCCGCGGCGCGGTTCGATGAGGCCGCCATGCGGCTCAAGCTGGATGACGGCATGCGCAAGGTGCTGCGCTCGCCGGCCAAGGAGCTCATCGTTCACATTCCGGTGCAACTCGACGACGGGCGCCTGGAGGTGTTCACCGGCTATCGCGTGCAGCACTCCGTGGCGCGGGGGCCGGCCAAAGGCGGCATCCGCTTCGGACCCGACGTGACCCTCGACGAGGTCCGGGCGCTGGCTTCCTGGATGACCTGGAAATGCGCCGTGGTGAATATTCCGTTCGGCGGCGGAAAGGGCGGCGTCATCTGCGATCCCAACCTGCTCTCGGACGCCGAGCTGGAAAAACTCACGCGCCGCTACACCGCCGAGATCATCGACTTCATCGGGCCGGAGCGCGACGTTCCCGCGCCGGATGTCAACACCAATGAGAAGGTAATGGCGTGGATCATGGACACCTACTCCATGCACGCGCGCCACACGGTGACGGCCGTGGTGACGGGCAAGCCGATGTCGCTGGGGGGATCGCGCGGACGCCCGGAGGCCACCGGGCGCGGCTGCATGATCGTCATCCTGAAGGCGCTGGAACAACTGGGCCTCAAGCCGGTAACGTCGCGGGTGGTGATTCAGGGCTTCGGCAACGTGGGAGGCATGGCGGCGAAGCTCATGAGCGCCATCGGATTCAAAATCGTCTGCATGATCGAATACGACGGCGCAGTTTCGAATCCCCAGGGTCTGGACATCGCCGCGCTTCAGAGACACCGCAAGGCGACCGGCTCCATCACCGGCTTTCCGGGCGGCGAAGATGTGGACAAAGACGAAGCCATGTTCCTGGAATGCGAGGTGCTGATCCCCGCCGCCACGGAGAACGTGATCCATTCGGGAAACGCGGACAGGATCCGGTGCAAGATCCTGTGCGAGGGCGCCAACGGCCCGACTACGCCGCTGGCCGACGCGATTCTGGCGGACAAGAAGGTCTTCGTGATTCCCGACATTCTAGCCAACGCGGGCGGCGTGACGGTTTCGTATTTCGAATGGGTGCAGGACCGCCAGGGCTTCTTCTGGAACGAGCAGCTTGTGAACCAGCGCCTGGAGGAGATCATGCAGGAAAGCTTCGACGCGGTGGTGGAGTACGCCGGAGCGCACCACGTCAACAACCGCATTGCGGCTTATATGCTGGCTCTGAATCGCGTGGCGGACGCCATCAAGCTGCGAGGGATCTACGCGTGATGGTGGGGCAGGCGGCCGCCGATGTCCTCTGACGCCTCCACGCCGCTGATGCGGCAGTACAACAGCATCAAGCAGCAGGTTCCCAACGCCCTGCTGATGTTCCGGCTGGGCGATTTCTACGAGCTGTTCTTCGAAGACGCGGTGGTGGCCGCGCGCGAACTCGAAATCACCCTCACCTCGCGCAACAAGGAGAAGGGCGCCGCCATCCCCATGTGCGGGGTGCCCTACCACGCGGCCGACGGATACATCGCGCGCCTGATCCAGAAGGGTTACCGGGTGGCTATCTGCGACCAGATGGAAAACCCCAAGTTCGCCAAGACTCTGGTGAAGCGCGAGATCACGCGGGTGGTGACGCCAGGCACCGCCATGGACGCCAACCTGGTGGGCTCGCGCGAGAACAACTACCTGGCGGCAGTGGCGCGCGGGGCTGCGCCGGGGCCCGCGCGCTGCGCCGTGGCGCACGTGGATCTCTCCACCGGCGAATTCCGCGTCACGGAAATGGAGCCGGGAGAAGTGGCTGGCGCTCTGGAGCATCTCGGCGCGCGGGAAGTCCTGTTTCCAGGCGACCTTCCCTTACTCGCCGGCGAAGACCGCGGCGGGGGCGCCCCGCGGCCCCGCTTCGTCCGCACCGAGCTGGAGGAGTGGATTTTCAGCCACGACTACGCCGGCCGCGCGCTGAGAGACCATTTCAAGCTGCATTCGCTGGATGGCTGCGGCCTGGCCAACCGTCCCGCGGCGGTGGGCGCGGCGGGCGCCATCCTGCACTACCTCCGCGACACGCAGCGGGCGGCGCTGGACCACCTCGACCGGCCCACGTATTACGACCGCGCCGATTCCATGGTGCTGGACGCCGTCACGGTCCGAAATCTCGAATTGATCGAGCCGCTGTTCGCGGCCGACGCGGGCGGGCAGGGCCAAGCCACACTGCTGGGCGTCCTCGATCAGACGCTGACCGGCATGGGCGGCCGGCTGCTACGCCAGCGGCTGCTGCGGCCCGCGATGGACAGCGCCGAAATCGATCAGCGCCTCGAGGCGGTGGGGGAGCTGCTCCAGCAGACCATCCTGCGCGCGGAGCTTCGCCGGCAGCTCGCCGGCATTCTGGATCTCGAGCGCCTGCTGGCCAAGGTGACGCTGGGTTCCGCGGGCCCCCGCGACTTGCTGGCGCTGGGCCGCTCGCTGGAGAAGATTCCGGCGCTCAAGCGTTCATTCGATACCCGGCAGGCCGCTCGTTTGCGGGCCATTCACGAGCGCCTGGACGAGCTGGCCGACGTGGCCAACCTCATCCTCGAGGCCCTCGCCGACGAGCCGCCGCTGGCGATCACCGACGGCGGCGCGATCCGCCCGGGCTTCAACCCCGAGTTGGACGAACTGCGCGACCTCAGCCTGAACGGCCGCCAGTACATCGCGCAGATCGAGGCGCGCGAGCGGCAGCGGACCGGCATCCAGTCGCTCAAGGTGCGGTTCAACAACGTGTTCGGGTACTACATCGAGATCACCCGCGCCAACCTGCACCTGGCCCCGGCGGACTACGAACGCAAGCAGACGCTGGCCAACGCCGAGCGCTTCACCACCCCGGAGCTGAAAGATTACGAGCGCAAGGTGCTGGACGCCGAAGAGAAAATCCTGACGCTGGAAAAGGAGCTTTTCGCGGGCGTGCGCCAGCGCGCGGCCGCCCAGGCGCAGCGCATCCGCGCCACCGCCGCGGCGGTGGCGGAGCTGGACGTGACGGCAGCGCTGGCGATGGTGGCGGCGGAAAACCGTTACCGCCGCCCGGCATTTTCGGACAGCGGCGAGATGCGGATCATGGCCGGCCGCCACCCCGTGATCGAGCGGCTCACGGAACAGGAGGCCGGCCGCTTCATCCCCAACGACCTGTACCTCAACGACTCCACGGACCTGATCGCCATCATCACCGGTCCCAACATGGGCGGCAAGTCCACCTACCTCCGCCAGGCGGCGCTGATCGCGATCCTGGCGCAGATGGGATCGTTTGTGCCGGCCGATTCCGCCAGCCTGCCGATTATCGACCGCATCTTCACGCGCATCGGCGCTTCCGACAATCTTTCGCGCGGGCGCTCCACTTTCATGGTGGAGATGACCGAGACGGCGGTGATTTTGAACACCGCGACGCCGCGCAGCCTGATCGTGCTGGACGAGATCGGGCGCGGCACGGCCACCTTCGACGGCCTGGCGCTGGCCTGGGCGGTGGTGGAGCACATCCACTCCCGCACGCGCGCCAAGACCCTCTTCGCGACGCACTACCACGAGCTGACCGAGCTGGCCGAGCAGCTCGAAGGCGTGCGCAACCTCAGCGTCTCGGTCAAGGAAGCCGGCGACCACATCATCTTCCTGCGCAAAGTGGAGCCGGGCAAGGCTGACCGCAGCTACGGCATCGAGGTGGCGCGGCTGGCCGGCCTGCCGCTGAGCGTGATCGAGCGCGCGCGCGACGTTCTGAAGCTGCACGAGCGGACCGAGCACGTGGTCACCGAGGAGCTGGCGAAATCCGAAGAGGGGCCGGTGCAGATCCAGCTTTTCGAGCCGGTCGGCTATGGCATCGCGGAGCGTGTCCGGAGCCTGAACCTGGACGAGCTGCGTCCCATCGAGGCGCTGCAATTGTTGAGCGAATTGCAGAAGGAGCTGAAGCGCTCATGAGAGTCGCGGGGGTGATGAGCGGGACGTCGCTGGACGGCATTGACGTGGCAGTGGTGGAAATCCGCGGCCGGCGGGTGGAGACTATCGGCTTCGCTTGCACGCCTTACCCGAAAGCTGTTCGCGCCGCGGTGCTCGGGGTATCAGACGCCACCACTACCACCGCCGCCATTTCGCGCCTGCATTTCCAGCTTGCCGAGCTCTATGCCCGCGCCGTGCGGCGCGCCATCCGCCGCTATGGCCCGGTCGAGCTGATCGGCTGCCATGGGCAGACCGTCTTCCATGAAGGCGGCGCCAACACGTTGCAGATCGGCGAAGCCGCGGTGCTGGCCGAGCGCACGGGGGTTCCGGTGGTTTCGAATTTCCGCGCGCGCGATATCGCCGCCGGCGGACAGGGCGCGCCGCTGGTCCCGTACGTCGATTACCTGCTGTTCCGCCATCCGAAGCGCACGCGCATCGCGCTGAACATCGGCGGCATTGCCAACATCACCCTGATCCCCGCGGGAGCGGCGCCGGAGGACGTGATGGCGTTCGATACCGGACCGGGCAACATGGTGATCGACGCCCTGGCGCGAGAGTTTTCCAGAGGCAAGCTGAACTGCGATCGCGGCGGCAAGATCGCCGAATCCGGGAAGGTCAGCGCGGCGCTGCTGGATGAACTGCTCGCCGACGCCTACTACCGCCGCCAGCCGCCCAAGAGCGCCGGGCGGGAGCAATACGGGGCTGAGTTCGTCGCGCGCCTGAAGAAATCGGGGTTGCCGATGCGGGACTTGATCGCGACAGCCACCGTGCTGACGGCGGCGACGATTGCGATGGCCATAGTGGGGCGGACCCCCTGGTCCGCGCGGGTCCCCCTGGACCCGCAAGTCGCCAGGCCGGCGGGGGCGTCGGCCGCGGACCAGGGGGTCCGCCCCACGGCCACTGACCTCATCGTCTCCGGCGGCGGCGTGCACAACCCGCAGATCATGGCGCACCTGGCCGGCTTCCTGCCCGGCGTGACGATCTCTACTTCGACCGACCACGGCATCGATGCCGATGCCAAGGAAGCCATTGCCTTCGCTGTGCTGGCGTATGAGACGTGGCGCAAGAGACCGTCGAATTTGCCTTCCGCGACGGGCGCCAGGCACGAGGTGGTGCTCGGCAGCGTTACGTTCTAACGGAAATGCTGTTCGCTTAAGCCAGCTCCGCAGGAGCGATAGACTCTAGCCCACGGCGCAAGCCGTGGGAATAGGCGCGAAAGCGACTCAGCCCCGGAGAGTCTGTGTGGCAACTACAGATTGAGGCCACCTATTGTGATGACCGCGCAAAGGGACCACAACAGGTTGCGCCTGGACGCAGCCATTTCGATGTTGCCACACAGACTTACGGGGCTCACCCTGTTCTTCCATCGACCCACGGCTTGCGCCGTGGGCTAAGATCTTTCGCCCTATCGGGCTCAACACCAAAGCGAACAGTATTGGTGCTAGGCTGATCGTGATCGGGTTTGCACCGGTCAACCTAACCACTTATCAGGCACCCAAGACAGGTGCCCGTGGTCTTTTTCTGATGGAGACCCTGGGAGGATCCCATGCAAGATGAACCCAATGCCGAACCGATCACGCGGAAACAGGGGGGGTGGAGCGTCGTGTGGAGCGTCGTCAGGAAGTCTTGGCGTCCGAGTGTGGGCGCGCTTCTGCCGCTCATGGCTCTGGTTGTAGTGGTGGCGTTTCCAAACTGGCTGAGGACGAAGGCGGCCTTCGTTGAATCCCATCTACCCCTGTCGCTGCCGATTTTGATGGTTGCAGTTTCCATCGGTGTGCGCCTCAACGAACTTCGTTCCTCGCAGGGGTGGCTCCGGCTGTGTAATCACTTTGCGTCCGGTTTCGTCACCTTCGCGATCTGGGCGCTTGTGTCCGGTGAGAGCGTGAAGCGTTACATCTGGATCAACCAGGAAAAGGTTCTGGACAAGTCGTTTGCAGTGCCGCTGGTCATCGCAGCGTTCGGCCTACTCGCCGTGTGTTCAATAGCCACCGTGCTCGCCGAAGGTTCGCATGATCCGGGGGACAGGACGGTCTGGCGGGCGGTGCAAGCGGTTCTCGTGGGTGCTTCCTTCTTTGCGCTGTTGTTCCCATACGTCTTGTTCGAGCAAAAGGCAACCGTTGAGGCCCGAACGGGCAGGAGCTTGGAAGTGCAGTCCTTTACGGTGTCGGTTGGTTACCGCGATGCCGCCTTAAACCAGCACCTCGGTCGATCGGCGAATCCAATCCAACAGTGCGTGATCTACAACAACGTAGCTGCCAAGACCCTTCAACAGGCCAAGGAAGTGGCGCGTAACATATTCTTGGGGTCTGACGTATCTAATCAGTTTGTCCCATCCGAGAGGGGGAAGGATCGCACCTCGCGGAAGGTTGAAAGCGAGAGCAGTTGGGTGGTGGCTGAGAGCGCCGAGATTGAGCCGTCCCAGCGCTAGTGTTTCCACCGACCACGGCATCGATGCCGATGTCAAAGAAGCCATCGCCTTCGCCGTGATGGCGCACTAAGCACGGCGCAAGAGGCCGTCGAACCTGCCTTCCGCTACTGGAGCCAGTCACGAGGCGGTGCTCGGCAGTATTACGTTCTGACGGAAGATGGACTGCGCTTCCGTCGCAGCCATGCGCGCAGGAACCGGCTCGCCGATCCGCATTTCAGCCCAGTTGTGCGCGAACTCCTTACCGCAGTCCAGACGTTCGATTATAATTACCGCATGGTTGACCAAGAGGAGCCCAGGAAGTTTGTGGCGGCGACACCTTCACGTTGTTGCAACGCAGAGGCGCTGTTGGTCTTAAGCAGATCGGGGGGATTCATCTCCAAGAACTGCACCAACTGTGGGAAAAGCGGATACGCACGCGAGCCGGATTTCCCAATGGTTGATTGCTGTGGACAAAAGTGGCCGGTTGTACTGATTGAGAAGAACTACCACTACAAGTGCGGAGTCTGCCAGAAGACGGTAATGGTAGCGGATTTCGTTCCGGAGTGGTCGGACCTATTCCCCTATTGTCCATTGCCCGCTCCCGGAGATCCCGGATGGGGCGCCGTTTGACGCGAAGATGCTTTCAAACTGACCCACTACAGCAGCTTGGAAGCAATCGACTTTGCAATCAGCCGCCCGTGCAACCGCCCGTTCTCAATGAATATTTCGTTGGTGTGCATTCCCGCGACAATCACGCCCGCCAGGTAGATGCCCGCGCGCTCGCTTTCCAGCGTCTCCGGATTGGTGCGCGGTCTAAGTGACGCAGGCTCCAGCGTAATGCCCGCGGCATTCAAAAAAACGAGGTCCGGGCTGTATCCGATCAGCGCGAAGACGAAATCGTTCTTCAATGAGACTTCACCTTGCGGCGTGGCAATCCGAATCGAATCCTGTTGTATCTCCACCACCCGGGAACGAAAGTACGCGCGGATTTCGCCGCTCTTGATGCGGTTCTCGAGGTTCGGCTTGATCCAATACTTCACCGAATCCGAGATGCCCGGTCCGCGATGAATCAGCGTCACGCGCGCGCCCGTCCAGTGAAGCTCCAGCGCCGCGATAGCTGCCGAGTTCCTGGCTCCGATCACTGCTACATCGTGGTTGTAATAGGGATGCGGCTCGGTGTAGTAGTGCAGGACCTTGCCGAGCTCCTCGCCCGGCACGTTCAGCATGTTGGGCACGTCGTAATAGCCGGAGGCCAGCACGATTTTGCGCGCCTGGTAAACGTGAGGGCATGCCAGCCGGTCGGTGGTGAAGACCTGGAAGGCGTGGTCTTCGCCCGCGATGCGGTCCACACGCTCGTATTGACGGATATCGAGCCGGTAGTGGTCTGCCACGCGCCGGTAATACTTCAGCGCCTCGGTTCGAGTGGGCTTCTCGTTGAGGCTGGTCATGGGGATGTTGCCGATTTCGAGCAGCTCCGGCGTGGTGAAGAAGGTCATGTTGGTGGGGTAGTGATAGATGGAATTGACCACGCACCCCTTCTCGACCAGCACGGTCTTGACGCTGCGCTGCTGGATCTCGATTCCGCAAGCGAGACCAGTGGGTCCCGCGCCGACTACTACAACGTCGAAGGATTCGGTCACAGTCTCCTTAGATTGGCGCGCAGCTTATCCAGCGCCGAATCCAGGGCGGAAGCATCTTTGCCTCCGCCTTCGGCCATGTCGGGGCGCCCCCCTCCCTTGCCGCCTGCATCCCGTGAGACATCGGCGACTAGTTTTCCGACGTTCACCCCTTTGGCCGTAAGGTCTATCGTGGCCCCGCCGACTATCGGGACTTGGCCGTCCGCAGTGGAGCTGCCTAGCACCACCACCGCCGAATGGCACTGATTCCGCACGGAATCCACCAGCCATCTCATCTGTTGCCGGTCCATGTCGGGGACGCGTTCCACGACGACCTTGATGCCGCTTTCTGTTTCGAAGGCTCGTTTCACTAGGCCCTCAGCCTTCGCTTGGGCCTGTTGGTTCTTCAGGCGTTGGACCTGCTTCTCGAGAGCCTGGTTCGCGGCCAGCAGTTTTTCCACGTGCTCGATCAGTTCCGGTCCCGAAGCTCTCACCATATCAGCGATGCGCCGCAAGGCATCGGTGGAATCCTGGTACTGGCGGAGAGCGGCGTCGCCGGTGATGGCCTCGATGCGCCGCACGCCCGCCGCAATGCTGCCCTCGTAAACGATCTTGCAGACGCCGATGTCGCCGGTGCGGTGGACGTGGGTGCCTCCGCATAATTCGCGGCTGAATCCCGGCACGGAGACCACCCGCACCTCTTCACCGTACTTCTCGCCGAACAGCGCCATGGCGCCGGTGGCGATGGCTTCGTCGAGCGCCATCACGTTGGTCTCCACCGGCGTGTTCCTGAGGATCTGCTGGTTGATGAGCCGCTCGATTTCCTCGATCTCGGCGCGGTCCACGGCGGCGTAGTGGGTGAAGTCGAAGCGCAGCCGGCCCGGCTCGACCACGCTGCCCGCCTGTTTGACGTGGGTCCCCAGGACCTGCCGCAGCGAGGCGTGCAAGAGGTGCGTGGCCGTGTGGTTGCGCCGCGTGGCATCGCGCAGGGGCGGGGCTACTTTCGCGCGCAGCACGTCGCCCACGCGAACCGGCGCATGCGTCGCGATGCGGTGCACGGTCAGTCCGGGCACTCCGGGGAAAGCCGTCTCCACATCCGCTACTTTCTCGCCCGATGCGGAGTACAGCTCGCCGCGATCGCCCACCTGGCCGCCGGCCTCGGCGTAGAAAGGTGTCTGGTCGAACACCAGCTCGACGGGCCCAGAGGGCACCCCGCCGGCCGGCACACGGTCCACCGATTCGCGATCCACCACCAGCCCGACGACGCGCGAGGTGGCTTCCAGGCCGGCGTACCCCAGGAACCGGGTGCGCCCGCGCTCCAGCAGTTGCTGGTAGGCCGGCGCCACGGCGGCCTTTTCGGCGCCCTTCCAGCTCGCCCGCGCGCGCTCGCGCTGCTGCTCCATCTCGCGCTCGAAACCGGCGTGATCGAGCGCCAGGCCCCGTTCACGGGCCATCTCTTCCTGCTCGTCGAGCGCCAGCCCGTAGGTGTCGTAAAGCTTGAACGAGACCGCGCCGGGAATGGCGCGGCCTTCCAGGGACTTGACGGAGTCGGCAAAAACTTTCTCGGCCACCAGGAAGGTAGTGGCGTAGCGGTGTTCTTCATCCTTTACGACGCGCGCCACCCTCTGCACGCTTTCGATCATTTCCGGATACGCCGGCCGCATGAGATCGGCCACGGCCCCGGTGAGCTGGTACAGGAACGGCTCCTCCACCCCGACCATGCGCGCGTGGCGCAAGGCGCGCCGCATGATCTTGCGCAGCACGTAGCCGCGCCCGTCGTTGGAGGGCAGCACGCCCTCGTGAATCAGGAAGGCCGTGGCGCGCGCGTGGTCGCTGGCGATGCGCAGCGCGGTATCGACCCGCGCGTCCGAGCCCGGCGTCACGCCGAACAGGTCCGCCGCCTTCTGCATGATCGGTTGGATGAGATCCGCATCGAAGACGGAGAGCTTGCCCTGAAGCACGGCAGCCGTGCGGTCGAGCCCCATGCCGGTATCGATCGAGGGACGGGGCAGCGGCGTCAGCGTGCCGTACACGTCGCGGTTGAACTGCATGAACACGAGGTTCCAAATCTCGACGAACCGGTCGCCGGCGTCGCTGGGGAACTGCTCGTGTTCGCGGCCCGGCGCAGCGGCTTCCACACCCATGTCGTAATGGATTTCCGAGCACGGGCCGCAGGGGCCGGTGTCGCCCATCTGCCAGAAGTTGTCCTTTTCGTCGAGGCGGAAAATGCGGCTCTTGGGAACGCCGGCCACTTTCTGCCACAACTGCTCGGCTTCGTCGTCCTCGCGGAAGATCGTCACGTAGAGCTTGTCTTTGGGCAAGCCATAGTCCTTGGTGATCAGGTCCCAGGCGAATTCGATGGCTTCGGCTTTGAAGTAGTCGCCGAAGGAAAAATTCCCGAGCATTTCGAAAAAAGTGAGATGCCGCCGCGTATACCCGACGTTCTCGAGATCGTTGTGCTTGCCGCCCGCGCGCACGCACTTCTGAGAGCTGGCGGCGCGCGTGTAATCGCGCTTCTCGAGGCCCAGAAAGACATCCTTGAACTGGTTCATGCCGGCGTTGGTGAACAACAGAGTGGGGTCGTTAGCCGGAACCAGCGACCCGCTGCGCACCACGCGGTGCCCCCGGTCGGCAAAGAAGTCGAGAAAACGCTGCCTGATTTCGTGACCTGTCACGGGAATTCCTTGTGGATGTGGACTAAGTTCAATTGTAGCGGAGTGGCTTACCCAATCGCCGCCAGCGCCTGCTCGAAGTCGGCCAGCAGGTCGCGCCAGTCTTCAATCCCGACCGACACGCGCACCAGACCGTCGGTGACGCCGGATACCGCGAGTTCCTCCGGGCTCATGCCCGAGTGCGTGGTCGACTTCGGATGGCACGTCAGCGTCTCCACGCCGCCCAGAGACACCGCGTTGCGCGCGATCTCGACGTGCCGCAGGAACTCGAAGGCCGCGTGCTTGCCGCCTTTGAACTCGATGGAAAAGATCCCGCCCGGATACGCGCACTGCTTCTCGAAAAGGCGCTTCTGCTCGGGATCGTCGAACAGGGTCGGATAGATCACCCGGCTCAGGTGCTTGTGGCCGTCGAGCGCCTCGGCCAGCCGCTGCGCGTTCTTGCTTTGGCGGTTCATGCGCAACGCCACGGTGGGCAGGCGGCCGTCCAGCATCCAGCACTCGTCCGGTTGGAGGATGTTGCCGAACAGGATGCGGCGGCTGCGAATCGCCTGGATCATCTCCGAAGTCCTGGTGATGGCTACGCCGGCCAGCAGGTCGCTGAAGCCGGAGAGATACTTGGTGGCCGAGTACAGGGTCAGGTCCGCGCCCAGCAGGAGCGGATGCTGGAAGGTGGGACCCAGGAACGTGTTGTCCACCATCATCACCGGCCGATCGGGGTGCTGGGCCGCGCGATCCGCGGTGCGCTCGATGTCGGTCATGATCAGGGTCGGGTTGGCTGGCGTCTCCATGTAGACGATGCAGAGATTCCTGGCCGAGCGAATGGCCTCGTCAATGGCCGCCGAATCGCCCGAAGGCACTGCAATGCCGCGCACCCCGAACGGCTCGAGAAAAGTGTGGATCAGCCCCATGGTCCCGCCGTACAGCGGCGTGGTGTAGACGATCGTGCTGTCCGGCCGCGCGAAGGCGAAGAATGCGGTCATGACGGCCGCCATGCCGGAGTTGAACACCGCCGCCTCGCGCCCGCCGGGCTCTAGCGGCACGATCTGGTCTTCCAGGATCTCGGCGTTGGGATGCGAGATCCGGGAGTAAATCAGGTCCGCCCGCTCGCCTTCCGCCGGCTTGATCTTCCCATGGGTGATCTGGAAGGCGCGCTCCGCCGCCTCGGGAGTCGGGAACACGTAAGTCGAGCTGCGGAAGACCGCGGGCCTCGCCGAACCGAACGACAGGCTGGGATCGAACCCCCGGGTCAGCACGGCCGTTCGCGGATGCACAAGGCCATGAGTGTGACCGTGATCAGGCATCTGCCCTCCCACCCAGAGTGTAGCGCCGAGGGGAAGGTAATGCACAACGGAGAGGTGGTGGTTGCGCGTGGGGCAGGTCCCCGACCTGCCCAGTGGGAACTTCCGCGCGTAAACTGCTATAACTCAGATGTACGATGAGACCTGTCGAAACCTACCTGCACGAACTGCGGGAGATCCGTTCGGCGGACGCCGGCGTCAAGGAAACCACGTATTACACCGCATTGGCCAACTTGCTGGATGCAGTCGGCAAGACCCTCAATGCGGATCAGTTTCCGAAGGGCAGCGCGGAACCCCTGGGCTCTGGCTTGCCGTCGCGCGGCGTGATCGAAATCAAATCCACCTCCGAAGACGCTTGGTTCACCGCCGATGGCGAGCAGGTCACCAAGTACTGGGGCCGGTACAAGCAGGTCCTGGTCACGAACTACCGTGACTTCGTGCTGGTGGGCCGCGACGCGGAGGGGCGCCAGGTCAAACTGGAAACCTATCGGCTGGCCCGCAGCGAGGCCGCGTTCTGGACTGACTCTGCCAACCCGCACAAGACCGCCGCCCGCGTTGGCGAAAGCTTCCTGGAGTCTCTCAAGCGCGTGATGCTGCTCTCCGCTCCCCTCGATTCCGCGGCCGATCTCGCCTGGTTTCTCGCCTCCTACGCGCGTGAAGCCAAGTTCCGCATCGAGCGCGGCGAATTTCCGGCGCTCGCCGCCGTTCGGGAAGCCCTGGAAGAAGCTCTCGGTATGACCTTCGAGGGAGCCAAGGGCGACCACTTCTTCCGCTCCACCCTGGTGCAGACGCTCTTTTACGGCATGTTCTCCGCGTGGGTGCTCTGGAGCAAATCGCACGCCCCCACCGGCCGTTCCGCCCGCTTCGACTGGCGCCTCTCCGACCAGTACCTGCGTGTCCCGATCCTGCGCAAGCTGTTCCGCGAGGTGGCCGACCCCGGCTCTATGGAGTCGATGGACCTCAACGAGGTACTGGACTGGGCCGCGGCCACCTTGAACCGCGTAGACCGGGCATCGTTCTTCGGCGCGTTCGAAGAGAAGCACGCCGTGCAGTACTTCTACGAGCCGTTCCTGGAGGCTTTCGACCCGGAACTGCGCAAAGATCTCGGCGTGTGGTACACCCCCGCCGAAATCGTGGATTACATGGTGGCGCGCGTGGACCGCGTGCTGCGCGAGGAACTCGGTCTGCCCGACGGCCTCGCCGACCGCCGCGTTTACGTTTTGGACCCGTGCTGCGGCACCGGGGCCTACCTGGTAGCCGTGCTGAACCGCATCGCCGAGACCCTGCGGGAGAAGGGCGGCGATGCGCTTCTGGCCCAGGACCTGAAGGAAGCGGCCACGAACCGCGTCTTTGGGTTTGAGATCCTGCCCGCGCCTTTTGTGGTGGCGCACCTGCAACTCGGACTGCTGCTGCAACACCTCGGCGCGCCGTTTTCCGAGAAGGGCAGGAAGGAGCGGGCGGGCGTCTATCTCACCAACTCGCTCACCGGTTGGGAGCCGCCCGTGAAGCCCAAGCACCTGCCCTTCATGGAATTGGAGGAGGAGCGCGACGCGGCCGACAAAGTAAAACGGGACACGCCCATCCTGGTAATACTCGGCAATCCGCCCTACAACAGCTTCGCCGGCATTGCCAAGGTGGAGGAGGAACGTGACCTCTCCGAGGCCTATCGCAAGGCGAAGAAGGCGCCAGCACCGCAGGGGCAGGGCCTGAACGACCTCTACGTGCGGTTCTTCCGCATGGCCGAGAAGCGCATCGTGGACAAAACCGGCGAGGGCGTGGTGTGCTTTATTTCAAACTACTCGTGGCTCGACGGCCTCTCATTCACCGGCATGCGCGAACGGTATTTAGAAGTGTTTGACCGGATCTGGATCGACAACCTGCACGGGAACCGAATTCTGTCGGAATACGCTCCCGACGGGCGTACCAGCGAAACGGTCTTTGCGATTGAGGGCAAGTCGCCCGGCATCAAGATTGGCACGGCGATCAGCCTGATGTTGCGGAAAAAGGACGGGACCCACGCCGGGTCTGTTCTGTACCGCGACCGCCAGGAGGCGCGGGCGGCGGACCGGCGCGCTGCACTGCTAGCGAGCCTAGGTGACCTCCAGTCGTACGCACAACTGGGGCCAGCACTAAGCCTGGGACTGCCGTTCAAGCCCGCGCAGGTGCAAGAGGCATATCTCTCGTGGCCGCTGCTGCCGGAGTTGTTCCCGGTTTCCTTTCCGGGTGTGAAGACCAGCCGCGATGACGTGGTCGTGGACATTGACAAGGACCGCCTGATCCGGCGCATGGAGCAGTATTTCGACCCGGCACTCAGTCACGAGGAAATGCGCCGGATCGCCCCCGGCGCAATGGCGAGCACGGCACGCTTCCAAGCGGAGCAGACACGGGACTACCTTCGCAAGCGTGGCTTCAAGCTTGAAAGTGTTGTGCCGTACTGCTACCGCCCGTTCGATGTGCGGTGGTTGTACTGGGAACCGGAAACGAAGCTGCTAGACGAGAAGAGAAGCGAGTACGTGCCCCATGTCTTCAGTGGCAACCGATTCCTCTTCACAACCGGAAGAACCCGAAAGGACCTTACCGAGCCAGCATTCTGCACCGGGTTACTGACGGACCTAAACATGATGGACAGCGGTGCGCGCGGAATTCCGGAATTGCTGACCGCCGATCCAGGGTCGTTACCGGGGAGCCCGAGGTCCACGCAACACTTTAACCTGAGCGCCGGTGCCTCGGAGTGTCTCGCGCACTGCGAAGCCGACCCTCAACGGCTGCTCGAAAACTGCTTGGCTGTCTTGCATTCCACCACCTACCGTACAGAGAACGCCCACGCAATCAGGTCGAACTGGCCGCGAATCCCGCTCCCCGCCTCCAAAGATGCCCTCGCCGCCTCCGCCGCCCTCGGCCGCGAAGTCGCCGCCCTGCTCGACTGCGAGCGAGCCGTGCCGCGCGTGACGGTCTCACCCGTCCGGTCGGAACTGCGCCCCATCGGTGTCGTCAGCACCGTTTGCGGCCAACTGGACCCCGGCTCGGGCGACCTCGACATCACCGCCGGGTGGGGCCATGCCGGCAAGGGCGGCATCACCATGCCGGCCAAAGGCAAGCTCGTTGAGCGCGAGTACACACCCGAGGAGAAGGCCGCCTTCGCCGGAGGAGCCGCGGCGCTGGACATGTCGGCCGCCGATCTTGCCGCGCTCCTCGGTGCCACCACCTTCGACGTCTTCCTCAACGAGAAGGCCTATTGGAAGAACATCCCGGCGGCCGTCTGGGAGTACACCCTGGGCGGGTACCAGGTCATCAAGAAATGGCTCAGCTACCGGGAAAAACCACTGCTGGGCCGCTCGATTACGAAGGACGAAGCGCGGCACGTCACCGACATGGCACGGCGCATTGCGGCGCTGCTGCTGATGGGGCCTGCTTTGGACGGCAATTATGAGGCCGTCAAGCGGAAGACGTACCCCTGGGTGGTACACGCAGGGCGGACGGAATCATGAGCAAACCAATCGGAAGCCCCGAGTATCTTGTTTGCCATATGAAATGGTATATGCCATATTAAATGGTATGACACTCAAGATTGATAAAGCCGGCCGTATCGTCCTTCCCAAACCCACGCGGGAGCGCCTGGGCCTGCAAGCCGGGATGGATCTGGAGATGTCGGAAGGTCCCGGAGGAGTGATCCTCAAACCCGTCCATCGGCGGCCTTCGCTGGTCAAGGAGGGCCGGTTCCTGGTCCACAGCGGCAGACTGCCGCGTGGGTACGATATCGTCAAGGCCATCGAGGACGACCGTGAGGAACACTTACGAAGGCTGGCGGGCCTGTGAAAGTCTATTTTGACACTTCGGTCCTGGTAGCCGCGGCGGTAAAAGGCCACGCTCACCATGGCCCGGCGTTCTCGGCGCTCGAAGAGTCGGTGGCAAAGGGCCGCCACGGATTCATGAGTGCCCACGGCATGGCCGAGTTGTACGCGGTGCTGACGCGCGCTCCATTCACTCCAGCGGTTTATCCCAGCGAGGCATGGCAGATACTGGAACAGAGCTTCCTGCCCTCGATGGAAGTGGTTGCGCTTACCGCCGAGGAGTACCGGCGGGTGGTGCGTGAGTGCGCGAGTCATGGCTGGGCCGGTGGGAAGATTTACGACGCCCTACACGTGCAGTGCGCGCGAAAAGCGGGGTGCGACCGCATCTACACGTTCAATGTCAGGGACTTTCAGCGACTCGCGCCGGAGTTGCAGGCGAAGGTTTGCGCGCCGTAACCAAGCAGCCGCCCGCTCTACACAAACGCCATGCTCTTGATGCCCGAAACGTCGAAGCGCTTGCGGCAGCGCAGATTCTTGCAGGCTACCTTGTCGTCCATCAGCACCATGTAGCTTTGCGCTTTCTGGAACTTGGCGCGGTCGCGCTCGTCAGCGCCTCCGGGAAGGCGGTCTTTTTTCTTGCGGACACTCCACCGCAACTCGTACGTCTCGGCGCTCCGGCAGTACGGGCAATTCAGCACGGCCGGCTTGGTGGTCTCGGAATCGGTATAAAACGCCCGCTCGTCCATGGTTCGCTCTTCCCGTCTGGAATCTAGTGGTAGGTCCGCCCATGCAGGCGATACCTGAGGTTTCGTACGAAATCGTAGATCCGATTCCGCTGAGGGCATTCGCCGTTGGGCCAAGGGGGCGGGAATCCGATTACGAGGCTGCTGCGTTCCACCCAGAGCTTCTTGTCCCCGGCAGCGCCGGCGTCCACGTCCACAATGACCCCGGAACCGCAGGACTCGCCGTCCATCACCTCGAACCGGCTTACGGAGAGGGCCTGCGGGCCCCAATCCTGGAGGAATGAGGTCATGGGGTAGTCGCGGCACGGACTGGCGTCCGTGCAGCCCCACAAGGCGTAGGCCTGCTTGTAGTCATGGGCGGCCAGCAGCTCGAAGAACCGCCTGGCCTGACGTTCCTGAAAGTAGGTGTGAAAGCTGTAAAAGAGAATGCCGGCGATGACCAGGAGCGCCGCCAGCGAGATCACCAGTTTCTTGACGATCTTCTCGCGCCGCTCGTCGCCCGCGCCGTACTGCTCAAGAAAATCGGCCATCGCCTTCCCAATCCCGGATTACTTCGCCGGCTTCACCGGAGCCACCGGGTACGCTTTGTCGTACGCGCCGATGGCGTCACTGGTGATTTCCATCGCCGATTTGAAGTAGATGGTGGCAGACGCCTCCACCACCAGGTCGTAACCCTTTTCTTCGGCGATCTTCTTGACAATGTCGTTCATCTTGGCCGTGGCCTTCTGCAGGACGTCGTTGCGATCGCGGTCCACATCGGCCTGGAGATCTTCCTGCAAGCGCTGCAAGTCGCGCTGCTTCTTCTGCCCCTGGGCGGTGAGCTCGGCTTCCGCTTGCTGCGTGAACTTGCCGGCATTGACCTGCAACCGCTGCGCGATGTCGGCGATCTCTTTCTGCAACTGCTCGATGGCCGCCGTCCGCGGCTTGTACCGGGCCTGCATGTCCGCGTCGGCCTTCTTGATCTCGGCCGATTCCAGCACCGCGCGCTGCAGGTTGATCACCGCAACTTTAGGCTGCGCGGAGGCAATCTGGGCAACTCCCAGGAGAGCGGAGCAGACCATTAAGGGACCAAACCCCATACGTAAAGACATGAGAGAACTCCTGATTTGGCGTGTAGACCATTTAGGTTAGCACACCCTATTCCAAGACCCCGAGAATCTCGTCTTCCCGCAGGATCAGGTATTCTTCGCCATCGATTTTAGTGTCGGAACCGGTGTATTTGCCGAACAGAATGCGGTCGCCGGGCTTCACGTCGAGCGCCACGCGCTCGCCGGACTCCAGCAGCTTGCCGTTGCCCACGGCCTTCACCTCGGCCTGTTGCGGCTTTTCCTTGGCGGTATCGGGGATGATGATGCCGCCAACCTTTTGTTCGCCTTCATCCAGGCGTTTCACCAGCACACGGTCGTGCAGCGGACGTAAATTCATGATTTCAATTATACAGTGGCCCGGGTGCGGCGGCGCGTTGGACGGTGGCGCCGCGGAGCGCTATTACCGCGCCAAGATTTCCGACAGCACGCGGCCCGCGGACCCGCTGGGGGTCTCGACGTCCAGGATGGTGGCCAGCGTGGGAGCGACGTCATTCACAACGATCGAGGCATCGTATCGCCCCGCGCGAATGTCCGGCCCCATGAAGATGACCGGCACATGCACATCGTAGCCGTATGGCGAGGTGTGGGACGCGGGCAGGTCGCTCACGATCCAGTACGGGTCCGTGACGACCTCGATATCCGGGCCGCGGCGCACGTGAAAACCGTTGGTTATGAGTGCGCCGATGTCATCCCCCAGCAATTCGCCGCGGGCGATCTCTTCGCGCGTATAGACGCGGGAGACGTGCGGCATGGCCATGAGAGCCTGGGCCGCGGCGCGGTCCACTTCCGCCGGGTCGAGTTTCTTCCGTGCGATCAGCGGCTGTTTCAGATAGACCACCACGTCCCAATTGCCCGCGACCCAGTCGCCGGCTCCGTATTTCTTCTCCAGCGCGGCCTGCGCCACTTGCTTCACGGTGCCAACCGATATGCGCCCTCCCGGCATCTTGCGCATGGCGTTGACCTCCGGCGCGGGGGCCACGCCATGGTCGGCGGTCAGCACTACCAGCGCGTTCTCCAGGCCAACCTGGCGGTCCACCGCCTGAAAGAGGTTCTCGAGAAGCTGGTCCGCGCGCACCGTGATGTCGTGCTCCTCCGGGGAATCCGGCCCATAATCGTGGCCCACCATGTCGTTGGACGAGAAGCTGATGGCCAGCAGATCCGTGCAATCGCGCTTGCCCAGTTGCTCCGCGGTCACGGCGCGCTCGGCCAGCAGCTCGACCAGTTCGTTCCCGAAGGAGCTCGACTCCAAGGGACTCTCGATGCTGGTCCCGTACAATTCCTTCAGGTTGTCCGGCAACTTATGGTTCAGCCAGACGACGCCGCGATACTTCTCCGCGAGCCGGCCGTTGTTGAAGTCCTTCACCCAGCCCGGCAGCTCGCGGAAATAGTAAGTGCTGCTGACGAAGTTGCCGCTCGCCGGGTCGAACCAGAATGCGGCGTCAGCCATGTGGCCCGCCAGCAGGATCGCGGACCGGTCCTTCAGGGAAATCCCTATCACCCGGGATTTGCCGCCGCCGGCCATCTTCAACTCGTCGCCGATGGTGCTCACCAGCAGTCGGTGCGGCGAAGACCCCT
This sequence comes from Bryobacteraceae bacterium, assembly GCA_049510555.1. Taxonomy (GTDB): domain Bacteria; phylum Acidobacteriota; class Terriglobia; order Bryobacterales; family Bryobacteraceae; genus Fen-178. The sequence goes on from JBEKYW010000025.1 coordinate 79,576, forward strand.
CCCCGCCATTTCCGCCGACCAGTTGCGTGTGGCTGTCCGAGACGCTGGTGACGTGCTTGCCCTCATCGCGGTCGTACCATTCGTTTCCTACGATCCCACTGACCGAAGGCATGGCGCCGGAGAGGATGAGGCTGTGCCCGAGGGCCGTCAGGGGCGGGAAGTGCCGGTACCGCGCATTGGTGAAGACCGCACCCTTGGTCAACAGCCGGTCGAAACCGGCGTGGTATTCGCCGCGGTACCGCGTGAGGTAGTCATAACGGAACTGGTCGATCACAATTACCAGAACCAGTTTCGGTTTCTTGGGCGCGGCCGGAACGAGACACGCTGCCGCCAGCAGGCACAGCAGAATTTTCTTCATCGTTTTGCCTCCCAGGGTATCACGCCGGTATGGCTCTTTCGTGACAGACCAGCCCCGTGACCGCCTGATTCGGTGGCTCAAGGATGAGACCGTGCCGCAGGAAATAGCGACCGTTACAAGGACCATGGCAACTATGTCAGGCGGTCACGGGGTCAGCGGCGGCCGCCGCAGGCAAAACCCGTTGCGACGCACCGGCCCGCACCATCATCAAACTGTCAGCGGCCTTGACAACTGTTTCTCTCGGGATGTGTCCACTGAATAGACAGCAGTCATGGAATGCAGGCTTAAGTTACTGATTCCATTGGGCGGAGCTTCTGGATCTACGAATGCACTGTAGGGCAAGAACGGCTACGGAGCAAAGCCACGAAATGCGGATGGAAAACATACAGAGAGAACGCCGGAGGAGATTCCGGTTCGGCATAAGGCGCCAGTTGCGGTACAAGCTGGTGGAGGGCCGCACCGTGGTGGCGGCTGGCGCCGGCTACACCATCAATATGGGCAGCGGCGGAGTGGCATTCTCCGCCGAGCCCTTGGCAGGGCCGCGGCCCGGAGGGCACCCCGCCGCTGGCGCGGCGGCCCCGCTCAATGGGAGAGAGCAACGCTCGGAACCTGTTACCGGAGAACCCGAGTTGAGGCCCGGCACCTTCATCGAGCTTTCGATCAGTTGGCCAGCCCTGCTGGACCAGACCTGCCCCATGCGATTGATCGTTTTCGGGCGGGTGCTGCGCGGCGCCGGCCGCACGGCGGCTTGCACCCTGGACAAGTACGAGTTCCGCACGGCGCGCGTCAGTAAAAGCGATGCCTGAACACGCCACGATTCCATGCTCGAACGCTAGGCTGACAGGGTCGGCGCAGCCCGCGCCTGAGGCCCTTGACACCGCGCCGCTGGCGCGCGCAGGTCACTTCTCCGGCGAAGACTGAGATGCGCGCGGCTGGCTCTCGCTCGTCGATCCGGGCTTTGATTCAGGCTTCGATTCGGTTTTGGATTCGGTCTTCGATTCCGATTTCGCGTTCGAGCCGTTGGTAGGAGAATGCTTGCCGCCGCGGCCGTAGTCGTTGATGTACCAGCCTGTACCCTTGAACTGCAATGCCGACGCGAAAATGATTCTTTCCACCTCGCCGCCGCACCCCTCGTGCACCGTCAAAGGCTCTTCGGCAAACTTCTGCCTCACCTCGAAGGTCTTGGAACATCGGCGGCAACTATATTCGTAAAGCGGCATAATCCTTCTGCCTGAGGTACCCAGAAAACCTTAGCTCTAATTATACCAGATGGCCTCCCCGGCGGATTCGATTCAGGTCTTACCCTGACTGGTTAAGTGCTTGTGGGACAGGACGATGCCCGGCGCTGGGGGAATCTGTGACCGCCCCCGGGCAGGCGCCAACTAATTCCCAACAACTGCTAACTTTTCAGCCGGGGTGTTCGTCTTAGCAAGTAGGATGACACGAAAAGCTTACATCATCGGAATCCTGGCGGTGGGGCTGATGGCCACGGCGATTCGCACCGCGCCAGCGTATGGCCGGCTCGTGTCCTCCGCCCAGAGCTTTCAGCACTACTTCCAGGATCTGAAGGGGGCCGGCACTTCCCTGAGCCCGGTCGAACGTCTCGTGTTCAGCCTGGTTCTGGCGAATACGCGAACGCCCCAGCCGGAACGGCCAGGCGCGGCGCTGGAGCGCCGTACCTAGCGCTGGTTCCTTAGTTCCTTACTTCACTTCTTGGGAGCACTCTTCTTCGGAACGCTTTTCTTCACTGGCGTCGCAGCGCAAGGCGTTATGTTCAGCCCGGTGATGCTGGCCTTCTCCGTGTCCATGGTCAGCATGAAGGGTTCCTTGGTGAAAGCCGACGGGACGCCCTCCCACTGGATCTCGGTGCCGGTGTCGGGCTTGCCGGTCAGGGCATCCGGCTTTTCTTCCTTGACCAGCTTCAGGGTAATAACCGACTGCGGAGTCCCCTGTTGGCCCGGCTCGGGGACAGCCACCAGCAGCTCTTTGGAGCGGCACGCGGGCTTGGCATCCATGATCACGCCCTTGAGCTTTGGAACGCCGGAGCCCTTCAGTTGTTCGTCGAAGTACCTTTGACCGTTTGTATCGGCAAGCTGGCTCTTGATACCCAGCCAGAGAGCAAGCTGTGGATACTTCGCGCGGAACTCCTCTTCCTTCCTTTTGTCGATATCGGTCGATGATTCGAGCTTGTAACCGGACGGTGGGAACGGCGAATTGGCGGCGAGTGCCTTGAGCTGCTTCAGACCGTCTGTGTCGGCGCCGTGATAATTCGTGTAGATGGTGGTGAGGTAGTTGTCGACCGCTTTAGGGTCGGTGCTTCCGCCCAGGGAGGCATCGATGGCCGCGGCGCGGGCGAACTCATACATCGCGACCGGTATCTTTTCCGGCTTGGTCTGCCGCTGGCAAAGCTGGGCCCTGCCCAGGTTATACGCAATGATGGCGCCATCGGGGAATTGCTGCAGGGCCTTGGTGAGAGCCGCTTCAGCAGGTTCGCAATACTTGGGGTCCTTCTCCGCCTGGTATTTCTGGAGAAGTTCCATGCCGGGCCGCATGGCGATGATCCTGAGCGTCCCATTAGCCAGGGTTTCCAGGTCCTTGCCGGTTTTCGTCCAGTCGGCGTCGCTGGTTGCCGCCGGCTTGTTGGCCGCCACGAAATAGACCGGCACGAAATCCAGAAGATCGTGCGCCGCCTTGTCGCCGGCGGCAGTCTGGTCGGCGGTGGGATTGGGGGCTTTCTGGATGTTCACGCAAGTCATGTAAAGAACCGTGAGGACCTGCTTGGGATCCTTGAAAACCGTCTTGAGATCCTTGGCCAGCAACTGGCCGGCGATATCCAGCTCCTTGCCCGGCTGGTTCGCGCCACTGTAGGCTTGAACGTAATAATACAACCGCTCATCCTTATAATCGGAGTCGGCGTATTTCTGCGCCCAAATGTCAAGATCCTGTAACAGCTTGGGCCAAGCCTGCGCCCCCGCGTCCTTCAGGACATTGTTGTAAATATCGTATTCGCCCTGATCCTTGACTTTCTTCTGCGGTTGCGCCGTCTGGGCCGCCGCCTGGCCGCCCGCCGCCTGCGCGCGGGCGTGCTGTGCCGTCCCCGTTATGATGACAGCACCCATAACGGCCACAGCCGCTATCGCTTTCAAGATCCGATGAAAATTATGCACATGAGCCTCCTGCCTGTTTCCGCTTTTAACCGACCGCAACGGGCTGCCGTTCCGCTACCCTGACTCCGGCGCCGCTCCCCCGGTCCTGTTCCCGAACGGGGTGGGCACTTGCGGAGTATACCCGAACCGCTTTTGTGGCGCAACCCATTGGACGCCGTTTCCAGCCGTCAAGTTCCGAATCACAAATCATAACAGATCAACGCTATGCTAGAAGTCGTTGTTTTTATGCGCTACCTCGATCCGGCGGCCCTCCTGGCCTGCCTGGCCGCCATCACCTGGTTCGGCGCGCGCTTCCGCCGCGGCCAGAAGGGCCGGCGCGGCTGCTTCCTGGGGAGACGGACCGCGCCGTGGCGGGCCATCGGCGGTCTCGATTGTGCCGGGCGCCCGTGAAATGGCTTCCATCGTGCTCATGGTTGGGCTCACGCTTTTTTGCGCTTCTGAATGCGGCATGAGGGCGGTGACGCTGGGCGCCGCGCTGATGGCTTCGTGGTTTCAAGGGGACGCCAAGGAATAAATCGACATGGAAAAACCATCCACACCGGCGGAACTGAAACGCGACTTGGGAACGTGGGCCGCGGCATCCATCGTGGTCGGCACGGTGATCGGCAGCGGCATTTTCCTGGTGCCGAAAACCATGATCCTGCGCGCCGGCGCGCCGGCGATGGTGCTGGTGGCCTGGGTGGTGGGAGGGTTACTTTCCCTGGCCGGAGCGCTCAGTTACGCGGAACTGGCGGCGGCTCTTCCGGAAGCCGGAGGCGAATACGCATTTCTCCGGGAGGCTTACGGTCCCATGTGGGGGTTCCTGTACAGTTGGACCCAGATGTGGGTGGCGAAGAGCGGGTCGATCGCTGCGCTGGCGACCGGATTCTTTGTTTACTTGTCCAATTTCTACGCGCCGCTCGACGCCGTTTTCTATTCCTTGCCCCTTCCGCTCGGGCCTCACGGGGGGCCGCTCGAGCTTCGCTACGGGCAACTTTTCGCCATCGCGCTAATCCTGGTGCTGGCGTGGCTGAACTACTACGGCGTCAAACTCGGCGGCAACGTGCAGGTGATGGTTACGGTCGTCAAGGTGGCGCTGATCGCCCTGATCATCCTGTCGGGCCTGGTCCTGGGCCATGCGCACGCTCCTTCCACCGGGCCCCCGGTCGCGCCCCGGACGTTCGCGGGTTTCATCGCGGCCCTGGTAGCGGCGCTGTGGGCCTATGACGGGTGGAACAACGTGAGCATGGTCTCCTCGGAAGTCCGGAATCCGCAGAAAAACCTGCCGCGGGCGCTGATCGGGGGAACACTCGCGGTGATGGGCATCTACTTATTGGCAAATGGGGCGTATTTTCACGTATTGACCGCGAGGGAAGTGGCTGGCGCCGACCGCGCGCCAGCCGAAATGATGCGCAAGATCTTCGACGCTCCCGGCGCAAATGCAGTCGCGATCGCCGCCATGATCAGCATTTTCGCCGCGCTGAACGGTTCGATTCTGTCCGGCTCGCGGGTCCCCTACGCGGCCGCCCGGCAGGGGTATTTCTTCGCCGCGATCGGGCGGGTCAGTCCGAAATACCACACGCCGGGCGTCTCGATTCTTGCGTTGAGCGGATGGGCGTCGTTGCTGGTGCTCTCCGGAAAATTCGACGATTTATTCAACCTGGTGATATTCGCCAGTTGGATCTTGTACGCCATGACTGCCGCCGCAGTGCTCGTGCTTCGGAAAAAGCGCCCGGATATAGACCGTCCGTACCATACGGTTGGCTACCCATTCGTACCAGTACTATTTATTTTGGGCGCATCCATTCTGTTATTCTCCACGCTTTTCGACCGTCCGCGTGAATCGTTCATGGGAATTGGGCTGATTCTGCTCGGGCTGCCCTTCTATTTCTACTGGAAAAAGCGACGCCAGCACGTGGTTTCGCCGCCTTCGTACTAAACCGCCCGGGCGGTACTTTTTTATCTACAATTGATCTCCAAATTCGGAGTTTTGTCTTGAAAATAAGTGGTGATATGAATAAGAATCGAGTTATAGTGAAATCATAAGAAGGATTCCATGGAGATTTCGGCCGCGGCGGCAATCCAGCGGCGGCCGGCCGGGAGGGCCAGAGAAATGGATGTCACGAAAATTCTTGCTGAATTGAAGGCAGAGCGGGAACAGATTGAAGAAGCGATTATAAGCCTGGAGCGGTTGGCGCGCGGGCGGGGCCGGCGCCGCGGAAGGCCACCCGCCTGGATGTCGGAGATGACGGTAAAACGCCGGGGCCGGCCGCCGGGAAGCAAGAATAGAGTGACGGCCGCCAACGCCGCTCCCAAAGGCGCCGCAGTCGCGTAGCGCCGTTCCGGCCAGACGCGCCCGTGCTGCCTGGGGCAACGGCTGGCAGAGTGGCACCGATCTCCGAGCCGGGATAAGTTCGATTTGCGAGGGCCGGCCATCCGCGGAGGATGACCGGCCCTTTTCTGTGTCAGGCCGCTTACAGTTGTTGCGGAGCCTCGCCCAACTTGACCTGCACTTTCTGCGTGCGGCCGTTGCGATAAATCGTCAACTCGAGCATGTCGCCCCCGCGCTTGCGGTTCAACAAGCGTGGCAGCGTGTTGTTGTCTTCGATGGTCTGACCGTCCGCCGCCGTGATCAGGTCGCCGCCGATGCCCAGTTGGAAACCGCCCACAATGACCATCCTCGAGGGGCCGCGCAAACCGGCCCCTTCGGCGGCCGATCCCCGCTCCACGCCCTGAATCAGCAGGCCGCCCTGCGACGGCAGGTCGAGCATGCCGGCGAGATCGCCGGCCACGTACACCGTCTTTATGCCCAGCGTGGGCCGTGAAATGTTGCCGTGCTGCTGGAATTCCTCGAGCATCGACTTAGCGCGATTGATGGGCATGGCGAAGCCGATTCCGATGCTGCCCTGCTGCCCGTAGATGGCGGTGTTGATCCCGATCACGTTGCCGTGAGAATCCAGCAGCGGACCGCCGCTGTTGCCCGGGTTGATGGCGGCGTCGGTCTGGATCATGCCCTCCAGACGCCGGTTCTCTTCCGTGTCGATGGTGCGGCCCAGCGAGCTGACCACCCCTGTGGTGAGCGTGCCTTCAAACCGGAACGGGTTGCCGATGGCGAGCACCTTTTGCCCCACCACCAGGGCGTCGGAGTTGCCCAGCGGCAAGGATGGGAGCTTGCGCCCGGTGTCGATCCGGATCAGCGCCAGGTCGTTGCGCGGGTCCGTTCCAAGGATTTTCGCCTTGTAGACTTTCTTATCCGCCAGGGTGACGGTCAGTTCCGCGGTGCCGCTCACCACGTGGTTGTTGGTGAGGATCTCGCCGGTAGGCTTGATGATAAAGCCCGAGCCGGTTCCTTGCGCGGGATAGACCCGGAAGAACCAGTCCTCGCGGTACACCACCGAGGTGATATTCACGGTGGCGTCGCGGGCATTCTTGTAGATCCCGATATTGTTCTGCTCGTCGGCCGAAAATCCGGCCGTTTCGGCGGAAGTGGGCTCGCTCCACAGGCGCCCCACGGAACGCACGGGCTGCAGCACGCGCCGCACGTCCCAATGCGCCGCCGAAGTGAGGTACAGAAATCCGGCCAACAGGACGATGGCCCACAGAAATGGCCGCAAGACTTTCATATTTCGATTCTCCGCAATGCTTCGTAGACGGCCCGGGCCTGCCGCAAGGTATCTTCTTTCCGCCCGGATGTATCTATGACGAAATCGGCAAACTTTCGTTTCTCTTCGAGCGGCATTTGCCGGCTGATGCGCGCGCGCACGCCGGCCTCCACCGCCCCGTCGCGCCGCAAAGCGCGCTCCACCTGCTGCTCTTCGGCGCACCAGACCAGGATCATGCGGTCGAAGCGCTTGTAGCTGCCGGTCTCGATCAGGATGGCCGCTTCCACCACGGCGATGCCTCGCGGCTCGCGCGCGGCGAATTCGGCGATCAATTGCTCCTCGCGGCGCACCACCGGCGGATGCACCAGGGCATTGAGCCGGGCCAGCCGGTCGGGCGAATCGAACACCTGCGCGGCGAGCTGGTTGCGGTCGATGAGGCCGTCGCCGGTCAGAATCTCAGGGCCGAATTCCCGCACCACCGCATCAAATGCCTCTCCGCCTGGCGCCAGCACCTCGTGGCCGAGTTCGTCGGCCTGGATGAGAAAACAGCCGCTGCTCGCCAAGGCCTCGCCCACGAAAGTCTTCCCGCTGGCGAGGCCGCCGGTAAGCCCGACCTTCAACATACGCCGGCCCCGCGCTCCGCCGATGCCACGGTGTTGGCCATGAGCATGGCGATGGTCAATGGCCCCACGCCTCCCGGAACCGGCGAGTACGCACCCGCCCTTTCGGCCACGTCGAACGGATCCACGTCGCCCACCAGCACGCTTCCCTTCTTGTCGAACGCCGCCAGCTTTTGCGGGGAGTTGCGGAAAATGCGCGCCACCTCGCCGCGGTCGTCGATGCGGTTCATTCCCACGTCGATCACCGTTACCCCGGGTGCAAGATACTCGCCGGTGATCATGGCCGCGCGCCCGATGGCAGCTACCAGAATGCCCGCCTCGCGGCAGACCGCGGCGAGATGGGGCGTTTTGGAATGGCATATGGTGACGGTGGCGTGCTCGTGGAGCAGCAGAATAGCCGCCGGCTTGCCCACGATATCGCTGCGGCCCACCACCACCGCGCGTTGGCCGGCGATGGGGATACCGTGCCGCTTGAGCAACTCGATGATGCCCGCGGGCGTGCAGGCGCGCGGCCCCGCGAGGCCCGCCACCAGGTTGCCGATATTGCAAGGGTGCAATCCATCGACGTCCTTGGCCGGCATGACCGCCGCCAGAATGCGCCGGGCCTCCACCTGCGGCGGCAGCGGAAGCTGCACCAGGATGCCGTCGATCTCGGGCCGGGCGTTCAACCGCGCGACGATGCCGAGCAAGTCCCCGGTCGAAACCGAATCCGGTGGCGTGAGAGTTTCGGAACAGATGCCGAGTTCCTGGCAGGCCTTGACCTTGTTGCGGACGTAAATCTCGGAAGCCGGGTTGTGCCCCGCGAGCACCACTGCGAGTCCGGGAGGACGCCCGCGGGCGGCGAGCGCGGCCACACGCGGTTTCAGCTCATTCATGATGTCGTCGCGAACGCGATTTCCGTCCAGGATTTGCGGCATCAGTTTCAATCATAACGTGCCCTGTGGCGCCGGCGATCTTGTCGCCGGTGAGTTTCGCGGCGAGAAAAGCACCGGCGGCAAGGGGGTGCCCTCTGGGCCCGGCGCTGCGCCTCATTTACCAGCGCAGATCCCGGCGGCGCCAGTAGGGCTGGCGCGCGCCCATCATGTGGACCAGAACAATGCCAGCGACAAAGCCGCCCACGTGCGCGAAAAACGCCGTGCCGCCCTGGGACGCCTCGGCGATGCTTCCAACTCCGCCGAAAAACTGGAGCGCGAACCAGTAGATCAGCATGAACCAGGCCGGCAGATCGAAGGTGAAAAAGAAGAAGAACCAGAACAGCATTACCACCCTGGACCGCGGAAACTTCACCAGGTAGGCGCCCATGACTCCGGCGATGGCCCCGCTGGCCCCCACCATGGGCACGCGCGAGAACGGGTCGATGGCCATCTGCGCAATGGCCGCGGTCATGCCGCACAGCAGGTAAAACAGCAGATACTTGCCGTGGCCCAGAATGTCCTCCACGTTGTCCCCGAATACCCACAGGAACAGCATGTTGCCGATGACGTGGATCCAGTTGGCGTGCAGGAACATGGAGGTGAAGATGTTGGAGAAATGGAAATAGGCGGGCCGCAGGCTGTAAAGCGTCATGAAATGGTGGAGCGAGTATGGGTCCACCATTTGCAGCCAGAACTCATGCAGAAAGACCAGGACATTAGCCGCGATCAGCAGCACCGTGACCACTGGCCGGGAGTAACTCGGCTGCGTGACTTTGACGGGAAATATCATTTGCCGGCGATCGCAGCCGCGCGGGCGGCGAACTCGGGATGCACGCGCCGCTCGGCCCGCGCCATCAGGCCGCGAATCTCTTCCAGCCCGCGGATTCCGCCGCGGGCGCCGAGCGCCATGCAGTTGAGGGCCGCCATGGCGTTGGAAAACTCCAGGGCATCGCGCATCGGCATTTCCTGCAAGACAGCATAGCAGAACGCCCCGTGAAACACGTCGCCGGCGCCGGTGGTATCCACGCAATTCACCACGAAAGCGGGCGAGTAGACGAACTCACCGTTGGCGCGCGCCAGCGCGCCGTGCGCCCCCAGCGTCATGGCCGCCACCTTCATGCCGTATTCGCTCTGGATGGCCTCGAGCGCCCGGAAAGGATCGTTCTGGCCGGTCCAGGCCGGGGGAAACTCGGAGCTGGCCACCAGGTAATCGACGTGCGCCAGCACGCGGTCGAAGCCGTGATAAAGGGTATCGACGTCCACGGTGACGGGAATGCCGTGGCTCCGCGCGATGGCCGCCGCCCGCGCCACCGCGGGCGTGTCGTGCCCGTCGATATGCAGCAGGCGCCCGCAGGTGATCTGCTCCGGCAGGATCTGCTCGGGGTCGATGCGCAGGCAATCGTCGCGCTGCCAGAGCACCGTGCGCTCGCCGGTGGTGCGGTCGATGATGATGTAGGCCGACTGGTTGGCGCAGTTCTTGCGAAGCTGCACGTGATCGACATCGATTCCGGCGCGGCGCAGGCTCTCCATCTGGATGCGCCCGCGCTCGTCGTCCCCGACGGTGCCAATGTACTTGGTGCGAAGACCCAGCCGCGCGCACGCCGCCAGCGCGCTGGCCACCTGCCCGCCCGGACAGAGGGCTTCTTTCTGGAAGGGCACTTTCCCGGCGTAGGCCGGGAAGTGCGGCACGATCAGAAGCGTATCGGTGGCGTTGAGGCCCACGCCAACCACGTCGAATTCAGGCATTCAGGACTATTGTAAAGGAGCGGGGGTCCCCAACGTGCCGATGCACCAGAGTGGGCGGCGTAATACTCAGCCCCGCAGGGGCGCCAGAAAGTAGCCCAGCGCGTGAGCGCTGGGACTCGGTCACAGAGCCCGCCAGCCCCGGTTAGGGGCGTAAGAAAGGGCTCCGCAACGATGCCTAAACCGGTTGCCGAAGGCAATCTTTCGCCCCTGCCGGCGCTTTGTTGCTGCACACTTTTTCCCATGGCTCGCGCGCGACCTCCGGGTGCCGGTGACGCGAATCAGCGAGATCGTAAACCAACGCCGGTCGGTCACATCCGATACCGCACTGCGGCCGGCGCGCTATTTTGGCACGACGCCGGAATTCTGGATGAATCTTCAGACCAGCTACGACCTGGACACAGCCCGCTCCGGCGTGGCCGCCATCGAGCGGGACGTGCGCCCGATCCAGGCGACCTAACGACCGAAGAGCGGCGGCGCGCGCAGCAGCGAGGCTTCGCCCAATCGCGCCCGTGGCACCATGCCCGCTCCAACAATTTGACCTGAACCCTCTAATCTTATACACTGCATCCCGATATCTTGATTGAGGCTACCAAGCATGCACCTGATGAATCGTTGGCTCCATCTTCTGTGCGTGGCCCCGCTGGGCGCCGCGCTATTGGGCAATCCGGCATTCGCGCAGCGGCGCGGGGGCGGCGCGGCACCGGAGGGATTGCAGTTCCGGTTCATGGGCCCCGCTGTGGGTAATCGAATCTCGGCGGTCGCCGGCATTCCGGGCGACCCGAGCACCTATTACGCGGGAGCCGCTTCGGGCGGCGTCTGGAAATCCACCGACGGCGGCATGCGCTGGACTCCCATTTTCGACAGCCAGCCGGTTCAGGCCATCGGTTCACTGGCGGTCGCCGCGTCCAATCACAACATCGTGTGGGCGGGAACCGGCGAAGCCTGGGCCATCCGCGATGTCGACATGATGGGCGACGGCATCTACAAGTCCACCGATGCCGGACAGACCTGGACGCACATGGGCCTGGATGAGACCGGCCGCATCGGCCGCATCGTCATCCACCCCACCAATCCCGACGTCGTCTTCGCCTGCGCCACCGGCCGCCTGACGGGTCCGCAACCGGAGCGCGGGGTCTTTCGCACCACCGATGGTGGCAAGACCTGGGAGCGGGTGCTGTTCGCCGACGCCAACACCGGTTGCTCCGGCCTGGCCATGGACCCCAACGACCCCAGTGTGCTGTTTGCCGGCATGTGGCAAGTTGAAATGCACACCTACGCCATGTTCAGCGGCGGCCCTGGGAGCGCGGTCTACGTTTCGCGCGACGGCGGCTCGACCTGGAAGCGGCTGGAGGGTCATGGCCTGCCCAAGTCCCCCGTCGGGAAGATCGACGTGGCGGTGGCCGCCAAGGACTCCAAGCGCGTCTATGCGCTGATTCAGACCGCGGATCAGGGCTCGCTTTGGCGATCGGACGATGGCGGCGAAAACTGGATCGCGGCAAGCTGGCAGCGCGCACTCATCGGCCGCGCGGGCTACTACATTCATCTGGCGGTCTCGCCCTCCAACCCGGACGAAGTCCTGGTGGCCAACAGCAGCTTCTGGGTGTCCACCGACGGCGGCAAGAATTTCCGCAGCCAGCCCTGGGGCGGCGACACCCACGACATCTGGATCGATCCCGCCAACGCCGACCGCATTTGCGTCACCCATGACGGTGGAATGTTCATGACCACCGACCACGGTAAAACCTCCAACCGCGTTACGCTTCCCATCGGCCAGATGTATCACACGGCCGTGGACAACGACGTTCCCTATCACATTTATGGCAACATGCAGGACGACGGCACCATGCGCGGGCTGAGCACCACGCCCGAAGCCGGCCCCAATGTGCCGGGGCTTGGCGGCGGGTTTGGAGGCGGGTTTGGCGGCGGAGGCCGGGGCGGGGGAGGCACGTGGGAGCATGGGCTGGGAGGCTGCGAATCCGGCTTCACCCTTCCGGACCTCACCGACACCAACATCATCTGGGCCTCCTGCTACGGCAACGAAGTGACCCGCTATGACGCCCGAATCAGGACGGCCCGCTCGGTGAGCCCCTGGCTGCACACCTTGGATTCGGAGCCCGACAAAGTCAAATATCGATGCCATTGGACCCCGCCGCTGGCCATCGATCCTTTCGACCACAACACCGTCTACTACGGCTGCCAGATGATTCTCCGCACCACCAACAGCGGCGTAAGCTGGAGTGAGATCAGCCCCGATCTCTCCACCAAGGACCCCAGCCGCATCATTTCCTCGGGGGGCATTGTGGGAGACAATCTCGGCCAGTTCTACGGCGAAGTGGTCTTCGCCATTGCTCCTTCGGAAGTCCAGAAGGGCCTCATCTGGGCCGGCACCAATGACGGCAAGGTCTGGTACACCAGGGACGGCGGCGCGCACTGGAACGACGTCACTAAGAACATCGCCGGCCTGCCGGCCTGGGGCACGATTTCCAAAATCGAGCCTTCCCATTTCGACGCCGGCACAGCCTACCTCTGCGCCGACTTCCACCTGATGGACAACCGCGATCCGTGGGTCTACAAGACCACCGATCTCGGAAAGACCTGGACCAGGATCGGCGACAACCTCCCCAAAGGCCCGCTGGCCTACGCGCGGGTGATCGCGGAGAATCCCAACCGCAAGGGCATGTTGTTCGTGGGCACCGGCAACGCGCTCTATTACACGCTCAACGACGGCGCCACCTGGAAGCAGTTGAATGCGGGGCTTCCGGCTGCTCCGGTGTCGTGGGTGGTGGTGCAGAAGCGGTTCCACGACCTGGTCCTCTCCACTTACGGCCGGGGAATCTACCTCATGGAAGACATCACGCCGCTGGAACAGGGCATCCTGGAAACTTCCGACGCGCCCGTGCGCTTGGCGGCGCCGCGTCCCGCCTTCCGGTTGGCCCGCGGCGCCGACCGCGCCCTGTTGAACTACTCGCTCAAGGCCGCGCCCGCCAAGCCCGTGGAGATCGAGATTCTCGATTCGAAAGGGACGCTGGTGCGCACATTGCCGCCTGCCACGGGCCGCGCCGGTCTCAACCGGACGCCCTGGGATCTGCGCTATGAGCCGCCGCGGCCGGTGGCGCTTCGTACCACCCCGCCGGAAGATCCGCACATTTGGGAGGAGCCGCGTTTTCAGAACGCCCAGACGCGGCCCATCACGCACTGGGGCATCGCACAGGCCGAGGTGGGTCCGGTGGCTGCTCCCGGCAGGTACACGGTGCGGCTCACCGTGGATGGGCAGTCTTACACCCAGCCGCTGGAGATCCTACGGCCCCCCGACAGCCATGGCACGGACGCCGACCTGCAAGCCTCGGTCCGGCTGCAACTCAAGGTGCGCGACGACATCAGCACCGTGTCCGACATGACCAACCAGATCGAGTGGATGCGCCGGCAGCTCGAGGACCAGCGGAAGACGGCAGCCGGCCAGGACGCTCTGCTCAAGGCCATGAGCGCCATCGACCAGAAGCTGCAGGACGTGGAATATAAGCTCATCTCGCGGGCGGAAGCGCTTAGCGATGACAAGTATTTCGTCACCGCCGACAAGCTTTACCTCAACTTCATCTGGCTCAACGGCGAGATCGGCACGGGCGGCGGAGACGTGGCCGGCAGCGCGGACTATGGCCCCACAGAAACCGCCCTCGGCCTGGTGCTCAACCTCGAAAAACAGCTCCAGGCCGTGCAGGTTGAGTACAAGAGCGTGATGGAGAAGGATGTTCCGGCGTACAACCAATCGATTGCGGGAAGCGGCATCGCTCCACTCCAGACCACCGGCGCGCCGCCCCCGCCGCCCCGCTCGGGGGGACGTTTCGGCGGCGGGTAACGGCTCATCCCGGAAAACCCCTTGCGGGTGTGCGACAAACCACGGTGTCCTACAGACCACGGCACTCTGTTGTAGGGGCCGGGCATGCCCGGCCCCGACGCACGGATCGCACATTCCTCTTGACATGCGCGTTGCGTCATGCTAAATTTCTAGCATGATGCTAAAAATCCAGCAGGAGCCGCGGCCATGAGCGCGTTGCCAGGACTCAGCCGGCGGGAGCGCCAGATCATGGAGATCCTCTACCGGCGCGGCAAGGCGTCCGCCTCGGAGGTGCGTGAGCTTATGGAGGACGCGCCCGGCTATTCGGCGGTGCGCGCCATGCTGCGGGTCCTCGAGGAAAAGGGACACACCCGGCACCAGGCGGAAGGGTTGAAGTACGTGTACATGCCGACGGTGGCGCGCGGGAAGGCCAAGCGGTCGGCGGTGAAACACCTGTTGGACACATTCTTTGCCGGAAAGCCCGAGCAGATTGTGGCGGCGCTGCTGGATGTTTCCGCCACGCGCCTGACGCGCGAGGAACTGGACCGGATGTCGGAAATGATCGAAAGGGCCAAGCGGGAGGATAAGTAGATGTTGGGCTGGAACGAGTCGGCGTGGTTTTCGATTTTGGCGAGCGTGGCGCTCAAGAGCACGGTGGTGCTGGGCGTGGCATGGTTGGCGGCATGGGCGCTTCGAGGGCGGTCCGCGGCCTTTCGGCACCTGCTGTGGACCGGCGCGGCCGCGGCCGTGCTGGCGTTGCCCTTCCTGTCAGTCGGGTTGCCGGCTTGGCGCGTTCCGGCGTCCGGCGCGCTCCTTCCGTTTGACCCAAGCGTGGTGTTCCAGGTAGGCAGCTCCGCGGCCGTGGAGCCGCCTTCGCCGTCTTTGCCTGCTTCGGCCACGGCCCGCCGCGTCGTGGCTGGGCCGCGCTATTACGATTGGAAGATCTGGCTGATGTTGCTCTGGGCCGCCGGCGCGGCCGTGGCTTTCGCGCGCATGCTGGCGGCGTACATCGCCATGCGGAGCGTCCAGCACGCTGCGCATCCCTTCCCGGATGACGGCCTGGCACGCACGCTGGCCCAAGCGCTGGGGATTCGCTGCGAGGTGCGTGTGCTCGAAAGCCGCCCCGGTGGCATGCCGATGACCTTTGGACTGGTGCGGCCCACCATCTTCCTGCCCCCGGAAGCAGTGGAATGGAGCGAGGAGCGCCGCCGCATCGTGCTGTTGCACGAACTGGCCCACGTCCGCCGCGGCGATACAGCCACACACCTGCTGGCGCGCACGGCCTTGAGTCTCAACTGGTGGAACCCGCTGGCATGGTCCGCCTGGCGCGAGTTTCTGAAGGAGCGCGAGCGCGCCACCGACGACCTGGTGCTGAACGCCGGCGCCCGCGCGCCGGATTACGCGGGCCACCTGCTGGAAGTGGCGCGCACCCTGCAATCCGCGCCGGCGACCGCGTGGGCCGCGGTGGCCATGGCGCGGCGGTCGCAGCTCGAAGGGCGGCTGCTGGCCATTCTGGATTCGAGCGTGAAGCGCCATGCGCCGGGACGCGTGGCGGTGCTGGCCGCCACGCTGCTGGCCGTCGCCGCGGTGGCCCCCTTCGCAGCCATGCAGGCACAGACCCGGGAGCAGCAGACCACACCGCCGAAGGTGGACGACACGGTCCGTTTCCGCGCTGCGGCTTCGGGCGCCGCCGTGGCGCAGCAGACGCCGCCGCCAAGCGTGGACGACGCCGCGGGACTCGTGAAACTCGGTGACCAGGCGCGCCAGCAAGACCATTTCGGTGAAGCCCTCGGTTACTACAACAGGGCCGTGGCGGCGGTGGGCGACCGGCCTGAAACGGCTGTCGCGCTTCTCTATCTGGGAATCAGCCGATATCCAGCGGAACCCGCCCAGGCGCTCGACTATTTCGAGCGTGCCCAGAATGTCGCGCCATCCGGCCCTGTGGCCGGACCGGCGATGACTTGGCAGGCCGTGGTCAAGCAGCACCGGGAAGGCGAAGCTCCAGCCGCCGAATCGCTCTATCGGGCCGCGCTGGCTATCGAGCAGGCGAACTCGCCGGAGGCGGCCCTCACCATGGAATTCCTTGTGCACTTTCTGCGGGAGCAGGGCCGGGTAAGCGAAGCCGAAGCCATGGAAGCGTCCGCCAGTGAGATCCGCAAGGCGCGCGTCGCGCGATTGTCGCCCAAACGGGAAGCCACTGCCCAGGCTTCAAGAGTCGGCAGCGGCGTCACCGCGCCGGCGCTCGTGTACAAGCTGGAGCCGAGCTACACCGTCGAGGCGCGCGCCGCGAAGGTCCAGGGAACGGTGTTGCTCAAAGTGGTGATCGGAACAGATGGCAAGGCCTGCGATATCCAACTGCGCAAGGGCGTGGGATACGGGCTGGACGAGCAAGCGCTCGACGCCGTCACTCAGTGGACCTTCAAACCTGGAATGCGCGAGGGCGTGCCGGTGGCCGTGCAGGCCACCATCGAGGTGAATTTCAAGCTGCTGTGAGGGGCCGGGCATGCGGAACGCACGCAACGTGCCCGGCCCCTACTTCGGATACACCCGGAAATCGTCGAAGTAGGTGACTGAGTCCGCCACGGTCCACAGGCCGACTTTCCCGGCAGCGGCGAACGTGTTGTCCCAGCCCTGCAAAATGCGGCGGTGGTCCAGGTACACCTGAAAACGGTTGCCGCGGACCGATACCTTGAGGATGCTCCAGGCGTTGGCGGGGATGTCGTGCTTGACTCCGGGCGCCAGCGGAATTCGGCGGCCGTTTTCCACCTTGTAAAGCGCCACATTCTCTTCCAGCGCGTTGGCCCTGGCGAGGTAGTAGTTGTTGGCGTCCCGGTAGCGCCAAACCAGGCCGCCTCCCTGGTTGTCGCGCCCCGCCACCGGCTTGATCCGCACGCTGACATCGCCGTCGCGGAGACTCACATTGTCGAGAATCGCCAGCGGAAAGCGGTCACCCGTCGGGTCGTTCGAGACCTGGGCTAAAACGTACGGCTGAGTCGGCGCAGTCCCGTCTTTGCGAATCTCCCAGCGGGGCGCGCCACCGCGGTTGGTCATGGCCACCGTCCAGCCGGGCGGGGGCATGCCAAGGGGACCGTTGTCGAAGTTGATTACCTTTCCGGTGGACGCAATCAACCCGACTGAGACGAGCCAGCTTATGGTTTTCATACGGCAGCACTACGGGCAAGTGGCGCGTGCGCCCCCTTCACCCATGCTTCCATTATACCCGGGCTGGCACGCGGCAAAGGCCTCATGATATCCATATCGGCACAAAACGGCTCAGGTACAGGCCAGTTTTCTGCATTGGCAGATTACATTACGCCACCGTCGGGCGGAGCTTCGCCCGCTCTGAACAGATCCCTGCGTGTCCAGTGGCTCATTTCGGTTCCCAGGGTCCACCATATCACGCAGGCGCGGAAGGCGGCGCAGACGGCGAAGCAAGCTCCGTGCGCCTACTTCACCGCCTCCGCCGCGTGGTACAAACTGCGCACCAGTGGGCCCGATTCCACGTGTGCGAAGCCCATCTCGTATCCCGCGCGGCGCCGGGAGTGGGGTAGGAGCGCCGCCAAGGCAGACGGCCAAGCCACGCTGTCTCCGCTTCGCGGGTTCCGCTGCTTGGCCAAGGGGGATAGGGCTGCGCTCTCTCCTCTTGGGTCCCCAACCCGGAGAGGCGGCGGCACGCCGGTCGTTCGCTATCGAGGCGCGAACGCTCGGAGCATCAGTGGGAGCCCCTTTCTACAGGTTTCCGAGGCATCTCCTGGGGTGATGCCCGGCTGCCTGTCGGCAACATCGACCGGGGTCGTTGCGGCCGTCAGCGATGTCCGCCGGGGGAGCCGCCACCGATCGCGGCATCCCGGGTGCTAACGTCTTGCAGATAACCAGCGCCGCGAAGCGGCGTCTGTGCCGATCCACTTGTTAGGTGCTTCAGTCCCAGAACCTGACCCCAAATCCGACAGGAACCGTTCGTGCACAAGGCCGAGAACGGCTCGCGTGGCTCAACGACTTGGACGGGTCAACCCGTAGGGCCTGGCTTGTTCGACCATTTCCACGCGCCCATGTGTTGGAGGATGTGAACGACCTCCGCCCTCGCTTCCAACCAGTCCCGCACGGCGTCACTCACATCCTCAAGTTCGCCGCGGAGCCTCGCTCTTGTAGCTACACACTGGTCCAGGGCTTCTCTCACCCTCGTCGAGGACACATCACCCGGTTCCTGCGCTTCCTGTTGGAGAAACGCAATCCCGTTGTCAACGGTGACCAGTGCATGTTCGAGTGAGCGAGTAGACTCTTGCATCTCTGCTATACGGTTCTCGACTCTTGC
This sequence comes from Bryobacteraceae bacterium, assembly GCA_049510555.1. Classification (GTDB taxonomy): domain Bacteria; phylum Acidobacteriota; class Terriglobia; order Bryobacterales; family Bryobacteraceae; genus Fen-178. Next base: position 98,106 of record JBEKYW010000025.1, read on the forward strand.
GTATTGCTCGGTCATCCTCCGTACAATCCGTGCATCGGCGCATGATTTGCATAACCCCTTAGTTGTCAGTCCAGCAAGTTCGAGCGTTGAGGTCGAACTTAGGACTGTGGCGCCACAGTTCGTGCAGCTTGCTTCTGACGACGCGGCTTCCGCAGGTCGCGAGCCTGCCGCGGATACCGTAGGCGCGCCTACTGTCCGCGCACGTCTTCTCAGCCACGTCTTCAGCCACATGTTCAGCCTGCCTCCCGTGTCGCCTCAGGAAGTTGGCCAGGCAACTTCGGCCTTCTGGCCATCAGAGGTGTCGGGTTGCACTCCGTGGGTGCGCCTCGTGGGGCGTGGACCGTGTGTACCTGCACGGTTCTTCGGTCCTCAATTTCATCATCATTCTGGGACCAATGGCCCGTTCGTGTCAAGGTCGGAGAAAAAGGGGAACCACCGGTATTACGGACCGTCGCGTGCGTGTCGACAGGCAGCACCGAAACGGCGTTGCGGCTCCGCCCCTGGGAGAATCTATCTTGTATAGCAGAGGTCTTCCCGGGCGCCGACGATCGAGCCTACAGCAGCCCTATCACCAGGATGGAGCGAGTGCCGCCGGTGGTCCTGCCACCGGCCCGATGAATCAGGCGCCGTTCGCCTACTTCACCGCTTCCGCCGCGTGGTACGAACTCCGCACCAGCGGCCCCGATTCCACGTGCGCGAAGCCCATCTCACATCCCGCGCGGCGCAATTCCTCGAACTCCTCCGGCGTGGCGTAGCGCACGATGGGCAGGTGCTTCGGCGAAGGCCGCAGGTATTGGCCTACCGTCAGGATATCGACGCCGCGCCCGCGCAGATCGCGCATCACCTCCAGCACCTCCCCGTTGGTCTCGCCCAGGCCCAGCATCAGACCGGATTTCGTCGGTGTCGCGGGCGCCACACGCTTGGCGTAAGCCAGAACGTCCAGCGAGCGTTCGTAGCGCGCGCCCAGCCGCACCTGGCGGTAGAGCCTCGGCACGGTTTCGGTGTTGTGGTTGAACACGTCCGGAGCGGCTTCCATGACTGTCTCCACAGCCGCGCGCTTGCCTTGGAAGTCCGGCGTCAACACCTCGACGCGGCAGCCGGGGACGCGCTGGCGGATGGCGCGGATGGTCAGAGCGAACAGTTCCGCGCCGCCGTCCTCGCGGTCGTCGCGGTCGACGCTGGTGATCACCGCGAATTTCAGCGCCATGGCTTCCACCGCTGCGGCCACGCGCCGCGGTTCGTCGTAATCCACGGGCAGCGGCGCGCCCTTTTCCACCGCGCAAAATCCGCAGCGCCGCGTGCACACGTTTCCCAGGATCATGAACGTGGCGGTCCGGTGGTTCCAGCATTCCCCCACGTTGGGGCAGGCCGCGCTCTCGCAAACCGTGTGCAGCCGCAGCCGCCCGATGAGTTCCTTCAGATCGCGATAGTTCTCCCCCCCCGGCGCGGGCGCACGCAGCCACCGCGGGCGCGGAAGCCCGCTGGTTCCGGGACCGGGCTGGGGAGAGATGGAGACGAGCACCTGTTTCTATTTTAAGCCATAGCCCCATCTGTCTTTCAGTCCATCAGCATTGGTCCTGTCCCATAGCTCCCGCTCCGCGGTTTCTTCTTTCCACTTCTTGCGATTCGCCTTCAGCGTGGCGTAGGAGGCGTTCGCTTCTTCCCAGAACTTCTGCTGCCGGTACCTTTTGATCGCCTTTTCGAGCACCGCTGCCATGGGCCGCCTTTCCTTGCGGGCAAACTCGCGAAGAATCTCCCGGTTGGGCCTCCCCTACGCCTCCGGCGCCGCCACCTTCACCCGCGCCGCCGTGTTGCACAACCCTTCCCAATTCCCTTCCGCGATGGGAATGCCGTTCTGGCGCCGCTCCGCCTCGGTGCGCCACTCCGGATCGCCCGCCACCAGCACCTCGTCGTAGCCCGGCGCTGGGGCCGTCGTCTTGATGAGGTTCACCAGCTCTTCCACGCGCGCGGTGAACTCCTCCAGCGGCATGAAACGCGCCACCTCAATCGCTATGTAAGCCTGACTCACCCGCGCCGTTTTGCCGCGGAACCGAATGCCGCTGACTTCGTTGGGCATGGCGCCGCCGCTCAGCACCGAGCACAGAATCTCCACCATCATGGCCAGGCCGCTGCCTTTGTAACCGCCCAGCGGCATGAGCATGCCCTTGTACGCTTCGGCCGTGTCAGTGGTGGGCACGCCTTCGGAGTCGAACGCCCAGCCCGCCGGAATCTCCGGCTGCCCATTGAGAAACGCTTTGAAGATGCGGCCCGCCGCCACCGTGGTGGTCGCCATGTCCAGCAGCCACGGCCCCGGCACCGACATGCAGATGGGATTGGTGCCCACCCGGCCCTGCTTCGCTTGCCAGGGCGGCACGATGGGCGAGGCGTTGCAGAACACGATTCCGATCTGCCCCGCCGCCCGCATCTTCTGCGCCCACCACGCCGCCGCGCCGAAGTGGTTCGACTCGCGCGCCACCACCAGCGCCATCCCCTGCTTCCCGGCGATGCGCACTCGAACACCAAGCACGAGCCGTTCTCCGAGATCACCCGGCCGTCCGTGTGCGGGTCCACCTCGCCGGCCAGTAACTGATCGACATAAAACGGCACCAGTTGGATGCCGTGCGAATCCACGCCGCGCAGGTTGGAGGCCACCAGGGAAGCGGCCATAATGACGGCCTTGTGGGGCGGCACTCCCGCGGCCACAAAAATCTCTTCGGTGAATCGCGTAAGCTCAGGGGCGGATATGACGGGCATGAACCCCCAGGTTACCGTAATGGCCGCGTGCTCACCTTGTCCGCCGCCGGGAAGTCCGGCGGCACTTTCACGGTCACCTTTCCGGTGGCGGCCCATTCGGTTCCGCGCTGAAGCGTCACGATAAAGCCGACACACTCCATGGCTGCCACGTCGTGGCCCAGCATGGTGTGAAAAACCCGCCCGTTGCCGAAGCGGAGCGCCATCAGCATCGGCTCGTCGTGCCCGCTGCCCCGGTTGGCCGGGTCCGAGTAGGCCGTCGCCAGCACCGTCATGTTCTCACCCGGGCCGCGCATTTTGGAATACAGCTCATCGGCGGCGTGCATCCACACTTCCGGCAGCCCCCTGGTGATGGGGTGTTGGCCGTCGCGGATCGCCACCGGGAACGGCGTGCGCGCGCCGTGGTTGCCGGCGTTGCCGGGCGAGGCGTCCGAAACCAGTTTGCCATCGCGGAAGTACCAGAACGGCCCCGATTTCTCATTGCGCCCCATCCAGCCGCCGATCCCGATCATGAGATTGTACGCCGGCCAGTCCGGAAACGCGTTGTCCGCCGCATGATACGAGACAAAGCCGCCGCCGTCCCGCACGTATTTCTCGAAGGCCGCCTGAACCTCCGCCGGCCACTTGCTGCCGTTGGGAAATTCGTTGTAGTTGGAGATCACCACCTGGTACCGGGCGAATTCCGGTCTGAAAGCGCTGAAGTCGCCGCCCGCGGGAGGCGTCGTGAGGACCTCCACCTGGAACAGTCCGCCGGCCTCCAGGATCTTCTTCAGCGCGGGCGTGGTCGATTTCCAATCGTGATTGTTCTGTCCGTCGATAATGAGGGCGCGAATGGGCGCCGCGGTCAGCGCCGCGTGTCCCAACCCGGCCAGTGCCACCAGCACCATGGTCCAACTTGCTCTCTGCATGGCTTCGCTCACTCGGATTGTAGCGCAGGTGCCACTTGCAAGTTGATGGTCCATAGGGACTTGCGCAGGGCGGGAACTTTTTGCCCCGGGCGGGTGTCTATCTCTTTGCAAGGCCGGTGTTTTCCTGGTAGTTTGAAGTCAGGCTGAATGTGAGGCTACCGGTGGCCACTTCAATCTTGGACTTGAGCCCGGAACAGACGGCGGAAGACGCGGAATCCGAAGATCTCCGCCTGGTGGAATCCCTGCGCGAGGGGTCTGAGTGGGCGTACGAACAACTGCTCGTCCGGTTCCAGCAACCCGTCTACACGCTGGCTTTGCGGCTGCTGAACGACCAGGCCGAAGCCTACGACGTGGTCCAGGAGGTTTTCCTGAAAGTTTTCCGCAATATCGGAAACTTCCGCGGGCACAGCACTCTGAAGACGTGGATCTACCGCATTACCGTGAACGAAGCGCATAACGCGAGGCGATGGTTCTTTCGGCACCGCCGCCGCGAAGTGGATCTGGACGCAAGTCCGAAAGAGACGCGCAACTGGAAGGAGATCATACCGGACAGCAGCCGCTCGCCGTTTGACGTGGCCTTCGAGAGCGAACAGCACGTCATGATTGAGGCGGCGCTCGAAAAAATTAATCCCATTTTCCGCGAATCCGTGGTGCTCAGGGACATCACCGATCTGAGTTATGAGGAAATCGCGGGAATCCTTGGTGTCTCCCTGGGGACCGTCAAGTCTCGAATCCTGCGGGGCCGCGAAGCCCTGCGGGAAGAACTCGCGGGCAGCCTGAAATCCAGGCCGGCCTTGCGATTGGTGCCGAAGACGGCAGAGTGAAGTGAAGCTATGAGCTGTGACAACATGCATGAAATGGTCTCTTCGCTCCTCGACCGGAGGGTTACGGCTGAGGAGGAGGAGAGTGTTTTGGCGCACCTCGAATCGTGCCGCCAGTGCGGCGCGGAATTCGAATCCATGCGAGAGTTGCGCGGGGCGCTCCGTCAGCTCGACACTCCGGAATTACCCGCCCGCCTGGCTGAGGACCTGCGCCTGCTCGCATGGAACGAGCGCCTGCGGCGGCTTTCGCGCGCCAGTTTTTCCGCCCGCGCGCAACGCTGGGCCGCGCGCATGCAGTTGGTGTTCGATAACCTGATGCGGCCCATGGCGCTTCCCATCGCCGGCGGCGTGCTTTCCGCCCTGGTGATGTTCGCCATCCTCGTCCCGAGCCTGGCATTCCCGCATAACTTCCGCAACGACGTGCCTCTGTGGATGCTTTACACCGACCCCGCTCTGCAGGAAATGAACCCGGTGGACGCGGGTAATGAAACCGTTGTCGAGGTGACCATCGACGAGCGCGGCCGGGTCCAAGGTTATGTCGTCACGCAGGGCCAGATGACGCCGGAAATCGAGAACAACCTGATCCTGTTTTCGCGTTTCTCTCCGGCCACTATTTTCGGCCAGCCCACCTGGGGCAAAGTGCTGGTTTCGTTCCGCCGCAGCCATCAGATCAGCGTGAGAGGCTGACGGCGCTCGCGTGCCCCGCCAGAAACTCGGTCAACATTTCCTGATCAGGGGTTCCGTCCTGGAGCGCATTGCCGCGGCCGCCTGTCCCGCGCGCCCGGATCTCGTGGTCGAAATCGGCCCCGGCCGTGGAGCCTTAACCGAAAAGCTGCTGAAGCGCGCGGCGCGCGTGGTGGCGGTGGAAGTGGACCCGCGCCTGGTGGAGCGTCTCCAGCGCAGATTCGCCTCCGAGCCGCGTCTTGAAATCGTCCGCGCGGACGTGCTCGAAACCGACCTGGCGCAATGGGGCCGCGCCACCATCGCCGGCAACCTGCCGTACTACATCGCGTCGCCGATTCTCGAGAAGGTGCTTCGCCTCAACCCGCCCCGCGCTGTCTTTCTGATTCAGAAGGAGGTGGCGGAGCGGCTCGTGGCGCAGCCCGGTGATCGCCAATATGGATACCTCACGGTCAGGACCGCGCTGTTCGCGGACGTCCACCTGCTTTTCGAGGTGAAACCATCGGCCTTCCACCCGCCGCCAAAAGTGGATTCCGCGGTGGTGCTGCTGGAGCCGCGCGCCCGCGATCCGGGCCTGCCTGACCGGGACGCCTTCCTCCGCTTCGTCGCCCAATGTTTCCGGCAAAAGCGCAAGACGCTCCGCAACAACCTGGCCGGCATCTGCGGAAAGGAAGTGGTCGATGCCTGGCCCGAAGCCTCCCTCCGCGCCGAACAGGTTTCGCTCGCGGGATTCGTGGAGATGTTCGGCCGTATCCCTTGAAGCTGTCAGCCATCAGCACCCCTGCCGCGGCGGGCCGCGATTCATAGAACCAGAAACTGCCGCTTTGGCTCGACATAGAATCAGTGGCTTACAGGCAGTTTCTGGAGAGCGTTCAGCCGTCAGCTTAAGCCAGCGCGGCTGAAAGCTGATCGCTGAGAGCTTCCTGCACCCTATCGCACCAGCGCTTGCGCCGCCAGCACGATCCCCAGCCCCACAATCGCCGAGATCACCTTCGACGCGGTCCACGACTTCAGCGTCTGCGGCACGGTCAAGCCGAAGTACTGGCTCACCAGCCAGAACCCCGCGTCGTTGACGTGCGAAACCGACGTGCCGCCGCAGCACAGCGCCAGCACGACTAGGTCCGTACTATAACCCGGAATGGATTTCATGATCGGCGCCACAATTCCCGCGGCCGTGATGATCGCCACCGTGGCCGATCCCTGCGCCACCCGCAGCGCCGCCGCAATCACGAACGCCACCACCAGCGGCGAAATCGAGGAGGTGATCAGCAGGTTTCCCGCGTATGGTCCGACTCCCGAATCCACGATGATCTGTTTGAGCGCGCCGCCTCCCCCCATGATGCACAGCAACCCGCCCATGGGGGCCATCGATCCCGTCGCCAGTTTGGCGGCTTTCGCGAACGTGAGTCCGCGCCGCAAGCCGAAGAAATACAGCGCCGCCAGCGCCGCGATGGTCAGCGCCGTGAACGGATGCCCGAGAAACACCGCCGCGCCGCCGTGTGGCACTTTCAGCAGGCTCGCGAGCGCGGCGCCGAAAATCAGCACCACTGGCAGAAGCAACAGAATCACCGTCGGCAGCGGCGCCGCCGGGGCGCGCCCTGGGCCGTTCTCCACGGCCTCCGGCGCCAGTTTGGCGATCTCCGGCACCGGAACATACGTCCGCCTGGCGATCCACACGCCGTACCAGACGCCGCTCACCACCGCCATGGGGATGGACACCGCGATGCCGAACAGAATCGTGTGCCCGAGATCGGCGCCTAGCAGTTGGGCCGCCGCGGCCGGCGCCGGATGCGGCGGCACCAGCGAATGCACGATGGTCAGCGCCGCCGCCATGGGAACCCCGTAGAACAGCAGCGAACGCTTGGTCTCGCGCGCCAGGTTCCACACCAGCGGGACCATGATGATGAACGCGACCTCGAAGAAAATCGGCACTCCCACCAGGAATGCCGCGATCAGTATCGCCCAGGCGGCGCGGTCTTTGCCGAATTTCGCCAGCAGCCAGTCGGCCAGCGTGCGCCCTCCACCCGAATACTCCACAAAGGCCCCCATCATCGCGCCCAGCCCCACCACCACCGTGATGAACCCCAGCGCGTCGCCAAAGCCGTCCTGGATGGATTTCAGCACCTTGTCGGGCGGCATCCCGGCGGCCAGCCCCAGCGCCATGCTGGAAATCAGCAGCGCCAGAAACGCATGCAGCTTCACCACCAGGATCAGGAGCAGGAGCAGCGCCAGCGCAGCCGCCGTGAGCAGAATCAGGTAGGCGCCGTGTGAGGGCATGAAACGGCCATTCTACACCCTGGCGGTCACCCGCCCGCCGGTGAGCCATCGGCCATCACCGCGCTCTCGATCCCCGCCGGCGCGGCGGTATGGCGCTGGGACTGGTTGGGGATCGCGATATCGAGCAGATCCACCGGAAATCCGGCGTTGGCCAAGTGCCCCGCCCCGCCACGTTATCATAGGCTCGTAATGCCCGGAGATCATTGGAACGGATGAGCGACTTCCCTTCTCTCCGCAAGACGCCTTCCTGGCTGCCCCAGTTGCTGGGCTATGGCCTTGCCATCGGGTGCCTTCTGTGGGTGCTCCACGGCTACCCCATCAACGACCTCATGCCCGCCATTCGCTCCCTCGATTGGAGGTGGGTGAGCCTCGCCATCCTGGCCGACCTGGCCGTCTACATCTCGCACGCCTGGCGATGGAACACCCTGCTGGCCCCCGTAGTCCGCCTGCGGCTCTGGCGCACCGTGCAGGCTATCTACATCGGGCTTTTCGCCAATGAAGTGCTCCCCCTGCGCGCGGGCGAACTGATCCGCTGCTACCTGCTGTCTCACTGGAGCGACCTGCGGCTCTCGCTCGGCTTCGCTTCCGCCGCCGTGGAGCGTCTGATCGATGGCGTCTGGATGTTGCTCGCCTTCCTCATCACCGCCGGCTTTGTCAGAGGAATCCCTAAGAACCTCGTCGTCCTGGTGCAGCTCCTGGGCCTGCTCATCATCCTGAGCACCGGCGGCCTGCTCTGGATTGTGTTCGGCAGGCGCGACGCCCACGCTGAAATCAGCGAGCGCCGTTGGTCCTCCACGCTGCGCCATGTCACCGAGGGCCTTCAACTGATGGGTAATCCGCGTACCCTGGGCATGACCTCCCTCATCAGCCTGCTTTACCTGTTGCTGCAAATTATTTCGGTCTATGCCCTTATGAAATCGTACGGGCTGGACCTTTCCTTCTGGGTGGCGGGAGGCGTGCTCACGATTATCCGCGTGGGAACCGTGGTGCCGAACGCCCCGGGCAACGTCGGCCTGCTGAATGTCGCCTGCGTGGTGGCGCTTCGGCTGTTCGACGTGGAAACCAACGATGCCAAGACGTTCTCACTCATCCTGCTGGGGGCGCTGACTTTCCCGCTGCTCCTCGGCGGCGCCATTGCCACCGCGCTCACCGGCTCGAACATCGGAGAAATCCACGCCCGCGCCAAACGGGGCGTTCACGCCGCGCGCACCGTCCCACCGCCAGGACAACGCTAAGGCGCGCGCGCTGCGATTCGCCGCGATTCAAGCCGAGTACCAATTTCAGACAGAGCGGTGTTATCATCGCGGAATGAGTGCACGAGGCCGCGCCGCGCTTCATTTCGGCGCGGCATATGGCGTCGCGCTGGCTGTCACCCTCGCGGAGCGATTCGGCTTCGGGGATTCCCCGCTTCCTCGATTCGCGGATCTGTACATTCCGGGAATCGCTTTGCTGTGCTGCCGGTACTCGTGGCGGGCGGCCGCCCTGCTCCTGCTGGTCTCGGTCGGACTGACCGCCTATGCTCTTGCCCCGATTGACCTCCAGGACACGATTCGTATGAGCATGTTCGCCATCACCGGCACGCTGATCATTGCCATACTCGAATCCTTGAAGCGCAAGCGCACTTCCACCGGCCGCCGCTGAAGATAGGATACGGTCATGCGCCGGCTCTGGACGGTCACGCTGTTTCTTTTCGCGCTTACCCTCATGGCCGAGGATTGGGGACCGTTGCAGTTCCTCGTGGGCCATTGGACCGGTGAGGGCGGTGGACAACCCGGCCAAGGCGCCGGATCGTTCTCTTTCATTCCCGGCGTCCAAGGGAAAGTCCTGATCCGCAAGAGTTTCGCCGAGTACCCGCCGGCCAATGGCAAACCCGGCTACCGGCACGACGATCTGATGGTCGTGTATCGCGACGAGGCTTCGCGCCAGCTCCGCGCCATCTACTTCGACAACGAAGACCACGTCATCCAGTATGAGGTCAAGCCCGCCGCCGGGGGCGTGGTGTTCGTCACCGCGGGTCCTTCAAGCGCCGCGCGCTACCGGCTCACTTACACCACGGCCGGAGCCGCCCGGCTCAAATTGAAGTTTGAGATCGCCCCGCCGGGCAAGGATTTCGCCACCTACCTCGAAGCCAGCGCGCGCCGCGCCGGCGAGTAATGCCGCCCTTTTCCCTACGCTATAATTGACGCATGTTGACGCCCACCGAAAAGATATGGCATAACGGCCGCTTCATCCGATGGGACGAGGCTACCATCCACGTCCTCTCGCACGTAGTAAGCTACGGGAGTTCCGTCTTCGAGGGAATCCGCTGCTACTCCACGCCCGCTGGACCCGCGATATTCCGTCTTCGCGAGCACGTTCGCCGCATGGTGGATTCCGCCCGGATTTACCGCATGGAGAATCTCGGCTTCTCGGCCGATCAGCTCGCCGAAGCCATGCTCGAGCTGGTGCGCGTCAACGGGATGGAGGGCTGCTACATCCGCCCCATCGTGCTGCGCGGGTATGGCGAGATGGGCGTCAATCCGCTCAAGAACCCCATCGACATTTACATCGCTTGTTGGGAGTGGGGCAAGTACCTGGGAGAAGAGGCCCTCGCCGAAGGCGTCGACGTCTGCGTTTCGAGCTGGACGCGCCTCGCCCCCAACACTCTGCCGGCTCTCGCCAAGGCGGGCGGCAACTACATGAACTCACAGCTCATCAAGATGGAAGCATTGGCCAACGGTTACTCCGAGGGCATCGCGCTCGACGCCGCCGGCTACGTCAGCGAAGGCTCCGGCGAGAACATTTTCGTGGTGCGCGATGGCAAGATCCACACGCCGCCGCTGGGCGCTTCCGTGCTGCCCGGTATCACGCGCGATACCATCCTGACGCTGGCCCGCGATCTCGGCATTCCGCTGGTCGAAACCATCGTCCCGCGCGAAATGCTGTACATCGCCGATGAGGTCTTCTTCTCCGGCACCGCCGCCGAGATCACCCCCATCCGCTCCATCGATCGCATCATGATTGGAAAGGGCCGCCGCGGCCCGGTTGCGGAGAAGTTACAGAAGGAGTTCTTCGGGATCATCACTGGCGCCAAGCCTGACCGCTACACCTGGCTCTCGCCCGTCCACGCCCCCGCGTAGGGTAGCGCCAGCGGCGGAACGCCCGTCCCGGGTCCATGCCGCCGGTTCTTCGCGGCCGCCTGCGCAACCAGGATGACCACCTCCCCCGAGATTTGCCATCCCGGCTGCGCAGCCGCCTAATGGACTCTCTTTTTGTAGCGCGAGCGCCGCTCGAAAAGCCAGCCGGATTTTGCCTCCGCCAAGACTTTTCAACAAGTTTTTCCGCTCCACCAGCCCATACACTTACCGGGACCCGGGTGTGCCAAACTTGTGAATAAACCGTGGCGCTGCTGAACTGTTCCGGAAAGGACGTGGCCACCGGCTCGCCGGTGGAAGTGGCGTTTCGCGATTCTGTGCTTTCCGTCACACCGGCCTCCGCCCCCGCGGACCTCTATCTCGCTCCCGGCTGGATCGATCTCCAGGTGAACGGCTTCGCCGCCGTAACGATTGTCTCTGGTGAGTGGTTCGTCCGATGCCGTCAGCCTCGACTCCGATATGGCGGAATCGGAACGCGCGAAGAAATTGCCACGTAACCACTCCTGTCCCATTCTACGAGTTACCTCACGGCGTCACTCCGCATTCTTGGCGCAGCGGAAACCGATGTCGGGGGCGGAGAAGCGCGCGGGGATCGAGGTCCACTCGTAGACCACGCCGTCCGCCAGGGGACGTGTGAAACTGCCGCCGCGGATCACATACCACGGCTCCGTGGCGGTCGGAGGAGGCTTCAGGATGGCGGCGAAGCTGCGCACGGCTTGCGCGCTCGGCGTTTTCAAATCGTCCACGAACTCCCAGACGTTGCCGGTCATGTTGAGAGTCCGGAAGGGGCTCTCCGCGGCCGCGAAAGCAGAGACCGGCATCGGCCCGGCGGGTTTGGTATCGGCAACATTCGCCCGGCTCGGATCGGCGTCGTTTCCCCAGGGATAACTGCGCCCGTCGGCGCCGCGCGCGGCCTTCTCCCATTCGAGCGCCGTGGGAAGGCGCTTGCCCGCCCACTTGGCGAATTCCTGCGCGTCAACGAAGGTGATCCCGACCACCGGGTAGTCCGGATGATCGGCGGCGAAGCCGGGCGGGAGCGGGCGCTGCTTGGCCTGGCAGAACCGCTCATAGGCGCTGTTGGGAACTTCGGTGCGGTCGATGTAAAAGGCCGGCAGCGTTTCGGAATGGCGGTCCGCCCCGGCCAGAAATGCGCCCGCGGGCACCAGCACCATTTGGCCGGTCGCGGTTTCGAGCACGGCGGGCAGCTCCTTCTTGACGGGCGCGGTGGAGGTGATGGGGGCCGGTGGTTTGGTCGATCCCCTGGTGACAAAGTAGACCGCCGCGGCGCCCGCCAGCAGCACGGCCGCTACCACAACGCCAATCAGCGCCATGGGCCGGCGCGCCACGGGGCGAACGGGGCGAGCCGCCGGGGCGGCTTCCTTGCCGGTGAACCTTTCGAGCTCGGCGGCGACCTCGGCGAAGCTCCCCGGCCGGCCGTCGGGTTTTTTGGCAGTGCAGCGGAGAACCAAATCCACGACGGGGGCCGGAACCCCGGCCCGCACCATGGGCTCGGGCTTCAGGGGCTCGTTCAGGATGGCGTAAAACAGGCGCTCCAGCGTGTCGCCCTCGACAGGTTTCTGGCCGGTCAACAATTCGAAGAGGAGGATACCGAAGGCGTAGATATCCATCGATTCGGTGGCCGGTTCGCCGCGCACCTGTTCCGGCGACATGTAGTAGGGCGTGCCGACGGCGAATCCGGTGCGGGTGAGGTGAAGTCCCTCGGCCTTGGCGATGCCGAAATCCATCAGCTTGACCTTGCCCGAAGCGTCGATGTGCACGTTGTCGGGCTTGATGTCGCGGTGGATGATCTTGCGGGAGTGAATGTATTCGAGGGCGCGGGCGATATCGAGGGCGATGCGGAGGCGGTTCGAGATATCGCCGGCATGGTTGTCGCGGATGGCGTGGCGGAGGTCCTCGCCAACCAGGAACTCCATCACGATGAAGGGGCGGCCCTGCTCTTCGCCGTAGTCGAAAATGCGGATGATGTGGTCGTGCTCGATGTTGCCGGCCATGCGGGCTTCCTGGAGGAAGCGCGCCTTGGCCTCGGGATCCTGACAGGCTTCGGGGGTGAGGATCTTGATGGCCACCTGCCTGCCGATGGCGGTGTCCCGGGCGCGATAGACATGGGACATTCCGCCCCCCAGGAATTCCAGCAACTCGTATTTTCCGATGCGCGCGGGAAGTTCCATGGCTGCTCTACCGGGCCGCCTGCGAGACGCACCGCAAGCTATTGAGGAAATCTTTCTGGAACACGGGCGCCGCGCCGCCGGTATCGACCAGGAAGCGGTAGGTGAGCTCTTTGCCGCCGACCATCACGGGGCGGCCTTCCCTGCCCTGCCGCACCACCCACTCGAGAAGACTTCCCCCGCCGGAGGGACTCCAGCGGTCGGCATCGGCGAAGAAACGGAACAACGACCACAGCCCGTCGCGGTTCTCGAATTCGAAATCCGAACCGCCGGTGAGCTTGGCGCTGATGCGGATGTTACGGGTGGCCGCGCCGGGCCAGACGTACTGGCGCGCCGCGCCCTGCCCGGAGGATTTGACGGTCTGGCCATCGATGGTCACGGTCATCTCGCTGATCTGGTCGGAGCGCTGCGGCGTGAGCGAATAGCGCAGGCTGGGCCCGGCGGCGCCTCCCGGGTAGAGAGCATCGGAGAAGCGCGCGGCGTTGTTGAAGAAAGTCGTAAACGCCGGAGTCAATTGCACGCCGCCGGCGGGATTGGGGACGTACTGAGCGCCTTGCTTTTGCAGGAAGTTCTGCAAAGACTCGGCATAGAAGGTCCACAACCTGCCTTCGCGCGGCCGGAAGATGGCGTCCAACTCCTGCAAACTCGCCTCCGCGGAGGCCGTGGGGTTGAACGGAAACTTGGCGGCGAGGGGGGAGAACGCCGCGCAAAACTGGCGCGCCTGGGCGTTGATCTCGCCGGCCCCGATGCCTTTGGTGAGGGCAGCGGCGTAATCGATGGGGGCTGCCAGCAGCTTGAGGGTGGTGGTCTCGAGGTGGGCTTCCGGGTCGATCTTGAAGGTGTAGCCCATTTTCTTGACCACGTTGCTGGCCGTGTCCGCGCTGGAGCGGACGGGCGCGGCGCGATTCGGGTCGGGAGGTCCCGCTGCATCGGCCACCTGGCTGACGGCGGTCTGAAGCGCGGCCAGCGAAGTCATGTACTCCTGGTTGGTAGGCCACACATACTGGACCGTGGTGGCTGGAGGGGGCACCACTTTTTGAGCCGCGTCAAAGGCTTCCACTACCTTGGGGGAATCGACCGAGGTGTTCTGCGTCACCACCCAAAACAGCGCCAGCAGGGGCGTCTGCGCGCCGGAAAGCACATTCAGCTTCTTGGCGGCGTCCTTCAGTCCGCCATAGCGGACCACCACGGTATTGCGCAGGAAGTCGCGCCAGCGCGCGATGAAATCGGCGGTGTAGCGATCCTGGAGCTGCTGTTGAAGCTGGGCGGCATCGGGTTTGGCGGCGGCGTAATCGCCGAGGACCCAGCGCTCGCCGCCGAAGAACTTGTCGGCCTTGCGCAGGTTTTCCTGCATGGCCGCCCAACCCGGCTTGGTGAACGCGCCAGCGACATCGCGGTTGTTGACGACCACCTCGGCCGAGCCAGGGAATTGCTCGTTGAAATTGATTTTCTTGGCGCGTCGCCCGGCGTCGGCGAGCATGAACTGGTAGATCTGCTCGATGCCGGAGAATTTGGAGAGGTGCAGGCGCGCGCGGTCCATGGCCGCAGCGTCGTTGGTTTCGCCGAAGGGATTGCCGCGGGCCAGATCCTCGCTGTAGAAATCGAACTGCGGGCGCGCCAGCGGCAGCAGATTATCGACCAGCCGGCCGGCGGCCCAACGGCTGACCAGAACCGGAGAGAGCCAGCTCGAGCTTCTCTTCCATTCGGAGGTAGTGATGAGATAGGCCTTCAGCGTGTCGTAGGTGGTTCCGTAGTTATCCGTGGGAGCGGGCGGCAGCGCAACGAGCTGGAGAGAGGCCAGCATAGCCCCCTGCGTCTGAGCGAAGAGCAACTGGTGAAAGTGCGCGTAGTAGAGGCGCCGCGCCTCGGGGTACATGGCGCTCCCGCTATATAGAAACCAGCGAAGGCCGAATGGGGCGCCCTGCTCTTCGTATTCGGTGAGCCGAACCAGGGATCCCCGCAAATTGTCCAGCTTTTGCAGGGCTTCGGGAGTGGGCAGACTCAAGCCGCCGACTTCCCCTGGCGGAATGGCGCGGGCGGCATCCAGCACTTGGTTTTCGAGCGCGCGGTTGCCAAAGAACGAGACCGTGAATCCCATGGCGAACACCAGGCACAGCGCCGCCGCGGAAACCAGCAGAATGCGGCGGAGCATGCTGGTCCTGGTGCTGCTGCCGCTGGCGCCCAGCGCGGTTTCATCGCGCAGAAGGAGGTCGCTGAACAAGTGGCCCAGAAAAACCCATTGCGGCGCCTTGCGGCCGCCGGGCCCAGAGGGCACCCCGGTTTGCGCCAGCGGTGCGCCGGCGGCCGGCGCCGGAGCGCCCGTTCGGAAGATGCCCGTAGCGCCGCCGGCGGCGTCGAACGGCGACCGCTGCGCCGATGCGCGGGGAGCCTCCACCGGCGTGTCGTGCAAGACGACCGGCCGCACGCCGGAGAAATAAAATCCGCGCAGGAAAGGACTGGCGCGCAACTGGCTGGGACGGCAGACATCCACCAGGAATTGCACCAAGCCGTTGCGAAGCTTGCGGAATTCGCGAGGAAACTCGTAGGCCGTGGGAAGTTTTTGCGGATCGTTTTCGCGCGGCAGGAAAACGATGCGGTGATCGGCCAGAGAATAGAAAATGCCGTCGAAGGCGGCGCTCAGCCGCCGCGTCTCCACCTCGGCATAGATGCCGGTTGCGCCCGGCTGGGCGAGCGGCAAAGTGGCGCCGAGAACCTGGCTGGCTTCCTCGTTGCTGAGATTGCGGACGAAGTCCTCAAAGAACGCCACCCGGTTCATTTTGGTGAAGAGAACATACACCGGAAAACTGATTCCGAAGCGCTGGGAAACCTCGCCCAGCCGGGCCTGCAAAGTCCGCGCGGCGGCGGTGAGGGCGTCCGCGGAGCCGGAGCGCGTGAAGGTTTCGGCATCGAAGCAGAGCAGGGCGGCGCGGGGCGCCTGCCCGCCGCCGACTATCGAGCGGAGCCTGCCGGGCTGAAGATGGTGGAGCAGGCGCGCCCAGCGCCGGGGCTCGGAGAGCAGCTTGCCGCCGGCTTCGACAAACACCATGCCGCGCGCGAACCAGAAGTTGGCCACGCGGGTGGGAGCCACGGCATTGTCCTGGTAAACATTGCCGGCCAGCAACTCGGGATCGAGACCGGAATGGAGGATGGTGCTGGTCTTGGTAGAACCCGGCTCGCCGATGACGAACACCACCGGCAGGTTGCTCAACCTGGCCCCCTGGGCGAGGTTGGATGAAGCCAGGCGGCCTTCCGCGTCGCGCACCAGCGAGTCGATTTCGTCATCGCGGCCCGCCGCGCCAGGCGCCCCGGCGCCGCCGCCACCGGACTGGGGCCGGACCTTCGACCAGAACCAGATGAAGATTAGCGTGCCGCCCACGCCGAGCGCGGCGAGGATTGCGAAAAGAATGTAAAAACGGCTGGTATCCAGGTGCAGGAAGCTGCCGGTCACCCAAGCCAGAACCAGAAAGCCCGCCAAACCAGCGCCCGCTCCCCAATAGAGTTTCATGATCGTTCCTCCCCTATAAAAACGTGCGAATGAACAGGGGGCCGGGATTCGGGGGCCGGGGGCCAGGGAAAACCCTCGCTTCCCCCGGCCCCTGGCCCCCGACCCCTGGCCCCTGCAAATCTGCGTTCATCGGCGGCTACAAATGAGTTTTTCACGGCTTCACAACCGGCCGGCCAGGACCCCGAGGCTGGAAACGCCGGCGCCAAGAATCAGCTTGTAGACCACGAACAGAATCACCGCCAGCAGACCGCAAGCCGCGGCGGCGATCCCGAATTTCCTTACCAGCGGATCGGCCCCGGCACGCCGGGCCGCTTCGGAAGGCAGCACCCACGCCGGAGAGATGTCTCCGGCGGCGCCACGAATGCGCCGGATCTTCTCCGCGACCGCCTCGGCGACGGCACGCAGCTCGCCATGGCCGCCCAGGCTGTAACGGCCGGCGAAGCCCAGCAGGAGACACAATTGGTAGACCTCGAGCAGGTCGGCGAGGTCCGGTGAGTCGGTCTTCCCCAACAGATCCTGGAGGTTCTTGAAAAAGACTTCGCCCGCCACGTGATGGCCGAACAATTCTTCCTGCAAGGGGCGGCGGGGCCAATCCGCAAAAGCCGGGCTGCGCAGGTTGAGCACGGATTCGTCCACGAACGCCACCACGGCAAAGATGGCCAACTTGATGTCGTCGGCGTGGTAGCCGTGCGCGCGGGCCTGCTGGTCGGCGGCCTTGAGGCCTTCCAGAACCTGATACCGGAAAGCCGCGGCATCGGCAATGGACTGGCGGCCGGTTCGCAGGCGCTCGGCGGCGGTGAGAATCTCCTGAAAGGCGAGCGCGAGATTTTCATTTCGCCGCGCGGGCGTGGGAGAACCTGGATGCGGTGCCATAGCTGAAACTCCTCCGATTAGGTTTCGAGAACGATCAACAACTCCAGTTCGGGTTCCGGCAACTCGCCTGGAACGTACACGCCCACCTGGCGGCTCTGCACAATGTGGTCCCAGCAGGGACCGGAACGGCTGACGCTGAAGTACTGCACGTCCACCCGGGCGGAGATGGACGAAGGAGGCGTGGGGAGGTGGGTGAGCGCCATGCCGGGCAGCGCGCGTTCCACCAGCTTGGGAACGAAAGCCTTGGAGCAGACCTTGACCAGTTGCGGAGTCTTGGCGATGAGGTCGACCTCTCCCACGGGGGCGCGAATGGAAAAGATCCAACGGGCGCGATCGAGGCACCGCTGGTCGGTAATTTCGCCCTCATAGAGGTAGTCGGCCATCTTGCGCAACGGCACGGAAACCACGTTGGTGGGGACGACCGTCTCCAGGTGGGTGCGGATGTGGTGGTCCAGCGCTCCGAAGCAGAGGTCCAGATTGCGGTGATCGTAAAGCGGCAGCTCACGCGGGTGGGATTCGATGGCGAAGGTGCACAGCGCACCGCCCAGTTGCAGCATCTGCACGAAGAGCTGCTCGGGGTGGACGTGCCGCGCGGAATACATCTGGCGCAGCGGAGCAAGGGCGGAGTTGACGGTGTGGAGGAGCCAGAACTGGGCGATGTCGCGCGTCGAGTATTCGGCCCAGGAGCGCGCGGCGGACCCGACGGGGGCAGAAAGCGCGGCGCTTTTCTCGTCGAGGATGTCGATCAGCCGCTGGAGAATCTGCATCAAGCGCTCGCTGGCGGAGATGGCGCTCGAAGGCGGGATGAAGTCCGGATCGAAGATGAAATGGCCCGAGCCGTCGCGCATCACGCGCGCGACCGGCATGGCGAGGAGTCCTTCCGGCGCCTCGGTATCGAGGAGCAGCGAGAAATTCTTCCGCCCCAACTGGACGGGCTTCTCGTCGCGGCCGGTAGTCTCGTCGGGGAGCGGCTGCGCTTCGGCCACGTAACGGGCGCGCGCGCTCTCCGCGGAACCGGCGGGGACGCAGTTGACGCCGCTCGGTTTTCGCTCGGGGATGGCGAGCAGAACGGTGAGCTTGTCGCGGGTGGGCGGAAACAGATCGGCGATGTTGCGAGCCGGGGGAAGCGGGTCGCATTCGGGCATATGGAACGCCAATCCGTCCGGCAGAACGCCGCGGGCATGAAGCAGGGACAGGGTGCCGTTGCGCAGGGCTTCGGCGTCCAATCCAAAGCCCACAAAGCCATACGGCTCAAACCAGAGCGCCGAGGCGGCGAACTGGATGGAGTCTTCGAAATAGCGGCTCTGGACCTGGAAATGGTGCGGCCCCAGGTACATGCCTTCGGACCAGACAACTCTCGAGAGCTGCTTCATGGCGCCCATTCCTCAGGAATTCCCGATTGGCCCAGCCGGCTGTAATGTTGGCTCATCCGCCTTATCCCTTCATGGTAGAGGTTACTCCACACGGGTGTCACAACGCTAGTGTGAGGGGGCGGGGGCCAGGGGCGGGGGGTCAGGGGCCAGGGGCCGGGCGGCGGGGGCCGGGGGCCGGGGGTCGGGGGCCAGGGGCCGGGGGTCGCGGGCCAGGGGCCGGGGGTCGGGGGTCAGGCGCTGGGGGCCGGGGGCCAGGGGCCGGGGGTCGGGGTCTTTGGGGGGAATCAGGTTCGTTTCGCAGGGGGTGCAAGTGGTTTCAGTTTGCTCGGGTTCCGCGGGGATGGGTTCGTTCGGTAATTGCTCTCGCAGGGCTTTGAGGCGTTCGAACTCCTCGATGGCGCGGCGGTACTGGCGTTCCGCCTGGGCCTGGTAGCGCAGCAGCAGGGCAAAGCTGTTGCCCTGGCGGTTCAGGCGGTGAAATCCGTCCACCAGTACGTAGTTGCGGTTCTGGGCGCGGGTGGTTTCGATATCCGCGGTGAGTTCCGAGTTCATGGGGAGGGTGCATTCTCCGCTGGTGTCGAAAAACTCGTTGAGGCAGGAGGTGAAGAAGCCGGCTTCGAGGCGGGCGGCGCGGAGGATGGCCTGCTGGGCGAGGGCGACGCGTTCGAGGGCGAAGAGTTCCTGGGAGTTGACTGGCTGGTAGAGGTCGATGAGGTCGTCTCTGAGATGGGCGACCTCCTGGAGGTCTTCGAGGCGGACGACGGCGAAGGTAGAGGCGGTGAAGCCGTGTCTGCGGGCATTTTGGGCAGAGCGGTGCTTGCCCTCCGGGGTGCGGGGGCCGGTAGATTTGGCGGCGTTGGCGCGATTGGCGGCGAGTTGTTCCGGGGACACGTGGTGTTGTGAGTGCGACATCAAGGTTATTACCCTCCACTTTGAGGATTGCATGGCGGGGGGCTCGACTCTGAAATTGGGCGATGGTAAGTAGCGGGAAAGAAAGGGACTTTTTCGTGTGGGTGGGTTGTGATTCAACTATACGGCCCCCCGCGGGGGCCGTCATCGGGACGGATGAAAAAGCGCTCCGCGCTGGGCGATTTAATTGTGAGATTGCAGGGGGGGCGGGGGTGGAATTTGTTGATGGGGCGAGCCTTCCGGGTGCAACGACTCGCGCGGACCTGGCGTCGAGAAGTCCGACCCGCACCGGTCTCAACTTCGGGATACGCCGTGATCCGACCTAAGCACGAGGGTGCGGTGAAGAACGTCAGTAAGCCGTGGGCGACCTGCGAGTACCTATCTCCAGGCGGAGGGGCGTGCCCCGGCAGTAATGCTGTAGGACCCCGCCACGAAAGTTAAAGGGGTACTCTTGGGGTGCCTCCATCTGTGGGGCATCGACGCCCAATTTGTAGCGCCAACCGCTGCTTCGCTTACCCCTGGAATCGCATTCGGGGACGTCTATCCGCAACAGCCCCCCTTGATAGGAGATAATCAAGGGTCCCGGTGGAGGACATCGCGACCCTCTACCCTGTTGCCGCAGTCTGGAACGAGGGAGGAGAGGCCAAGCTGTCTTGAACGCGCTGGTGCTCGGCGCCTGGCATAGCGTCAAAGGATTGGTATGCGTCTTGAGGAACTCCAAATCGCGAAGATCGATGTCAACGAGAAGAACCCACGTGGCGTCAACATCTTGACTAATGATCCCAAGCTGGCGTATCTAAAGGACTCCATAAAGCGTTTCGGAGTCATGGTCCCGCTTGTGGTTACGCCCAGACGCGATCGATTCTTGCTCATCGATGGTGAGCGTCGATATTACGCGGCCAAGGCGGTCGGACTCGGCAAGCTGCCTGCCTACATTATCGAAAACGCGAATGGTCAGCCGTTCTCGGACCGCGATCTCCTGTTTCGCATGTTCCAAATTCATCATCTCCGAGAACAATGGGGACCAGTGCAACAATGTGCGGCGCTCCAGAGCACGTACGACGAGATCGTTAGCCGAAAGGACATACGCTCGGTTGTAGACCTGAGGTCCCAGGTCCAAGCGGTCACCGAGGAATTGGCCGTGGCAACGGGGATTGACGAGCGCACCGCCTGGGATCGCGTCAAATTTCTTCGATGGCCGGTGAGCGTAAGAGGGCCCATGTACAAGGATCCTGATCCAGAAGGGTACTGGTATATTTGTGAAATCGAAGAAAAGATAATCCTGCCATCCCTCGTAAATTATCCGGAATACTTCGAGCTCGTGAGTGCCGATGAAGTTCGGGAAGATCTTTTCAAGAAGCTCCACAGCGCTCTGGAACGCTCTACCGAAGTCCGTAAAGTCGCTCCTTTCTTCAAACACGTCTTCAAGAAATCATCCGAGAAGAAGCTACTTTGGAGGACACTCGACCATCTTCGCAAGCAGCCCGAGATGACGTATTCAGAGGCTGAAGATGAGCTGACTAGGTCATTTCCCCATATACCGCAACGTGGTGCTTCAAGTCCGAAGAAGCTCTTGACACAGATTAGACGGCTGGACAGCGAGCTCGGGCAGTTTGACGTTTCACAGCTGGCTCACGCGGGCCAGCGCGGTACCGCTCGGGCCGGTGAACTGAGGTCAGCAGCCGAGTCCCTGCGATCGAGCCTCGGGGAATTCTTGGGGCAACTTTCAGCGCGAGGGTAGACCATGGCAGACCCGCAGTCGATTCTTGACGCTGCGTTGCCGGGGGCGGCACCCATAACCGGCCAGCGCTACCAGGAATTAGCCTCCCTGGTGCCGGAAGCGTGGCAATTCCTCCGGACCGCCGAAGACGTGATCTGGGCCGCGTTTCTGATCACCGGTGATAAGATGGCGGAGACGGATCGCAGCGGAGTGATCAGGGCGAAGAGGCACCACCTGAGGCCCATACTCGTCTTGTCTGGCGATCCTGCCATCGGAGCCGCCGCAAAGCATTACGTGCCACTGCGGCCGTTTCTGATCTGTGAGATCGGGGGGTTGGGCCAATTGATACCGTTTCCGAGGCTCCCAGGTCGTCCTGCTAATACACGTCGCCGGATCCGTACCAGAGTCGCTCCCGACCTCCTGAACGAGCTGGCGAGCACAGAGGGCCTTCCGCATTTGTTCTCGCAAGACCTGGGTCTTCTAGCGAGGAAATATCGTCGCTTGTTGCGAGGCAACGCTCAAAGTGACACGCGGGAACACTCAATCTTGATCGACTACGCCATGCGGACGTTGCGGAGCATGGGGCTCCGGCCAGACGCAATCAGAGCCTCTGAGATGTTGCGGACCATCGAAGGAGGCGGAATCGGTCCTAGCCGCGACCATTTCTTTCACTCCTTCCAGAACTATTTCTTAGGCCTCCTCCCGGTCGCACTGCTGCGCAGGCATTTTGAGGCCTATCGGGATCCTGCGATGCTTCATTGGAACGTGGACCCGTTTCACGTTTGGTTCCTGACAGCCATGTGGCATGATGTCGGATACGTCGTTCACTCGCTTGGCAACTACCTGGATTCCGTCTTCGGCGGGATGACGACCGATGAGGCCGCTCAAGCGATAAAGGAGAAGTATATTGGGGCACCGGAGACACAAGACGCCCTTCGTATTCTGAGTTCATTGATGTCGCATTTCCTTGCTCCTGAGCGCCCTGCAACAGAATGGATAGCCCCCGAACCCGCGACAAACCTTGGAGCGCACGGCGAAACGCTCTTGGCGGCTTTGCGTGCCAATGTGCACCAGAGCCATGGCTCGGCATCGGCACTGCGTTTGTACTGCGATCACCACCAGGACATCGAAAGGCTGCAGCCGAACGACCGCAATCGACTGAAACAAACGGTGCTCCTGGCCGCCTGCTCAATACCCTTTCACGATTGGAGATTTCGCCGCCTCCTGCGTGCCACGTGCGGAGGCTGTCAAATCCCGACGGCACTCTTGCCGTTTGCTGCGTTACTCGCATTCGTGGACAGTATCCAGGATGACCGGCGGGACCTCTCTGCCAGTTTGCAGGCGGCAGCGCTATTGGAGAAGCTGTTGATTAGGAGATCCACCGTTTCCGCGGTGATGAACGTCGCGGCGCTGCAGGCGGAGGAGGTTTTGTTTAAGATCGTCGAGGCCCGCGACGTCGTCGCATCCTTGGTGCAAGATCCACAACAGCTGTACTTCAGATACCCGAAATGGCTGGCCGGGCAGTCATGAACGCTTTGGATAGGGCGTCCATTTTGCGAGCCTGTACATCGCTGGCCGAAGATCTGTTACAGCGTTCGAGCTCTGATCTGGGCTGTGTGACCGACGCGTCGCGATCAGGAATCATCCTCCCGTGGCGACAGCATCGGGGTATTGAGCACCCACTCCATAGCATTATGCCGCGTGTGGGGGGATTTCCGCCAGCACTGGCGCGATACTTAATTGCAGCTCACTCCAAGCCTGGCGACGTGGTGCTGGACCCATTCTGTGGCAAGGGAACAGTTTTGTTTGAGGCATCGAGGATGGGAAGGCGCGCGGTCGGTGGTGACATAGCTCCTGATGCGGTAGTTGCGTCGCGGGCTAAGTGCGCGAAGGTCTCGTTGGCCACCGTGGCTAACTACATTCAGAAACTAAACCCAAGGGTCTACACATCAACGGCGAGCGTGCCAAGTGAGGTTCGGGTTTTTTATAGCCGAAAGACGCTGTTGCAGATCCTCAGTCTTCGAGATCAGCTTCTTCAGGATATGAGATCAGAAGGTGCTGACAAGGAGGTTGCTACATTTGTCTGCGGCGTGCTCCTAGGAATCCTGCATGGGCATTCGCGAGTATCGTTATCGGTCCCGAGCAATCAGTGTTTCGCGATGGCTCCCAACTACGTCAGGCGGTACGTCAGTGAGCATGGCTTGGAACCACCGCAGCGGGATGTCAAGCAATGCCTTCTGATTAAGGCGATGGCCATGTTGCCAGGGCCGCGGTGGCGTAGCCATGCCGAAGTTTACGAAGCATCTGCGGAGGACTGCGCGAGCTACGCAGGGAGCTATCCTGATGTGGCGCTGGCACTTACATCACCGCCATACCTGAATAGACAAACATATTCCAAGGATGCATGGCTCCGACTCTGGTTTCTGGGTGAGGATCACCGGGAGGTTGCGAAGCGGTCGCTGGAGTCAGGCAGCGTTCGCATCTTTGTGCAATCGATGACGCGCGTGATCCGAAGTATTGGTCAGTGCGTAAGGAGCGGCGGGACTATAGTAATCGTAGGCGGCCGTGCCAATGTACACGTCGGGTCGACCAAAACCCCCGTACGCATTGTGGATCTCTGCTTGCACGCAATTCACATGCTGAGGGAAGCCGGCGCGAAGCTAACGCCTTTGCAAATCATTAGCGACCGAGCAATTATGAAGCGGGGGTCGTACTTTGCTGTGTATGCCGGCAAGCACAGAGACGAGAACGGGAACAAACTGGAGCGATACGGCGAGGAAGAGATTCTCATAGTGAGGAAGCGGTAGGGCCACGAAGCGATCATCGGACAGCGGTATGGCTGTCGTTCCTGGGAACGGATCCTAGGAGCCAATCTGGGAATGGCCGGAAACGAAGGACGCGGTGGCGAGGCGGGGTATTCCTGCCCACCTCGGAAGGCGGCCAGCTTTGCGAGTGCCCTAGCGGTTGTGGCTCAGTCACGAGTCCCACGGGCACGATTTCCTGCACCGCGGGCTGCACCGCAATCTCGATGGTAACGGGAGCCCGCGCTGCCCCGAATCAGTCCCGGTAAACGCCCTAGTGTAGAACGAAGTCGCTCAACTCCGGGATGCCCGGCCACTCGGAAGTTGAATTCCCAGAGATCGCCGTGCAAGGCCAGGCCCGCTTTACATCAGCCCGAGATGAGTTCCGACGACAATATGCCCTGCCCATCGACTGGCAAGACTGCAGGAGCCCGTCCTGGCTACGTCATTGAGCACGTCGTGGCAACCACTGAAGCGCGGCGGCGGAGAAACTCCGCCCCCCGCGGTAATCGACTCCAGAAACGGCACAGGAGGGTCGTCGGATTGAACCGTACGCGGACTGGTGCCATGATTAGGGAACGGGGCGCGCATGGACTTCTACCAGAAATACGAATTATTGGATCTGTTGAAGGATGAAGGGGTCAAAGTGTTCAACGCCCGCGAGATCGCCACGGGGCGGCAAGTCACCGTATTTCTGTTCGTGGGCGAGCAGGCCGGGCTGCATGCGGAGCTCCTGGAGCGGCTTCGCTCATCACAGCGGCCCGACCGCCCCGATCTGCTGGATGTTGGAGACAACCAGGGAACCCCGTTCGTGGCGACCGAGCCGCTCGGCGGGCTGGCGGACCTGAAACGGAAAGTCGAGGTTCCGAAAGCGCCGCCGGCTGCGCCCCGGGCGGGAGGTTCGCCGGACGCGTTTACCAAAGTGGGCGTGTGGCACATACCGGGCGCAGTCCAATCCGGAGCGCGGGGAGGATCGCACGCGGCGGGGCCAACGGGCGAGGTCACTCCGGAAGCCGCGCCTGTGACGCCACCGCCCGCGCCGGCCGCGCCGGTTGCTCCGCCTGCGCAGCCTGCGCAGCATGAACCCGGCGAGTTCACAAGGATGTTCCAGGCTCCCGGGCCACCTCAGCCCATGGGTGAGGCTGCACCACCGGCGGCAAGACCGCCGGCGCCACCGGCGCCACCTGCGCCGCCCGCGCCCGGCGAGTTCACGCGGACGTTCCAGGCTTCCCCGCCGCCACAACCCATCGGCGAGGCCGCTCCACCGGCGGCAAGACCCGCATCGGGCGTTCCGCCGCCGGCGCCACCTGCGCCGCCCGCGCTCGGCGAGTTCACGCGGACGTTCCAGGCTTCCCCGCCGCCACAACCCATCGGCGAGGCCGCTCCACCGGCGGCAAGACCCGCATCGGGCGTTCCGCCGCCGACGCCACCTGCGCCGCCCGCGCCCGGCGAGTTCACGCGGATGTTCCAGGCTTCCGCGACGCCACAACCCATCGGCGAGGCCGCTCCACCGGCGGCAAGACCGCCGGCGCCACCTGCGCCGCCCGCGCCCGGCGAGTTCACGGGGATGTTTCAGGCTTCCACGCCGCCTCAGCCTATGGGTGAGGCTGCTCCGCCGGCGGCAAGACCGCCGGCGCCACCTGCGCCGCCCGCGCCCGGCGAGTTCACGCGGTTTTTTCAATCCCCGCTCTCGCAGGCGCCGGCCCCTGAACCGGTTTTCCGGCCAGCCGCGGCACCGGGCCCAAAGGGCACCCCGCCCGTGGCGCCGGTGCCGCCGGCATCCCCGGCTCCGGGAGAGTTCACACGGATCTTCGGAAAGGGGGATATGCCCACAAGTCCAGCGGCGCCGCCCGGACCCGCGCCCGGTTTTAGACCCCCAGCCGGGGGCGCGACTCAGAGTTTTCACCCGCGCTCCGAATTCGCAGTCCCGCCCCCACCGGCGCCGGCGCCGTCCAGCGGACCAGGAGAATATACCCGGATGTTTAGCGCTCAGCCGGTCCCGCCGGGCCCGAAGGGCGCCCCGCCGGTGGCGCCAGCGCCGATCCCGGCCCAGACCCCGGCATCGATGCCCGCGCCCACCGCCGCCAGGAAAACGCCTTGGCTTATGCTCGCGCTCATCGTCATGGTGGTCGTTCTGCTGGCGGTGATCGCGATCATGGTTTTCGCTTTGAAAAAGTAGGTGCGTCATTTTGGAAGTTCGGTAACATGCTCAGCTCCCCGCTCCCTTACGGTCGCGGCTCCATGAGAGGCCTGCGCACGGAGCCGCGACCGTAAGGGAGCGGAGGGTCGAGGCACGAGGATACGTGGCTGTATTTGCGAAATGGAGTTACCGGGTGGGGCAACCGAATGCATATCGACGATTTGGGACGAGCCGGAAAATTCGACGAGCTGCGTGACCTCCTCCGATCCGCGGGTTACAGCGAGGAGTTCATTTGCGAGCGTTTCCAACTGGGGCGCGCCGAACATTTCGAACTGGATCGCGGAAAGCGCGCGCCCTTGCCTGAACCGGCATCGGCGGCGGACATTCTGACAGCGTTGTTCCTGGCCGGAGAGTTCGCCTCCCTGGAGGAGGCCGAGCGCCTGGTGGGCCGCGACGGCATGGGCTTGCTGAGCGACATGGGCCTTTTGGCGATGGACGTCGCCGGCGACCGGTGCCACGGAACCGTCGCACTCTACCCGCTGGCGGATCTCCACATCGCTTCGGACCGCTGGAGCAACCCCGATGGCGCCCCCTTCGAGGCTCCCAGCGACACGGTTTACCCGGCGTTTATCCCCAATACCCGCCTGTTTCTGGCGCATGTTCCCCTGGGGGCGTGCGGCAGTTTTTTGGACCTTTGTTCGGGCACGGGAATCGCGGGGATCGTGGCGGCCCGGCAGGGCGCGGAGGAGGCCTGGGCGGGCGACATCGCCGAACGATGCACGCGCTTTGCCGAATTCAATGGCCGACTGAACGGCGTCGCCAACTTTCACGCGGTGACCAGCGACCTGTACGGAAGCCTGGGCCAGCGGACGTTCGACCGGATCGTCGCGCATCCTCCCTACGTGCCGGCACTCACGCCGAAGTGGATCTTCTTCAGCGGCGGCGAGGACGGCGAGCAGATCACGCGGCGGATTGTCGAAGGCCTGCCCGCGCATCTCAACGGCCACGGTGTGTTCCTGGCACTGACGATGGGGACCGACCGGAGAGATGCCCCCTTCGAACGCCGCATCCGCGAATGGCTGGGGGAGGGCGGAGGGGACCTCGACATCGCGCTGATCGTCAGGAAGATTCTCGAGCCTGCCGACTTCGCGGCGCGAGCCAATCCGCAGACGATCCGCACCCGCGAGGAATCCGAGGCCTGGAAGAAGCTGTTTGCGCGGCTCGGGGTGGAATCGCTGGTTTACGGCTTCCTCGTGATTCAGCGGAGAACCGGCGCTCGAGAGACGTTCACCGTGCGGCGGCAGGCGAGCCCCGGCTCCCACCGCGCACCGTGGGAGTGGCTGCTGGCCTGGGAAGGCGCGGCTAAAGAAGGCCTGCCGCGGCTGATCCTCGAGAGACCGCTTTACCGGGGCGGCGGCGCCGAGTTTCACGTGCGGCACCGGCTGGAGGGCAGCGCCTGGGCGCCTCAATCGTACACGCTCCGAACGGAATGGCCGTTCAGTATGGATTGCGACGCGCACCCCTGGATGGCCAACCTGATGGCGCTGTGCGATGGGCGCGCCACCGGACGCGATCAGCTTCGCGTGCTGGTGGAGAACGGCGTACTACCCAGGGCCCTTGCGGAAGAGGAGTTCGTCCGCGCGGCGGCGCCCCTGGTTTCCGGCGGGTTCATCGAAGTGGAAGGATTCAGGCCGCCTCGGGCAGGAGAATGATCAGCTCCAGTTGCGGAGAGGGGAAGTCGCCGGGCGCGTAGACGGCGAGGTTGCGCGCCCTTCCGATGGCCTCCCATGCGACTCCCCCCTGGCTCAGGCTGAAGTACTGGTAGTTCAGCTTCACCGGAATCGATCCGGGCGGCTTGGGCAGGTGCGTCAACGCAACGCCGGGTAATGCCTGCCGCACGAGGTGCTCAATGTGGTTGGCGGAACAGACCTTCAGGAGGTAGGGCGCCTTGGAGATCAGCTCGGCCTGATTCATGTCGGCCCCGATGGCGAGGTACAGGCGGGTTCCGGCGAGGTACTTGTCATCCGCCAGCGCCGTGGCGTAAATGGATGGCTGCACCAGTTTGAGCGGCAGGGACACGAAATTGGCCGGGACCACGGTTTCGAGGAGCGTCCGGACAATTTCGTCCAGCGTTTCGAAACAGCTTGAAAGATCGTCGTGCCGATACAGCGGAAGATCCCGCGGATGGACCTTGGTCGAAAAGGTGGTCAGGCAGCCGGCCAGTGAAAGCATGGCCTCGAAAAGCCGTTGGGGATGTCCGTGGCGGGTCTCGAAGAGGTGCCGAAACTCGGGGAAATGGAAGTTGATGGTGTACAGCAGCCAGAAGTTGGCGATGTCGGCCGTCCCGAAGTCGGCGAGGCTGAGGTTCTTCTGACGGCGGACGCCGGAGAGCATGCTGCTCTTGGTGGCGAGGATCTCGACGAGGCGCCGCGCGATGGCGCTGAGGTAATCGCTGGAAGAGAAGTCGAGCAGCGGCGGCACAAAATGGGGGTCGAGGTCAAGAGCCCCGGAGCCGGTTCGCCGGACGCGGGCCAGGGGCAAGGCGGAACACTCCTGGCGCGAATCGCCCTCCGTCAGCAGGCGGTAGTTCTTGCGCGCCACTTGCACGGGTTTCTCGGCCAGTCCGGAATTCTCATCGCGCACCGTTACGGCCTCGGCATGGTAACGGGTATCGGCGCGCTGTTGAGGGATGGAAACGTTGAGCCCCGAATGGCGGTAATTGGGGATGGCCAGGTAAACGTCGAGGGTATTCTGGTCGGGCGCAAAGGAGCCGCCCAAGGGAATCGAGGGTGGCGGCGGCTCGGAAGCCGGGAAGTCGAACAACAGCCCGTCGGGGAAGATTCCGGAGGCTTCCGATATCCGGAACTCACCGGCCGCGAGGGCTTCCTGACTGATCTGGAGTTTCACGAATCCCCAGGGATTGCAGGTGAGGGATTCCGTCCGGAACTGGAGAGAACTCTCGATGAAACGGTCCTGAGCCTGGAGGTGCTGCGGACTCAGGAAGGTGCCTTTCATCCAGATTATGGGCTGGAGTCGCTTCATCGGATTTCAAGTTAGCAGAACCGCGCGGGATTGGCAAAGGTGGTTTTGGGGCTGTTTCGTTTTTCGACGGCAGTTTCCCTTCCCGTATTTTTAATCACATTCTCTCCTGTTCTTCGGACCTTGCTTGACTCCCACTCACTCGCGCGGGTATACTCAGACTCGGATTGCACGGAGGGTTCGGACGATCGGGGGAAGTTCTAGCCGATCATCCCAACGCATTGAAGATGGGCAACGGCGAGCGCGGAGGCTTGTTGGTGTTGATGGCCGAACATCCCGCTGCCTGCACACCGAATGGGAATTCGGCTTCCCGGCTAATTGGCACACACAAACGGATACGCTCGCGCGAATCGCGCCGGAATCGTGGCGAGTTTTGTTTCTCAAAAGGGGATGGCAATGGCAAAACAAAGCACACAACATAAACTCGACCGGGTGCGCCCGCCTCGCGTGCACGTCACCTACGACGTGGAAGCTGGCGACGCGATCGAGATCAAGGAGCTCCCCTTCGTAATGGGAGTTCTGGGTGATTTCACGGGTCAGCCCGAAGCCCCGCTGCCCAAGCTAAAGGACCGGAAGTTCGTGGAAGTGACGCCGGACAATTTCGACGGCGTCCTGGAAGGCATGAAGCCGCACCTGGCGTTCGCGGTGGAAAACAAGCTCAGCGAGGACCCCGAGGCCGGCCAGATCAAGGTAGACCTTCGCTTTAAGAGCCTGGAGGATTTCGAGCCCGAGCAGGTGGCCCGCCAGGTGAAGCCGCTGAAGGAGATGCTGGATCTCCGCACCAAACTGTCGGACTTGCGCGGTTCCCTGCAAGGCAACGACAAGCTGGAAGAACTGCTGCTGGACGCGGTCGGCAATACCGAGAAACTGGACAAGCTGAAGGCCGAGCTTGCCAAGGGTGAAGGAGGCTCCAAATGAGCAATCCGCAAAAGGCGGCGCCGAAAGCCGCCGTCGAACAGGTACAGGTAGTGGAACGGGGGCTTCTGGACCAGATCGTCGAGGAAGGCCGGTTCGCCAAGGACGTCGCCGCCAGGGAGCGCGGCAAGGACCTGGTGAAGGAGTTCGTGGCCCAGGTGCTCGACGGAGCGATGACCGTGTCCAAGGATGCGGAGGCCATGATCAACGCCCGCATCGCGCAGATCGATCATCTGCTCTCGATCCAGCTCAACGAGGTCCTGCACAACGCCGCGTTCCAGAAACTGGAAGCGACCTGGCGCGGGCTGAAGTACCTGGTGGACCAGAGCGAGACCAGCGAGAACCTGAAGATCAAGATCATCAACGCCTCGAAGAAAGAGCTTCTGCGCGACTTGCAGCGGGCGCCGGAGTTCGACCAGAGCGCGCTCTTCAAGAAGGTATACGAGGAGGAATTCGGGATCTTCGGCGGAGCGCCGTTCGCCGGGCTGGTGGGCGATTACGAGTTCGGCCGCGGTCCCGAGGATATCGAGTTGCTCGAGAAGATCTCGAACGTGGCTTCCTCCGCGCACGCGCCTTTCCTCTCGGCGGCATCGCCCGACATGTTCAATCTCGAGAGCTACACGCAACTGGATGCGCCGCGCGACATGGGCAAGGTGTTCGACACCACCGAATACGCCAAGTGGAAATCGTTCCGCCAGTCGGAAGACTCGCGCTACGTGGCGCTCACCTGCCCGCGCATCCTGATGCGCCTGCCCTACGGGAGGGAGACCAAGCAGGTGGAGGGCTTCGGGTTCGAGGAGCACGTGGACGGCTCGGACCACTCCAAGTATCTCTGGGGCAACTCGGCCTACGCCCTGGCCGCGCGGATGAGCAACGCCTTCGCCATGTACGGCTGGTGCGCCGCGATCCGCGGCGTCGAGGGCGGCGGCCTGGTGGAGGGCCTGCCGGTCCACAACTTTTACACCGATGCGGGGGACGTGGCCATGAAGTGCCCGACCGAATCCCCCATCACGGACCGTCGCGAAAAGGAGCTGGCGGACCTCGGTTTTGCCCCGCTGGTGCACTGCAAGGGGGCCGATTACGCGGCGTTTTTCAGCGTGCAGTCCTGCCAAAAGCCGAAGCTGTATGACAGCGACGCGGCCAACGCCAACGCGCGGCTTTCCGCGCAGTTGCCGTACATCCTGGCGATTTCGCGGTTCGCGCACTATCTCAAGGCGATGATGCGCGACAAGATCGGCAGTTTCACCTCGCGCACGGAATGCGAGCGCTGGCTGAACAAGTGGATCACGAATTACGTGACCCCGGATGACAGCGCGTCGGCGGCCACCAAGGCGCAGTATCCGCTGCGCGACGCCAGGATCGAAGTGGTGGACGTGGCCGGCAAGCCGGGGGCCTATCGGGCCGTGGCGTTCCTGCGGCCGCACTTCCAGTTAGATGAGTTGTCGATGTCGCTCCGCCTGGTGGCGGATTTGCCGGCGTCGGTTCGAAAGTAGCACACTGGGGGCGGCCCGGCCGCGGGGGGGCCGCCTGCTGGTCCAGTGGAGTTAGCCCGTAGACGTGGAGAGGAGGACTGAAGATGGCGGTAGTCGATTATTTCTTGAAAATTGACGGTATTGACGGGGAGAGCCAGGACAGCAAGCACAAGAACGAGATCGAGCTGGAGAGCTTTTCCTGGGGCGAAGCCAATGCCGGAACCTTCGCAACGGGCGGAGGCGGGGGCGCCGGCAAGGTGCAGATGCAGGACTTTCACTTCGTGATGAGCGTAAACAAGTCTTCCCCGAAGCTGTTCCTGGCATGCGCCAATGGCGAGCACATCAAGAAAGCGATCCTGGTTTGCCGCAAGGCCGGAAAAGAGCAGCAGGAGTACTTGAAGATCACCTTCTCGGATTCGCTGGTCTCGTCGTATAAGACTTCGGGCACGGGGGCGTCGAACGTGTTGCCGATGGACGAAATCGCGCTGAATTACGCCAAGATCGAAATCGAGTACAAGGAGCAGAAGGCAGACGGCACTCTGGGCGGCGCTATCAAAGCTGGTTACGACGTCAAAGCGATGAAGAGTCTCTAGCCGCCGGGACACGGCCATCCATGAACTCCCGAGAACTGTACGCAGCGGCGAAACTCGACGAGGCGGTGCAGGCGCTGAGTTCCGAGTTGCGGAACGATCCCACGGATACCAAGCGCCGCACCTTCCTCTTCGAATTGCTGTGCTTCACGGGAGATTACGATCGGGCGGAAAAGCAGCTCGACATCCTCTCCGACACGGGGAAAGATGCGGCCATGGGGACGCTGGTCTACCGTGCCGCGTTACAGGCGGAGAGGACCCGGCGGGGGATGTTCGAGAAGAGATCGTTCCCGCTAAACCCGCTCTCTGACGTTCGCGGCTCGGAAGGTAGTCTGAACGGGCAGCGGTTTGAGAGCATCGAGGATGCCGATCCCCGCATCGGCGCGCGCCTGGAGGTGTTCGCGGCGGGAGCGTACCTGTGGCTGCCGTTCGAGCACATTGCGTCGCTGCGGATGGAGCCGCCGAAACGTCTTCGGGACCTGATCTGGATTCCCGCCATCCTCCAGACCGGACCAAAGTGCAAGGGGCTGGACCTGGGCGAAGTGCTGTTGCCCGCCCTCACGCCGCTGGCGTCGAAACATCCCGAGAACGGCGTGCGATTGGGCCGGGAGACGGTCTGGGAGGAAGCCGACGGCCAGACCGTGCCGGCCGGCCAGAAACTGCTTCTGGTGGACGGAGAGGAGTTCCCCATACTGGAGGTGCGGAACCTGCTGTTCGCGGCATCTTCCGCGGCCGCGGAGTAGGGCCGCCAACAATCCCGCAATGCCCCTTCGCGACGATCTGCTGAATCCCATCCCCGGCGATAACCCGAGCGGCGAGAACCTGCGCTACGCCGCAGTCTACGACAAGATCAAGGAAGGCCGCCGCGAGGACGACGATGCGCCACAAGGCGACTGGCAGTTCGGGCGCAAAACCGCCGACTATCCCCTGGTGATCAAACTCGCCAGCGAAACGCTGGCCACCAAGAGCAAGGACCTCCAGGTGGCCGCCTGGCTGACCGAGGCGATTCTCCGGAAGGAGGGTTTCCCGGGCCTGAAGTCCGGCCTCGAGTTGATCAGGTCACTGATCGATAACTTCTGGGACACTCTCTACCCGGAACTGGACGACGGCGACGCGGAGATGCGGGCAGCTCCTTTGGAGTGGCTGGGCACCCGCATGGAGCCGGCGCTGCGCAGCGTCCCGCTTACCCGCAAGGGCGCGAACTGGTTCCGGTACAAGGAATCGCGCGCGGTGGGTTACGAGGCCGCCGCGGACACCGAGGCCAAGGTGGAGGCGCGCAACGCCACCATCGCCGAGGGCAAGATGAGCGGCGAGGAGTGGGACCAGGAATTCGCCGCCACGCCGAAAGCGTTTTACGCCGGAATGGAGGAGACCCTCGACGGCGTTCTGGAGGTTTTGGAGAGCCTCTCGGCAGTCAACGAGGAGAAGTTCGGCGACGTTGCGCCATCGTTCGGCCCCATGCGGACCACACTGGAGGAGGTCCGGCACACGGTTCACGGCTTGCTTCAGAAGAAGCGAGAGACGGAACCGGACGAAGGGGCGGCAGCGCCGGCGGCGGAACCGGGAGAGGCGGCGGCGCCGGAGCCGTCGGCGGCCGCCGCGGCGCCGGCGAAACCGAAGCCGAAAGCCGGCCCGCTCACCGCGGAACCGGTGGATAAAGACGACGCGTTTCAGCGGGTGGCAGCGGTGGCGGCCTATCTGCGCCGGGAGGATCCGTCGAGCCCCGCGCCCTACCTGCTGCTGCGGGGACTGCGCTGGGGCGAGTTGCGCGCCGCCGGCACGGATGTGGATGGCAACCTGCTGGAAGCGCCGCCCACGGGCGCCCGGCAGGAGCTCAAGAAGGCCGCCAACGATGCCGAGTGGCAGCAAGTGCTCGAATTGGGCGAGTCGGCCATGGCTTTGCCCTGCGGGCGAGGCTGGCTGGACCTGCAACGATACGTTTTCCGCGCCGCCAACGAACTGGGGTACTACCAGATTGCATCCGCCATCCGGGCGGAGGTGAATGGGTTAGTGGCGGATTATCCGGCCCTGCGGCAGGCGACCCTCCTCGACGACACGCAGGCCGCCAATTCCGAAACCCAGGCGTGGCTGGACGAGATTGCTCCAGCGCATCCGGCCGCCGAGGCGCCTTACGCACCGCCCACCATGGAGGATGCCACTGAGGCGTCGTGGGCCGCGCCGGACGGCAAGCCGGAAACTATCGATGCGAACGACCTGGCTCTGGAGGCGGCCCGGTCCGGAAGGCCTCAGGAGGCCATCGAGATCCTGACGCGTGAAGCGACGGCTGAGAAATCGGGCCGAGGGCGGTTCCAGCGGCGGCTGCAACTGGCGCAGCTCTGCATGTCCATGGGCTATGAGCGGATCGCCCACCCGATTCTGGAACAACTCGCCGCTGAAATCGACAGCCGGGGACTGGAGGCATGGGAAGCCCCGTCTGCCGTCGCCCATCCGCTGACTTTGCTCTACCGCTGCCTGGAGAAACTGGACACCGCGCCGGATTTGAAACAGAAAATCTACGACCGCATCTGCCGGTTGGATCCGTTGCAGGCCCTGGCCTGCGGGAGGTAAATGATGGCCAAAGCGGACCCCGACGTGGCCGTCACTCCCGCGTTGCTCGACCGGCTCATGGATCTGGAGCCGAATGTCCCGGCGGATCCCCCGGCGAGCCGCTCCCAGTCGGTGCGGCAGTTGAAGGCCTCGCTCCGGCGCGACCTAGAGTGGCTGCTGAACACGCGGCGGATTCCCGAAGAGGCCCCCGAAACGTACCGGGAACTCCACCGGTCGCTTTACAACTTCGGCCTGCCCGACGTGACATCCATGAGTCTGAACTCGCCGAGAGACCGCCAGAAGCTGTTGCGCCTGGTGGAACAGACCATCGCGATCTTCGAGCCTCGTCTCACGGGCGTGCGGGTGCGCTCTCTGGACAGCACCGCTTCGGGGCCGAGGGTGGTGCGATTTCAGATCGAGGCGCTGCTCAAAATGGACCCCGCGCCGGAACAGGTTCTGTTCGATACCCTGCTGCAACTGAGTAGCGGCGAGTACCAGGTGAAGGGCGAATAGCGTGCGCGACGAATTGCTCTTGTACTACGAGCGGGAGCTCACGTTCCTGCGGCAGATGGGTGCGCAGTTTGCGGACAAGTACCCGAAAATCG
Organism: Bryobacteraceae bacterium; assembly: GCA_049510555.1. Classification (GTDB taxonomy): domain Bacteria; phylum Acidobacteriota; class Terriglobia; order Bryobacterales; family Bryobacteraceae; genus Fen-178. The sequence goes on from JBEKYW010000025.1 coordinate 133,353, forward strand.
CCTCGCGCCTGAGCCTGGAGCCGGACAAATGCGAAGACCCCCACGTGGAGCGGCTGCTGGAAGCCTTCGCGTTCCTGGCCGCGCGCGTGCACCTGAAGATCGACGACGAGTTCCCGGAGATCACCGAGGCGCTGCTGAGCATCATCTACCCGCATTACATCCGGCCCGTGCCGTCCATGACGATCGCCGACTTTCGCGTCAACCCCGAGCAGGGACAGATCGGCGCGGGGCTGAAGATTCCTCGCGGCTCGGTGCTGTCGTCCCGGCCGGTGGCGGGCGTCCCGTGCAAGTTCCGCACCTGCTACGACACGTACCTCTGGCCTTTGAGCATCGTGGCCGCGGAATGGAAGACGCCCGACCGGCTCCAGCCCGCCATCAAGGCGCCGGAAGCTGCGGCGGCGCTGCGCATCGAGCTGAAGTGCTGGCACGATATTACGTTCGAGAAGCTGCGACCGAACCCATTGCGTTTTTTCCTGAACGGGGAGAGCGGCCTGATCCACACGCTCTACGAATTGTTATGCAGCCGGTGCACTCAGATCGTGGCGCGCGACCCGGCTCCGGGCTCGCGCGTGCGGCCAGTGCAGCTCCGAGGGGAGGCGCTCCGCCCGGTGGGGTTCGCCGAGGATGAAGGCATGCTGCCGTACCCGCGCCGCTCCTTCCCCGGCTACCGCCTGCTGCACGAGTACTTCACGTTTCCGGACAAGTTCTTCTTCTTGGACCTCACGGGACTCGAGGCGGCCCTGGCGAGCGGGTTCAAGGACCGCGTCGAACTGATCTTTCTGATCGCGCCGTTTGAATTAGCGGACCGGCGCCAGGCGCTCGAGTTGGGCGTCACGGAGAAGACCTTTCAAACCGCCTGCGCGCCCGCGGTGAACCTGTTCGAGCAGACGGCGGAGCCGATCTTGCTCACCGAGCGGCGCTTCGATTACCCGATCGTCCCCGACATCCGCCGCCCGAACGCCACCGAGATCTTTTCCGTGGACGAAGTGGTCAGCGTCCGGCCGGACACCCAGGAACCGGTCCGCTTTGAGCCGTTCTATTCCTATCGCCACGGCCTGTCGGGCAGCCGCGGACAGGTTTTTTGGATGGCTTCGCGCCGGCCGTCGGGCCGCCGGGACGATGAAGGCACGGAGATGTTCCTCTCGCTGGTCGATCTGGAGCAGCGGCCGGTAGCCCCGGACGTGGACAGCCTCACCGTCCGGCTCACGTGCACCAACCGGGATCTTCCCTCGCGCCTGCCGTTCGGCATGGAATCCGGCGATTTCGAATTGGAGAGCGGAGCGCCGGTTCACTCCATCCTGGCTCTCGAGAAGCCGACGCCGGCCCTTCGGCCCCCCACCGGGAAAGCCTCGCTATGGCGCCTGATTTCGCACCTGTCGCTGAACTACCTGTCCCTGGTCTCGGAGGGGCGCGAAGCGCTTCAGGAAATCCTGAAGCTCTACAACTTCACCAACTCTTCGTATTCCTTGAAGCAGATCGAAGGCATCACGGAGCTGAAGAGCCGGCCGCAGTTCGCGCGGATCGTCTCCGAGAACGGCATCACCTTTGCGCGCGGGACGCGCGTGGACCTGGAGCTCGACGAAGAGAACTTCGTGGGCGGCGGCGCGTACCTTTTCGCCAGCGTGATCGAACATTTTCTCGGCCTGTATGTCACGCTGGCGAGCTTCAGCCAACTCAGCGCATCGACGCGGCAGCGAAAGGAGGTTCTGAAACTATGGCCACCCCGGGCCGGCGCCAGGATCCTCCTGTAGAGAGCCAGCGGCCGCGATTCGCGGAACTCGAGCAGGTGCTTCGGGAGCAGCCGTTCGGTTTCGATTTTTTCCAGGCGGTCCGCCTGCTGGGACGGATTCTGACGGATCGGCAGCCCGTCGGGCAGTTTTCGAACCCGCGCACGGAAGTGGTCCGTTTCGGGACGGGCGCCGACTTCGGGTTTCCTCCCAGCCAGATCGCCTCGCTCGACTGGCCGGAGAACGAGCAGCCGCTGATGCGCGTGAATTTCATGGGCCTGACCGGGCCCCATGGCGTGCTGCCGCTGTACTACTCGGCGCTGGTGCGGGAGCGCCTGCGCGCGCGGGACTCCGCCATTCGCGAGTTCCTGGACATCTTTAACCACCGGATTCTCTCGCTGTTCTACCAGGCGTGGGAGAAGTTCCATTTCACGGTGAGTTACGAAAAAGGCGATGACGACCGGCTCTCGCCTCACCTGCTGGACTTGCTGGGCCTGGGGACGGCGGGCTTGGCGGATCGCCAGCAGGTCTCCGACGAAGCGCTGGTATTCCGTTGCGGACTCCTGGCCCCTCTGACGCGTTCCGCGGCAGCGCTGAGGCTGCTGCTGATGGACTACTTTGAAGTCCCCGTGGAAATTGAGCAGTTCGTGGGCGCGTGGCACTCGTTGGAGCGAGACACCCAGTGCCGGTTCAGCGAAACCGCGTCGTACTCCGAGCAACTGGGAATGGGCGCGGTGGTGGGAGACGAGATTTGGGATCAGCAATCCACGGTGCGAATTCGCCTGGGTCCGCTGACCTTGGAGCAGTACCGCGATTTTCTCCCGGACGGCAGCGCGCATGCGCCGCTGCGGGCGCTGGTCCGCTTTTTCGCCGGAAATGAATTGGATTTCGAGGCGCAGTTGGTGCTGCGGAAGGAAGAGGCGCCGGCCTGCGAACTGGGCAGCGAAGGCGAGGCCGGCCCCCGTCTGGGTTGGCTGACTTGGGCCAAGACCGCGCCGATGGCGGAGAATCCGGCCGACGGCATCCTGCGTATCTGATGCGGCAACGAAACGATTGAGGAGCCTGGAATGAGCGTAAACCTGAAGTCACTGATCGGAAAACTGAACGCCCCGACGCGAAGCACGCTGGAAGCGGCGGCCGGGCTGTGCTTGTCACGCACACACTACAACATCGAGATCGAGCATTACCTCATGAAGCTGATGGAAGCCAGCGATACCGACGCGGCACGCATCTTCCGTCACTTCGAGGTGAACCAGTCCAGGCTCACCGCGGAGCTGACCCGCAGCCTGGACAAGCTGAAATCCGGCAACGCGCGCACACCCGCCATCAGCCCCACGGTGCTGCGCATGATGACGCAGGCGTGGACCATGGGGTCGATCGATTACGGCGCGTGGCAGGTGCGCAGCGGCTTCACGCTGCTGGCGCTGGTGACCGACGAAGAACTCGCCAGGATCGTGCGCGAGGTCAGCAAAGAGCTGCAAAAGATCGAGCCGGAGGCGCTGAAGAAGGATTTCGTCGCCCTGGTGCACGGCTCCCACGAAGACGAGGTGACGGAAGAGGCGCCCGAGGCGGGGGGCGAAGGCGCTCCGGGCCCAGGGGGCGCCCGCGCCGGCGGCAAGACCGCGAACCTCGATCAGTTCACCGTCAACCTGACGGCAAACGCCAAGAGCGGCAAGCTCGACCCCGTGCTGGGCCGCGACACGGAAATCCGCCAGGTGATCGACATCCTGATGCGGCGGCGCCAGAACAACCCCATACTCACCGGCGAAGCGGGCGTGGGGAAGACCGCCGTAGTGGAGGGTTTTGCGCTGCGCATCGCGCAGGGCGACGTTCCGCCGGCCTTGAAGAACGTCACCGTGCGGACGCTCGACCTGGCGCTGTTGCAGGCCGGGGCGGGCATCAAGGGCGAGTTCGAAAACCGGCTGAAGGGGCTGATCGAAGAGGTGAAATCGTCTCCGACTCCCATCATCCTGTTCATCGACGAGGCCCACACCATGATCGGCGCGGGAGGCCAGGCCGGCCAGGGTGACGCGGCCAACCTGTTGAAACCCGCTCTGGCGCGAGGAGAACTTCGAACCATTGCCGCCACTACGTGGTCCGAATACAAGAAGTACTTCGAGAAAGACCCGGCGCTGGCACGGCGCTTCCAGGTGGTGAAAGTCGAGGAGCCCGAGGAAAACCAGTGCATGACCATGCTGCGGGGCATCGCATCCTCGCTCGAGAGGCACCACAAGGTCCGCATCCTGGACGAAGGAGTCTCCGCGGCGGTCCGGCTTTCCCACCGGTTCTTGGCGGGGCGGCAGTTGCCCGATAAAGCCGTCAGCGTGCTCGATACGGCCTGCGCACGCCTCGCCCTGGGGCAGAACGCCACACCTCCACCCATCGAGGATGCCACCCGGCAGATCGACGACTATGACGTGCAGGAGCGCGTGCTGACGCGGGAAGCGGCTGCCGGCGCGGACCACGCCGAGCGGCTGGAGCAGATTCGCGCAAAGCGGGCCGAGGTCGCGGCCAGACTAGCCGAACTGAAAGAGCGCTTCGAAAAGGAATCCGCGCTGGTGAATCGGGTCCGCGAGATCCGGGGCCAACTGGAAGAGGGTACGGGAGAGCAAGATGCCCTGCGCGCGGAACTCGAGAAGCTCAATGCCGAACTGGCGGCGCTGCAAGGCGAGACGCCGTTGATGCGCGTCTGCGTCGACGGCCAGATCGTCGGTGAAGTGATCTCCGCCTGGACCGGCATCCCTACCGGCAAAATGGTGAAGGACGAGGTTCAGACCGTCCTCAAGCTGGAGGGTCACCTCGGCGGCCGCGTCATCGGACAGGACCATGCTCTCGAAGGCATCGCCCAGCGGATCCGCACCTCGCGCGCTGGCCTCGAAGATCCCAAGAAGCCCATCGGCGTGTTCCTGCTGGTCGGCCCCAGCGGCGTGGGCAAGACCGAAACGGCCCTGGCATTAGCGGATCTGATGTACGGCGGCGAGCGCAACCTGATTACCATCAACATGTCTGAGTTCCAGGAGGCGCACACGGTGTCCACCCTGAAGGGGTCGCCTCCGGGATACGTCGGCTATGGCGAGGGCGGAGTGCTGACCGAGGCGGTGCGGCGCCATCCCTACTCCGTGGTTCTGCTCGACGAGGTGGAGAAAGCTCACCCCGACGTCCTGGAGCTTTTCTTCCAGGTCTTCGACAAGGGCAGCATGGAAGACGGCGAGGGCCGCGAGATCGATTTCAAGAACACCATCATCCTGCTCACCTCCAACGCCGCCACCGACGCCATGATGAAGCTCTGCGCCGATCCCGAGACCATGCCCACTCCGGAAGGCATCGTGAAGGCCATCAAGCCGGAGTTGAACAAGATTTTCAAACCGGCGTTCCTCGGGCGCCTGGTCGTCATCCCCTATTACCCGGTGCGCGACGAGGCGCTGAAGAAGATCATCACGTTGAAACTCGGCAAGATTCAGAAGCGCATCCACGAGAACCACAAGATCCAGCTTGTGTGCGACGGCGCGCTCATCGACGAAATCGCGCGGCGCTGCACGGAGGTGGAAAGCGGCGCGCGCAATGTGGACAACATTCTCACCAACACATTGCTGCCGGAGATCTCGCGCCAGTTGCTGAGCCGGATGGCGGAAGGGCAGAAGCTGGAATCGATCCGGGTGGACATCGGCGCCGACGGAAATTTCGTGTATTCGTGAAGCGGGCCAAGGCAGGCGGCACCGCCTGCCCCACCAAGGCTGTGAAGGAGGCTGCATATGGCGGAGCGGTATCTCGAAGAGAATCGTTTCCTATACATCAAGACGAGCCTGGGGCCGGATGAGCTGCTGCTGGAGTCATTCACGGGGGAGGAGGCCATCTCGCGTCTCTTCTGGTTCCAGCTCGAGCTATGGTCCGAAAACGCCAAGATCAAGTTCGAGGACATCCTGGGCCAGGAGATCTCCTTCGGAGTAAGCGGGCTGGAGGGCGGCGAGCCGCGACACATCAGCGGCATTGTGACATCCTTCACACAACTGCCCGGAACCTTCCGCCTCGCCCGCTACCGGGCCACGGTTGCGCCCAAGATCTGGGTGTTGACGCGCAAGCGGAATCTGCGCATCTTTCAAGACCAGGATGTGTCCGATATTCTGAAGAAAGTTCTACAGGGCTTCGATGTCACTTGGGAGCTGCACAAATCGTATCCCAAGCGGGAGTACTGCGTCCAGTATCGCGAGACGGATTTCAATTTCATCTCGCGCCTGATGGAGGAAGAAGGGATCTTCTATTTCTTTCGCCATAGCGCGAACGGGCACAAGCTGGTGATTGGCGACGATCCCGTATCGCACCAGGACATCCCGGGCGATCCGGCTCTGATCTACGACGAAGTGGCCGGCGGCACTCGCGACGAATTGCGCATGACGGGGTGGATGAAGACTCAGGAGTTGGGCTCCGGCAAGAACACCTTGCAGGACTACAACTACGGCAAGCCCATGCTCGACATGATGGTGTCTCAGCCGATTATGGACAGCGTTCAGGTCGGCAAAGTCACCCACAAGCTGAAGGTCGGCGGGAACGATCAGTTCGAGGTTTATGACTACCCGGGCAACTATGGCATCCCGTTCCAGGCCGTCGGAGAAAAGTCTACCGGCACCGGTTTAGCCAAGACCGGCATGGAGGAAATGGAACTCTCGCAGTTTCTGATCCGCGGCGAAAGCAACGTCTACTGCCTGATTCCAGGTTACCGCTTTACGGTTACGAGGCACCCGAACGCCGATGGGACCTATGTGGTCGGCTCCGTGACCCATTCCGCGGTGGAAGGTGACTTTCATTCCGGCGAGAAGAAGGTCGAGAGCCACTACAGCAACACCTTCACCTGTTTTCCAGTGGCGTTGCACTACCGCCCCATGCGCACCAGCGCAAAGGCCCACGTTTGGGGTTGCCAGACAGCCGTTGTCGTAGGCCCGGCCGGCGAGGAGATCTACACCGACGACAAAGGGCGCGTAAAGGTGCAATTTCATTGGGACCGGGAAGGCCACAACGACGCCGCCAGCTCCTGCTGGATTCGCGTGGCCACTTACTGGGCCGACAAACAGTGGGGCGCCATCCACATTCCCAGAATCGGCCAGGAGGTCGTCGTCGATTTTCTGGAAGGCGATCCCGACTGCCCCATCATCGTGGGGAGCGTGTATAACGCCGACAAAATGCCGCCCTACGACTTGCCCGCCAACCGGACCCAGAGCGGCATCAAGTCCCGCAGCTCGAAGGGCGGCAGCCCCGACAATTACAACGAGATCCGCTTCGAGGACAAAAAGGGCAGCGAAGAAATCCTGGTCCATGCGGAGAAAGACCTGACCACCGAAGTGGAGCACGACGAAACCCGCACGGTTCAGCACGACCGCACCACCAACATCCAGAACGACGAGACGGTCACCATCCAGGGCAAGCGCAAGCATTACGTGGTGGGAGAGGAGCAAACTCAGACGGACGGCGACTTGCACCTGACGGCCAGCCAGAACCAGAACGAAAAGGTGGGAATGAGCTACAGCCGGCAAGTCGGCATGAATATCAACGACAAGGCCGGCACGAATTACGGCATGGACGCGGGGATGGCGATTCACCTGAAAGCGGGGATGACGACGGTGATCGAGGCGGGGATGGGTTTGACCATCAAGTCGGCGGGCGGATCGATCGACATCAATCCGGTGGGCGTGTTCATAAAGGGGAACATGGTGTTCATCAACACGGGCGCGGCGAACCTGACGGGATGCGGATCGTCGCCCACCTCGCCCACCTCCCCGGGGCAGACGGTGCTGGCGCTGGCTCAGGCGGGCGGGGCGGCGGCCGCGGCGATGGCCTCGAACATGGCGCAGCAGGTGGGGCAGCAGGTCAACGCGGCGGCTGGCATGGCCGGCAACCTGGTGCAGAGCGTAGGCCGCCAGGCGCTCGGAGCGGTATCGTCTGCCGCGCAGCAGGCCTTGAGCGCGGCTGCGCAACTGGGACAACTGGCGCAGGGGGTCGGCAATCAGATCCTGAACCAGATCAACGGCGCGGTCGCGCAGGGGCAGCAAATGCTGAACGACGCCGTGAATCAGGGGCAGCAGATGCTCAACGCCGGGATCAACGCGGTGCGAACCGGCGTGCAGCAGGCGGTCCAGCAGGCCAGCAGCGAAATCGCGCAGCTCGAGAATCAGGCGGCGCAACTGGCGCAACAGGCGCAGCAGCAGTTGCAGCAGGCGGCCCAGCAGGCTTCCCAGGCGGCGCAGCAGGCGCTCAACCAGGCACAGCAGCAGTTGCAGGCCGTCGCCAATCAGGCGCAGCAGGTTGCGGAGCAGGCCACCCAAGCCGGTCAGCAGGCGTTGAACCAGGCGACGCAGCAGTTGAGCCAGGCGGCTCAGCAGGCGCAACAGGCCGCGCAGCAGGCCGCGCAACAGTTGCAGCAGGAGGCGCAACAGGCCGCGGCGCTGGCGCAGCAGGCCGCGCAGCAGGCCCAACAGGCTGCCCAGCAAGCGGCCCAGCAGGCGCAGCAGATGGCGCAGCAGACCGAGCAGCAGCTCCAGCAGGCCACGCAAGCGGCCCAGCAGCAGGTGCAGCAGGCGGCCAATCAGGCGGAGCAGCAGGTGCGGCAAGCCACCGAGCAGGCCACCCATGCGGCGCAACAGGCCGGGCAGATGGGGCAACAGGCCGCCAACCAGGTGCAGCAGCAGGTGGGGCAGGCTGCCCAGCAGGCCACGCAAACCGTGTCGAATACCGCGGGGGCGGCTTATCAGCAAGTCGGGAGTTCCGCCAGCCAGGCCGCCCAGGGTCTTCAGAACAGTATGAGGGGCGTGGGGATATAGGAGGATCATGCCACCAGCAGCGCGCGTCACCGACATGCATATTTGCCCGCTGGTCACTGGCGTTGTGCCGCACGTCGGAGGGCCGATTCTGCCGCCGTGCGCGGTCCAGGTGCTGATCGGCGGGCTGCCGGCGGCTCGTGTGACCGACCTGGCGACGTGCGCCGGCCCGCCGGACATGATCGCCATGGGGTCGCCGACCGTGTTGATTGGTGGGCTGCCCGCGGCCCGGATGCTCGACCCGACGGCTCACGGCGGCATGATCGTGCTGGGCGAGTTCACAGTGATGATTGGCGAGTCGGGGTCGGGCGGTGGAGGCGGCATGGGCGCGCCGGCGATGCCGCAGATGCCCAATCTATCGGCGCTGTCGAACCTCGCAAGCCAGGCGTTCGGAGCGGTGTCGCAGGTGGCGCAGCAGGCGCTGAGCGCGGCGGCGCAGGTGGGACAGATGGCGGCCGGGGCCATCAACCAAGTTCTGAACCAGATCAACAGCGCGGTGGGGCAGGCACAGGGCATGCTGAGCGACGCGGTCAACCAGGCGCAACAAATGCTCAACGTCGGGATCAATGCGGTGCGGACTGCCGTCGAGCAGGCGGTCCAGCAGGTGAGCGACGCGGTGTCGCAGCTCGAAAATCAGGCCGCGCAACTGGCGCAGCAGGTCCAGCAGCAGTTGCAGCAGGCGGCGCAACAGGCGCAGCAGGCGGCCCAGCAAGCGCTCCAGGCGGGTCAGCAGGCGCTCAATCAAGCGCTCCAGCAGGGCCAGCAGATGCTCAACCAGGCCCAGCAGATGGAGCAGCAGGCGCAGCAGCAGTTGCAGGCCGCCGCCAACCAGGCGCAGCAGGTGGCACAGCAGGCCACGCAAGCCGGGCAGCAGGCCTTGAACCAAGCAACCCAGCAGTTGAGCCAGGCGGCGAATCAGGCGCAGCAGGCGGCGCAGCAGGCCGCGGCGCAGGCGCAGGCGGCCGCGCAGCAGTTGCAGCAGACGGCGCAGCAGGCCATCGCGCAGGGCCAGCAGGCGATCGGGCAGGCGGCCCAGCAGGCGCAACAAGCGGCGCAACAGGCCGCGGCGCAGGCGCAGCAGGTGGCGGCACAGGCGCAACAGGCCGCGCAAAAGGCGGCCCAGCAGGCGCAACAGATGGCGCAGCAGACCGAGCAGCAGTTACAGCAGGCCACGCAAGCGGCCCAGCAGCAGGCGCAGCAGGCGGCGAATCAGGCTCAGCAACAGGTGCAGCAAGCCACCCAGCAAGCCACGCAGGCGGCACAACAGGCCGGGCAGATGACACAGCAGGCCGCTAACCAGGTGCAGCAGCAGGTGGGGCAGTCAGCCCAGCAGGCCGCGCAAAATGTGGGCAGCGCCATGCGCGGCTTGCTCGGCGGGGGATAAGTAGCACCATCCGGGGATTTCAAGCCACGGACGAGCCGTCCCATTGATGTTCGGGATCGGGGTAGAACGTGACGCCGGCCCCCGCCAGAGCAACCAGCCACCCGCCCGGCACCTTGGCGCGCAGGAGCGAATAGTCGCTTGAGTCCAATGGCTCCCATTGCAGCTTTGCCTTGCTGCGGACCGGCGCGGCCGGCGCTGTCTGCTCCACCGGCGCGGCCGGCGCTTCCGGCCCAAGTGCGTTGGCATCCAGTGCGTCCACCAAGACCTCGTGGCGGCACGAGTACAGTTCCCCGAGATAGCGGAACTTCGCCGTACCGCGGTCGGTTCCGGCATGCTCGATGATGGCGCCGAAGGGAATGGTCAGCTCGGGACCGGTCATCGGCAGCCCCGTTCTCAGGTTGAGCTTCCTGGCTTCGATCGACTTGTTCAACGATATCTTGGCCACCTTGCCTCCTTTTCGGTTCCCAGGTTGTTGAAAGTATACACCAGCCGCGGCGCGCTGATTGGTTCCGCCACCGAGCTATACTGATTTCAGACCAGAAGCTTCGAAACATTGCTCCGGCGCTGTCACACCCTCGGGGCAGCAAGTGTAGATTGTGCTGTTTTCGCGTCACCCATGGAGCTGACCATGAAGTGCCCGGCTTTCGCTGCCATACCCACCGTCGTAGGGAGTTTTCCGCACACCGAGCCGCAGCGCCTCCTGGACCGAATCTTCAGCCTTTTCTCGGAGATGCCCGCCTGGCCGCAGATGCCCGTCCGGGACTGGCGGGAGAGCATGTACGTGCAGTACGCGGAGCGATTGCCGGGGGCCGTGGTCGATCGCGAGGAACAGAGAATCTACTTCCGTAGCGATGAGGCGCTGGCGGGTGAACTCGAGGCGTTCTATCAGGCCGTGGTCGACGAGGATGTCGAGCGCTTTGCGATTTCCCCGGAGTACGCCATGGGATTGCACCTCTTCCTGGATAGCGTCCCGCGCCTGGGCGGGCATCGGCCGAAATGGGTCAAAGGGCAGGTAACCGGACCCTTCAGCTTCGCCATGACCGTTACCGATGAGAACAAGCGGTCGCTGGCCTACAACCCCGAACTGTATGAAGTGGCCGTCCAGGGAATGGCGATGAAGGCCCGATGGGTCGCCCGGAAACTGCGTGAGGTGGCAGAGGGCGTGCTGGTGGTGCTCGATGAGCCATATCTCTGTTCCTTCGGTTCCGCATTCGTCAACGTGCCGAGAAACGACGTGATCGCGGCCATAGACCTGGGGGTGGCCGCCATCCACAAGGAAGGAGCGCTGGCCGGGTTGCACTGCTGTGGCAACACCGACTGGTCGCTGGTGTTGAGCACCGATCTGGACGTCGTCAATTTCGACGCCTATGAGTACTTTCAGGGGCTGTCGCTCTACCCCGCGGAGCTGCGCTCATTTCTGGGCAAGGGAGGCGTGCTGAGCTGGGGTATTGTCCCTGCCTCTCGCGCCAATGGCAACCTCAGCCCACATGCTTTGCTGGACGCGCTGGATGATCGCGTGGAACAGCTTGCCGCCAAGGGCATAGACCGCGGCGCACTTTACCGGCAGGCGCTCCTCACACCTTCCTGCGGTCTCGGGACGGAGAGCGTGGAAAGGGCGGACCGCCTGATGGATGCTCTGGCCAAGCTGTCCTGTCTGGTGCGAGAGCGAGAAACGCAGCGGTGATCCTCGCGGTCATCGGCAAAGGGGGCGTGGGGAAGACCACCATCACGTCCCTGCTCTTGCGGCGGTTGTTGGAATCGGGCGAGACACCGCTGCTGGCTGTCGACGCCGATCCTTCGAGCTGCCTGGGGTCTTCCCTGGGAGTGCGGGTGGATCGGACGCTGGCCGACTTGCGCGAGACCATGCGAGACAGCCCCGGCCGCCCGCGCTCCATGTCCCCCGCCGAATGGCTGGCACTCCGCGCGGAAGAGGCGCTGGTCGAGAATCCGGGTTTCGACCTGCTGACCATGGGGCGCCCCGAAGGCAGGGGCTGCTACTGCTACGTGAACAACCTGATTCGCGACCACCTGGACCGCCTCGCCCGTTCGTACCGCCACGTTCTGCTGGATTGCGAAGCGGGCCTCGAGCATCTCTCGCGCCGCACCAGCGGCCGTCCCGATGCGCTCATCTGCGTCACCAATCGCTCCCGCATGGCCGCCGAAACCATCCGGCGCTCGCTGGCCCTTTTTAGGAGTATTCACGCGCAGCTTCCACCGAGGGTCCACCTGGTGCTCAACCAATTCGACGAGGGAGAGCCTCTGGCAGCCGAGATGACAGCCCTGGCCGCCGGAGAGACGGCTCCGTTCAGCAGGGTTATCGCTGTTCCCGCGGACCCACAGGTGGCCGCGGTCGAATCCGCGGGAGAATCCCTGCTGAAGCTGAGCTCCACCAGCCCCGCCATGGCCGCGGTGCGCGCCTGGGAGGTCTCCCAATGAAGGTTGCCGTGGCGGGAAAGGGCGGGGTCGGTAAGACCACCGTCTCCGCATTTCTGGCGCGTTGCTGGCGGGACCTGGGCCACGAGGTAGTGGCGGTGGACGCCGACCCGGATGCGAATCTGGCCGGAACGCTCGGCTACCGCGGGCCGGACCTCATTCCGCTGGTCCGGATGAAGCCGTTGATCGAGGAGCGGGTCGGTGGCGGCTGGGGCGGCTTCCTGCGAATGAATCCGCGCGTGGACGATATTCCACGCGAGCTCGGCGTGGTGGTGGAGGGCATCCGCGTGCTGGTCATGGGGATCATCGAGCGAGGCCGACGCGGCTGCGCGTGTCCCGAGAACATTCTGCTCCGGGAAGTGCTCAACCACCTGATGCTGAGGAGCCGGGAACACGTAGTGGTAGACATGGAAGCGGGCGTGGAACACCTGGGCCGCGGCACCGCCGAGGGCGTGGACAAGATGCTGGTGGTGGTGGAGGCGGGGTGGGCAAGTTTAGAGACGGCCGCCCGTGTGGCCAAGCTGGCCGGAGACCTGGGTATACGGCAGGTTCACGCGATCGCCAACAAGATTTCCGGAGACGCCGACCTGGAATTTGTGCGTGCAAACCTGGCGGGACCGCCGCTGGTGGGCGTCCTCCCGCTCGACCGGGAACTGGAGCTGGAGGCGCGCGCGGGAAGCGTATCCCGCGAACGGCCCTTTTATCGGGAGATGTTGCGAATCGCTCAACAGCTCGGAGGAGAGGAGAGACCTTGAGTTTCAACAACCGTTCTGTCGATCCCGCCGCCCAGGAGATGCTGGTCCATGCCCACGAATTGGGCGCGAAAACCGTATGGGACCGGCACGATGACTTGCAGCCTCTCTGCGGATTCGGAGAGCTGGGGCTGTGCTGCGATGTCTGTTACATGGGGCCTTGCCGCATCGATCCTTTCGGCGAGCGGTCCCAGGTGGGAGCCTGCGGCGCCGATGCCCATTTGATTGTGGCCCGCAACCTGGCTCGGGCGGTGGCCTGCGGCGCCGCCGCGCACAGCGACCACGGGCGTGAGGTGGTAGAGGTCCTCCGCGGCGTTGCTGAAAGCGGCCCGGCGTCGGGCTACGCCATCGCCAACGCCGGGAAGCTGAAGGCGCTGGCAGCGGAATGGGAAGTCGCGGTGGACCACCGTTCCGAGCAGCAGGTGGCGGCCGATCTGGCTGCCCGGATGGCGTCCCAGTTCGGCTCCCAGGAAGGCCCGCTCACTCCTTTGTTGCGCGCCCCCGAGGAGCAGCGGCGTCGATGGGAGAAGATGGGCATCACTCCGCGGGGAATTGACCGTGAGATCGTCGAGTTGCTCCACCGCACCCACCACGGCGTGGAATCGGACCCCGTGGCCCTGCTGCGAGCGGCCATGCGCGCCGCGCTGGCCGATGGCTGGGGCGGCTCGATGATCGCCACCGACGTGCAGGACGTGCTCTTCGGCGGGCCCCAGGCGATCCGGTCCCAAGCCAACCTGGGAGTGCTCGAAGAGCGCCAGGTCAATATTCTGGTGCATGGTCACGAACCGGTGCTGAGCGAGATGATCGTGGCCGCCAGCCGCGACGAGGACCTGCTCGCCCTGGCGCGGCAGGCGGGCGCCGAAGGCATCAATGTCGCCGGGATCTGTTGCACGGCCAACGAAATCCTGATGCGGCAGGGAATGCCGGTTGCCGGCAACTATCTCCACCAGGAGTTGGCGCTGCTGACCGGCGCCGTGGACCTGATGGTGGTGGATGTGCAGTGCGTGATGCCCTCGCTCCCCCAGGTAGCCGCATGCCATCACACCAAGGTAGTGACCACTTCCTCCAAGGCGCACATCCCGGCCGCGGAGCGCATGGCGTTCGACGCCCATAATCCGAAGCAGACCGCGCGGGCGATTGTGACGCGCGCGGTGGAAGCATTCTCCCGGCGCGATCCCGCACGGGTACGGATTCCGCACCAGAAGATGGACCTGGTGGCTGGTTTCACCAACGAGAATCTGCCGTACTACGTGGGCGGCCGCTTTCGCGCGGGTTACCGGCCCCTGATCGATGCGGTGGCGGCGGGCCGCATCCGCGGCATCGTGGGAGTGGTGGGTTGCAACACTCCGCGGGTGGCGCAGGACAGCCACCACCTGGCCCTGGTCCGCAGCCTGCTGGCGCAGGACGTGCTGGTGGTGCAGACCGGATGCAGCGCCATCGCCAGCGCCAAGGCCGGGCTGCTCCGTCCCGAAGCGGCGCTGGAATGCGCCGGGCCGGGCCTTCAGGAAGTGTGCGCGGCGGTCGGAATCCCGCCGGTTTTACACGTGGGGAGCTGCGTCGACAACTCGCGCATTCTGTCGGTGTGCGTGGCCCTGGTCGCCGAGGGTGGAATTGGCGCGGATCTCTCGGAGCTGCCCATCGCGGCGGCTGCGCCCGAGGCCATGAGCGAGAAAGCCATCACCATCGGACTGTACGCCGTGGCTTCGGGAATCTTCACAGTGTTCATGCCGGCGCCGCGCATTACGGGAAGCCGCGTGGTCCGCAAGTATCTCGAGGAGGACGTGGAGAAGGAGACCGGAGGAAAGTTCCTGTTCGCCAGCGACATCGAGGAAGCGGCCAAGGGAATACTGGCGCACCTCGATGCCCGGCGGAAGGCGCTCAAGCTGGCGCCTCGCAATGTGACCATCGAGGCCTGACGTGCGGGCAATTCTGATCTTCAATCGCGAACGCTGCCTGGCCTGCCGCAATTGCGAGCTGGCCTGCTCGGTGGCCCATTCTCGCAGCGGGCGACTGGAAACCGCCATCGCCGAGGATATTCCACCGAGACGGCGGGTGACCGTGGCCACGGGCAAGGATGGGATAGAAGCGCTGCGATGCGAACAGTGCGCCGAGCCGCTGTGCGTCTTCAGTTGCAAGAGCGGAGCGCTGTACCGCGACCCCATCAGCGGCTGGATCGCCCTGGAGGAAAGCCGCTGCGTGGGCTGTTTTATGTGCCTGATGGTTTGCCCATTCGGCGTCCGTCCGGATCCGGCGACCGACCGCGTGGTTCGCTGCGACGTTTGCCGCGACCGCGAAACGCCCGCCTGCGTGGTGGCGTGTCCCACCGGCGCGCTCGCCACACAAGCGGCGCCAGGCCGCCCGGCGCCGGGTGAATTCAAGGGGCACGTGGTGGTGGTGGGGTCCTCGGCAGCCGGGATCGCCGCCTGCGAGGCAGCGCGGGAGCACGCCCCGGAATGCTCTATCACGCTGGTTACGGCGGACGCCTCTCCGCAATACTCCCGGCCGCTCCTATCGTATGTGCTCGCCGGGCGCATCGGGCGGCCCGCAATCCACTGGCGCGCGGATGGCTACCTCGAGAATGATCTGAATGTCCGGGTGTTGCACAAGGTGGGGCATGCTTTAGCTTGCCCATCGCTACTTCTCGACGATGGAACCGAGCTATCCTTTGACAGGCTGATCCTGGCCACCGGAGCGCGCGGGGCCACGCTTTCCATCCCTGGCGCAGGCCTCGCGGGCGTCCACGCGCTGCGAAATCTCGAAGACCTGGACGAAATCGAAAAGGAGGCCGGGCCGGGCCGCCGCGCGGTGGTGCTGGGTGGCGGCAACGTCGGTCTCCAGACTTGCGAGGCCCTCCTCTCCCGCGGGTTGCGGGTAACGGTGGTGGTGACCTCTCCGCATCTGCTCTCGCAAATGGTGGATGCGGAGGCCGGCCGCCGAGTGGCGGAGCTGTTCATTCGTCACGGACTTGACGTGCGCACCGGACGCGACGCCGTGGAGATCGCAGGTGACGGGCATGTCGAAGGAGTGCGCCTGGATGATGGCGAACGGATCGGCGCCGATCTCGTCATTGTGGGCAAGGGAATCAAGCCCAACGTGGAGTGGCTGCGCGGGAGCGGGGTCCGCGTGGGGCGCGGGATCATAGTGGACCTCTGCGGGCGGACCAGCGTGCCGGGAATCTTCGCCGCCGGAGATTGCGCCGAAGCCACCGACCCTCTGACGGGCCGCCCGGTGATCAGCGGCATCTGGCCCGTGGCATACGAGATGGGCCGTGCGGCCGGAAGCGCGGCCGTGGGGGTGGAGCGGCCGTCGGCTGGTGCGCTGCGGATGAACGCCTCGCGATTCTTCGGGGAGCCGATCATCTCGATCGGAGAAGTGTGCCCGGAGCGGCTGGAAGGCGCATGCGCCCAGGTGCTGGTCAACCGCGACGGAGTCTACCGCAAACTGGTCTACCACCAGGGGCGGCTGGCGGGGGCGCTGCTCTACGGCGACATTTCCGGCGCGGGAACGTTCTACCGCCTCTATAGGGAAGGAAGTTAGCGAATGTCCAAGATCATCGCCGAAGCGGCCATCCGCGGCGCCTACGCCTGCGTGGACCGGGCGGAGACCATGCTGGCGGAGGCCATCCACCGACATGGCCGCAATCAGACCGTCGCCTTCCCCGACACCGCTTATGCCTTGCCCGTGATCCTTGCGCTGGTGGGCAAGAAGGTTGAGAAACTGGGCGATCTGGAAGAGTCCTTGCAAGTGGCGCGCTCCTGGCTTCCGGCACCGCCTACGGAGAAGCTTTGGCTCCCCTATCTTGGCGGGGCGCTGGACGCCGGAGCGGCCACCCTGGTGGCGCATGAGGCCGTCGAGGCCATGAAGCCGTTGCGCGGAGGCTCCCTGGCGTTTGATTTCTGGCTCGGGCCAACGCCCGACAGCATCCTGCGCGAGCAAGGCATCAAGCTGGTGGACGGGCGCATGCCGGGCTTCGCCGCCTGCGTGGGCGCACCACCCAACGATGAGGTGGCCGAGCAACTGGCTCGTGACCTGCAAGAGCGCAACATCCTGGTCTTCATGGGAGGCAACACAGAGGGCGAGAGCATGGCCGCCCAACTGAGCCGCCGGGGCGTTGAAATGAACTGGGAGACTTTCTTGGTCCCCTATGGACCCAATACTTCATCCATTGTTCATGCCCTGGGTTTCGCTTGCCGCGCCGCATTCACCTTCGGCGGGCTTCGGCCGGGCGGGCTCAAGGAGACTCGCGAGATTCTCCTTTACAACAAGCGGCGCGTGATGGCCTTTGTGCTGGCGCTGGGCGAGGTGGACGACGAAAAGTTTGCCACCGCCGCGGGCGCCATCAATTTCGGCTTCCCCGTAATCGCCGATACCGATATTCCCGAGATCCTGCCCAGCGGCATCTGCACGTACGAGCACGTGGTCGCCAACGTGCCGCACCGCGACATGCCGTCCCGGGCCGTCGAGGTGCGCGGAGTGAAGATCCGTACCGTCGAGATCCCCATTCCGGTCAGACACGGTCCCGCCTTCGAAGGAGAGAGGGTCCGCAAGGAGGATGTCGCGGTCGAGTTCGGCGGCAAGTACACGCGGTGTTTCGAGTTTCTCACCAGCCGTCCCATGGATCGGCTGCAAGACGGACTCATCCGCGTGGTGGGTCCGGAGATCGGAGACGTGGCGGAGGGCGCGCGCTTGCCGTTGGCGATCTTCGTCGAGGTGGCCGGGCGCAAGATGCAGCCCGAGTTCGAATCCATCCTCGAGCGGCACATCCATTCTTTTCTGTCCGAACCAATGGGAGTCATGCACCTGGGCCAGCGCGATTCGGTGTGGCTGCGGATTTCCAAGAAAGCTCGCGACGCCGGGTTCCGCATCGAGCACTTGGGAACGGTGCTGCTGCACAAGCTCAGAAACGACTTCCCGGCGATCGTCGACAAGGTGCAGGTGACGCTGTTCACCGATTCGGGGGAAGTCGAGAAGCTCTACCCGGCGGCCGCCGCCGCCTATCAGCAGCGGGACGAGCGCATGGGAGCACTGACCGATGAGAGCGTGGATATCTTCTATTCCTGCGCCCTTTGCCAGAGCTACGCGCCCAATCATGTCTGCATCATCACACCCGAGCGCCTGGGCCTGTGCGGGGCTTACAACTGGCTCGACGGGAAAGCGGCTTACGAAATCAATCCGCACGGAGGCAACCTTCCGGTGCGGAAAGGGGAGGTGATCGACCCGGTCCTCGGCCAGTGGAAAGGGATTAACGACTTCATCCGGAACACCTCCAACGGCGCGTTTCTCAAGTTCTCGGCCTACTCGATGATCAACGATCCCATGACGTCGTGCGGCTGCTTCGAGTGCATCGCCTGCATTCTTCCGGGCACCGGCGGCATTATGATTGTCGACCGGGAATTTTCGGGCCAGACCCCGGTGGGGATGACCTTCTCGTCATTGGCGGAGATGACTGGAGGCGGGCAACAGACGCCGGGCTTCATCGGCATCGGCACCCTTTATATTCTGTCGAAGAAGTTCATCAGCGCCGATGGAGGCCTCGCGCGGCTGGTCTGGACCACCACCCGAGTGAAGCAGAAGCTGGGAGATAAGCTGCGGCAGCGGTGCCAAGAGATCGGACAACCGGGACTCTACGACAAGATCGCCGATGAGACCATCTGCACCGAGCTGGAGCCGCTCATCGAGCATCTGGCGGCGGTCGAGCATCCCGCGCTGGCGCTCGGTGAGATGATCTAAGGAACCACGCGCATGAGCTTGGAATTGAAACCGAAGAAATGGGCCGGCGCCATCCGCGCCGTGACGCTGGGGTCGGGGAGCCGGCAGCCTGTGACGGTGGGTGGCGGCAACGGTCTGCCGCTCCACACATTCGAGGCCCGCTTCCCGCACCGCCCGGTTTTCGCTCTGGAGATTACCGACGTCCCGCCGCCACGATGGGTGGATGCCGCGCGGCAGCCCTGGAACGGAGTGCTGGGCGAGCCGGCGGCAGCCGCGCGGCGCGCGGTGGACGAATTCGGCGCCGATCTGGTGATGCTTCATCTGGTGGGCACCCATCCCGACCGGGGGAATCGCTCGCCGGAAGATGCGGCGGCCGACGCCCGCGCGGTCCTCGATAGCGTGCCTGTTCCGCTGATCGTCAAGGGGCCGGTCGCCGGTCCCAAGCAGAACGACGTCCTGGCCCGCGTGGCGGAGGAATGTCAGGGCGAGGGACTCGCGCTCCACTCGGCTTGCCAGGAAGAATACAAGACCCTGGCCGCCGTCGCCGTGGCCTATGGCCATGTCCTGGTGGCCGAGAGCCCCATCGACATGAACATTGCCAAGCAGCTCAACATCCTCCTGTCGGATGCCAACATGGACTTGCGCCGCACGCTGATCGACCCGCTCACCGGAGGGCTTGGCTACGGGCTCGAGTACACCTACTCCGTCATGGAGCGGATCAGGCTGGCGGCCCTTGGAGGAGATGCCATGCTAAGCTCTCCCATGATCTGCCTGGTGGGAGAGGAGGCCTGGAAGGCCAAGGAAGTTAAAGTACCTCGCGATACCGAACCGCAATGGGGAGACGAGCGGAAACGCGGTATCCACTGGGAGGTGGCTACGGCGCTGGCGCTCATTGAGGCAGGCGCCGAGGTTGTGGTCTTGCGCCATCCGGAGGCGCTGGCCCGGCTGCGGCGGCAAATGGATTGTTGGTTCAAGGAAAACATGAGGGAAAATGACGCATGCCATTGACCGGCTTGCAGATATTCAAGCTCCTCCCGAACACAAATTGCCGCGAGTGCGGCTACCCGACCTGTCTGGCGTTCGCCATGAAGCTGGCGGCGGGAAAGGAATCGCTCGATAAGTGCCCGCCAGCCTCCCCGGAGGCGCGCGCAGCTCTGGGTGCAGCCTCCGCGCCCCCCATCCGCGGCGTCACCATCGGCCGCGGCCCGCGCGCCATCACCGTGGGCGAAGAGACAGTTTTCTTCCGGCACGAGAAAACCTTCGTGCGCCGGCCCGGGCTTTTCCGCGTGCTGGATGCGCGAGGACTGCCGGATTCCGAGCGGGATGCCACGCTGGATGCCTGGCGCGCGCTACGCCTCGAGCGGGCGGGAGAGTCGTTTGAGGTGGATGGCGTGGCCATTCCGGAGTCACCCGGTTCGCCGGACGCCGCTGCCGCCGCCGCCGAACGCGGTTTTCCTGTAGCCGTGCTGGCCGCAACACCGAAGGGCGCCTCAGCCATGGCGGAAAGAATCAAGGACCATCGCCCGTTGCTGGTGCCGCCGCTTGGCGCGGATCTGGCCGCCTACGCGAACCTGGCTGCGCGCCTCGGTGTGCCGCTCGTCGTTTCAGGAAGCGATCTGAACGCCGTCGCCACTGCTGCCATGGACGCCACCGGCGCCGGCGTGGCCGACATTCTATTGGAGCCTCCGGGCCAGGATCTGCGATCCCTCCATCACAGCCTGAGCGCCATCCGCAAAGGCGCGCTCGACCGCATCCACCCCGGTCTCGGCCACCCGGTCTTTCTGCGCGCCGGCGCGGGGGAATTCGAAAGAGCCGTGCTCGGGATCACCAAGTTCGCTTCGCTGGTGACCATCGAGGACCACGGCGGCGAGACCTGGCTGCCGCTCTGGACGCTGCGGCAGAACATCTACACCGATCCGCAGAAGCCACTGCAAATCGAGGCGGGCGTCTATTCCATCGGCGAGCCTGATGCAAAATCACCGCTGCTGGTGACCACCAACTTCTCGCTGACCTACTTCATTGTCTCGACGGAGCTGGAAGCCACGGGCCTGGCATGCCATCTGGCGGTGGTGGACGCCGAGGGGTTGAGCGTGCTCACCGCCTGGTCCGCGGGGAAATTCTCCGGCGACCGTGTAGCCAAAGCGCTCCGCCAGATGCAGGCCACGGAACGGGTGAGCCATCGGACAGCGATCATTCCTGGTTACGTTTCGGTGATCTCGGGCGAGCTTGAGGACGCTCTGGGCGACGGCTGGCGGGTATTAGTCGGCCCGCAAGAAGCATCCGACATCGCCCCCTTCTTTCGAGATGTCTGGGACCCGCGACCATAAGCACGTATATGCTTGGATCCTTGTCGGCGCCCTCGCTTTTTCACGATCCTCCGCTCCCTCAGCGCCCTCAGGTTTTGACTTTATTCTCCTATTCTTTCCTCCGCGTGACCTCCGCATCTCCGCGCCTCCGCGTCGAAAAAGACTTTCCCGGTCAGGGAGCGGTGCTGTAAATGACTCGTCACCAGGTCACTTTCTCGCCGTCCGGACGATCGACGCTCGTCCCCGACGGCACCACCATCCTCCAGGCGGCCGAAGTTGCCGCCGAGCCGCTCAGCGCGGAATGCGGCGGCCGCGGCGCCTGCGGCCGGTGCATGGTGCGGATCATCGGCGGAGAGGTGCCCGAATACCGCATTCTTCAGAGGGAAGCGGGGTTCCCCCATGTGCTCGCGTGCCTCACGCCGGTCCACGGTCCGCTCACGGTCTTGCCGCTCGGCGAAGCCCAGCTCCCGAAACTGATCTCCAGGGACCGGAACACCGGGTTGGCGCCGCTCGAGGCCTGGGCGCCATGGCCTCTGGAGCTCGAGCCGATCGTGGAATCAAGTGGCGAAGAGGAACTGGGCGTCGCCGTAGACGTCGGCACGACCACCTTGCGGCTCCTGTTGATCCGGCTTTCCGACGGTGTGATTGTGGGTGAAGCCGGCGCTTACAATCCGCAGATCCCCAGAGGCGCGGACGTCATTTCTCGCATTGTCGCGGCTGAGAAAGGCTTCCTGGGCGAACTGGCATCCTCGGTGCGCGGCGCAATCGGCGCGATGATCGCCGAGGCCGCGGAGGCCGGGCACGAGGACCTCAGCCGAATCCGCGGATACGTGGCGGCGGGGAATGTGACCATGATTCACCTTCTCCTGTCGGCCGACCCTTCGGGGATTCGCCGCGTCCCTTCGGAGCCGCGCGCCCTGGCTTTCCCGCCGGTGGACGCTTCGGAACTCGGGTGGCCGGGCGGGGACCACACGCCCGTGTACAGCGTGCCCGCCGCGGGCGGCTGGGTCGGCGGCGACATCGTGGCAGGCGCGGTGCGCGCCGGCTTCTCGCGTTCCACGGGCATGGCCCTTTATGTGGACCTGGGAACCAACGGCGAGATCGTTCTGGGCGGAGCGGACTTTGCGCTGGCGTGCGCCTGTAGCGCGGGACCGGCGTTTGAGGGCGTGGGAATCCGCTGCGGCATGCGGGCGGACCGCGGCGCCATCGACGGCGCATCGATCAACGCGGAAACCGGCGCGGTGCAACTTTCCGTCATAGACGGAGGCCGGGTGCGAGGAGTATGCGGCTCGGGGCTGATCGCCCTGACGGACGCATTGTTCCGTGCGGGTTGGATTGACCGAAGCGGGCAATTCACGGATCGCCTGCCGGCCGATCGGCGTGTCGAAGGCAAGTGGGGAACGGCCATGGCCCTCTCCGCGGACGGGCAGGTGACGCTGTGGGAAAGAGACCTGGCGAGCCTGATTCGGGCCAAGGCGGCGGTCTTCGCCGGCATACGCTCGCTGTTGGGAGCGCTGGGTCCCGGCCCCCACACCATCGAGCGGGCAGTGGTCTCCGGCAATTTCGGGCGCTTCCTCAATCTGCCGGCGGCGCTGGGAATCGGACTGCTGCCCAGCCTGCCGCTGGGCCGTTATGGCTATGTGGATAATGGCGCCCTCGAAGGCGCCGCCCTGACGTTGCTCTCGCGGCGATTCTTCACGGAGATCGAAAGCTATCTGACGAGAGTTACCTACGTGGATCTTGCCGATCTGCCCGGGTACATGGATGAGTTCGTGGGCGCCTGTTTTCTGCCGCACACCAGCCCCGAGTTGCTGCGATGAATCGCGTTACCGATGCGAAAACCACGTCCCGTCCTTGCTGAGCCGTACCCGGCCCGCTCTCCAGTAACAGGTCTTGACCGTTACTCGCCCCAGTGGAGCAGGGCCGCTGCGCCAGAGGCGGGGTGCCCTCTGGGCCGCCGCCCTGCCAAGGGCTGCCCGGTGATAAAATGAACGGACATCGCTGCGCTAACATGGCATACTCCGGTTGCGATATCAGTCTGATTCTGCCTGCATATAACGAGGCGCGGAGCATCTGCAACACTCTTACGGAGGCGAGCGATTATTTCCGCCGCCGCGCTTGGACTTACCAGATCATCGTAGCCGCTGACGGAGACGACGGAACCCGTCAATTGGCGCGGGAATTCGCCGGGCAGGATGGCGTCGTAAAGGTGATGGGCGAACGGCTCCGGCGCGGGAAAGGGAGGGCCATTCGGGAGGCCGTAAAGATTGCCACTGGAAACATCATCGGATTTGCGGATGCCGATAATAAGGTGCCCATCGCGGAATTCGACAAGCTGGAGCCGTGGCTGAACGGCCCATATGAGGTCGTAATCGGCTCCCGCGGCCTCCCCGACTCCCGCGTGGAACGCCGGCAGCCATGGCACCGCCGCATCGGCGCGCGGGGTTTCTACTATTTCATGCACGCCGTAGTGGGAATGCCGGGAATTGAAGACACGCAATGCGGCTTCAAGTTCTTCAAGCGCGAGATTGCCCGGGATTTGTTTTCCCGGCAACGCATCGACGGGTATATGTTTGACGTCGAAATACTCGCCCTGGCACAGCGCCTCGGGTACCGCATCAAAGAAGTCCCCGTCCGATGGTGGGACGACGCCGACAGCCGTCTCCAGTTGCTCGGCGGGAACCTGCGGAATGTGCTCGACATTTTCAGGATCCGGTTGTTCTGTGCGCGTGTGAATCGAGCTGGAGCAGCAGTTCGCACAACCACGCCGGATAGCTGATCGAGCTGGATCGGCAATCTTTTTGAGGACACACCTTGCGGGCTCTTGTTACAGGAAGCGCTGGTTTTATCGGCAGCAATCTGGTGGATCGGCTGCTCGAGGCCGGCCATTCGGTGATCGGATTTGACAATTTTTCAACTGGCCGGATGGAGTTTCTGAATCAGGCCCGCCAATCGTCGCGATTCCGCCTGGAGCGCGGTGACGTGCTGGATTTGGATCACCTGACCCGCGCCATGCAAGGCTGCGATTTGGTTTTCCACATGGCCGCGAACGCCGACGTGCGCTTCGGCCTCGATCACCCCCGAAAGGACCTCGAGCAGAATACCATCGCCACCTGGAACGTGCTCGAAGCCATGCGGGCCGCGGGAATTCGCCGGATCGTTTTCCCCTCCACTGGCTCGGTGTATGGTGAGCCGCGGGTCTTCCCCACCCCGGAGGACGCCGCGTTTCCGGTGCAGACCTCGCTCTACGCGGCGTCCAAACTGGCGGCCGAGGGCCTGATTGCGGCATACTGCGAAGGCTTCGGCATGCAGTCTTACATCTTCCGGTTTGTTTCCATTCTGGGCGAGCGCTACACGCACGGTCATGTAGTCGATTTTTACCGCCAGCTCAGAGATCATCCGGAGCATTTGGACGTGCTGGGCAACGGCCGCCAGCGGAAATCGTATCTCTACATTCAGGATTGCATCGCGGCTATGCTGACCGGGATTGAGAAAGCCGGGGAGCGGGTTAACATCTATAATCTCGGCGCGGACGAGTACTGTGAGGTGAACGACTCCATCCGCTGGATTTGCGGCCACCTCGGGATTCAGCCCGAGATTCGCTACGCGGGCGGCGACCGCGGCTGGGTAGGCGACAGCCCATTCATCTTTTTGGACTGTCGCCGCATACGGGCGCTGGGATGGGAGCCGGAGCTCAACATCCGGCAAAGTGTGCTTAGGACGCTTGCATTCTTACAGAACCATGAGTGGATACTTACCGCCGAGGCTTAGCAGGTTGCTGAAAAAGGCCTGGGAGAGACTAACCGGCAGGCGAATCGCCTGCCCCACCGGCGCCGGGTCAACGGTTTACAGGCCGCGGTGGGGCAGGCATTCAGCCTGCCAAGGCCCTTTTCAGCAACCTGTTGGGTCCCTCCTCGAAACAACCAGCGCTAAGTGGGGACTTTGACTTATGCTGCCGGTGGCCATCCTGGCTGGAGGACTGGCGACACGCCTTCGCCCGCTCACGGAAACCATTCCCAAGGCACTAATCGAATTGAACGGCGAGCCTTTTCTGGCGCATCAACTCCGCCTGCTAAGCCGGAGCGGCATGACCCACGCCGTGCTCTGCGTTGGCTACCGTGGCGAGGACATTCGAGACTATGCCGGCGACGGCAGCCGCTTCAGTCTCCATCTGGACTACTCCTTCGATGGACCGCGGTTTCTCGGCACCGCCGGGGCACTCCGCAAGGCGCTGCCGTTGCTCGGTAAATCCTTCTTCGTGCTGTACGGCGACTCCTACTTGCCCTGCGATTATCGCGCCGTGGAGGAGGCGTTTCTTTTGTCGGGGAAGCTCGGGCTGATGACGGTTTATCGCAATGAAGGCCAGTGGGACGCGAGTAATGTGGAGTTCTCCGGAGGCCGGATTCTGGCCTACGATAAGGCGAACCGGTCGCCTGGCATGCGGCATATCGATTACGGTCTTGGCGTGTTACGGGCAGCCGCGCTCGAATCAATCCCGGAGGGCTGTTCTTATGATTTGGCGGCCCTCTATCAGGAACTGCTGCGACGGGGCGAACTGGCCGCATGTGAGGTATCGGAACGTTTCTACGAAGTGGGTTCCCTGGAGGGCATTCGGGAACTGGCGGAGTATCTTGCCCGATGAAGTCTTCCGCGCGACGAGCCGTTTTCCTGGATCGTGACGGAGTCTTGAACGAAGCCATCATCCGCAATGGCCGCCCATGCCCTCCTGCCGGCCCTGAGGAATTGAAGTTGTCTCCCGATGCAGCCGCCGCGCTCGAACTCTTGAAGCAGGCCGGGTTTCTGCTGATCGTAGTCACGAATCAACCCGATGTAGCCCGCGGAGCGCAAACGCGCGCGGCGGTGGAGGCCATCCACGCCGCTCTGGCAGCCGCCCTTCCCATTGATGATTTCCTGACCTGCTGGCACGACGACGCCGATGCCTGCGGTTGCCGGAAGCCGAAGCCCGGGTTGTTACTGGAAGCCGCGCGCAAACACCAGATCGATTTACAGCACAGCTTTCTGGTGGGCGACCGGTGGCGCGACATCGACGCCGGCGCCGCCGCCGGATGCCGAACGGTTCTGATTGATCGCCGCTATCGCGAAAGGGCGCCGGAACATTCCCCACACTTCCGTGCCCGTTCTCTCACGCTCGCAGCCGAGTGGATCATCGCCGACATCGCAGATACTTGTGTCTCGTAACGAAGATCCCCAGCCACGGCTTCAGCTTGGGCCGCTGTACCGGCTTCTTTCTCTCGTAGCCCGGCGGCGCCGAATACGCCAACATCTTTCCGCCTTGCGGCATAGTCCTCAAGGCTCTCATCTGCGACCTCTTCGGCCGGCTCGGGATCGCCAAGCACGTCACGGGTGAACCTGACGGCCTTTTCCTTGCGGGATCCGAGTTGTTCGCGGGTGAGAACCTTGGGCACACTGGAAGGGTGCCACGGATCGGGCGGGGTTACGAGACGGAGAATTCGAGCGGAAGTTTCCCCGCGCGGCGGAGGGTGCCTTGGGTGGCAGGCTGAGCCAAGATCACTCGTTGTGGAGCAGTTTTGTGGAGAAGCACAACAGTACGGTACTTTTGAGGTCCTGAACTCTCAAAAACTGATTGAATTGGGCACTGAAATGATCGACAATCTATCGGAAGCGTTTCGAATGATAGCCCTGGCTAGCCACCGGGGGTCAAAATCGAAATCCTGGGTTACGCTGGTCGAGGGCTGGCGTCTCACGGGGAGTTCCTTGAAAGCCGCCAGCTCCCGCTCACAGCCTGGAACATTATGGCGAAGGAGAGTCTCATGCGGTTGTTCGGCGTCAATCATCTGGTTTTGTTGGTGCTTGCCGTTGTGGGGATCGCATCCCGCTCGGATGCGAACATCATCACTGTCCCGCCCGGTCTCAGTCCCGGCGAAACCTACCGACTAGTGTTCGTCACCGCCGACACCACTACCGCCACCTCCACGAATATCGCCGACTACAATGATTTCGTCACGAGCGAGGCGAACGACGTCGCGGCATTGGCGGCCCTCCGCGCGACCTGGATGGTGATTGGATCCACAGAATCCGTAAGCGCAGTAACGAACATCGGACCATCATCTGCAGGGATCTACACCTTGGACGGCGCCGAGGTCGCTACCAGCACAGCGGCGCTTTTCTCCACCATCACGACCCCCCTCCTCTCCCCCATCGACATCACCCAATATGGTTCCCCAATTATGTATGAAGTGTTTGCCTGGACTGGAGCCAAATACGACGGAACCCATTTTACCGATCTGGCCCTCGGGGATCCAACAGCGGAGATAGGCTGTATCCAAGACACAAGCATCGGATATCTCGATTGTTTCCCCAACAATCCCCAAAACTGGCAATTTCCACAATACGCCATATCATCGGAGCTCACCGTCGGGGGGGCTACGCCAGAACCCGGCACTATCGCTCTGACTGCGCTGGGCGGAGCGATGCTATTCCTCGCGCGGAGGCGTAAACAACAATACCACATGGCCACTCGAACGGACCGCGCGCCTCCCGCACACCGCTAAGCACCCACTGCTTCCAGCGCCGAACGTATTGCCATATGCGCCACGGGATTTCCTCCTGGGGCGCATCTTGCTCATAAAGCCGGACAACACGTTCTTGAAACCCTTCTCAAGCCGAAGGCGCAACACCGGTTACGCCTTTCTCCGTAATCCAATAGCCGTCCCTGCATACACGCTGCACGACCTGGGCACCGGGGGCCAGAAAAACATTGGCTGCTATCCAGTGTTGCCCGTACGTCAGTTGTATGCTGGCGTTTCCGAGCGCGCTTCCGCCACCACACCCGTTACCGAATCTCCTCTCTATTCTCGCAGGGCTGTTGAATCGCTTTTGCCGTGGGCGCAACAGAGCGAATCGGGCGGGCTGTTTTGAGTGTGGGTTTGAGACGAATCCCGGTGTGCCCGGTTTTAATTTTGGAACCAAATGGAACCAAACCGGTTCGGGTGATGGCTGTAAGTGTTTGAAAATGTGGTGGCCAGGGACGGAATCGAACCGCCGACGCCAGCCTTTTCAGGGCTGCGCTCTACCAACTGAGCTACCTGGCCGGGGAATTCTCAGTGTAGCAACCCCCTCACGCCTTCTGCAATGCTTCCAGCGCTTCGCCGGTCTGCTTCTCCACATCGGCGTGCAGACTGTTGCCGTGCGCGTCCATGGTCACGATCGCAACGAAATCCTTCACGCGGTAATGCCACATGGCTTCCGGAATCCCGAATTCCATCAAATAAACGCCAGGCACTTGCTCCACTGTGCGCGCATAATACTGCGCGGCGCCGCCGATGGCGTTCAGGTAGACGGCGCCGAAATCCTTCAGCGCGGCCAGCGTCTTCGCGCCCATCCCGCCTTTGCCGATCACCGCGCGCACGCCGTAACGCCGGATCACGTCCGCTTCGTAAGGCTCTTCGCGGCTGCTG
Organism: Bryobacteraceae bacterium; assembly: GCA_049510555.1. GTDB lineage: Bacteria > Acidobacteriota > Terriglobia > Bryobacterales > Bryobacteraceae > Fen-178. The sequence goes on from JBEKYW010000025.1 coordinate 161,909, forward strand.
GTGGTCGGGCCCGCGGCCTTCACCGTCCAGCGGTCGCCCTGTTTCAGCATCACCGGGCCGCAATGGTACAACACGGCCCCGTTCAGGTCCACCGGCGGCGGGTTCTTCATGAGGTAGGCGTGCACGTTGTCGCGGCCGGTGAACAGGTCGCCACTGATCAACACCACGTCGCCGACTTTCAGCGCGCGCATCTGCGCTTCGGTGAGCGGCGGCGTCAGGATCACTTCGCGGCCGGTGAGAGTGAAACCTGCCCCGCGCGCCATGCGCTCGACAGGCCGCGCCGGGTCGCGGTACAGCCACTTGGTGATGGCGCCGGTGGCCGCGTCCAGGCGCACACCCAGACGGCGGAAGGCCCAGCAATCGTACGCCACCGAAACGAAGAAACTGGCCGGCAAGCGGTTGGCCGCTGTGATCTTGCAGCCGATGAGCGACACCTTGCCGCCGAACCCCATGGCGCCCACACCCAGCTTGTTGGCCTCCTCCATGATGTCGGCCTCGAGCTTGGCCAGCACGGGGTTGGGGTTCACATCGTCGAGCGTGCGGAAGAGCTGGCCCTTCGCCAACTCGTAGCCGTGCGCGCGGTCGCTGCCGATGCACACGCCGAGGGCCCCGGGGGCGCAGCCTTGCCCCTGCGCCTGCCACACCGCGTGCAGGATGCACTTGCGCACGCCCTCGAGATTGCGGTCGGCGCGGCCCAGGTGGTCCAGAACGCACGGCACCGAATACTGGATATTCATGTTCTCGCAGCCGCCGCCCTTGAGCAGCAGCCGGATCTCGATCTCATCCTCTTCCCACTGCTCGAAGTGCAGCACGGGGGTCTCTTCGCCGAGGTTGTTGCCGCTGTTCTTCCCGGTGATGGAATCCACCGAGTTGGGGCGCAGCTTGCCCAGCCGCGTGGCCTCGGCAATGGCCTCCCGGATGGCTTTCCCGATGCGGATCTGGTTGACGCCGACGGGTGTGTGGATCACAAAAGTCGGCATGCCGGTGTCCTGGCAGACGGGGCCGGTGTCATCGACCGCCATGTCGATGTTCGAAAGAATAATGTCGAACGCCTGTGCGGACTGCGTCGCCGGCGTTTCGATATTGGCCGCCAGCGACATCGCAGCGCGCACGTCGGGCGGAAGGTTGGTAGACGTCTGGGTGATGAGTTCCAAGAGACTGGTGGCTAGAAATTCCATAATCGTACCTGGAAAACCATTGTACGGTCAATCCAGCTTCAGGCGCACGTCGGCCACCATGCCGGGGCGGATGGCGGGAATGGTGCTGTTGAATTCCACGAGCACCAGGGTGCCTTGAATCTCTTTCACATCGCCGGGGATGCCGGCGCTTTCGAGGTCGGGGATCAGGACCAGCGCCGGTTGTCCGGGCCGGATGCGCTTCAGAATGGGCGGTGTGGGCTCGAGGGCTACCTCAAGGGCGTATGTATCGGTGGCAATCTGGAACAGGTCATTGCCGAACGCCTGCGCGGGCTTGCCGACTTCTCCCTTGCGTCCCACCAGCAGACCATCCACGGGAGAGCGCACATCGGCGGCCTCGAAAGCGGCCTGCGAGTCCTCCAGCCGCCGGTTCTCGTCCGCCAGCGTGTTTTGCGCCGAAGCCACCTCCTGGAGCGCACTCTGGACGCGCTCGGCGGTGGTGCGCGCGGCCTTATCCATCACCTCGAACAGCGCCCGCGCGCTGTCATATTCGCTCTGCGCCTTCTCATAGGTGAGGCGCGGCGTGGCGCCCTGGCTGAAGAGCAACTGCTGGCGCGACCAGACCGATTCCGCGCGATCCATGGCGGAGCGGGCGCGCTGTGCTTCGGCGTCCGTGCGCGATTGTTCCAGGCGCGCGGCGGCCACCGCGTTCTCGGCCCGGCTGACCCGCTCCTGCGCGTGGTCCAGGGCGCTCGAGGCCGCCTCGCGCGCGCTTTCCAACCCCTGGCTGCCGATGCGCGCCAGCACCTGCCCCTGATACACGTCCTGCCCCACGTCCACCGGCAGGGCATCGATGATGCCGTTGACCTGGGCGCCCACGCTGGTGACGTGCTGCGGGCGAATGGCGCCCGAGAGCGTGACTTCGTTGGCCGGTAGCAGGGCCGCGCCAGGCGCGCGAACCGGCGGCGCCGGGCTGCGGCGCCGCAGTGAGAGAGCGCCGCCCGCGACGCCGACCAGCACCGCCACCACGGCGAGTAGCGCCCATTTGCCCTGCATACCCAATGATAGAGTAGCACCATGAAATCTTTTTCCCTCCCGCGAATGACGGGCGTCTTTCTGCGCGTCGGGAATCTCACCTTCGGCGGCGGCGACCCCACCATGGCGGCGCTCTATTCCGAGCTGGTGACCACGCGGCGCTGGCTGGCGCCGGAAACCTACGGGCTGGTGTACGCCCTGGCGCGCGTCACTCCGGGCACCAACGTCCTGGCGTTTTGCGCGGGTGCAGCCTGGCAGATGGCGGGCTCCGCCGGCGCTCTGCTGGCGGTGCTGGCGGCCGCGCTGCCGTCAGCCGTGTGCGTGGTTTTGCTGACTCTGGGTTACGAAGCCTGGAAGCACAACGCGGTGGCCATGTCCGCGATTGCCGGTACACTGGCGGCGGCCGTGGGGCTGATGGCCGCCAGCGCGTGGCAGCTTCTGGCCCCACCACTGGCCACGCGCGACTGGCGGCGCATGGCTCGCGCCCTGGCCATCGCGGGAGCGGCGTTGTGGCTTCCCCTCCGGTTCGGCATGACGCCCGTGGAGGTCCTGGGCCTGGCGGCGGTGGCCGGCTTTTTCTGGCAGGAGCCTGGCCAATGAACCCGCTGCTGGTCTATCTGCTGCTGTTGAAGGCCTCGGCGACTTCTTTCAGCGGCCTCACTTCCCTGCCCGTGGTGCGGCACGACTTCGTGGAAATCCGCCATCTCATCACCGACCGACAGCTCAACGCGGCCGTGGCCGTGGGAAGGACGGCGCCGGGGCCGAACGGCCTGTACCTGGTCAGCGTGGGGTATTTCGTGGCGGGCTGGCCGGGCGCATGCGCCGGTTGCGCGGCGTGCCTCACGCCGGCGCTTCTGATCATCCCGATCCTGCACTATCTCGGCCGGCGCGCAGAGCGTCCGCGCGTGAAGAGCGCGATCCAAGCGGTGACGTTCGCGGCGGCCGGCCTGGTGATCCATGCCACGGTTCCTCTGGCGCGCGACGCGCTGACCGGGTGGACGCCGGTGGGGATTGCGGCGGCGGGCTTCCTCTTTCTGGTGCTGACCAAACGCGAGACGCTTTGGGTGATGGCGGGCTCGGCGGTGGTCGGGCTGCTGGCGGGGTTGAGGTAGCGTCTTACCGGTTGTAGCTGGGGGTGAGGCCGCGCAGCTTCCGCCATACGGCTTCGCAGACGGCCAGCGTGTCGGGGGCCAGCGGGCCGCGGCCGAAGGCTTCCAGATTCTGCTCGAGCTGTTCCATGGTCGATGCGCCCAGAATCACGCAATCCGTGGCGGTGTGGTCGAGCAGCCAGTTGAGCGAAAGGTCGATCAAAGAGCGGCCGGCTCTTTCCGCGGCGCCGCGCAGCTCGTCCACGGCTTCGAAATAGGCCGGATGCCAGTAGCGGTCCGAATACAGCTTGTTGTCGTCGAAGCGGCTGCCGGCGAGCGGGCGCTCGGGCTGGTGCTTGCCGCTGAGCAGACCGCCGGCCAGCGGGTTGTACACCGTGATCGAAACGCCGAACTCCCGGCACATGGCGACGTACTCTTGCTCGATGCCGCGCGCCAGCAGGTTGTACATGACCTGCGAGATGAACGGCGGCCGGTAGCCATTCCGCTCCGCGATCCACAGCATTTGGACCACCTGCCAGGCGGCGTAGTTGGAAAATGCCGGGTACCGCACCTTGCCGGCGCGCACCAGGCCGTCCATGGTCTCGAGAGTTTCCTCGATGCGCACGGACCAATCGGGAGCATGCAGGTAGTAGAGGTCCAGGTAATCGGTCTGGAGGCGGCTCAGGCTTTCGTCGATGTTCTTCAGAATGGCGGCGCGCGACAAACCGGATTCCAGAGGCCCATCGCCCATCTTCATGCGAACCTTGCTGGCCACAACCACCTTGTCGCGGCGGCCCTTGAGGGCGTTGCCGAGCATGATCTCCGCCGCACCCTTGTTATAAATGTTGGCGGTGTCGAAGAAGTTGACGCCGCGATCGATCAGCAAGTCGATCATGCGCGTGGCGGTGGCCTGGTCCGCCTGCAAGCCGAACGGCATGGTGCCGAAACAGGCGCGCGAAACCGTGAGGCCGGTGTGGGAAAGGGTGCGGGTCTCCATCGGCACCATGGTATCGCAGGGGGATGACGGCTTTCCGAATTGTTACTACGCGATCAACTCGATCTGTCTCAGGTGATTGAGATCGTGGCCGGCCATGGTTTCGATCAGCACCCGGAAGGTCATGGGACCGCGTTCGGGGTGGGTCACCGGCTTGGACATGGCGGCCGGTGGAACCGCCGCGAGCAACGCGAGATTCCATTTGCGCACGGTGGTAAAGACCTCCAGCGCCGCGCGCGCGCCGAAGGCGTCGTACATGACGGCCCACTCCTCCTGGTCCATGGGCTGGATGACATGATGGTCCTCGGCCGGGGCCTGGCGCAGGCGGAAGGCGAAGACCAATTCCACGTCGGCAAGATGACAAAGAATCTGGCGGGCGTTCCACTTGCCGGGGGCACGCGGGCGCTCGACGCCCTCCGGGCCGAGGCGGTCCAACTGGGCGGCCAGAAGCTGGGGCGTGGCGGTGATGACCGGCAGCGGATCGCGATCTCCTAAGTGCGAGGCGTAAGGGTTCATATGGAGATGAAGGTAGCACGGGAGGGGCGAGGGTTCAAGGCGAAGGCAGGGGTTCCCTGAGATGCTTTGGCTTGCGGAGGATCAGGATCAGCGGGATGATGACCAGGAACACGATGCCTATCAACCGGAACACCGTCAGGAAGCTCAGCACCGACGCTTGTTGTCGCACCACGCCATAGAGCATCGCCATGGCCTGGCGATTGGCGGTTACGGGATCGGCGCCATTCCGCATCAGCATCGCCTGAGCCTGGCTCAGCATCTGCCGGGCGGCTGGATCGTAGGGCGTCACATGGGCGGCCAGCAGGGACTGGTTGAACTGGGCGTGCCGCGCGAGCCATGTGGTCACGAACGAGATGCCGACGCTGGAGCCGATGTTCCGCGTGACGCTGTAGAGCGCGGTGGCATAGCCGGTCTCGCGCTTGGGGATCGGGTCCATCGTCAGAGTGGTGAGCGGGACGAAGATGAACGACATGCCGAGGCCCTGGCTGATTTGCCACACCAGGATGTCCCAGGTTCCGGACTGAAGGTTCATGTGGGAAAAGCCTAAGAGGGAAATGCCACCGATGGTGAAACCGAACGCCAACAGCCAGCGGCCATCCCAGCCCTTGCCGAGCAGGTACCCCACGAGCGGCATGCACAGGGCAGTGCCGATGCCGCGCGGGCTGGTCCAAAGACCCGCGGTGGCGGAGGTCCAACCGAGCAGGGTCTGCATGAAAAGCGGCAAGAGAACCAGGCTGCCGTAAAGCACGAACCCGAGCACCGTCACGAAGAAGATGCCGGCCGCGAAGGTCCTGTATTTCAGCAGCTCCAGGTGAACGATCGGCTGGTCGATGATTAACTCCCGGATGATGAAGCCGATCAGGAAAACAGCGGCGGTTATGGCCAGCGTGATGATGAAGTCCGAGCCGAACCAGTCGTCTTCCTGGCCCTTGTCCAGCATGATCTGCAGCGCACCCATGCCCACGGCCAGCATGCCGAATCCCCAGAAGTCGGCACGCATTGAGCCGCGATGCATGTATGACGGATCGGTGACGAACATCGAGATCATGATCAGGCTGGCGATCCCGACCGGCAGGTTGATGTAAAAGACCCAGCGCCAGGAATAAGCGTCGGTGATCCACCCGCCCAGGGTGGGGCCGAGTATAGGAGCGGCCACGATCCCCAGCCCAAAGAACGCCATTGCCTTGCCACGCTCTTGAGGGGGATACTCCTCGAGCAGCACCGCCTGGGAAAGCGGCTGGAGCCCGCCGCCGGTGATGCCTTGCAGCACGCGAAAGAGAATCAGCATGGGCAGGCTGGGCGCGATCCCGCACAAGAGGCTCGACACGGTGAAGCCCGTCACCACCGTCAGCAGCATGCGTTTGCGGCCGAAGTAGTTGGCCAGCCAGCCGCTCATGGGCAGGATGATGGCATTGGCTACCAGGTACGAGGTAAGGACCCAGGTGGCTTCATCCGTGGT
>JBEKYW010000026.1:0-132448 GCA_049510555.1 Bryobacteraceae bacterium
TGGACCGCGGCCAGCTTCATTTCGCGCGTGAACGTTCGTCGAGACAATCCCATGACACAATTCTCCGTTTAATGAAAATTGTGCCTTAACTGGTTGTCTCAAAAATCGGGACAAGTCCATTGACCTGCTTAGTGTGCTTGTCTTGATGTTCGCTCATTTTTTACTCCTTTCTCACCGCCGCGCTTCAACAACGATGAGGGTTAATGTTTTCGTCCTGCAGTGGACAGGGATCGGGATGATCTGTGCCCACAGCCTAAAGTTGGTCATTGCCGTATCCATCTTTTTCCCCGCCAACTCCTACAGTGTAGTTGCTGTATAAGCGGGTAAAAAAAATCAACTTAAAACTCTGTACTCATACTGCTCCCGGCCAGCGCCAGAGACGGTTTTCTCCCGCCGAACTAGGCCTAAACCCGTCAATTTCGTCAATCGCTCGTTCATCGCATTCAGATTGATTCCCAATTTCTCTTTCAGTTCCGCAGCCGTGATCGACTCTTTCGCTTGGGCAATGACGTTGAAGGTTTGCTGATCCACGGTGTGCGCCTTGCCTAGCATTTCCAACTTCTTCCCCTTGCGCTCGATGATGACCAAGCCGAGGCTCTCAAGCGCCTTGGCGAGATTCTCCCGCGTATAGGCAGTCAGGTGTTCGACGATCACAAACCTGCCGGAATGGTCTTTGGGGAGCTCAAGGAGAAGTTTTCCAAAAAGCTCGTTGGCAAACGAGAAGTCAAAGACCTCGACACCCTGCGCATCGATAACCAGCACATCGCCGGGTGCCAGCTCAGCAAGACCTTCCACGACACGCACCCGAATCTTGCGGGCCAAATCGCGGGTCCACAGGTGTTTGCCGTATTCACCTAGGGCGAATGTCTGTTCCATTACCTACACTGTAGCAAGAGCAGGAAGTCCTGTCAAGCCGCCTTGCTGGGGAGGGTCAAGGCCACCTGTACCCCCGGCATGGGCGGCACGGACAGGTACCAGCCCATCTTGCGGTCCATTCGGTACCGCGCAATCCCGGACCCGCTGCGAATCTGAACGGACCCCTCATGCTTATAGGTGATTTCGAGCAGGTGGTACAGGCCGGTTCCACGAGTGGGGTCGTCATGCTCGGAGACGCCAGGCTTGATGGCTTCCTTGATTGCCTCGACATCGGACAGGGCTCTTGGGTTCTTAGGATTCCGTCCCAACGTCGCAGCCAATCCGCAACCATGGTCTGCCACGGCAATCTCCAGGAAGCGCTTGGCACCCTTCCCGTACACCTGCATAGCCAGGAACCCGCAGGTATTCTGGTTGTGGTCGAACGTGTTCTGGGACAACTCAGAAACCGCCGTTGCCACGTCGAAAGCGTCATTTTTCCGGTACTTCAGCCGGAACCTCAGGACATCAACCACTTGGTCGAGCAGGCTTGGGAGCGCCGCACCTGATTCGATTTTGGTGACTTCAATTAGCATGGGATTGGAACCGCGCATGTGATCGTAAATGCGATTCCACGGCTTTACCAGGCTCGGCTGGATGTCGGCGACACCCTCCAGTGCGGAAAAGAACGCTGCTCGCAGGAGATAGCTCCTAACCGAAGAATCCTCAATCGCAATGACAGGGGTTTGGCCACGTTGATGAATTGCATGGCAAGCCGCCGTCAATTGAACAAGGGCAGCCGGACTGACGAACGTAACGCCGCGAAGATCAAAGACGCACGGCCCGGCCGTGACGAAGGGGTTGTCGCGGCGCAAGAAGTCATCGAACGTCCTTGCGTCCAGTTTAGCCATACTCGGCAGTCCCATGGGAGTGTCTTAAAGTCCCAAATCATGCTGCCTATAGAATAGCGAAAAGGCTGGTTTCAGAAAAGGCCCGATTCTCCTCTTCAACTGAGGTAAACGTCGGCGACGCTGGCCGACATGTAGCCGCCATGCCTTCCGCAGCTATGCCGAATTCCGGACGGTCTCCCTGTGGACTTCCTTAATTGTCATGCTTGGGCCAAGTACATTGTGACCCGTGCGCGAATGTTCCTGTTCCACCGTGGTCTCCGGAGCGACTCTGAGACACTGGAATCCTCCGTGAAGGAGACTCGCAACCGCAACCGCGGCGGTCCAGGGGTTGGCCCGCTCCGGCCTAAGTTCGCAAAAGGACTGAGGAGGCCGAAGATCAGAATTAATCAAATGGGAAAGCTGTGCCAAACTAACCGGCTCCATGTACGGGGTCACTTCGCTCAGTTCGATAGCACTCAGTTCGCTAGACGCGCTAGAATACTCCTCAAACTCTCGCCTTTCTACGCCAATTCGGGGGCCGTATGTCGACCAGATTTGTGCCGGAGTGCCCACACTTATAGCTGAAATGGTCGCCTCCCCAACCAATGAGCTCAATGGGTGCGACCCGTACAACACAGCTCTGCAGCCTAGCCAACGTTCTGAAAACCGTTTGCGCACTTCGACAGGCTTCGTCCCAGCAATAATGCGCTCGACGTACTTTGGTTTGATGCTAATCAGAATCCTGTTATCAAGCGAAAACCCTGACGGAGAAAACTTAGCTGCAAGATCGGGCAGACCCTCAAGCGCAGAACGCCAGACCACCGCAAGGGGAGCTGAACAAGACAACTCGGCATCACCGCTTCTGTACTGGCGGTAAGCTTTATCTGGAGACTTGAATCCAAAAGATTCGAAAAAGTGTTGCTTGGCGCACCAGAGGCTTTCTGGAAGTGTGAAATGTATCTCTTTGGCGTAGTGGCGAGCTTCAAGCGTCATCTGAGTAAAGAACATTCGCCCTAGGTCTAGGTCTTGAAACTCTCGGTGGATTCGTAGGTGACAAAACTTAGATTTAGCACCGAGCTTCAGGATGGCGGATGCGATTGTCGCTTCGCCCTCGTAGGCAACATAGGCGATGCGTTCGGACGCTTTTAGTCCGGGGACAACCTTTTCCTTAAACCAGCGCCCTATGCTCGGGTACATATTCTCGCTGGCCACTACGAACGATTCAAGCGTCCGAAGGTTATCGGTAGTCCACTTGGCGTCTGCCTTTCCGACCTTCACAATCCGAAAGTTAGGCGCAAGCGCAAAGAGACTATGATTCTGCTGAAAACTACGCTGCCTCAAGTCTGCCATCGGCACTCCTTCTCAACCTCTCCGGCCACGGAGCGAAGAACTTAGACAGTTGCAGCTTCTGGCTCTCGTATCCGGTGGGTTCCCCTTCCTCTGCATCTTGGGACATCCGATAGAAAGTCAGCGTCGCCATTCGTTCACCGTGTGCAAGACTTACGTTGACCTGATGCCCCCGAACCTCGAAGATAAGCGGTGTACCCCGCGTACCATCCATTCGTTTCAGCCCCCACCAGGGATGGACGAAGCCAGCGTAGTGGATCCGCATCTCTCCGATCGTCTCGTCGCTGGCCCGGCAATAGACTGCTATGCCCGGAGGAACCGCGATGCGCTCCTTCGAGCGCAAGATGTAAAAGCGCTCGGTCTCGATTGTCAGCCGGTCATTCTCTGACTGCTTGAGGCTCCAGTGCCTACATGGGTCGGGTGGTGTGTCCGTAATCCACAATGGTATGGTTTCCTCCGGGCTGCTCGACTCTGCGCGGAAAGCTGCCGCCGGCAGCCCGCCGACATCCGTGTTTTGGAGGTCCACGTTCAGGGTTCCATCATTCTTGTCGGGGTCGTTGAATATGGTGCGGTAGAGGACTTCACTCCGGAGGTCGACCGGAGCGCCATAAAAGAATCTCAGTTGCGACAACGAAATTCCCGGGCACACCCTGACCGGAAACGTAATTGGTGTGACCTCGAGGTACATGTCGCCTGATCCGCGCCTTAGCCCCACCGGGTCGAAGGACTCGTAGGTGACCATCCCGTCAACGATGAGGCGCGTGAGTACATCGACACGTCCAACAGAGCTCTTAGCGGTCGCCTGGCCGTGGACATCAATCTCACTAAGGCCCCTCTCCAGTCGCTCATTTAATTTGAAGACGTAGGTCCCCTTGGCCTCCAGCAAGAATGACCCGTCCGGTTCTGGGGAGAGTTCCCGAGCAAGGTGCTCTGTCTTAACGAACCAGCCGTATGGTTTGTCGCCGACTGGCTTCACAGCCCCAGGAATCATCCTGTAGGCCTCATTGGACAGTGAGAGATCGAGGGATGACAGGTCCGGAAGACTTTTGCCGCTGCCGCGCGTCGTGACCAGTCCATATTGCAAAAGGGTGTCCATCTGCGTTTTGTTCAATACGCCTGGTACCCAATCGTGCCATGGCTCGTTCACGTCATGGTCCCCCGCGGGAGCTGCGACCGACTCCGCCTCGCTCTGTGCCAGTTCCACCAATCATAGCCCATCTTCTGGTCGAATTTCGGCCTTCATCAGGAATTTGGCTTTCGGCTTCGACCGAGTATACACCAGTTCGGCCTCCCCGCGGGGAATTGCCCCTTTTCGTTTGGAACTTCGATGGCTGTTGAATCTTGAGGAAAGCCGCAGCTACAAAATCGACTACAGTGAAGTTCTTAGGAGGCCCAAGAATGGCTGTAACTCATTGAAATAATTGGTCGGGGCGGGCAGATTCGAACTGCCGACCCCCTGCGCCCAAGGCAGGTGCGCTACCAGGCTGCGCTACGCCCCGACTTTACTGCTCTCTCTTAATTCTAGACTACCGAGTGGCCTCGGGCCACTCGGTAGTCCGCGCTATGCGGCGCTAGCGTTCCTGCGCCGTGCCCCGCGCCAGTCTCGCGGTGCCGATCTCGTATGGACGCAGTTGCAGCGTCTTCCGGGCCGGCTGCTGGAGGTCTTCTTCCAGTAGATTGGTCCGGGTGAAGGCCGGGACAGTTCCCAAAAAGTTCACCGTCACCTCCTCCGGCCGGCCTTCGATTTCGTAAACTCGCAGCAGCACGGAGGCATCGCCGTCGGCCTTCTTCAAGGCGCTGATCACCACGTTATCCCGATCCAGCGAGCAGAAGGATTGCGAGGGCGGCAGCGATTTTGCCGAGAGCGAATCCACCACGCTGACCGGCAGCAGCGGGTTGTTGAACGCCATGCCTTCCCGGTATGCTTTGGCGGCCTTCCAATCGCCCGCCCCCGAGGAGACCGAATAGCGAAAGACGTACGTCCCCGCCGGTGGGTAGTGCGGCGAAGCGGCTTCCTCCCCGTGCACCACCTTCACGGACGTGAAGCGCGTCCCCCGCACCATTTCGGCGCGCACCACGTTGCCGGCGAGGCGGATCTGCTGGTGATCGGCCGCGATCGTCACGCCCCAACCCGCCGCCCCGGCGCGAATCCAGTCGTGAATGTGGCGGGAGCTTTTCCAGTCGTCCATGCTGATCTCGTCGGGTTGATGGGTCCCGGTATGGGGAATCAGGTTATCCGCGCGATTCGCGCCGAACGGGACGCCATAATCAAAGGCCGGGTATTTCGCGGCAACTGGAAAGAGTTGTTCGATGCGGAGCAGGCGCGGGCTCTTCCACTCGACGGTGTTCTCCACGTCCAGGCGATCGAGGTCGCGATAAAGCGTCAGCTTCTGGGAAACGGGGATATCCGCGACATGGGCGGTGATGCGCACTACCGCGCGCACGGCATTGTTCTCTTCCACGCGCACCTCGTCCACCACCGCCACCACCGTGCGGCCACTGGGCGGTTCGATGCCGATATAGTTGCCGCCGCGCTCTTCCACCGCCGAAATTTCCATATCTCGCGCCACATCGCGGTTCAATGCTTTGTCGAACAACGTGACACGGCCGGTGGCGCGGTCGATGGTCACGCGGTAGAAGGCGTTCTCCACCGTGTCGGCCCCCAGCGCACGACGCGGGTCGCGGCGATCGTTGTCCGAATCGAGCTGGATCTGCGCCGTCTCGGGCCACGCCTGCGGCTGATCGGCACTGGCAAGGTAGTAGGTCCTGTAACCCAAGGAGGGGACGCCCTTGGCGGTAAATACCAGTTGCAGCGCGCGCGAGATGTTTTCGCTGGACTCTTCCACCTGGAATGGAATCGCCTGCCCGGTTTCGTCCAACAGGCGCATGCCCTTGCGGTAGGCGGCGATGTCCCCCGGCGCGGGGTCGCCGAACAGCGTCACGTGGGCACGCACCACGTCATCGCGCGGCCAGGAAAGCGGATTGAAGACCACCACGGAAACTCCGCCTCCGGCCGGAATCCGCACGCGCTCGGCAATGTTGCGCAGGGAATCGCGCAAAATTTCGCCGCCGCGCAGCATGGCCAGTTGCTCGTACTCGGCCTTTCTGCCGTCGGCCTGCGCGCCGCCCTGGCCGTCGTGATTGTGGTCCATGGCCTCCACGAGCTTTCGCCAGAGCATTTCGAAATCCCGCTCGGGATACTCGCCGTATCCCAGCGCGTAATCGATGGCCGCGAACTTTTCCGCCGCCAGCAGCGTGTTGGTGGCGGGCACAATCTGGGGCCACAGGTGCGGCAGCGAGGAAACGATGTTGGGCCAGGAAGTGGGAATCTCGCCGGAAAGCTCCGCGAGCCCCGGCGTTTTTTCCACGCGCCGGAAGAATTCCAGGGGCGTTGCCACCCTCAGTGGCGCGGGCGAGGTCTGCTGGAAGGCCTGGATGCGCTGTAGAAAATCGTCCGGCGGCGCCCACAGGTCGGTGCCCCAGTGCATCAGAATGGGGCCTGGCGCCGTGGGCCGCACGTCCGCCAGGTCTTTGCGAAAGCGCGCCTGTTTTTCGGCATCGGAAGTGGTTTTCGAGGTCAGAAACGTGCCCCAGCCGTAGCCTTTCAGCGTGTTCCACACGAGCGTTGTCGAGCCGTCCGGCGCCTTCCATTGGAACAGCGAGTGGTCCGACGGCCCCATCCGCGTCATCACCAGGAAAGGCACTCGCACCTGGCTGAGAATCTGCGGAAACTGCGGCGTGAAATCCGGGATATCGGCCAAATGCGCAACCTGCGGGTCCACCCCGAAGACGCGCTGCGCATAGCGCTTTCCCAAGGTGTAATTGCGGACGTGGATTTCGCCGTCCGGCAGCCCGGAAAAAATGGCGGCCCACTTGGGCGCGATCTCGATCTGTCCCTGCTTCACCAGGCGCTTCAAATCCTCCAACTCGGGCCGGCCCTGGTGCGTTTCCACGAAGTTCGCGACGAAGTCTTCATCCTCCAGCAGGAAGCGGAACTGCGGCGATTCTTTTGCCAGCTTGATGACTTTGGCGATGATGTAGTTGCCGCGCGCCAGGCACTCTTCGCGCGTGCCTCCCCAATAAAAATCGAGGTGCGAAAAGGGAGTCAGGAAGACCTCCGGCTCCTGTGCGCCCGCCGTCGCGCCCAGCAGTAGCGCCCACAGCACCAGCCGAATGCCGCGCGTCATGGCACCCTCACCTTGACGGTTTCGATTGCAGACGGCCCCAGGGTCAGGATCTTGACGGCTACGCCAGGGAGATCTTCCTCCAGCATGTTGGCCACCCGGAAGCTGCGCTCTTGGCCCAGAAAGCGCACCGGCGTGCGAACCGCGTCGCCATGCATCTCGAACACGCGCAGAACGATGGTTCCATCCCGGTCGGCCCTCTTCAGCGCGCTGATCACCAGGTTGTCCCCATCCACCGAGCAGAACGACTGTTCCGGCGGCAGGCTCTTTTGCGACAGGTCGTTCACCGCGCTGACCGGGATTAAGGGCGCATTGAAGGCCATTCCCGCGCGCCAGGATTGGCCGGCGGCCCAGCCGCCCTTGCCGGACGTGAAAGAATAGCGGAAAACATACGTGCCGGCCGGCGGTTGTTGCAGCAGAACCGTTCTGCCGTCGCGCACGATGTTCAGCGGATTGAAGCGCGTGCCGCGAAGCATGGCAGCCCGCAGCGCGGCATCGCCCACGGTGACCAACTGGTGGTCGGCGCTGACGGTAATGCCCCACTCGCCGGTTCCCGCAAACACCCAATCCTGGATCTGGCGCCACCCCTTCCAAATGTCTCGCGGCACCTCGTCGCCGGCCCGCGGGCCGGCATTCGGCATCAAATCGGCCGTGGCCGCCGACCCAAACGGAATGCCGTTTCGCACTTCCGTATTGGCCTGCTGGAGGGGGAAAACCTGCTCGATTTTCAGAAACCGGCCCGGCTTCCAATCCACGGTGTTCTCGAGATCGACCTTCTTCAGCCCCCGGTAGAGGGTGAGCCTCTGGATGATGGGGATGCCGGCCACGTCCCCGGTGATCCGCATCACCGTCTGGACAGGCCCGTTGGCCTCCAGTTCCACGCCGCCGATCACGTTGATGATGGTCCGCCCGGTTTGCGGTTCGATGTTGAGCGAATTCCCGCCCCGCTCTTCGGCGGCCGCAATTTCCAAGTCCTTGGCCACGGTGCGGCCCAGATCTTTGTCGAAGATTTCAATGCGGCCGGTGGCCCGGTCGACGGTGACCCGGTAGTATTCGTTTTCCAGAACGTGAGACCCGACGACGCGACGCGGCTGGCGGGCGTCGTTGTCGGTGTCCAGCTTGAGATTGCAGGCGTTAGGGAATGCGTCGGGCTGATCCGCCGGCGTCAGGTAGTAGGTCTTATAGCCGAGCGACGGAACACCGCGCGCGATGAATTCGAGCTCCACCGCGCGCGAGATGTTCTCGCTGTATTGTTTCACCTGGAAAGGGGTGGATGCGCCTTTCTCATCCACCAGGCGCATGGCCTTTTTGTAGTCCGCCAAATCGCCCGGCGCCACATCGCCGTACAGCGTGACGTGCGCCCTGACCACGTCGTCGCGCGTCCAGCTCAGCGGGTTGAACACCACCATGGCCGCGCTCCTCGGAAACGGTTGCCGCACGCGCTCGGCGATATTGCGCAGCGATTCGCGCAGGATTCGGCCCGCCTGCAACGAGGCGGCCTGCGCGTAGCCCACCTTGCGCTCGTCTCCGATGTCGCCGCCCTGCCCGTAATTGTTGTGGTCCATCGATTCCAGGGCCTTTTTCCACAGGGATTCGAATTCCTGCTGCGGATACTCGGCGTAGCCCAGCGCGTAATTGATGGCGGCGAATTTCTCCGCGTTCACGAGCGTATCGGTGGCGGCGATTACCGGGGGCCACAAGTGGCTCATCGAGGTGATGAGGTTGGCCCATGAAGACGGGATCTCACCGCTCACTTCCGGGATTCCCTTGGTCTTGGCCGCCGCGCGGAAATACTCCTCGGGAGTCGCCAGGCGAAAGTGCTCGCGCGCGAAACGCTGGTTCAGCACCGTAATGTTGTCGATGAGCTTCTGATTGGGCGCCCAGAGGTCGGTTCCCCAGCCGAGGTAGATGGGGCCGGTAGTGGTGGCCTGCACAATGGCCAAATCGCTCGCGATCCTCGCAAACCGCGCGTCATCCAGGTCGCGATGCAACCCCAGGTCGACGCCCCAGCCGTAGCCCTTTATGGCGTGCCAGGCGAGGACGGACGATCCGTCCGGCGCCTTCCAGCGGAACAGCGACCGGTCCGCCGGTGCCATGCGCGTGATCACCATGTAAGGCGTATCGGCCTTGCTCAGAATCTGCGGATACTGCCAGGTGTACCCCGGGATGTCCCCCAGGTGCGCGACCTGCGGATTCACCCCCAACACCTCGCGCGCGTACCGTTTTCCGTACACCAGGTTGCGCACCAGTGCCTCTCCGCGAGGGAGATTCTGATAGATGGCCGCCCACTTCGGCGCGATCTCGATGCGGCCCGCCTTGACCAGGCGCTGGAACGCGTCCAGCTCCGCGGTCCCGCGCTGGCTATCCACGAAATTGGCGACGAAGACCTCGTCCTCGAGGAGAAAGCGAAACTCCGGATTGCGCTCCGCCAGTTGAATCGCCCTGGTGATGATCCGGTTGCCGCGGCTCAGGCACTCTTCCTGCGTGCCGCCCCAATACAGGTCGAGATGCGAAAACGGCACCACGTACACCTCGCCCTTGCCGGAATTCGCCTCCTGGGCCGCCAGCCCGGCCGGCGCCAGCGCCAGTAAACACATCAACCCACTTACAAGTCGCATGTCACGTCCGTTCCTGCGGGGATAGTAGCATGGGCACGGCCCGCCAACCTATTGAATTGTCGTAAATGATCTTTAACTCTTATTGAATCGAGCGCGGCGGGCCGGAACGGCTGCCCGGAGCAGGCGCAGGTTCTTGAGTTCGAGATTGCGCGCAGTGGCGATAAAGGCCTGCACCGAACGCGGCACATAGCTCGATTTCCGCCGGATTAGCGCGATTTTGGAGTACAGGGGCGGCTCGGCCTGACGAATCATGCTCAGGCGCCCCTCTTTCACGTCTCGGTTCACAACCCACAATGGCAGCATGGAAATGCCGAGGCCGGTCCGCACCATGGACTTGATGAAGTCGGCGTTGTCAAAGCGCATGACGACGTTGGGCTCGAATCCGTGCGCCGCGAAGTAACGGTCGATGGGCTCCTCCATGCGCGAGCCTTTGCGAAACAGGATGAAAGGAAGGTTGCTCAGATCCGTCAGGCGCGGCTGCCGTGGCGGCTGGCGCAAATGCGATACCAGCACCAGCTCGAAATCCCAGGAGGCCTCCACGGAAAAACCACCGCTTTCGACCAGATCCGCGGAAACCACCAGCGCCAGATCGAGGGAGCCCCTGCTCAGATCCTCCAGGAGCACGGGCGTATTCCCCGTCTCGACCAGCAGCTCGACGCCGGGATTGGCGCGGCGGAACTTCTTCAGAATAATCGGCAGCACGTAGCTGGTAGGTCCCGTGCCGATGCGCACCAGACCCCGCTTCATGCCCTTCCATTCCTCGAGGGCTGACAGCGCCGAGTCGTACTGCGCCAGCAGGTCTTTCAAATAGGGGAGAAGGACTTCGGCCGCTTGTGTGAGCTGCAAGTACCGCCCGACCTTCTCATACAGCGGAACGCCCAGCTCCGCCTCCAGAATTTTGAGCTGCTTGTGAATGGCGGGCGGGCTCAGGTGCAGTTGTTCGGCGGCCAGCGAGATGCTCCCCAGTTCCGACACCGCGACGAGGCTGCGCAGCTCCCTTAGTTCCACCAGGGACAAAGTAGCACGTTTCACCGGAAGTGAATGATGCGCGCGGTTGACGCGCGCGTCGCAACCTTACACGTACGGAATACCCAGCGCGTCCATCGCGCCCTTCATGTAACCGATGGCGAGCACCTTCCCGCCCATGGCGTAGCCGGGGCGGTCGTTGGATTCCCCGTCCAGCGTGGGCGCGTGGTCCGGCCGAATGGGGCCTTCGAATCCGCATTCGTGGTAGATGCGCAGCATCTGCGCCAGATCGACCGGGCTGTTGTCGTGGAAGGTCTCGCGGAAATGCTCGCGCGTGCCTTCCACGTCGCGAAAATGCACGAAGAAGATTTTTTTCCGCGCACACCACTCGCGGGCCAGAGCGGCAATGTCTTCGCCCATCAGCTTGAAGTTAGCCTGGCAGAAGGTGATTCCATTCACCGGACTGGGCACCATGTCCAAGATGCGGCGATAGTTGGCGGCGCTGGTCAAGATGCGGCCGATGCCCCGAAGCGGGGAGACGGGCGGATCGTCGGGATGCAGGGCCATTTTCACGCCCGCCCGCTCCGCAACCGGAATCACCGCCCGCAGGAAGTATTCCAAATTGCTCCAGAGCTTTTCCTCGCTCACCTCGCCCCATTGGGTGAGCCCCTGGTTTCTGGCAGCCTGGTAGTCAAATTCGCTGATCAATGCGCCGCCGCGCGCGGGAATGTCGGTCTTGGTGCGGTACCACCCGATACCGGCCATCCAGTTGTAACAGACCATGGGAATGCCGGCCTGGCCCAGCGCCTGGATGGCGGCCACGTAATTCTCGATCTCTTCGTCGCGGCCGGGCAACCCGAGCTTGATCTTTTCGGCCGGCACCGGGTGGCTCTCCACGCCTGCGAAAACCATGCCGGCAGCCTGGAAATCAGCCTTGATCTTCCGCACGGCTTCGAGGTAGCGGACGCGGGGGATCTGGCTGAGCGCCGGCGAGACCCCCACAATGGCATGCGTGATGCCGATCTGGCTGGCGAGACGGATCTTGTGATCTTCATCCAACCCGAACAGCTCGGCGAGCTGGATACCCCGGCGATTGGGGTCCGCGGGCTTTCGCATGGGTGTGACCGCTGCCGCGCTGGAAGCCGGCGCCGCCGCCGCGGTCAATGCCGCGAGCGTTCCTTGGATGCAGTTTCTGCGACTCATGCGGGCCATCTCCGTGCACCTCCGCCATCCGTGGATTTTTCCACGCTCCCATCATCCCGGACAACCGCCATGGATGCAATTCACCATTTCTCAAGCGCGCTTCACCGCGAGTGAACAGTCAGGCCGGCTCCCTCAGCCGGACACCGTTGGTGAGGATTAGCCAAAAGTGAACGATCTTTGAAAAAAATTCAATTGCATTGCGGACATCCCGGTCTTATGTTCATCCTGAGGTAGCAGGCTCCCAGGAGTTCTCGTCAAGCACGTGAAAGGATGAATATGCGTTCTCTGATTCGACTTGCGCTTGTCTTCGCAGCCGCTCTGGCGATGGCTTTTGCCCAGACGACGAGCGGTTCGCTTTCCGGCAACGTCGTGGACGCTCAAGGGGCGTCAATGGTTGGGGCCAGTGTAACCGTCAAGAATATGGAGACCAACGTGGCCTTCAGCGCCAAGACGGACGCGTCCGGCGCGTTTGTGATCGTGGACATGCCGCCGGCCAGGTACTCGCTCACGGTCGAGCAGGCCGGCTTCAAGAAATACCAGCAGGTGGATATTGTCGTTACCAACAACACCAGCGTCTCAGTTGGCCACATCACTCTGGAGGTCGGGCAAATAACCCAGACCGTGGAGGTGGTGGCGCAGGGCGAGCAACTCCAGGCGGAGTCCGCCGAGCAGGCCACCAGCATCGTCGGCACGCAAATCGAGAACACCCAGGTGAACGGCCGTAGCTTTCTCGCGCTGCTGACCCTGGTCCCCGGCATGTATACCGACGGCGACTTCTCGACGGCCAACAACCAGACGGGAAACATCTATTCCAACGGAGCGCGCGGCACCACGTTCAACGTTTCGCTGAACGGCGCGAGCAATATCGACACCGGCAGCAACACCAAGATGATGGCCACCGTGAGCCTGGACACAGTGCAGGAGTTCCGGGTCATGACCAGCAACTTCGACGCGCAATACGGCAAGAATTCGGGCGCCCAGATCATCGTGGTAACCAAGGGCGGCAGCGCCAGCTTTCACGGCAGCGGCTACTGGTATTTCCGCGATCGGGGCCTCAACGCTAACAGTTGGATCAATAACCGCGACTCGACGGCGGCGGCTCCACTCCCGCGCGCCGGCTACCACTTCAGCTACGAGGGGTACACCA
Source organism: Bryobacteraceae bacterium (assembly GCA_049510555.1). GTDB lineage: Bacteria > Acidobacteriota > Terriglobia > Bryobacterales > Bryobacteraceae > Fen-178. The sequence goes on from JBEKYW010000026.1 coordinate 13,208, forward strand.
TTGGCGGGCCGGTTTACATCCCGCATCGATTCAACACCGCCAAGAACAAGCTTTTCTTCTTCTGGAGCGAGGAGTATCAGCAGCAACTGATTCCCGAGACCTTGCACAAGGTCACGATGCCGACGGCGCTCGAGCGCCAGGGGGACTTTTCGAAGAGCTTGACCAACAATAACTCGACGACTCCCGTCACCATCAAGGACTCTCTGAGCAACGGAGCGGCCTTCCCGGGCAACGTGATTCCGCAGAGCCGGCTGTACGCGCCCGGCCTGGCCGTGCTCAACCTCTACCCGCTGCCCAACGTCAGCGGGCAGGTCAATTATAACTACCAGTCCCAGGTTTCCAGCTCGGAGCCGCGCCACGAGCAGCATCTGAAGATGGACTACAACGCCACGGCGAAATGGCGGTTCTCGGGGTCTCTGACGAACCTGCCGAGCGACGCTCTCACCGGGGTTTACTGCCCCTCGGGCTATTCGTTGTGCCCCAGCTTCCCGCTGACCCCCATTCAGTACAAGCACCCCGGCTACGTTCTGACCTTGAACGCGACCACCACCATCAGCCCGACCATGGTGAACGAAGCCTTGTTCGACATCGCGCACCATCCGGTGACGGTGCTGCCGACGGACCCGAACGCCCTGACGCGCGCAACCACCGGCATCAACCTGCCGACTCTCTACACCCCTTACGAAGACTGGATCCCCAGAATCAGCTTCAACGGCACGCGCATTCAAAACGCCCCCTCGCTCGACACCGGCGGCGGCGAATGGACTCCATTCAAGACCTATAATTCCACCATTGAATGGATCGACAACTTCAGCAAGGTCTTCAACAAGCACCTGGTCAAGGCGGGGGCCTTCATTCACAGAAACCGCAAGAACCAGAGCGCCTACGCCAAGACCGGCGGGCATTACGACTTTGGCGACAACAGCGCCGACCCGTATGACACCAACTTCGGCTTCGCCAACGCGGCCATCGGCACTTTCTATTCCTTCACTCAGGCAAACCAGTACCTGGTGGGCCAGTATCGCTATACCAACGCCGAGTTTTACGTGCAGGACAGTTGGAAGGCGATGCCGCGGCTCACAGTCAATTATGGCGTCCGCGCCTACTATATCCAGCCGTATTACGACAAGGGTGAGAATACCGCCAATTTCCTGCCGAACCTGTACGATCCCAAGCAAGCCGTGCGGCTCTACTGGCCGACACTGGACGCCAGCGGCAACCGGGTGGGGATCGACCGCGCCACGGGACAAACCGTACCGGCGACCCTGATCGGCTTGATCGTGCCGGGGTCGGGCAGCTTCAGCGACGGCGTCCTGCAGGCCGGGAAAGGCATCAGCCCATACCTGATGAAGAGCCCAGGCATTCTGTGGGCGCCGCGCGCCGGCCTGGCGTGGGACGTCACCGGCAGCCACAACCTGGTTTTCCGCGCTGGCGCCGGGGTCTACTACGACCGCTATATGGGCAATGACATTTTCAACATGATTATCAATCCGCCCGCGATTCTGCAATCCACGATATACAACGATCTTGCTACCAATATTGCCAAGAGCACCCAGTATCTGAGCCCGTTCAGCCTCAGCGCGATCGACTACAACGGAAACATCCCCACGGTGGTCAACTACAGCGCCGGCATCCAGGCCAAGCTGCCCTCGGCCATCCGGCTGGATGCAGCCTATGTGGGATCCATCAGCCGTCATCTGATGGAGACGATCAACCTGAACGCGGTGCCGTACGGCGGCTACTTTCTCCCGCAGAATCAGGACCCCACCAAGGTGAAGTCGAGCCCGACGGCGATTCTCGGCTCGAACGCCTACAGCGCGAATTTCCTGGCGCCCTATCAGGGGTACAGCACTATCACGGAGGAGGGTTTCGGCGCCACCGCCAACTTTAATTCCATGCAGGTCAAGGTGGACCGCTGGTTCGGCAAGGGGCTCTTCCTGGCAAGCGCGTTCACCTGGAGCAAATGCCTGGGCACGGCTTTTGGCGACGGCGATAGCTTCCGCATCGATAACCTGTCGCGTTACGCGCTGTACGCGCCGTGCAGCTTCAACATTCCCCTGAACTTGACCTTTAACTACGTCTACCAGTTGCCGGGAGCCAGCCACTGGGGACCGCTCAACAATCCGGCGACCCGTGCCGTATTCGACGGCTGGCAGCTTTCGGGCCTCACAACTTTCCGCAACGGGACGCCCTATACGGTGGGCTTCAGTATTCCCAGCTATGGCAGCCAGCAACTTACCGGATCGGACCAAGGTGCGCGCGTGGTCATAGTCGGCGATCCGCTCAAGGGCACCTCGAGCGATCCGTATAACCGTATCAATCCCGCGGTATTCCTGCCGCCGCAGGTGGGCAGCATCGGCACGGAGTCGTCCAAGAACTACCTGGTGGGACCGGGCGTAAACGAGTGGCAAATGGCGGTGCAAAGGAACATACGGATCACCGAGAAGGCCAAGCTCCAACTCCGCGTCGAGGGTGTCCGAAACGTGTTCAACCACACGCAGTTCAGCGGCGTCAACAGCACCATCAACTTTGCCGGCATCAACAACCCGACGATTACGAACCCGGCGTACAGCTCCACCGGGGTTCTGAACAAGAGCGGTTTCGGCACGATCAACGGCGTGCGCAGCCCGCGCGTCCTGCAACTTGTAGCCCGGTTCACCTTCTAAGCCTTTGGCGGGGCGGTATTACGCCTCTGGCGGCGGGCACCGATGTGCGCAAGGATGGATGAGGAAGCGAGCAACCCGTGGGACCGTTCCTGACGTTCGGCTTGAACTACCGAAGAATGCGGTGGGTGATCGCCGCCTGGCTGACCCTTTCGACCGTTCTCAATGTGGTCGACAAGCAGACGCTGTCGATCCTGGCCCCGCTGCTGCGAGACCAGTTCCATCTGAGCGTGCAAGGCTATTCCAACATTGTCACGGCCTTTATGGTGTCCTTCACGGTGATGTACACCGTGGGCGGCCGCTTGGTGGACTGGATCGGCGAACGAATAGGGATGGCCGCTTGCATTCTGTGGTGGTCGATCTGCACCATGCTGACGGCGCTGGCGCAGGGCGCCTGGAGCCTGGGCGTGATTCGCTTCCTGCTTGGCGTGGGCGAGCCTGGAAATTATCCCGCCGCGCTGCGCGCCACCGCGCGCTGGTTTCCCAAGGCGGAACGCGGGCTGCCCATCGCGTTCTTCTCTTCCGGCGGCGCCGTTGGCAATATCATCGCGCCTCCCATGGTGGCCGGCGTAACGCTGCTGTTGGGATGGCGCGCAGCGTTCCTGATCCCCGGGTCTCTCGGCCTGCTGTGGCTGGCCGGCTGGCTGGCCATCTACCGCGTGCCGGCGCAGTATCCCGGCATCACCCGCGAGGAATTGCAGCAGTTGGAAGCCGGCGAGGAGGCCGCCGAAAAGGGCACCGTGCCGTGGACCTCTCTGTTAAAGAACCGCAATGTACTCGGCTTGGTCCTCTCGCGGTTCGTTTCCGACCCGGTTTGGTACTTTTACCTTTTCTGGATTCCGGAGTATTTGAGGAGGGAACGCGGATTCAGCTTGGCCGATATCGGCCTGTATGCCTGGATACCTTTTGTGGCGGGGGCGATCGGCGGGATGACAGGCGGGCACGCTTCCGACATGCTGATCGCGCGAGGCGTGTCGCCGGCTCGCGCCAGGGCGCTCATTCTTTACATATCGGCGGGCATGGCTCCGCTGGGAATGCTGACCAGCCGGGCGCACTCCGCCGGCACGGCGATTTTTCTGATCGCCGTGATGGCCTTCGTGGTGTACTCCTGGTTCATCAATACCGCCGCCATGATTCCCGACGTCGTTCCCGAGAAGGCGGTAGGCTCGGTGCTTGGTTTGATTGGCAGCGCCGGGAGTTTCGGCGGCGTCTTGTTCACTCCGGTGGTGGGCTTTCTGCTTTCCCACTACTCCTATGCCGTGGTTTTTGCGGCGGCCGGATCCTTGCACCTCGTCGGGGCTTTAATTCTTCGGGTTCTCTTGAAAGAAAGAGCGGCGAATGCCCGTGTCGAGGTGATGGCATGAGACTCCAGGGAAAGGTGGCGATCGTAACCGGCGCCGGACGCGGAATTGGCCGCGCCATCGCGCTCGGTTACGCGCGCGAAGGCGCCGCCGTAGTTCTGAATTACAGCCGGTCCCGAGAGGCGGCGGACGACGCCGCGAAAAGCATCCGGGCGAGCGGCGGAAAGGCCGTGGCCGTTCGAGCGGACGTCTCCAGCCTGGAAGACCACGAGACCCTGATCGCGGCGGCGCTCCAGGAATTCGGCGCCTTGCACATTTTGGTGAACAACGCCGGCATCGAGATCCACGAACCCGTGCTCGAAGCCAGCCTGGAAACCTGGGAGCGAACCATCGGCGTGAATCTCAAGGGAGCTTACTTCTTGAGTTGTAAAGCGGCGTCCGCGATGATGCGCTCGGGCGGCGGAAAGATCGTCAACATCTCGAGCGTCCATGACGTGGAACCGCTGCGCAACCGCGCCATCTATTCCATCAGCAAGGGCGGGATGATGATGCTGGTGAAATCACTCGCATTGGAGCTGGCGGAATACAACATCCACGTCAACGCGATTTCTCCCGGCGCCATTCTCACGGACATGAACCGGAAACACCTCACCGAACCCGCCCGGCGCGATCGGCTGATCGGGCAGATTCCGGTGGGCAGGATCGGAGATCCCGAGGACATCGTCGGAGCGGCGGTTTTTCTGGCTTCTTCCGAGTCGGACTATGTGACAGGCACGACCATCTACGTCGATGGAGGACTTCTTTTGCTCTAGCTGGAAAACTTCGACCAGGGTAATCAAATGGATTCAACAAAGAAAACGGCAATCATCAACATGGAAGAAATCTGCGCGCGCTACCAGCGGCTTTACGCGGGCGCGGTGTACGACGTGCTCGAGGGCTTGGGATATCCCAACCAGGCGTTGAGTCACCACCTGGCGGCCCTGGCGCCGGGTATGAAGCTGGCGGGCCCCGCGTTCACGGTGAAGGGCACACTCACCGCCGAACGCGACGAGGCCGGCCGCCACTCACGCATGAAGATGGTTTGCAGTATGAAGTATCCCTGCGTCGAAGTCCGCGATCAAGGAACCCCGTTCAACGTTGCCATTTACGGAGAGCTCAGCGCCACCACGGCGCGCGCCCACGGAGCGGTTGGCGCGCTGATCGATGGTGGAACCCGCGACACCGGCCACCTGATCGCCATGGGTTTTCCGGTTTTTGCCCGCTATCGCTGTCCCATCGAAGCCTTTGGGCGTTATACCATGCTCAAGTGCCAGGTTCCCATTCGCATCTCCGGCGAGCTGACGGAGACCGTGGAAGTCAATCCCGGAGACTTCATTTTCGGCGAAGAGGATGGAGTTGTGGTGGTTCCCAAGGACCTGACACTACCGGTTCTCCAGGAGTGCGAGCGGATCAAGGGACTCGAAGACCAGGCCCGCCACGATTTCGCCCGCGGAGACGACCCGGTCGAAGTCTTCCAGCGCTACAAACGCTTCTGATGCCTTGCCGCTCCAGGATGTGGGCCGGCTCGGCCTGTCACGCCACTGGAGGGACCCGCGTGAGGGTTGATCGAAACCATGTCGCAGATTAAAGTGGCTGTCGCAACGCACGATAGTCTGGGCGAGAGCCCCGTCTGGGATTCCAAGTGCGGTTGCCTGTATTGGGCTGACATAACGGGCCGGCTGGTTCACCAATGGCATCCCGCCTCCGATACTCGCCGAAGCTGGGCATTGGAGGAGAAGGTAGGATCAATAGGCCTTCGCGCCTCGGGTGGACTGGTTCTTGCGCTTCGCTCCGGAATCGGTCTTTTCGATATCTCCGATGCGAGCTGCACCTTTCTGGTGAGATTGCACGCCGATCAGCCCGACATGCGATTCAATGACGGCCGGTGTGATGCGGCGGGCTGCTTCTGGGTGGGTTCGATGAATGACCGGACGTGCGGACCGGAAGGCTCCCTGTATCGTTTCGACCCGCAGCATCGCCTGCAAGAGAAGCTTTCTGGCATCTGTATCCCCAACAGCCTCTGCTGGGCACCCGACGGTCGCACCATGTATTTTTCAGATTCGCGCCAGGGAGTAATCTGGGCGTTCGGCGTCGATCGCGCCGGTGAGATCGGTTCGCGGCGGGTTTTCGCGACGATCACCCCTCCGGGAGTCCCCGATGGCGCGACGGTCGATTGCGAGGGCTTCGTGTGGTGCGCACTATATGGAGGGTGGTCAGTGGCTCGCTTCGCGCCCGATGGCCGACTGGACCGGATCACGCGCTTGCCGGTGCAGCAGCCCACGAGCTGTGCTTTCGGCGGACCGGATCTCGATACCCTCTACGTGACGACCGCCCGGCAGGGTCTCGATCCGGATGTGCTCCGCCATCAACCCCTGGCCGGAGATGTTCTCTCCCTTGACCCAGGTGTTAGAGGCTGTGTCGAGTCTAGATTCGCTGGCTGATCCCGTCGGAGTCGAAGCCGCTAGTGAGTCCGGCTGTCGGCGGCCATTGCAATGAAATAAGTTATTTACGCATGGTCGGGGCGGGCAGATTCGAACTGCCGACCCCCTGGGCCTGAGGCACCGCGCTACAGGGCTGCGCGACGCCCCGACATTTGCTAGTATATTCATTTTAAATCACTTGCCACCTTTTTCCAAACCCGTCCCACATTCATGAGAGCTTCAACGCTGTAGGATTGCCCAGGCTCGGAGGGTGTGCCACAACCGCTGATCCTCGTGGGCCTCTGTGGGACCAGGGCAGCGATTTACGGTCCTGCGGAGGATCCTCCGTCAGAAGATCCCAACGGCAAGTGTTGGGATTTGCCTACATCTCGTGAGTAGATTTGATAGCGATCCCGGTACAACCCTTTTAAATTCAGTCGATTTTCCACCGTCGTCCCCTCTGGCTTGTTCGGCATTCCGGTTGCCTAGTTTCAAGGCGTGGAGAGGCAAGATGCTCGAACAAGACAAAGCCCGAAACGAGCCCGACTCACGTCTGAGGCTCTTCGCCCGGTCGCCTCCTCTCGGGGGGCGCTGCGGCGCCTCATTCCGGTGGCATCCGCCACGACTGGAGAACGAAAATGAAGAGCAGCGAACAAGCCGGAACGCACGCTGAGGGCCAATCCGCTGACCGGCAGCCCATGTCCGCATGGCCTAGTATAGTTTTGGAGTTGACGCGACGAAAACTGAGCAATGGTTTCGACGTTGCGGCCGCCCAGCACGAACTCTACGAATCCTTACTGCAAGAGGCCATGCGGACGACGCCAGCGAAGCGCGGAAGCGTTCGGCTCTGTGACCGGGGATGCCGACACTCCACCTTCTACGTCACTGCGGGTGATGGGTGGACAAATGCGATTCTTCAGCGTGTGTACAAGTATGACGAGCCAAGTGCCTGGGCCCATGTTGTCCGAACGGGCCGACCGTATCTCATTGAAGACGTATCGGGAGCAGGGGACTTCCAGCCACTGTGGCCTGACGTTCAGTCACATGTTTCCGTGCCGATATCTCTTGGTGAAGAAATAGCGGCGGTCCTAAGCCTCGATGCCTTCGAGCGATCCGCATTCCAGTCTGATCATGTCTCACTGTTACTTCGTCTGACGGCAGAGTGCTCGAATCTACTCGCCCGGTTCGCTTTGCTGAAGGTAACGTGGCTCCACGATCTAGAGCGCTTTCTTGCCCGTGAAAGTGACGAAAAGACATTATGCGATGGCGCTGTCGACCGCCTAAGAAATCTTGTTGGCGTTTCGGGATGTTCCATTTTTCTGATACGTCCTGGAAGCGACACCCTGACACTGGCAGCGACCACTGGTATTAAGCAGCGACCTGACGAAGTACCGAAATATGAACTTGGCGAGGGCCTAACCGGTTGGGTCGCCAAGCACGCGACAACGCTTCGTCTGCGCGACACGCGCGACCAACTCGAGCTTGCTCAATTTGGCGATGACCTTCGCTGGCGTAACCTCTGGCCCGAGGAAGTCGATCGTTTCAGTTATTTGGCCGCGCCGCTCGTTGGTGAGAGCAGGGTGATCGGGGTCGTCAGGCTCGCCAGCAAAGAGACAGGGGTCGATTTTGAGGTCGAAGACGAGATCCTCCTTGAACGAGTGGCAGAGGGCCTGGCGGTCTCCATCAGCAACATTTGGACAGTCAGCGAGATTGGAAGGCTGAACGAGCGTTTGGCTGAGACGTTGGAACTAGAGAAGGTCTGCCGCGTGATCACCGAGCAGGGACTCCGGCTCGTAGGGTATGATTCTGGTCACATTCGTGTTTTCGATCCCTCAACACGCAATCTGCGACTTATGTCGGCCAATGGCCCCTTGAAGGACATGTTCCCTGCCATTCGGGGGCTCGGCGAAGGGATCTCAGGCGTAGTTGCGTTGACGAAGAAGGAACAGTGCGTGACCGATCTCCCCGCGGCCTACGAGTTACTCAGTGCCGTTGAAGCAGGGGGCGGTCCTCCCCGTGTCGCATTGCTTGCGAAGGCCTTGTCAGTCGCCTCCTTTCCGCTGATCGTTCAGGATGAACTTGTGGGGACGCTTAGCATGTACTGGGCAACTCGGCACACCTTCACAGCCGCGAAGGTCAATATGATGAGGGGTATAGCCTTTCGGGGTGCCCTTGCGATCCGGGCTGCGTTATTGCACCAGCACATGGAAAACGAGGTGAAGCGTAGGGCCGCGCCGCTCGCGGGCCTCCACGAAATCGTGCTGGCGTTTGCCCGAATCCAAGACTCGCAGGGGCTGCTGGACAATGTTCTGCAAGCCGCCTTGAACGAGGCAAGGTTGACATCCGGTTCCATCTGGCTCTGCAACGGAGAGACTTGGGAACCTAAGGCGGCCAGAGACGAGCTTTATGGGGACATCCTCTCTCACCTCCCCGCGTCAGTCAAGGTCCCGGAAGACAGACTCAGACACGTGGTTAAGCATGGGCGACCGACCGTGATTCCAGATCTCGCTGTCCATTCGACGCGGGAGCGGATCACAACACAGTACAAAGACACACTTCTCGCGGAACTCGCGCAGGCGTATGTTTCCGCGTTAATAGTTCCCTTTGAGATCGGCTCACAATATATTGGTTTACTCGCTCTTTCTGCTAGAACCTCTCACGTGTTCTCGCAATCGGTTGTGGAGTATTTGGAAATTCTCGGCGCCTACGCTGCTGTGGCAATCCAGCTTGCGAGATTGCGCGAGGACGCGAACACGCTTCGACTCGTCCAACCCTTGGCCATGATGGGTTCAATGATGTCTGGCTTTCAGCACGAGTTACGCAATGTCGCCAACCGACTTGCCACAGCCTTGGACAATGTTGAGGATCCAGGTATTCGCTTCGAAGAGATCCCTAAATATACGCGCAGAATGCGATTGGCCACGGATAAGCTGAGTTCGGTCTGTAGCGATATGGCTCTTTTCGCGGGCACGGGGCGTGGCACCGCCATCGAGGCTGTGAACCTGAATCAAGCAGTGAGAGCGGCTCTTGATCAGACCACCATCCGTGAACATCAAAATATTCCATGTGATCTGCAGTTCACCGAACCGCCCCCAGTCGTACGGGGCAACCCGGTGCAGCTCCGACATTGCATGGTGTTCATCATTAGCAACGCAATTGAAGCCATGCCTGACGGCGGGCGGCTTCTGATCAAAACCACCGCCCTTGCTGATTCCTTCAAGGTGCGCGTCCAAGACACCGGCGTGGGGATGGACTCAGTGACAGTTGCCAGATGTCGGGATCCTTTCTTCACTACAAAAGGGGACAGCGGTGGTACGGGGCTGGGGTTGTCCATTGTGGAGGGGATCATGAAGCTGCACGGCGGGAACATTGATATTGACAGCGAACCCAACAGAGGCACGATAATCACTTTGTTCTTCCCTAGACAGGAGACTACATACTATGCCGAAAGTACTGATCGCGGATGATGAGAGCGATTCTGTAGCAAACATCGTGGACTACTTGCGGCGCCGCGGCTGGGACTTGTCGAGCGCCCCGAATGGGAAAGAGGCTTTGGAGGTGTTAGACGACTCCTTCGATGCCGTCGTATTGGATCTGAGGATGCCGGTAATGGACGGAGAGACTACGTTTAATGAGATAAAGAAGCGTCCCCATTTGGGGCACCTCTGCGTAGTCGTCTTGACGGCTTATGGGGAGGTGGAAGGCGCTGTCAGGATTATTCGCCGAGGCGCATACCAGTACCTCCAGAAACCGTTCCGGTCCGAAGACCTTATGCGGATTCTCATCTCTGGAATCGCCTGGCAGAAGGCGCATGTGCTTAGAGGCAGTATCCTTAAGTGCTTCAACGCTGAGCAGGTCCTCCGCCACATTCGTTTGGTTGTTGCTGGTACTCTTCATCCCGACAGGATGGACATCATGCTGCTTGGTTCGGAAGGCCAAGTCATTGGTGGTGAACCTGTGGACATCGTGGGGTCCCGTGACGGTGGCCGGAAGTTTGCACGCCATGTGGTCAAGTCAAAGCAACCACTGCTTGTGCACAACGACACGGCGGCGTGGCAGGCCGTGCTACCGAATGCGCGCAGCCTCCTCGTTGTTCCTATACCCGGACGGGATGACACTGTCTCAGGTGTGATTCACATCGAGAGCGTGGGGGAAGCCGTCGACGAGAGTTGGATCGACGTGCTGCAGTACCTTGCTGACCTCACCGGCATTGGACTTGAGATAGCGGAAGAAGTCGACCAACAGTTTCGGCGCGTGCAGAGTATGGTTGATGAGCTAAGTCACCATATTTCCACGCCGCTTCAGGTGATCAAACTGCAGGTGCAAACACTAGCTTCCAAAGAACTTGAAGGCGAACTCCCGCAGTCAATAGCGAGTCGGGTCCGGGACAGGTTGAAAGCGATCGAGAGAAACGCGGATGCGATTGCCGAGGTGCGTGACTATCTTCGTGATGTCTCAAGGGATCTGAAGGTTCATAAAACAGAAGTGGATCTGCTGGAAGTCCTCGATGCCTGCCGTCAGGAGTTCGAGGGCGAACTCAAGGAAAAGCATATAGTCCTTACGGTACCTGACAGGCTGACTCAGGAACTCCTGATCGAAGCAGATCCCAACCTCATTCGGTACTCGTTCCAGTGTTTGCTCCAAAACGCCATCGAGGCGATCGATGAGCGGCGGAAACGGGATACGCCAGGAGCGACCACGGCGGCAGGAGACTGCATCACTATCACGATTGAGCTTTCCGATCCGGAAAGAGTTTTGGTGGGTATCAAGGATACCGGCGTTGGCATAGCGCCGGAGAAGCGCAATCGGCTTTTCGAACCTTTGTTCACAACCAAGAAGCTGAACGGGCGTGGTGGCATGGGGTTGTTCAGTGTACGACGGGTTTTGAACATGCACGGTGGGTCGATCATAGAGAGAAGCACCCCGGGCGAAGGCGCAGATTTCATTGTCACGTTGCCGAGGAAGTGAGGCCGCCATCCGATGTCTCATCCAGACCTTGCCATCGTGATCGGAAGCCCTGCGGATCACCCTATCCGAGAGGAAGTAGAACGCCTAGCCAAAGGCAGTGGTTTTGAGTTCGTTGAGAAGGCAACGCATCATGAGGCCGCCGATCTTCTGAGTGCCGAGCCTCAATTAGGTTCGGGCCGTGCGTTCATACTGCTCTGTTCGCAATGCGTAGTCCACGATTCGCTGCCCAATGCCGTAACGGTCTTGAGAGCTCGGCGCCCCGATACCGGAAGAGTTGTGGTTTATGCTCAGGACGAATGGGCTGGCGACGTGGCACTCAACTGCATTCATGCCGGTGCGTACGACTACCTCGTTCCCGGATATATCCTTTCTGAGTTATCACGCCACATCATCTGGGCGTTTCAAGGAGGTACGCCGCATGCCGAGTCTCCATATACTGTCTATGAGGGGGTCAGCGGCCTTGCGACGGATGCAAAGGTTTTCATCGCCATGCCGTACAACTATGATGGTTTTCAGCATTACCACTTGGGTGTGTCCGTCGCGTTAACTCATCTCGGGCTCAAGCCCGTCCTGGCTTCCGGCACGATGCGGCCGACCTTCCTGCGGACCGAGGTTCACCGCCTGATTGATCAGTGTAAGCTCGTGATTGCGAACGTATCCCAATACAGTCGGGAGGGTGTCAACGCTAACGTCATCGAAGAAGCGCAATATGCAGAAGACAAAGGCATTCCCGTTCTGCAGATTCGGTGTCGCGATCCACGCAAGGGCGGGAGGAAGACCGATATAGCAGATCGGCTTGGGCTTCTGCGGCTAGATTACTACGCTTGCGCTGATCTTGCAGTGAAGTTATATTTTGGTATAATGCCGTGTTTGCAGACTCAATGATCGACAGACGTGTATGCGCAAGATTCGACTCCTAGTTGTGGACGACGATCCGGATGCTGTGGAAATCGAGCGCGAGATCCTGGAGGACCAGGGATACCAGGTCGCGATGGCCACTTCTGGTGAGAGAGCCCGGGAGCTTCTGGAAGAGCAGTTCTTTGATCTTTTGCTTTTGGACGAACGCATGGCGGGGATCGCGGGAACTGAACTGCTCGCCGAGTCTAGGAGGCGATACCCTGGAATTGGCGCGATTTTTATCACCGGTTACGGCGATTTGCGCTGCGCCGTGCGAGCATTGCGAGCTGGCGCGCTGGATCTGTTACAAAAACCAGTTGACCGCACAACGCTGCTGGCGGCCGTGCGCCGCGCACTCGACGAATCACAGGTTGTACGCGAAGGTCGGTACTATCGGCACGAGGCTCAGACACAGGCGTCCTTTTCGGAAGTCATCGGAAGCAGCAAGGCCTTGCAAGATACGTTGCAGATGGTCAAGCTCGTAACGGCCACCGATGCGGTTGTTCTCCTGCTTGGCGAATCCGGGACTGGGAAGGACTTGGTGGCTCGCGCCATTCACGGTCAGGGGCCTCGCAAGCACAGACCATTTATCGCGGTGAATGCCAGTGCGGTCTCGCCGTCCTTGATTGAGTCTACCCTGTTCGGGCACAAGAGGGGTGCGTTCACTGATGCCAAGGAGAATCGCATTGGCTATTTCGAGGCTGCTAGCGGCGGCACTATTTTCCTGGACGAAGTCGGCGAGATGAGCCCCGAGGTGCAGGTGAGGCTGCTTCGGGTACTGGAGCAGAAGACGATTATGCGGGTCGGCGACACCGTAGAGATACCGGTGGATGTCCGCGTGATCGCAGCGACGAATCGCGATCTGCAGCGCGAAATGGGAGCCGGCCGATTTCGCGCGGACTTGTTCTACAGGATCTCGATGATGCCCATCGAGCTTCCGCCGCTGCGCGAACGCAAAGAGGATATTGTCGCGCTTGCGGCGCACTTTGTCGAAAAGTACAGTCGGGAGCTTCGAAAGCCGATCACGCGTATCGCGCCCGACACACTTCGCAAGCTCGAAGCCTACTGCTGGCCGGGCAACGTTCGTGAGTTGAGCAATGTTATCCAGCGCGCCATCATTTTGTCTGCCGGTGATTCAATTACGCCAGACCTCATCCCATTGAAGGAGCCAAGTTCCGGCGACACTTTCCCTGATCTCTCTCGCATGCCTTTCAAGGAAGCGCAACTTCGTTTTGAGCAGAAGTATTTCACGGACCTCCTTTTGAATGCTCAAGGAAACAAGAGCCGTGCCGCTGAGCTTGCGGGAATTGACAGAACAGTCCTTTACGAGCATCTGAAGAAACTGAATCTGTTTGATGCAAGGTAGGGTTCGCGCAGGGTAGTGGGGATGCTAGCAAAATGACACGGCCTTTGATAGCGGTGACCGACGCGTGCCATTTCCCGGAACAGCTCACTCTTGGTCCGGCGCTCCTGCGTGGCAAGCTTCTCAACTTCTGACGACCATCGGCGGAGCCGAGAAGCCCATGATTTTGGTTGTTCTGCTCAGGTTCATAAACCGGTGCAATGGATTAATCTTAGTTCAACTCATTACAACTGAGCACCGGAATTCGTCAACCTCGGTGACGCCTGAGAAGGCGCGGAATTGCTGTTTTCGGCATCGCTTGGCGCGTGCAACGACTGGTCTGGAGGAGCCCAGATTGGCTCCAGGATGGCCTCTGGCTGATCGAGGTAGTGGGAGAGCGAGAAGCCTACCGTCGGATCGGTGAACAGGGGAGAGATGCTGAGCCAGAACAGTCCAGCGCGCTTACCGGGTCCGGCCACCAATGGATGGCCGACGAGTTCCATTAGCCTCTTGCCGCGTGCTTGATCCGTGGTTTCAACCAGGACAGCGCGAATGGGGTGAACGCCAAAGGCCTCCCGGTGCTTCTGCTGCTCCTTGATGAAGTGGTAGTAGCCGCGAAACTTCTTGAGCATATCCGTCATGACCATGCTGCCTCGGTCAGCGTCGTGGCAAAAGTGCGAGAGCTGTTGGCCCTCGGCACGACCGGTGAAACGCAGCGTAAAGAGCGCGTCGGGCTCTACCGGGAGCCGCTCGGTCTCGGCAACCTCCTGCCAAAAGAGTTGGCCGCTCTGCTTGGAGGATCTGACCTTGGGCACGTCCGCCTTCTGGCCGGCGATCTCGCCCCCTTGGCACCACGCCTCAAGCGCGACGGCGGCGCCGGATTTCTTGCACGCCATTTCCACCATGAAATGCATTCGAGAAATCATGAGGGCGTGGTCCAAGAAGCCCAACTGCATGTGCTGGCCACGAATTGCCGCACCGGCATAATCCTTCTCGCGGTGGCTACGAATCTCTTCGAGCATCTACGGATGGATCTCAAGGTGGCGCCGCTCGGCTAGGAGGTCGAGCGGCACGCGGTTGTCCAGGTAGTAGTAGAACTCGCTGTGCGTTCTGAATCCGGGGAACGCCCAGCGAGCAACGAGGCCACGCTCCCACAACCGGCGCAAGCGGCGGTGGGTGACATCCTCATTGCCTCCGACGAGGCGGACGATCTGAGCAGCCGAAGAGAACCGGCACCGCAAGACGGCGTCGAGGATATCGAGGTCGCGGTCGGTGATTTGTCCGGGGCGCCCTGCCTCGGGCCGGGTGAATTTGGAGAATTTTGGCGTGCCCATGGAGAATCATCTCCCTCATCAGGTGGTCAGCCTGAATGTGCGGGCTGGTCCAGATCGCTAGTGCCCCCTCGGGGTCAACTTCGGAACGTCCGCCGCCAGTCAAAAACCGTGCGGATACTCCCGCGTCGGCCGACCCGATCCGCCTTCCCGTCCGTTCTTGAGGTGTCGGCTTGACGATCCAACTCGAAGAGTGCCGCCGATGTCTCAGCGACCCGGTTGACCAGATCGGCCGGGGTTGGAAAGTGAATGACCAGCTCTCCGCGCCGGACGTACACCTGGAGCGGGAGCGCTTCGATGATTTGTGCAAGGTTCATAGCCTGGTTCCTGTATCAAAGCTGTCTCAAAACCCTATCGCTTTGAGGGCTAAGGGGTTATCTGATTGAGCGAAAGCAGATTCCCTAAATTGTTGAAAGTTCAAGAAAACAGAAAGAAGCTATGGAAAGATTGGAAGTCAGGGTCGCGTGCCCAAGGCAGGTGCGCTACCGGGCTGCGCTACGCCCCGACTTTACTGCTCTCTCTTGATTCTAGACTACCGAGTGACCTCGGGCCACTCGGTAGTCCGCGCCCGCTTCAGAATTGCAGCTTCATTCCCAACTGGATGGCCCGCGAGGGGTGGGCCGCCGTCACCGTGCCGAAACTGCTGCTGGTGATGGTCGCGGATGGCGCCTGGAAGCTCACGTTATTGAACGCGTTGACGAAGTCCACCCGAAGCCGCAAGGTCATCTTCTCCCTGAGATCGAAGAACTTCTGAACGTTCAGGTTGTAGCTCTGCAGACCCGGGCCTTGGACGTTGCCCGCGCCCGTCGTGCCCCACCTCCCTTGCGGCGCCGCGGCATAGGCGACCTTATTGAACCAGCCGTCCGGTCCGGGATTCGGAGGCTGAACCGGGCCGCCGAGGTAGTCCGCCATCCGGTTTCCACTGAGAATCGGCGTGGAGCCGACTACCGTGAAGTAGGGGCCGCTCTGCACGTGGAGAACGCCGCTGAGTTGCCACCCGCCGATCGGGCCCCGCAGGTACATATTCTGATGTCGCAGCTTTGGCAGGCGCCAGACGAACGTTCCCACGAACACCTTCTCGATATCCATGCTGCCGGCGCTGCTGGTACTGTTGACCGGCCCGTACATGAGGTGCGGATTGAAATAGTCGTAGTCGTTCGAGGTGTCCGACGACGTGTCGCCCAGGTTCTTGGACCACGTGAAGGCACCCATGAACGTCACCTGGCCGGCGCGCCGGCTCACGCTGGTCTGGAGTGCATGGTAGTTTGCGGTGCCTCCGGTGATGAATTGCTGAATCGCGGCGTAGCCGGCATAGGGCCGCACAGAAAGGTAATTCGTGGTCGACGGAAGCGTGGCGAGGACCGCGAACGAGGGTTGGTTGATGTCCGGCTCGAGCAGCAGACGGCGCGCCAGGCTGCCTACGTAAGAAGTCTGCCAGAAGAGGTGTAGCGGGAGATCGCGCTGGATGCCGAGGCTGAACTGCTCGGAGTAGGGAGGCCTGAAATGCGGACTGATGGTTTGGATGGCGCCCCAGGGCGCGCTGACCGTTACGCCGCCGGTGATGTTCGAGAGATTGCCGTAATCGAACTCCGTGGTCCCCACGTAAGGGGGATTGTTCAGCGTGTAAAAGGTGGGATTTCCCTGGATGCGGTCGTAGGCCAGCCCGAAGCCGCCGCGAATCACCGTCTTGCTGTTCAGCCCATAGGCAAAGCCGACGCGCGGAGACCACGTGCCCTGGCTGGGATACATGCCACGCGGCGCGCCCGCCGGCACGGCCAGAACCGCGGGATTGGCGGCATTCGGCACCAGGTAGGCCTGGCTGGGGTTAATGCCGTTGGCCACGCGCACCAGGCCGTTGTAAATGTTTCCAGAACCGGGCACCACGGTGCCCGTCGAGGTCATCTTCACGGCTTGGGCGGGGTTGTAGAGGGCCGGATCGAAGTTGCACAGGTTGTTCACCGTCGAGTACATCGCCATCATGTACTCGTAGCGCAGGCCGAGATCGAGGGTCAGTCTCCGCGTCACTTTCCAGTTGTCGCTGACGAAAGCCGCCGGTTCGGTGTAGCGGTATTTGCCCATCGGGTCGTAGGCCGCCTCGGTGTAAATTTGGAAGTAGCCCAGCAGCGCGTCGGACAGCGCGTAATTTGTGGTGTTGGGATTCCCGCTGGTATTGAAAGTGATGCTTCCGTCATAAGCGGACCGGCCGTTCTGGTCCTTCCGATTGCGAATAATCATGACTCCGGTCTGGATGGAGTGCTGGCCGCGAATGATAGTCAGCGAGTCGCTGAATTCGATTTCCGCCGTCGGGGAGATGAGCGTCGAGGAGGGGCCGTTGAAAGTCGCGAAATTCTGGAGGGTCACGTTGGGAATGCCGTTGGGATACGGACCCACCGAATTATACACTTTCGGAAACTGGAACCCTTGGGTGCTGCGCAGCCAGGTGTCGCCCTGGTTCCAGTAATGTTGTGAGTTCCAGCTTGCGCCCACATGGCCGTCGTTGATCACTGTCGGAGAAATCACCCACGTTTCGGAAAGAAGGACGCTCTTGCCGGGCCGGTCGCGAATCTCGGGAGTGATGGGAATATTGCCGCCAGGGCCGTTGGGCACGCCAATCGCATTATAGTCGTCTATCCAGCGCCCGAAAAGCGTGTGCCGGTCGCTGATGTGGTAGTCAAACCGGCCCAGGTCCTGGCGATAATCGAGCGGGCTGGGGCTGTTGAAGGTGGCATTGTTCGAGACGGCCGTGTTGGTGAAGATCGCGGCCATGGGCATGACCGTCTTGTACACGTTCATGATGGCCTTGCCGTCGGCCGTGATCGTGGATGGCGGGATGATGCTGTTGGGGAACGGGGTCTTGGTGCCCGGGTAATAGATGGTTCTGCCCGTGAAAATGCCCTGCATCTGATCGGTGGTGGGGAGCGTGGTGCGAGCCGGAGCCGATTGCTGCCGGATCTTCTTCCAATCCTCTCCGATGAAGAAGAAGATCTTGTTCTTCTTGACGGGCCCGCCCAAGTCGTAGCCCCAGTCGTTGTAGCGGAGCTCCGTATTGTTCGCCGAAAAGAAATTGCGGGCGTCCAGAGCGTCGTTCCGCAAGTACTCGAATGCGCCGCCATGGAATTCGTTGGTGCCGTTCTTGGTCATCACGTTGAAAGCCGCGCCCGTCGAACGCCCATATTGCGAGGAGAAGTTCGAGGTCTGGATCTTGACCTCCTGGAGGAAATCCGGGCTGACATTGTTGATCAGGCTGCCGTTCGAGCCATTGTCCAGGTTGCCCACGCCGTCCACGGTCAGGCTGTTCTGATTGGTGCGATGGCCGTTGATGGTCTGTTGGGTCGCGGCCAGGCTGGTCAAGGTGCCGAACTGGTCGGGATTGGTGACCGCGGCCCCCGGGATGAGCGTCAGAAACTCCGCGTACGACCGGCCATTCAGCGTCAGGTTGTCCACCTGCTCCTGATCGATCACGTGCGCGAGTTCGCCCGAAACTGTGTTCAGCGTTTCGGCTTGCGCCGCGACCACTTCCACCGTCTGGGAAGTGTCGCCGACCTGCAAGCTGACGTCCGCCGTGACGCGTCCATCGGCCACCACGAAAAAGCCGCTCTGCGTGGAGTGCTTGAATCCGGGCTGATCGACCTCGACGGTGTAAGGTCCAATTGGAAGCCTCTCCACCACATAGTACCCGTGGTCATCAGAGGTTACTACGCGGGTGGCCTGGGTATCGGTATTCTTGATGGTCACTTTCGCGCCCGGAACGACGCTGCCGGACGGATCGACCACCGTGCCGGAGATACGGCCAAAATCGGTTTGCGCGCTCAAACGAGGCGCGGTGAACGCGCCCAGAAAAAGCGCGATGCACACAGCCAATGGAAAACTACGTGTCATGACTACCCCCAAAACCAAACTTTCAGGTCTGATGGGGAATATATCACCTTTCACGTGAGCGGTAAACTCGACGGTTTGACGGAAATCGTGAGACCTGACGGCAGCCGCGCCGGCCTCACCGGTAAGGAGCTAAGCACCCCAGTTCGGAATTACGGTGACGTATGCCGGCGAAGCCAGTGGACTTGGTGGGGCAGGCGGGGTGCCCTCTGGGCCCGCCTGCCCCTGGAGCTTCTACATGTTCGACCAGCTCCCGGATTTCGATGCCGCGGGCCGCGGAGTCTTCCGTCGATGGTTGCGTAGTGCCAAAGCCCCGTAGGGGCGCGAGACAGTAGCCCAGGGCGTCAGCCCTGCGGAACCGGCCAGGCCGCACGCCAGCCCCGGAGGGGCGTCAGAAAGCCGTTTCGTTCCGGGAAATCAGGCCATCGCTCGGAAGCGCTTCTTTCGCCCCTGGCGGGGCTGAATTGCAGGGCGCTTTTTCCCACGGCTTGCGCCGTGGGCTATTTTCCTTCGCCCCTGCGGGGCTGATGTTCTGCGAAGCTTGGCCCCCAATTCCAGAAACTCCAGGCGCAGGCGAATCGTCTGCCCTACCACCGAGCCACCCCAGCCGAATACGTGACCGTATTTGCGGAATGGTGTGCTGCGGCACGCGGCTGCGCGTCTCGTTGCATCCGCCCGTGAGTTCGGACTACATTAAGCGGAGTGGCGCCACAGTACGGCATGGCGGATTCGTCTGGGAACTCCCCAGCGCGCCGAAGAGGGTTGTGCCTGGGACTCGGTGGCCTGCTGGCGCTGTACTCCGCGGCGTTCCTGCTCTATTCCCAAACCCGGGCGTTCTGTTGGGACGAAAGTTATCATCTGTTGGCGGCCCAATTGATCCTCGCCGGTAGAAAGCCATATATCGATTTCTGTTTCCCACAGTCGCCTTTGAACGCCTATTGGAATGCGTGGTGGATGAGCGTGTTGGGTCAAAGCTGGCGCGTGGTGCACGCGTTGGCGGCGCTCCTCACTATCGGCGCGGTGCTGCTAACGGCCGATTTTGTCGCCCGCCGCTTCCCGGTCCCAAGCTGGCGCGTCGCAGGCGCCGTGATAGCCGGCCTGGCGACGGGCCTGAACGCCATGGTGTTCCTTTACGCACCCGTGGCCCAAGCCTATGGCATGTGTCTGTTCACGCTGGCCGTGGCGTTCCGGATTGCCGTGCGCGCGGCGGGCCGGAGTGGAGCGCTGCTGCCCGCGGCTGCCGGCTTCTTCGCCGGCGCCGCCGCCGCTTCGTCGCTCCTGTCGGCCGCGGCCGCCCCGGTGTTGCTCGTCTGGACGCTGTTCTACAATCGCGCCGGCAGCCGGTGGACGAAGTCGATCGCTTTCACCATCGGCGCGGCGATTCCCTTTGCCCCGGTGTTTTGGCTGTTTTTACAGGGGCCGCGAGCGACGTGGTTCAACCTGGTTCAATATCACGCCTTCTATCGCAACCTGTATTGGCCCGAAACGACCAGCCACGACCTGGAAATCCTGACATCCTGGATAAACTCCGGTCCGGGACTGGTGATCGGTCTGCTTGCGCTGTTCGGCGTGCTGTACGTGACGCGCAGAAGCCAGTGGCCGCGCTCGTTGAAGTCCGAGTTCTACCTGTGCGCGTGGCTCTCCGCCGCCCTTTCCGCCGAGATGGGCCGCGCTCATCCGACCTTCGCGCAATACTTTCTGCTGATCGTGCCGTTTCTGGCGATTCTAGCCGTCGCCGGACTGTACGCCATCAGCTCCCGCGTGCTTGAGCCGGACCGGCGGCTGTGGCCGGTGTTGCTGGTTACCGTGCTGCTCGTGCTCGGATTGGGCAGATCCATCTATGACGGCCGGGAACAAAAGGATTGGAGCGTGTACGAACGCCTGGCGCGGAAGGTCGACCAGGTGACGCCGCGCAACGCGCTGTTGTTAGCCGACGAGCCAATCTATTTCCTGACGAGGCGCGCGCCACCGCCGGGATTGGAATTGTACTATACCCACAAGCTCAATTTGCCTCCCACGGAAGCGGCGCTCCTGCACATCCTCTCCCAAGCCGAGGTCAAACGCCAGGTGCAATCCGGAAAATTCGCGACAGCGTATAGTTGCGACGACGATCAGATTGATGAATACGGTCTGAACAAACTGTACAAGCGGCGCGTGGACATGGACGACTGCGCCATATTCTGGGACCTGAAAAAATGATCGTTGCGCGAGGCGTCAGGCTCTACCCCCGCGCTCCGGCGCGCCGCGCGACCTCGCGCCGCATCATGGCGACCAGGCGGTGGATTCCGCGCGCCCGGTCGGGAAACAGATCGATGTACTGCAATTCCCGCTGGATCCGTCGCGGCACGCGGCAGCCGTCCAGCCGCACCGGCACCACGAAAATTTCATCCAGCGGCACGCGCCGCGCGCAATCCAGCGCATAACGGATCTCCGATTGGAACCCGCCTGTCTTGTTCACCGAGTTTCCCGAAAAGCAGGCCACGAAGAAATCCGAGGTTTCGATGGCGCTCTCGATGGCGCGCGGCCAGTTCTGGCCCGGCAGCAGCTTGCGCGCATCCGTCCAGGGGCTGAACCCGGCCGTTTCCAGGGCCGCGCACAGCCGCTCCACGGCTTCCGCATCTTCTCTTACATAGGCGATGAAGACTTGCGGCAGCCCGCACGGCTCGAACCGAACCCCCCGGGCGGCGTCCGGGCAGAACACGCCCAACCCGTCGATCTCCACCACTTTGCCCGCGGCCAGGCCCTGAATTACCACCTGCGCCAGTTGTTGAGTCGAAGAGCAGTCAGCCACGCCCCTCGCCTCCCTCCCGCTCGAACGCCACCTTTCCGTCCCGGCGGTGCGTGAACTTGCCCAAACCCGGCAGCGATGCTGCTTTGCCCTTGCGCAGATTCGAGAGAATCTGGTACACCACACGGTCCAGGCGGTCGGCCGCCTCGGCTTCGCTGACACCCGCTTGCCGCGCCATCCGTTTTGCGATTTCCGGCTTTTTCATCCCAATCTCACTTTAGCAACAGGTCGCGCCGGAACCGCCTCGTCTTCTCCGGCGGCATCCTGCAACCAGTTGAAAAGAAAAGCGGTTTGACTCGAGCGGATAATCGGAAATCGCTGTGACCGCCACATGAACTGATTTTAATTGCGGGTTAAGAGACTGTTCATGTGCGGTTCGCTATGATAGCCGCAGACGAACCAGTTCGTCCATCCCAAAGGAGATACGCAATGAAGAAGCTGATGACGCTGATGCTCGGCCTGTCGCTCGCTCTCGGCAGCGCGGCCGTGGTTTTTGGCCAGGACACCGCCCAGCCCGCCAAGAAGGAAGAGCCCGCAAAGAAGACGACGAAGAAGGCGAAGAAGGCCCCGAAGAAGACCGAGGCCCCCGCCACCGAGAAGAAAGGCTAACAAGCCCGCTTTCGGTAGTGAGTCGCTGGGAAGCCGCGTAGTGCCCTGCAACCTACGCGGCGCTCCAGTGACAGCAATCTTCCTCCCCCGTTTGTCTCGAGTTGTTCTGCGTTGACCCCACTTTCAGTGTTGCAATCGGGCTGCAATCGCAACATTTAGCGGCTTCCTCCGGGACTGCTTGGCTCTCCAGGTCTGTGTAACCTTACGGAAAGGCCCAACGCCCCTCCCATGTTCGCGATAGACACGCTGGGGGGAGACGCATGAGGTTTTTTCGGGGCGCCGCATTGGCTTTCCTTACCGCTGTGCCGGGTGGGCTGTTGGCTCACGCGCAACCGGCTCAGAGCCCGGCCGGCCCGCACAGCCAGATGGCCGGCATGGTTACCGCCGTCGATGCTCAGGCCAATCAAGTCTCCTTGAAGAGCGATAAGGGCGACGCCATCACCGTTGCCACCACCGAGAAGACCCTCGTCCTGCACTTGCCGCCCGGCGAAACCGATGTGAGCAAGGGAAGCAAAATGGCCCTTTCCAGTCTGGGCGCCGGTGACCGCGTGGTGGCATTCTACCGCGGGCCCGCCGATCAGAAAACCATCCAGGCCACTTCTCTGGTGGTCCGCACCAAGGCGGATCTTGCCCAGATTGCGCAGAAGGAACAGGAGGACTGGCAGAAGCGCGGCACCAGCGGGACAGTTGCCGCGGTTGACCCCGCCGCTAGAACCGTCACCATCAAGGCCGGACAAAGGTCCCTCACGGTGCAGCCTTCGGAAAGAACCGATTTTCATCGCTACGCCCCGGATTCGGCGAAGTTCAGCGACGCCCGGCCCAGCTCCTTCGGCGAAATCAAAGTCGGCGACCAGGTGCGCGTGTTGGGCGACAAGACCGCCGACGGCGCCACCATCAAGGCCGAGAAGATTGTCTCGGGCGCCTTCCGGCAGTTCGCGGCAACCATTACCTCCATCAGCGCCGCGGCGGGTGAAATCGTAATCAAGGACTTGGCTACCAAGAAATCCCTGACCGTGCGCGTGGTCCCCGATTCCGCCATGAAGAAGCTGCCGGATATGACTGCCAGAATGCTGGCCAGGCGGTACAACGTCGGAGGCACGCCAGTCGAGGCGCAAGCTGGTCCGGGCGGTCCCGGCGGCCAGCGCGGAGGAGGAGCCGGCCTGCGTGGCGGGGTGCCCTCTGGGCCCGGCGGCGATATTGGGCAGATGCTCGATCGCTTGCCGGCCATGCCGCTCTCGGAGCTGAAACCCGGCGACGCCATCATGGTCTCGACCACTCAGGGAAACGACCCGGCTCGGGCCACCGCCGTGATGCTCCTGGCGGGAGTCGAACCTCTTCTGACCGCTTCTCCCAACGCCACTCGGGACATCATGAGCGGCTGGAACCTGGGCGGCGGTGGCGGCGAGGGATCTCAGTAGGATTGGCTGCCGCGTCCCCTCTCGGCGGCCGGGCGCAGGTCCGGTTTGCGAGAGGCTGATAGTGGAATGGAAAGAACAGGGGAAGCATGTTGAAGGCGAAAACGATCGGCTTTCTGATTTTGGCAGCCGCACTGATGGTATTCAGCGCGCCGGCCCAGCAGACCACCGGGACGCTTCGTGGCGTCCTCATGGACGATTCCAGCGCCGTCATTCCCGCCGCGGCCATTTCGCTCGCCGGCAACGGCGCGCAGAAGTCGGCCCGCACGCAAGCTGACGGGAGCTACACGTTTGCCGGCCTGGCGCCGGGCCAATACACGGTGCGCGTGACGTATCCCGGGTTCTCGCCTGTGCAACAGGTGGTCACCATCGCGAGTGGAAGCACCATCCAGCTTCCCATTCGGATAAAGGTGAGCGCCGAAAAGGAGGAAGTCACGGTCCAGGGCGAGGCTGGCCCGAGCCTTAGCGTCGAGCCCGACAACAATGCCACCGCCCTGGTCATCAAAGGGGAAGACCTGGCGGCCCTGCCCGACGATCCCGACGACCTGGAGGACGCCCTGCAAGCCCTGGCCGGCCCCGGCGCCGGCCCCAACGGCGGCCAGATCTACATCGATGGATTCACCGGCGGCCAACTGCCTCCCAAGGAATCCATCCGCGAGATCCGCATCAACCAGAATCCCTTCTCGGCGGAGTACGACCGGCTGGGCTTCGGCCGCATCGAAATCCTCACCAAGCCCGGCAGCGACCGCTACCGCGGCGCCCTGAGCATGAACGACAGCGACGCTGTGTTCAACTCGCGCAATCCCTTTGCGAGCAACAAGCCGGACTTCTCCAACCGCCAATATAGCGCCAGCATCGGCGGCCCCATCAACCACCGTTCTTCGTTCTTTTTCGATTTCAACCGGCGCGATATTCAGGACAACGCCATTACCCACGCCAATTACCTGGACCCGGTCACGCTCCAGGTCCAAAACATTACCACGGCTCTGGTCACGCCCAGTAACTTCACGACCTTTTCACCGCGCGTCGACTACCAGTTGAGCACCAACCATACCCTGGTCGTGCGCTTCGAGGAGCGCTACAACGAGCACGACAATGCCGGACTGGGCGGCACCAGCCTCCCGCCGCCGTATTCGCAAATCCCGTATAACATGACCGGTGACGGCCAGAACCTGATGGTCACCGAGACCGCGGTTCTCAGCAGCCACGTGATCAATGAAACGCGCTTCCAGGCGACGCGCAACTGGAGCAATTCCCTGGGCAACCTGATTCCCTCGGTCAGCGTAGCCGGGGCGTTCACAATTGGCGGCAACGGCCGCGGCCACACCTACGACTTGTCCCACCACTACGAGCTGACCAACATTACCTCCATAGCCCATAGCGCCCATACCATCCGTTTCGGCGTCCGCGTGCGCCGCGAGAGCGACCAGAACAATAATCCGCAGGGTTTCAACGGCCAGTTCACGTTTCTGGGCGGACTCGCGCCGGTGCTGGATGCCAGCAACCAGTCCGTCGCCGGTCAGACCGTGGAACTGACATCCATCCAGCAGTACGCGCGCAACCTGCAATTGCAGCGGGCTGGGTTCACCGAGGCCCAGATCCAGCAGTTGGGAGGCGGCCCTTCCCGGTTTTCCATCCAGGCCGGCCAGTCGTACATCGGCATGGCGCGCTGGGACGCGGGTCCGTTTATCCAGGACGACTGGCGTGTGCGCCCGAACTTTACCTTCAGCACGGGACTGCGATACGAAGTTCAGAACCTGACCAGCGACTACCGCGATATTGCGCCGCGCATTGGTTTCGCCTGGGCGCCCGGCAGCGCCAAGAACGGGCGGCAAAAGACGGTGATTCGCGGCGGCTTCGGCCTCTTCTACGACCGCATCGGCAGCACCCCCTTCGAGAATGCCATCCTGAACAACGGCGTGAACCAGGTGGAGTACACCGCGTACAACCCGACCTTCTACCCGAATATTCCGCCGCTTTCGGTGCTCAGCCCGGGGCAGAACACCATTAACTTGGTGGATCCAAAACTGCGGTCCAGTTACAGCATCCAGTCCGCTATCGGCGTGGAGCGCCAGTTGCCGCGGAGCACCACCGTGGCCGTCACGTATACGAATAGTCGTTCGGACCACCTGTCGCAAACCGTGCCGATCAACACTCCGTTGCCGGGCACGTTCAATCCGCTGTTGGCGCTCGGTCCCAATAATGGCGTGTTCCCGTATGGCTACAACACCGGAGTCTTGAGAGAGTACGAATCCGGCGGCCTGCTGCGCCAGAGCATCATAATGGTCAACTTCAACACGCGCTTCAGCACCAGGGTTTCGCTGTTCGGGAATTACTCGCTCAATTATGCCAAGGGCTTGCAGGGGACTCCGATGGATCCCTACAACTTCCGGCTGGACTACGGGCGTTCCAACCTGGACCGGCGAAACAATTTCCAGTTGACGGGCTCGGTGATCGGCCCCAAAGGCATTCGGCTGGCGCCGTTCATCACCATGCGGTCCGGCGCGCCTTACGACGTAACGCTGGGATACGATCTGTTCGGCGACAACGGCAATGCCCGCGCGGACCTGTTCTCTCCCGCGGGCGCTGCCTGCACGCCATCGGGAACCGTGGTCTGCACCAAGTACGGGGGATTCTCCACCATTACAAATGCCGCTTCGCTGGGCAATCAGCTCCCCAAGAACTACCTGACCATGGCCGGGTTGGTTTCGGTCAATATGCGTGTCTACCGCGTATTTGGCTTCGGCCCGGTCCGCGGCGCCAACGCGGCGTCTGGCGACTCCGGAGGCCGCGGAGGGGGGCGCGGCGGATTTGGCGGCGGAGGGCGCGGCGGCTTCGGCGGTCCCGGCGGTGGCGGGGGCCGGGGCGGCGCCGGCGGAATGCGCATGGGCGGCGGCGGTCGCGGCGGCCGCGGGGGCAGGGGTGGCGGCGACACCACCGAACACCGGTTTAGCGTCACGGTGGGCGTGAACTTCACCAACATCCTGAACCACTTCAATCCGGGCGGGTACGTGGGCACCATGACTTCGCCCTTTTTCGCCCAGGCGACCAGCGTCAACACGGGCTTCGGCGGCGGAGGGTTCGGTGGCGGCGGTGGCGGCGGATCGGTCGCCAACAACCGGCGGCTGGACCTGTCGATGCGGCTGACGTTCTGATGTAAGAGCGAGCGCGCTGCGCAATGCCACTTAGTTCAGCCAATTCCGCGCAGTCCGCATTAGTCGTGGGGCGGGCAATCCTGCCCGCAGCCGGCTTTTAGCCGGCCAGGTGGCCGGTTGCGGCCACGATTGGCCGCCCCCCGCCAGGCGCTTGGCGGCGAAAACCGCTCCCGCGATCAAAAAAAACGCTTGCTTTTCTCCTGCCTCCATTGTACATTGTATATGTACAAGGTACAAACATGATCTTGCGCATCGATTTGCGGTCTTCCATTCCGGTCTACCGGCAGATTGTCGACGGTCTCCGCATCCTGCTGGTCAATGGCGAAATGAAACCCGGCGACCAGTTGCCGCCGGTCCGCCGGCTGGCGCTCGACCTGGGCGTGCATTTCAACACCGTGGCGGAGGCGTATCGCACGCTGGAGCAGGAAGGGTGGCTGGAGATCGGGCGGCGCAGTGGGGCACGGGTGGTTGCGCGGGCCGTGCCGCACAAGGCCGATCCCGGGACTGGAGAGGCCTTCGAGCGCCGCCTGAGAGAGCTGGCGGCCGAGATGCAGGCTCGCGGTTTTCCGCGCGGCCGCATCGCCCGCGAACTGCGGCGGCTGGCCGAAAGTTTGGAAAGGAGTTAGTCCATGTCTGGAGACACGATTCTATTGGCTGTGGTTCTCATGTTGATCGGCGGGCTGTTTCACATGGTCCCGCGACTGACGCGCCCCGATCTTTTCTTTGCGGTCACCATCGCTCCCGAATTCCGCCGCGCGTCCGGCGGCCAGCGGATTCTGCGGAGATATCACGCCATCGTCTGGAGTGCCACGCTGGCTGCGATCCTGATCGAGCTGGCGGCCGGCATGCCCCTGGCTGCGGTGCTGGTTCTGGGCGGCGGGTTTCTGTGGGCGCTGGTCAGCGCGCACGGGCGGGCGCTGGCTTATGCGGTTTTACCCAGTCCGATTCTGGAAGTGGATCTGGCCGCGCCGCGGGAGGGCCTGCCGGGAGGTCCGATGGTTGCGGTGCTGCCGCTATTGTTTCTGGGGGGCCTGGGCCTCTGGGCAGGTCTCCACTGGAACCGCCTGCCGCAACGTCTTCCGGTGCACTGGGGCCTGCACGGGGCGGATCGCTGGGTGGCCACCACGCCCGCCTCGGTGTTCGGTTCCCTGGCGGTCTATGCTTCCATGTGCCTGCTGCTGATTGGCGTGGCGTGGGGACTCCTGCAATGGTCGCGCCGCATCTCGACCGCGGGCGAGGGCGCCGCTGCCGAGCGTGGTTTTCGACGGCGCATCATGCAGTTGCTGATCGTCACCGAGTACTTCCTTGCCTGTCCAGCCTGGTTCATGGTGTTCCAGCCTTCGGCGGCGGCGGTCAACGTCTGGGGTTTGGCATTGACGGCGGTGATCGCCGCTTTTGCCGTGAGCCTGCTGCGCGGCGGCCAGGGCGGCAGCCGCGCCACCGTCACCGCCGGGGACGCGCCCAAGGGCGACCGTACGCCCGATGCCTGCTGGAAGTGGGGATTGCTTTACGTCAATCCCGCGGACCCGTCCATCCTGATTGAAAAGCGCTTCGGCGTCGGCTACACCTTGAACTTTGGCAACCGCTGGACCTGGGTGGCGGTGGCATTGGTGCTGGCCCTGGTGGCGGCGGCGCTGATTCTTCACCGCTGATTTTGCGGCACGGTGAATACACTGACCACATGAAGGATCCATTGGGCGACACTCAGTGACTGAGACTGAGCTGCGCACCTTCCAATTCCAGCAGCCGTTTCTTCAGCGCCAAGCCGCCGCCGTATCCCACCAGCTTCCCCTTGGCGCCGATCACACGATGGCAAGGGATCACGATGGGCACGGGGTTGGCGCCATTGGCCGCGCCCACTGCGCGCACGGCGCCGGGCGATCCGAGGGCCGTGGCAATCTGCAAATAGCTGCGCGTTTCGCCATAGGGGATGGCTTGAACTTGCCGCCACACGCGCTTTTGGAACTCGGTGCCTTCGAGATCGAGCGGAAGACGGAACTCGCGCAACTCGCCGGCGAAGTACGCCCGCAACTGGCGCGCGGCCTCGAGCAACAACTCGTCGGTATCATTGCGTTTGCCCATCGCCGGCCGCGCGAGATCGAATTCAATCACCCGAATCCCCGCAGCGCTCGCAACCAACCGCAAGTCCACGCCGTCCATCACTTTCACTTCGGTCCATTCGAGCATGGAATCAGTTTGCCACATCGTGTCCGCCCTTTTGAGCCCAAATGCCCGCCATTCACTGCTTTTCTTCTGCTAACCCTCTGCCAACCGCGATTGCTATAATCCCGTGTGTCCGGCGCACATGCTTCGCATTCCCAGGTTCTCCCGGGAGGATGTCAATCCTCGATTCACGGCGGAAGCGGAAATAGGAGCGCTTTTTCAGCAGTTCGCCTGGGAGGTGCTCCTCCGCGACTTCCCGGATCTCCGCAATTTTGCTGGCTCGGGGCGCGATGGCGCCATTGACCAGTCGGCTACATATGGGAACCTGCGCACGGTCATCGAATGTAAGTTCCTCGGGGAAGACGGGCTTCCACGAGCGCTGAAGGCGTGGCGGGAGGTCGCCGCCCATCTTTCTGAGAACCTGGCGGACCCCGCTGGGCCTCCTCCGGGCCAGTCGCAGTACGGCCCTTGGTATAGCCGCGAGCCGGGCATTCACGAGTACTGGTTTTGCGTCAGCAGCAACTTGGGTGTGCAGGGGAACCAGGATAGTCTTCGCAGTGAGATCGCTGCATTCTTCCGGGATCTCGCGCGGAGCCGGGCGCATTTGGCGCATCTGGGCGATCTCGATGTAGCCGTTCTCGATTGGGGAGCGTTTGAAACGCGCCTGCAGAATCGCCGAACGCTGGCATTCCGCTGGTTTCCAGGAGCGCTGCTTGCCGGCTTCGCGCCGCTGGACGACTTCCGGCCAGCGGGTCGGTTCCGCGTCTATCTGAGTCCCGAGAAGCTTCCGTACTACAGCCGGGCGCGCCACCATGGGACCCGCGTTGCCGCGCATGGCTTTTTCGCGGAAGAGGACCTGGTCGACGGGCTGAGACCTGGCGAGCGCGATGGAATTATCATCAGCGGTCCTGGCGGCGCCGGGAAAACACGGCTCACGCTGGAGCTTGGCAGAATCGCGCAGGAGCGCGGCTGGTACGCGCTGCGGGTGAAGAGCCGTCTGCGGACCGAGGACCTCGATGTCCTGGCGCAGAATGCGGGCGAAGAGCCGATCCTTCTTCTGATCGACTACCTGGAGACGCAGCGCGGGTTTCCGGATTTCGTGGAACGACTTCGCGACCTTCACGACGAACTCGGCACGCACCTGGCTTATATCGCCAACTGCCGCAACAGCTACTATCCATCGGTCGCGACCACCGCGCGCCACACGCTTGTGGAGATCGGCCGTGAGCCCGGAGAGGGAGCCGGCCCTCTCCAGCCGTCGTTCGAGAGCGGCTTGGTCCGCCACATCTTCACCACGTTTGGGATGGAAGGCACGGCGGAGCAAATCGCGGTGGCCGGCCACAACCCAATACTTGCCGTCTTCCTTGCCACGCTGCATGTAGAAGGCAAGTGGGAGGACCTGCGCGCGCTGCTTGACGAGGGGGACTTCGCGACCTGGATACGGAAGAGAATCGAGCTCTCCTTTGCCGGTGCGGTGGGTCTCGAGTTGGAGCACGATCTGGCGCTGCTATTCGCCCTGTTTCCACTGACTGACGACGCCTACCAGCGGTTGTACGAAAGCCCCTCCGGTAAGTTGCTGCGCCGCCTTGAAGTAGATGGCTGGGTCGAACCTGCAAAAGCCGATCTCGGCGAAGGGGCCCTCTGGGCGACTCTGCACGACGTCTTCGCCGACCGCGTAGCGCTGCGGTATCTCGGGACGGACCGGGCTGGCGCGGTGGCCTTTGTGAAGGAGCTGTTCCGAAAAGCGGTAGACCTCGGCTGTTTGCGTTCCGCACTCATTTCCATGCAGCGCCTGGCCATCTGGCCCGAAGTGGTCGCGATGGGCTGGTTTCAAATCTTCGAGCGGGAGATGGCAGCCTCTCCGGAGGACTGGAAACCGGTCCGGAACCTCCTGGCGTCGATTCCGCTCCTTTCCCCGCCTGATTGTATCCGGCTGCTCGGCTGTTCTCCGGCGGTTTGGGAAGGCGCGGAAGAAGAGGTCGAGTTGCAGAACCGCATTGGATGGCTCGCCCGCTGGCTGAGGTCGGAGGAGGGCCGGCCCGTAGCTCCGGAATTGGCGCCTGTGCTCAAGCCATTTCTGCTTCTGGCGTGTCGGCATGTAACCACCTCGAATTTTGTTCTAACCCAGGCGCTCGAGTTCTCGCCGGAGGACGTCCGTGACGTCGCGCTGCGATGGCTGACGGAGCACCCGGTCCTGTTCCAATCACACTATGTCATGGTGGCATGGCTTGATGCGAGGTTAGGTCCGGACCAGATTCGGTCCTGTGTGGAGTCATGGCTCGGGAGGTATGGATCATCCGTCTGGAATGCGACTTTCGTCTATCGGGCATGGCTGGAGGCTGGCGGCCCTTTAGCATCGGTCCGAGAGAAGCTGCTGGCGTGGCTGGAACGACACGGCGAAATGCCGGAGGCGGATTTCGTATATTGCGCATGGCTGGACGCTGGCGGCGAAGTGGCGCCGGTGCGGGAGAAACTGCTGGCGTGGCTGGAACGACACGGCGAAACACCGGACGCGCAGTTCGCGTATAGGGCATGGCTGGACGCAGGCGGCGAAGTGGTGCCGGTGCGGGAGAAGCTGCTGGCGTGGTTGGAACAACACGGCGAAACACCGGAGGCGCGATTTGTGTACTCCGCATGGCTGAACGCAGGCGGCGAAGTGGCGCCGGTCAGAGAGAAACTGCTGGCGTGGGTGGAACGACACGGCGAGACACCGGAAGCGGGGTTCGTGTATCGCGGCTGGCTGGAGGCAGGCAGCGAAGTGGCGCCGGTGCGGGGGAAACTGCTGGCGTGGGTAGAACGATACGGCGAGACACCGGACGCGCGGTTCGTGTATTGTGCATGGTTGGAGGCAGGCGGCGAAGTGGCGGCGGTGCAGGAGAAAGTGCTGGCGTGGGCGGAACGGTACGGCGAAACGCTGGAAGCACAATTCGTGTACCCCGCGTGGCTGAGAGCAGGCGGCGAAGTGGCCCTGGTGCGGGAGAAGTTGCTGGCATGGGTGGAACGACACGGCGAGACACCGGAAGCGACGTTCGTGTATCGCGGGTGGCTGGACGCTGGCGGCGACGTAGCGCCGGTGCGGGAGAAACTGCTGGAGTGGCTGGAACAACACGGCGAGACACCGGAAGCGCGGTTCGTCTGTTGCGCGTGGCTGGACTCGACCAAGGACATTGCAACAATTCGGAAGCAGGTAGGGCGGTGGCTGGCACGCTTTAACAGTGACGACGAAGTGGATCATCTGTGCCGCTCCTGGATGCACGCCGGAGGCGAATTCGCGTTTGTTCGTGGCGCGGCGCTGGCGTGGTTTGAGACGCACTGGTCGCAGGAGCGGGCGGTATTTCTCCTGAAAGAGATCACGCGCCAGCCGGAACTTCCCCTGACCACTGTGCGGGCGGCTCTCCAGTGGTGCCGGATGTATGCGGATAACGAAGACTCGATCTGGAGGTTGTCGAGACTCTGGCGCTATGTGTTCTCAGCCGAAGTTGCGGCCGAATTTGTTGGGGCTGTTGAAGCAGTTCTCGAATCCGTATTCAACTCCCGGAGCGTGAGAGCCGCGCAGGTGGCCAACGTCGTTTTGGTCAATGCTTGCCGGGTGGAGCAGTTCCAGTCCCGCGGGCAGCGGCATCAAGTTTTGCGCTTGTTCGCGCGAGCTGTGCGGGACGGCCGGCTGTTTGCCGGGCATGGCCCGGTACCGGAACTCGAGCAGCACACCGCATGCTTCGAGGCGCTCGTCGACGCGCTCGACGCCGGGTATCTGCATCCGTCGGACGACGAAGACTCCCTGCGCCGGTTCCTGCGGTGGGTAAACGGCTGGCCACCGAAACGAAAGGGAAAGCTGCGGCCCCTACATGCGCTGCTGACCGAGAGATTCCCGGCCTGCCCGCAGATTTGGAGCATTCTTGAATTTCCCCCCGACGAGGTAATGTAGAGGCTACTTCAGGAAGCCGCTGACGCCGCTGGCGGCGGCGCTCGCGACCAAACGCAAGTTCACGCCGTCCATCACTTTCACTTCGGTCCATTCGAGCATGGAATCAGTTTGCCACATCGTGTCCGCCCTCTTGAGCCCAAATGCCCGCCATTCACTGCTTTTCCGATGCGGTTTGCGGGGCTTCCTTGTTATAATCGGTTGCAATCGCCTCTATGCCTCTTAAGCCTTTCGCACCCAATTACGGCGCGGAGAAGAAGATCTTTCTGCTCAAGCCGCGGGGCTTCTGCGCCGGTGTCGTCAGGGCTATCGATGTGGTGAAGATCGCTCTGGATCTCTACGGGCCTCCGGTTTATGTCCGCAAAGAAATCGTGCATAACAAGCACGTGGTGGATGAATTGCGGGAGGCCGGCGCCGTCTTCGTGGAAGAGCTGGACGAAGTGCCCGTGGGGGCGAGGGCCATCTTCAGCGCGCACGGCGTGGCGCCGTCCGTGCGAAAACAGGCGAAGGAGCGGCGGCTGGATGTGATCGACGCCACCTGCCCGCTGGTCACCAAGGTGCATCTCGAGGCGGTGCGGTTCGCGCGCGACGGCTACAGCATCGTGCTCATCGGCCACAAGGACCACGATGAGGTGATCGGCACGCTGGGTGAAGTCCCCGACCGCAGTCACCTGGTGGAAACCCTGGACGACGTCGACCGGCTCGAGCTTCCCGATCCCACGCGCGTGCGCTACCTCACCCAGACCACCCTCAGCCTGGACGAAACGCGCGATCTGGTCAACCGGCTGAAGGAGCGGTTTCCGCACCTGCAAGGGCCGCCCGCGCAAGACATCTGTTACGCCACCCAGAACCGCCAGATGGCGGTGAAGGCGATCTCCGAGGCCATCGACCTGCTGCTGGTGGTGGGATCCCAAAACAGCTCGAACTCCAAGCGGCTGGTGGAGGTGGGTGACAATTTTGGGACTCGCTCGCACCTGGTGAACGATTGCTCCGACATAGACACGGCTTGGCTCGAAGGCGTGAAAAACGTAGGGGTGACGGCGGGAGCTTCGGCGCCGGAGCACCTGGTCCAGGAGCTCATCGAGTTCTTGAGCGAACAAGGCTTCCGCCAGATGGAAGAGATCGAGCTGGTGGACGAAGACGTGCGGTTCTCGCTGCCCGCTGAGCTGACTGTATCGATCCGATGAGCGCGCCAGTACAAGCCGGGAACGCGCTGGGGTGCCCTCTGGGCCCGGCCGCCGAATCGGCCATGCGCCGGGCCGCCGCTCGCCTGGCGGGTCTTCAGGCGCGCGACGGGCACTGGTGCGCCGAACTGACCGCCGACACCACGCTGGAATCCGATTTCATCCTCTTCCAGCTCTGGCTCTACCCGCCGGAGGACGGCCAGTGGGAGCCGGAGACCCGGCCGCTGATCGAAAAAGCGGCCCGTTCGATTCTCGATCGCCAGCTTGCCGACGGCGGCTTCAACATCTATGTCCAGGGGCCTGCGGAGGCGAGCGCGTCCGTCAAGGCCTATGTTGCGCTGAAGCTCGCGGGAGTGCCGGCGGACGACCCGCGCATGGCGCGGTTGCGCAACCGCATCCTGGAGCTGGGCGGCATCCAGGCGGCCAACAGCTACGTCAAGGTCAATCTCAGCCTTTTCGACCTCTATCCGCGGCAGTACTGCCCGAGCATTCCGCCGGAAGTGGTGCTGCTGCCGTTCCATTTTCTGTACCAGATGTCCGCGTGGACGCGCGCCATCGTGGTGTCGCTGGCCATCGTCCATGCCGCCAACCCGCGCCGCCCGGTTCCGCCGGGCTTCACTCTGGACGAGATCTGGCTTCCGGGCGCCAGCCCCGCATTCCACAAAGACCCCCGGTGGTTTACCTGGCACAACGTCTTCCTGACGGTGGACCGGCTACTGAAGTGGTGGGAGCGCAGCGGGTCGAAGAGCGTCCGGCGGAAGGCCATCGAAAGGGCCAGCGAGTGGATGATCGAGCGGATGCACGGTTCCGACGGCTTGGGCGCGATCTATCCGCCCATGATGTACTCGGTGATGGCGCTGGATGCGCTGGGCTACGCCAAGGACGACCCGCTGCGGGTGGAGGCATTGCGCCACTTCGACGAGCTCATGGTGGATGATGGCGAACGGTTCTTCTTCCAGCCGTGTTTTTCGCCGGTTTGGGACACCGCCATCGGCGCATACGCCTTGGCGCAGAGCCCTTGGCAGGGCGGCATTGCGCCTCTGGCGCAGCGGCCCTGCTCCATTGGAGAAAACAACGGTCAGAATCTGTTACTTGAGAGCGACCCGCACAATCCTGCGATCGGTCGGGCGGCCGATTGGCTGCTTTCGAACGAGGTCCGGCGCAAGGGCGATTGGTCCGTAAAGCGGCCCAACACCGCGCCTTCCGGATGGGGCTTCTTTTACCGCAATGAGCACTATCCCGATATCGACGACACCGCCATGGTGATGCTGGCGCTGAGCCAGGCGCCGGCCTCCGATGCCGCGGCGCAGCAGGCCTGCCACCAGCGGGCGCTCGACTGGCTGCTGGCCATGCAATCGCGCGACGGCGGATGGGCGGCTTTCGACGCGGATAACAACTGGAGGTTTCTGAACAACGTTCCCTTCGCCGATCACAACGCCATGCTCGATCCCACCTGCCCGGACATCACCGGGCGCGCCCTGGAAGCGCTGGCGGCGCACGGGGTGGACCGCCATCATCGCGCCGTGCGGCGCGGCGTCGCGTGGCTGGTGAAGAACCAGCAAGCCGATGGAAGCTGGTACGGCCGTTGGGGCGTGGCGTACATCTATGGCACTTGTTTCGCGCTGCGCGGCCTGGCGGCCTCGGGTGAGAGCGACCGCGAGGCGCACGTCTTGCGCGCCGGCGAGTGGCTGCGTTCCATCCAGAATGCCGACGGCGGTTGGGGCGAATCCTGCGCCAGCTACGATAACGGCGTCTACACCCCTGGACCGAGCACGCCCTCGCAAACCGCGTGGGCCCTGCTGGGCCTGATCGCCGGGGGCGACGCCCACAGCTCGAGCGTGCAGCACGGCATCGAATACCTGTTGGAAACCCAGTGCCAGGATGGAAGCTGGGACGAGGAACTGGCTACCGGGACGGGGTTCCCGAAAGTGTTCTACTTGAATTATCACTTGTACAAAGACTATTTCCCGCTGCTCGCGTTGTCTTCGTTCGTGAAGGCCCGGGCCAATTCGAACGGATAGCTCATGAAGTTTCCTATCGCCATGACCGCCGGCCTGGCCGGATACATTATCAGGAACAAGATGCGGCCCCGTCCGGAGTGGCAGAAGAACGCCGCGCCGGAAGGTGCGTCGGCGTCCAACCCGTTCCGCATCCTGCCGCCCAAGACCGGCAGGGCCCGCCAGCCGCATCCCATGATCGGCAAGCGTTTTCCGATCGTGCTGATGCTCGAGCCGCTGCACGCCTGCAACCTGACGTGCACGGGCTGCGGGCGCATTCGCGAGTACGAATCCAGCATCACCGAGCGGGTGCCGCTCGAGGAGTGTCTTCTGGCGGTGGACGAGTGCGGCGCGCCGGTGGTCTCGATTTGCGGCGGCGAGCCTATGATGTATCCGCAGATCGGCGAGCTGGTGAGGGGCATCCTGGAGCGCAACCGGCACATCTATCTCTGCACCAACGGCATGTTCATGACGAAGCGCCTGGGCGAATTCCAGCCCGACCGCCGCTTCTACTTCAACGTCCACCTGGACGGCATGGAGAAGACCCACGACCTTTGCGTCGAGCGCGAGGGCGTATTCCGCGAAGCCATCGAGGGCATCAAGGCCGCCAAGGCCGCGGGCTTCCAGGTGTGCACCAACACCACCGTCTATAAAGAGACGGACATGCGGGAGATCGAAGAGCTGTTCGAGTACCTGCGGCAGTTCCACGTGGACGGCCACCAGATTGCGCCGGGGTACGGCTACTCCGCCGTGGACGACCGGGAAATCTTCCTGACGCGCGAAGACGTGCACCAAAAGTTCCAGGACATCGATCGCCTCGCCCGGAAGTTCGTGGTGCGGCAGACGCCCATGTACCTGGAATTCCTGAAGGGCGAGCGTGAGCTGCCTTGCACCGCCTGGGGCAACCCGACCTACAACGTGAAGGGCTGGAAGGGTCCGTGCTACTTGATCACCGACGGGCACTACAAGACCTTCGAAGAGCTGATGACCCAGACGCCCTGGGAAAGCTACGGCCACGGCAACGATCCCCGCTGCGAGCACTGCATGGTGCACTGCGGGTTTGAGCCTTCCGCCGCGTTAGGCATCAACGCCGGGCTGGCCGGCAATCTGAAGATGCTGGCATGGACATTGCGGTAGTGCGCGCTCGCCTGCGCTTGGAGTCTCCACATTTTGGGCCGAGTTTTGCAGAACATCAGCCCCGCAGGGGCGAAGGAAAGTAGCCCATGGCGCGAGCCATGGGTGCAAAGCGCCATTCCCGGGAGCCCCGGTAGGGGCGAAAGAACCGCTTCCCAGCGGTGGCCTGATTTCCGGGAACGAAACGGATTCTTACGCCCCTCCGGGGCTGGCGTGCGGCCTGGCCGGTTCCGCAGGGCTGACGCCCTGGGCTACTGTCTCGCGCCCCTGCGGGGCTTTGGCATCATGCAACCATTGAGGGAAAACTCCGCGGCCCGCGGCATCGAAATCCGGGAGCCGGTCGAAAATGTAGAAGCTTCAGGCGCAGGCGGTTTCGCCTGCGCCGGAGTGGCGCACCCATGAAACCTGTTCTGGTTACCGGAGCTTCCGGGTTCCTCGGATGGCACGTTGCCCGCGTTCTCCTCGAGCGCGGGTACGCGGTTCGCGCGCTGCTGCGCCCCGGCAGCCGCGTCGACGATCTGGATGTCGAGCGCGTCACCGGCGATCTGCGCGACGCCGCCTCGCTCGACCGCGCGGTGGCCGGTTGCGAGCTGGTTTTTCACGTTGCCGCGGACTACCGGCTGTGGGCCAGGCATCCGGACGAGCTGTACCGGTCGAATGTTGATGGCACGCGCAATATGTTGCAGGCCGCCAAGGACGCCGGCGTCGAGCGCGTCGTCTATACCAGCACCGTGGGGTGCATCGGGATTCCGCACGGAGGCCTCGGGAACGAGGAAACCCCCGTCTCGCTCCAAGACATGGCCGGAGACTACAAGCGCTCGAAGTTCCTAGCCGAGCAGGCGGCGCTGGAGTTCGCGCGCGGCGGGTTTCCGGTGGTGATCGTGAACCCCACGGCGCCGATTGGCGATCACGACGTGAAGCCCACCCCCACCGGCAGGATCGTGGCCGACTTTCTGAATGGCGACTTGCCGGCGTTCATCGACACGGGGCTGAACGTGGTGGACGCGCGCGACACCGCCGAAGGGCACTGGCTGGCCTGCGAGCGCGGCCGGGCCGGTGAACGGTATATTCTGGGGTCCGAGAATTTGACGCTGGCGCAGATCCTCGCGAAGCTGGCGAAGATTGCGGGCCGCCCGGCGCCCACCGTGCGGCTGCCGTACGCGGTGGCGTGGTGCGCCGGGGTATGCAGCACGGCCTGGGCGGAAATCACCGGCACGCCGCCGCGCGTGCCCCTGAACGCGGTCCGCATGGCCAGGAAGAAGATGTGGGTGACGCACGAGAAGGCGCGGCGCGATCTGGGTTTCGAACCTGGGCCGGCCGAGACGGCGCTGGCCCGCGCGGTGGAGTGGTTCAGCAGGGCCGCTCCCGCCCGCGCCCCCGCCGCATGAAGCTGCTGCTGGTAGCATCCGACCCGATGGAATTCGCCGGCGTCCTGGCGCGCGCCGAACGCGCGCAACAGGCGCGGCTACCCGTCGATTGGGCGCGCGCGGTCCGGCTGGGGGACCATGATCTGCTGGCGGTCGCCAATGGAGCCGGCGCCCGGCGCGCTGCCGCCGCGGTGGACGTGGCTGGGGGAATGTTCCAGCCGGATTCCGTGATCAGCACGGGATTCTGCGGCGCGCTCGACCCCCAGCTCGGCGTGGCGGACGTGGTGGTGGCAACCGGCGTCGCCGGTGCCAACGGGCATTATCTGGCGTTGCCGGTGGCCGGCCCGGCCGCTCACCACAGGGGCGTGGTTTGCTCGATTGACCATGTGGCGCAAAGCGCCGGGGAAAAGCGCCTTCTCCGCGCCTCCGGCGCGATCGCCGTGGAAATGGAGGCCGCCGGAGTGGCCGCGCGAGCGCAAGCCCGCGGCTGGCCTTTTTATTGCGTCCGGGCGGTGACCGATCTGGCGGACGAAACTCTGGCGAATGACTTCAACGCGGCCCTGCGTTCCGACGGCCACTTCGGTACAATGTTAATTCTAAGAGGAACATTGCGCCATCCTTTGGCCCGGCTGCCGGAATTGTGCCGGCTGCGGCAACGTTGTGTCCGGGCCGCGCGCGCCCTGGGAGATTTTTTTGCCGACTGCCGATTCTGAGCGGAGCGCTGTACCCGAAACCATGCACGCCGCCGTCTATCGCGGGCAGAGCGTGGTCGGCGTCGAGGAGATCCCTACCCCCGCGATCGGGCGGGGCGAGATTCTGATACGCGTGGAGGCTTGTGGCATCTGCCACACCGATCTCAAGAAGATCGAGCACAACCTGCTGCCGCCGCCGCGGGTCTATGGCCATGAAACGGCGGGAGTTGTAGCGGCAGTGGGAGCGGGCGTCACGAAATACCGGCGGGGCGATCGAGTGGTGGCATTCCATCACATTCCGTGCCTCGAATGCTTCTATTGCCGGCGCAAGACTTACGCGCAGTGCCCGGTGTACAAGAAAGTGGGCATTACCGCCGGCTTCGAGCCGGCGGGCGGCGGGTTTGCGCAATACGCGCGGGTTATGGACTGGATTGTGGAACGCGGCGTGGAGACAATTCCCGATGGAGTTTCCTTTGAGCGCGCCACTCTCGTGGAGCCGCTGAACACGTGCCTGAAGGCCGTGGTGCAATGCGATCCGCAACCGGAAGATTTCGTGGTGATCCTGGGGCAGGGGCCCATCGGACTGATGTTTACCATGCTGGTGAAGCGCCGGGGCGCCCGCATCGCGGCCACCGATACCATCGGCGAGCGATTACAGATTGCGGCCAGGTGCGGCGCGGAATTCACCTGGGACCCCCGCACGGTGGACGTTGCCGCGGAAGTCAAGCGCCTCACCGCGGGCCGCGGCGCCGACCTGGTGATCGTGGCGGTTTCCGCGCCCGGCATCGTCGACCAGGCGATGGCTTGCTCCCGTCCCGGCTCGCGCATCCTGCTTTTTGCCCAGACTTCGGCTACCGAACGCATTGAGGCTTCCGGAGCCGACATTTGCGTAGGTGAACGCAGCCTCCTGGGGTGCTATAGTGCATCAGTGGACCTCCAACGAGAGTCCGCGAACCTGGTTTTTGGTGGCGATATGCCGGTGGAGGAGCTGATCTCCCACCGTTTGCCGTTGGTTAAGATCCGTTCAGGATTTGATTTGGCATTGCATCCGGGACCTAATTCGTTGAAAATAGTCGTTCAGCCACAGAGGTGGTCATAGTGAATAGCCACATGATGGCTGCCGTGCTTTACGGCAAAGAACACTTGCAAGTGGAGCCGGTAGCCGTTCCGACAATTAATCACGGAGACATTCTCGTACGAGTGAAAGTGGCGT
The DNA here is from genome assembly GCA_049510555.1 of Bryobacteraceae bacterium. GTDB lineage: Bacteria > Acidobacteriota > Terriglobia > Bryobacterales > Bryobacteraceae > Fen-178. Next base: position 53,684 of record JBEKYW010000026.1, read on the forward strand.
TGACCTGCGGCACCGATGTCAAGGTCTTTAGTCGCGGATATCACGCTCGGATGATCGTGCCCCCGGCTGTGTTCGGCCACGAGTTGGCCGGCGATGTAGTCGCGGTAGGCGAGGATGTCACGAAGTTCTCGATCGGGCAACGCGTGGTGGCGGCCAACTCAGCCCCCTGCGACAAGTGTTTCTTCTGCCGGCGCGGGTTGCAGAATCTCTGCGAAGACCTGCTGTTCAACAACGGCGCCTACGCGGAATACATCCGGATTCCGGCGCGCATCGTCGAACGCAATACCTATCTCATTCCCGGGCACGTGGGGTATAGCGATGCCGCGCTGGTGGAGCCCCTGGCCTGCGTGGTTCGCGGGTTCGAAGAGACCGCTCCACGGGAAGGCGACACCATCGCCATCATCGGGCTGGGCTCCATCGGCTTGATGTTCGCCAAGCTGGCCAAGCTATACGGCTGCCGCGTGATCGCGGTGGGCCGGCGCCGGACCCAGCTCGCGCGGGCGGCCGCGCTGGGCGTCGACGAGTTGATCGCCGTGGAAGGCGATTCCAACCCCGAGAACACCATCCGCGGTCTCACCCACGGCCGCGGCGTGGACATTGCCATCGAAGCCGTGGGCAAGCCCCAGACCTGGCAGTGGGCGGTGGATATGGTGCGGCGCGGCGGCACCGTGAATTTCTTCGGCGGCTGCCCCAACGACAGCAAGGTCAGTCTCGACACGGCGCTGCTGCACTACTCCGAAATCACCTGCAAGGCGAGCTTCCACCATACCCCGGCCTACATCCGGAAGGCGCTCGACCTGGTTTGCGCGGGGCACATCACGGCCTCGTTCTTCGTTAATCGCGAAGAGCCGCTGACCAACCTGTTGGCAGTCATGCGCCACCTGATGAGCCACAACGGCCACCTGAAGACGGCGATTGTTCCATAGGTGTCCAGCGTGGGCACACGCGCGTTTCTGCTTCCCGCCGACTTTGTGAAGTCGCCAGAGGCGCGCGGCATGGCTTACTCCCCCGGCCAAGCCAGCGCCTACACCCGCTGGCTGGCCCGGCGTCACTACGAAAACTTCCACGTGGTGAGTTTCCTGCTGCCCCGGCGGCTGCGCCAGGATTTCTACAATGTGTACGCCTATTGCCGCTGGGCCGACGACCTGGGCGACGAGACGGGCGACCGCGCCGAAAGCCTGCGGCTGCTGGAATGGTGGCGCGCGGAACTCGACGCCATGTACGACGGCCGCGCCACCCACCCGGTTTTCGTGGCGCTCATCCCTACCGTGCGCAAGCACGACATTCCGCGGCAGCCTTTTGCGGACCTCATCCAGGCGTTTGTCCAGGACCAGACGGTCGCGCGGTACCGCGATTGGGCGGAGCTGTTCGGGTACTGCCGCTATTCCGCGAACCCGGTGGGCCGCCTGGTGCTGCATCTCTGCGGGTACTCCGATGCGGAGCGCCAGCGGCTCTCGGACGCCACCTGCACAGCCCTGCAACTCGCCAACTTCTGGCAGGACGTGACGGTCGACCTGCTCAAGGACCGCGTCTACATCCCGCTCCAGGTGATGGAGCGGCACGGCTGCACGGTCGAAGAACTGTGCGCGCGGCGGTTCACGCCGGCCTTTCGCGAGGTGATGCGGGAATCCGTGGAGAAAGCCCGCGAGCTGTTTCTGGAAGGGCTGCCGCTGTCGAAAATGGTGGACCGGCGGCTGGCGCTGGACATCGATCTGTTCAGCCGCGGGGGCCTGCGCGTGCTCGAAAAAATCGAGCAGCGGGGTTACGACGTGCTGGCCGCGCGGCCCGTCATCTCGAAGGCCGAGCGCGTGGGGCTGCTTCTGGGCTCGCTGGCCCGCGTGGCCTTCTCGCGGGCGGCCGGATGATCGCCGTCGAGCAATCTTACGATTACTGCCGGCGCGTGGCGCGAACCCGCGCCAAGAACTTCTACTACTCGTTCCTGCTGCTCTCGGCGCAGCAGCGCAAGGCCATGTGCGCCATCTACGCCTTCATGCGCTATTGCGACGATCTGAGCGATGAGCCCGGCGCCACCCGCGCGGCCGTCGAGCGCTGGCGGGGCGAGCTCGAGGACGCGCTCGAGGGCCGCTTCAGCGGGCATCCCGTGTGGCCGGCATTCCATCACACGGTCCGCCGCTTCGGCATCCCGCACGACTATTTCCGCACCATGATCGACGGCGTGGTTTCCGACCTGGAGCCGCGCTGCTTCGAGACTTTCGACCAGCTCCAGCGCTATTGCTATCAGGTGGCCTCGGTGGTGGGCCTGACCACCATCCACATTTTTGGCTTTGACACGCCCACCGCCCTGCCTCTGGCCGAAAAGTGCGGCCTCGCCTTCCAATTGACGAATATTCTGCGCGACATCCGCGAAGACGCCGAACGCGGCCGCATTTATCTTCCAGCCGAAGATCTGCGGCGTTTTGGCGTGACCGAAGAGGACCTGCGCGCGGGGAACCGCAGCCCGGCGTTTCTGCGCCTGATGCGGTACCAAGCGGCCCGCGCCCGCGCCTGCTACGAGGAATCGCGCCCGCTGCTGGACCTGATTCACCCGCGCAGCCGCCGTTCGCTGTGGGCGCTGATTGCGATCTACTCGCGGCTGCTGGAGCGGATCGAAAGCACCGGCTACGACGTGTTCTCCCGCCGCGTGCGCCTCTCCGTTCTGGAAAAGTCCTGGATTGTGGTGCGCGCGCTGGTGTCGTGAGTGGGACAGACGATCGCCTTGTGTCGTCTGTCAATCAGCCCTGCTTTGACGATGCATGACAGACCACCATAAGCGATGGCCTGTCCCACCTCTCACTCGGCAATCAAGCTCAACTGGCGCGGGTCGTGAGCCGGCGGCTTGGGCCGCGCCGGCCGCTTCAGATCGTCGTGGCTGGGGTCGAACTTGCGGATCAACTGGTTCAGCTTGAGGGATGTTTCCCAAATGTCGAAGAGCAGATGACACCGCGGGCACCCGCCCCGGATGGCGCCCTGCCCGTCGACCGCGGGATTATAGCGCTTGTGCCGGGCGCAGCGGCCTTCGAACTTTCTGGCTCGGATCTTCAAGGAGATCAGGTCTTTTCGACGTCTTTTCCGGTGTCGCCCTTCAACGCAGTCTTGAAGTTGCGTATGCCCTCGCCCAGTCCCTTGGCCACCTCCGGGATCTTCTTCCCTCCGAACAACAGTGCGGCAACCGCGAGGATCACCAACAACTCCGGCCAGCCGATCGATTCAAACATTCCTTACCTCACCATCCAATAGACGCTTCCAGTGTAACCCTTGTTACCGCCGGGCGTCGCGGTACAATCCGAGTGAATGCCGTCCGCGCGCCAGGTTCGTTGGGCCAAGTTCCGCGTATTGACCGTCTCCGTGGCAGCGGTGATCATTCTCTCGATATTGGCGTACCTGCTGACCGGGGGATCGCTGCTGCTGGAGAGGGCCCCGGTGTATCTGTACCTTCCCGACGCCACCGGGCTGGGGCCAGGGGCGCCGGTGCGCGTGGATGGCATCGGCGTCGGCAAAGTGCGGTCGGTGACCCTCTCCGGCTCCAGCGAGCCCAATCGCGTCGTCAAGGTGACGATGGCGGTGGAGCGCGGCCGCCTGGCGAGCATCCCGGATGATTCCACCGCCCAGGTCGCATCCGAAACGGTGGTGGGCGACAAGTTTGTCGACGTCTCCAGCGGAACCAGCGCTCACTACGTCTCCCCGGGTGGGGAGATCGCCTTCAAGGGCTCGCCGGAGCTGCTGAAGACACTCGATCTCGGGCAATTTCAGCAGCGCCTGAAGGTGGTCAGCGCGCTGCTGGACGACATCGAGCAGGGCCGCAGCGATTTGGGACAGTTCGTCCAGGGCGAGCAGATGTATGACGACCTGCGCAAGCGCTTCGCGCAGATCCAGAGCGGCATACGGGCGGCGGCCAGCACCACCAGCGACGTCGGCCGCGAGCTTCATACCGACCGGCTATACCGGCAGATCAGCCAGCCGCTCCTCGATCTCGACGGCAGCCTGGCGCGCCTCCAATCGGGGCAGGGCGCTGCGGGCCAGCTCCTCCGCGACAGCGCGCAGTACGAGAAGTTGCGGAGCGATGCGGAAGACCTGCGGCATTCGATTGCGGATCTTCGCGCGAGCGAGTTCTTGCAGTCGGACAGCTTGTACGCCGGCTGGAACCGCCGCGTGTCGTCCCTGATCGAGAGTGTCGATGCCCTCAATCGCAGCCCGGCGATGACCACTTCGCAGGCCTACGACAACCTCAACGGCGTGGCGCGTGAATTGCAAGACACGGTGCGGGACTTCCGCCAGAATCCGCGAAAATTCATGCGGCTCAAGGTGTTTTAGGGTTTTTCGCGGACTGCGCCGCGAAAAAGTGGCCCCTGCGGGGCCACAGGAGTCAGAAGTCGAGGAAGTCAGAAGCCGGAACGCACCACACGCGCGGGGTGATTCTGACTCCTGCCTTCTGACTCCTGACTTCTGCCTTCTGACTTACAATCGGACTTGACCCAGATCTTCTTCGAAGTGGTGGCCGAGTGCCCGCATACCCGGGCGCGCGCCGGGCTGCTGCACACGCCTCACGGAACCATCGAGACTCCGGTCTTCATGCCGGTGGGGACGCAGGCCACGGTCAAAGGCCTCACCCAGCGCGACCTGGCCGAAGATCTCGGCGTGAAGATCCTGCTGGCCAACACCTACCATCTTTATTTGCGCCCGGGGCATGAGATCATCCGCCAGATGGGCGGGCTGCACCGCTTCATGTCGTGGCCCAACGCCATCGTCACGGACTCGGGCGGCTACCAGGTCTTCAGCCTGAGCGGAATGCGCAAGATCACCGGCGACGGCGTGGTGTTCCGATCGCATCTCAATGGCGATCTCCACACGTTCACGCCGCAATCCACCGTCGATGTGCAGCTTGCCTTCGGCAGCGACATCCTGATGGCGCTCGATGAATGCCCGGAGTACCCCGTCAGCCGCGAGTATGCGCGCGAGAGCATGCATCGCACCGTCGGGTGGGCGCGGCAGGCCGACGGGCATTACCGGCAGCGCATGGCGGAAAGCCCCGCGCGGCACGCGCTCTTCCCCATCGTGCAGGGGTCCATGTTCCCGGACCTGCGGCGCGAGTGCGCCGCCGCCCTGGCCGATCTCGCCAGCGACGGCTACGCCATCGGCGGCCTCTCGGTGGGCGAGCCGCGCCCGCTCAGCCTGGAGATGGTCGAGGCCACCGAGGACCTTCTGCCGCGCGCGCGGCCCCGCTACGCCATGGGCGTGGGAATGCCCGCCGAGCTGGCCGAGTACGTGGCCCGCGGCGTGGATATGATGGATTGCGTGCTGCCCTCGCGCAACGCGCGCAACGGCTGCCTGTTCACCTCCCAGGGCCGGGTAATCATCAAACACGCGCGCTACAAGGACGACGAGCGGCCCCTGGACGAGTGCTGCGCTTGCTATACTTGCAGCCGGTACTCCCGGGCGTACCTCCGCCATTTGTTCCTTTCGGGGGAGATCCTATACGCGGCGCTGGCGACGCGGCACAACCTCCGCCGGTACCTTGACATCATGCGTGAGATCAGGCACGCTATAATATCGTTATCATTTCCAGAATACTTGAGGTGTGTGCGCTCGGCCCCGCTTGAGGCCGGGTGATCCCCATTTGGTCGTAACGTGGTCCCGAATCTGTTGCTGCAATCGGCGTCGCCCAATTCCATGCTGGGATTCCTGCCCATCCTTCTCATCTTCGGGATTTTCTATTTCCTGCTGTTCCTTCCCATGCAGCGCCAGCGGAAACAGACCCAGAAGATGCTGGCGGGCCTTCAGAACGGCAACACGGTGACGACCAGCGGGGGGATCATCGGGACCATCGTCGCCATCGAAGGTGATACCCTGGTGTTGCGCGTGAAACCCGACAACGTCAAGATCCAGGTGGCGCGAAGCTCGGTTTCGAGCATGATCTCAGGGGAAGGCAAGAAGTAACAGCAATTTTAGGAACAGGCTCTAAACTCCCATGCGAACGAATCTAAGAGCGCGAACCGTGGTGATTGTAGGCACGATATTGCTCTGCGTGTTCGGCATCATCGGTTTCCCCAAGTCGGCGGCCGACCTGGTGCAGAACGCGAAAGGCAACATCCGGCTTGGGCTGGACCTCAAAGGCGGCAGCCACCTGGTGCTGCAAGTTCAGATCCAGGATGCGACCAAGGCGGACGCCGATCAGACCATGGAGCGGCTCAAAGAGGATCTCCGCAAGCAGAGCATCACCTGGGCCAGCATGGACCGCAACGATCCCCAGCGCGTGGAGGATGCCGATTACGTCGAGATCTACGTCAAGGGCGTGCCTGCCACCCAGACGAGCGCCTTTCGCAACCTGATCAACGAGCGGTACGCCACCTATGTGCTGACGGCGCAGAACTCCACCGACTATTCGATGCGGCTCAAGCCCTCCGAGCTGGTGGCGCTCAAGCGCGAAACTGTGGATCGTTCCATCCAGACCATCAGCAACCGCATCAACCTGCTCGGACTGACGGAGCCCTCCGTGCAGCAGTACGGCCGGGCGGGCGATCAGTACCAGATCCTGGTGCAGTTGCCGGGCGTGGACGATCCGGCGCACGTCAAGGAGTTGATTGGCACCGCGGCTGTGCTGGAGATTTGCGAGGTCAAGGAAGGCCCCTTCACCAGCCGCGAAGCGGTCCTCTCTCAGCATGGCGGCGTGCTGCCGCTGAATAGCAAGATCGTGAAGGCCAAGCCGCGTGGCGCCTCCGAAGGCGACCAGTGGTATCTGTTGGGCAAGACTCCGGTCGTTACCGGCCGCGAAATGCGCAATGCGCGCGCCAGCCAGGGCGATTTCCGAAAGTGGGACACCAACTTCTCGCTGTCACCGGACGGCGGCAAGCGCTTTGCCCGCTTCACGGAAGCCCATATCGGCGACAAGCTGGCAGTGGTCCTGGACAACCTGGCGGTGAGCGTGGCCGTAATTGAATCGAGAATCGAAGACTCGGGCCGCATCACCAACCTGGGCAGCGAGGAAGAAGCGGTGGACCTGGCGAACTACTTGCGGTCGGGTTCGCTCCCCGCGGGCGTCCAGTACCTGGAGGAGCGTTCCATCGGCCCCTCGCTGGGTGCCGATTCCATCCACGAGGGTCTCGTGGCTGGTATCGTGGGGCTACTGGCCGTGGTGATTGTGATGCTTGTCTACTACAAGCGTAGCGGCGTGAATGCGGTCTTGGCTCTGGTCCTCAACACCGTTGTGCTCATGGCGGCGTTGTCCTATTTCCACGCCGTGCTGACCCTGCCGGGAATCGCCGGTGTGATCCTGACCATCGGCATGGCAGTGGACTCCAACGTACTGATTTTCGAGCGCATCCGCGAGGAGTTGCGGTCGGGAAAGGCGGTCATCGCGGCGGTCGACACGGGTTTCAACAAGGCTTGGTGGACGATCGTCGATACCCACGTGACCACGGTGGTTTCGTGCGCGTTCCTATTCCTGTTCGGGGAAGGGCCGGTGCGCGGATTTGCGGTAACGCTGGTCATCGGCCTGATCGCCAATGTGTTCACGGCGGTTTTCGTTTCCAAGACGATTTTTGACTACGAGTTGTCCGGACACCGGCGGATGGAGGCGTTAAGCATTTGAGCGCCACGGGGATCCCCATCGGTTGGGAGCGGCCGGGAACAAACTGTAAAGGGCTGGTGTCAAAGGTAAAGAAGGGCACCAGCACGGCATGTGTCGATGGAATTATTTAAGCACACTAACTTTGACTTTTTGGGCAAAAAGTGGCCCTTCATCATCGCGTCGCTGGTGCTGACGGCGGCGGGGTTTTCGAGTATCGCCATGCGGCACGGGCTCAAATATGGCATCGATTTCAAAGAGGGCGTCCTGATGACGGTCAAGTTCGCCTACCCGCCGCCGCTCGACCAGATCCGCACCGCCATGGCGCGTTCGCAGAAGATCAAGGGCGAGGTGAGCGTGCAGAATTTCACCGGCAGCGGCGCGGAAAACGAGGTGGAGATCGGAACCGAAGCGCAGGAAGAGGGCCAGTTAAACGTCAACCGCAAGGACATGCAGGATGTTCTGAATGCCAGGTGGGGGCAGCCCGGCGGAAAGCTCGACCTGAACAACACCAGCCAGGCGGTGCTGGCTGAGCGTCTGCGCGATCCGCTGGCCCGCGCCGGCGTCGCCATGAGCGAGCTGCAGTTGCAGAAGCTGGCCAAAGACGTGCTCGATTTCCGGGATACCCCGCCGCGCTCCGGATTGATTACAAATTTTAACCAATTGACATCCGTGGCGGGCATGAATGCTGGTATGATGAACACTCTTCAGCAGGAGTGCTATCTGGCGCCGTTTCACATTTTAAAGGTGGAGATGGTCGGACCGAAAGTGGGCGCGGAGTTGAGGAACAAGGCCGTACTGGCCACGCTCTATGCGCTCGCCGGGATGCTGGCGTACATCTGGTTCCGGTTCGAGTGGATCTACGGCCTGGGAGCCGTGATTGCGTGCTTCCATGATACCCTCATCACCGTCGGGCTGTTCTCCATCTTCAACAAAGAGATCTCCATGACGGTCATCGCGGCCCTATTGACTCTGGTGGGCTATTCGATGAACGATACCATCGTGATTTTCGACCGCATCCGGGAGAACCTGAAAGTCTCGCGGCGCGAACCGCTGGAAAGCGTGATGAACCGGGCCGTCAACCAGACGTTAAGCCGGACCATCATGACCTCGGGCCTGACCTTTCTGACGGTGATCGCGCTGTTCATCTGGGGTGGTCCGGTGCTGCATGGATTTTCGTTCGCGCTGGTTTGCGGAATTATTGTCGGCACTTACTCTTCGGTTTTCGTCGCCAGCCCGATCGTGTTGTTCTGGCATAATTACAGCGATAGGCGCAGGAAGAGGCCGGGCCCTGCGCTGGCGACGGCTCCGCGGCCGGAAGCGGTCCGGAAGAGCCCTACGAGGGCGGTTAAGTAGCAAAGGGCCGTCGCGGCGGGCCTCCGGGGTTCTCCGGAAGGCGCGGCAGCCGCGGCGGTGACAAGGGAAAGGAAGCTTGTATGTTTGAGCAGACGTTTGTAGAAGGCGTGGGAAAGACGAACAAGACCTGGACGGTGCTGGTTTCGTTCGTGGCACAGGTCATCGTTCTGATCATCTGTGTGATCCTCCCGATGATCTACTTCGATGTGCTTCCCAGAACTCAGTTGACCAGTTTCCTGGTGGCGCCTCCGCCTCCGCCTCCCCCGCCGCCGCCTCCGCAGGCGGCCGCTCCCGTGGTAAAAGTGAAGATCATTCCGCGCCAGTTCGACGCCGGCAGGCTGATGGCGCCGAAGTCCATCCCGAAAGAGATCGCCCAGATTAGAGAAGAAGAGCTTCCGCCTCCTTCTTCCGGCGTGGGCGGCGTGGTGGGCGGTGTGGCGGGCGGCGTGGCCGGCGGCACCCCCGGCGGCGTTCTCGGCGGCATCATCGGTGCGGTCCCTATTTCGGTTCTGCCGCCGCCTCCGCCGCCCAAGAAGGAAGCGGTTCCGCAACGCATCAGGGTCGGCGGTAACGTGCAGCAGGCCAAGCTGATCCGCCAGCCGCGCCCGGTCTATCCGCCGCTGGCCAAACAGGCGCGCATTCAGGGCGTCGTCAAGCTCAGCGCCATTATCGCCAGGGACGGCACTATTCAGCATCTTGAGGTCGTCAGCGGCCACCCGTTGCTGATCCCGTCCGCTTTGGAAGCGGTGAAACAGTGGGTGTACCAACCGACCCTCCTGAACGGAGAGCCGGTGGAGGTCGTAACTCAGATCGACGTGAACTTCACGTTGAGTCAGTAACCGGCCCCGACGCGGGCCGGCCGGAAGTTGAATTCAACTCGCAGGAGAGAGAAAAGACAATGTTTTTGCAATTGCAAGTATGGTCGCTTTATTTGCTGCAGGGAACCGGCACCGTAGGCTGGGACGTCCGTTCCCTGTGGAATCAGATGGGTACGTTGGCCAAGCTCGTGGTGTTCCTTCTGTTCATCATGTCGGCCTATTCCATCGGCGTCATGATCGACCGGTTCATGGCGTACAGCGCGGCTCGCAAGCAGTCGCGGCAGTTTGCTCCGGCCGTGGCCGGCGCGCTGCGCGAAGGCAAGCTGGACGAGGCGGTAAAGATCGCGGACCGCTTCAAGAAGAGCCATCTGGCTAAGGTCGTGGTGGCGGGCCTCCAGGAATTCCAGGCTCACCAGATCAGCGCCGAAATTCCAGGCGAAGAGATCGAAGCCTCCAAGCGGGCCCTGGAGCGCGCCGAGGCGATCGTGCACGCCGAGCTGAAGCGCGGCGTCAGCGGTCTCGCGACTATCGGTTCCACCGCCCCCTTCGTGGGTCTGTTCGGAACGGTGGTCGGCATCATCAACGCGTTCACCGGAATTTCCACCGAGAAGTCCACTGGGTTGGGCGCGGTCGCCGGCGGTATTTCCGAAGCCCTGGTGACCACCGCTTTCGGACTGTTCGTGGCCATCCCGGCGGTCTGGATGTTCAACTACTTCACGGGGAAGATCGAAGCCTTCGACGTGGAGATGGGGAATTCCAGTTCGGAGCTGGTCGACTACTTCCTGAAGCGTTCGCAGCGTGGCGCCGGCGCGCGCAAGTAACACGGTAGCCGTTAAGGGCCACTGGTCCGTAACTAGGAGTCCGGCGAGTTGATTTCAGGGGAGCTCCCGGGCGGGGCTCCCCGCCTCCTGCCGAATTCCAGGGAGAGAGACGATGCCGAAGAAGGAAGAAAAATCCGTAATCATGAAGCACGCGGCCCTGCCGCCGGTGTCCGACATCAACGTGACCCCCATGGTCGACGTGATGCTCGTGATGCTCATCATTTTCATGGTCATCACGCCGATGTTGTCCAAGGGTGTCAGCGTGGACATGGTGAAGACCCACAACCCCATTCCCATGCAGGCGGCCGACAAGAGCGACGCCATCGTGATCGCTGTGACGCGCGACGGGAGGGTGTACCTGAACACCACCCAAATGGTTGCCGCGGACCTGCCTCCCAAGGTGAAAGACCTGCTCGTCAACCGGCTGGACAAGACGGTTTTCGTCAAGGCCGATTCGCGGGCGCGCTATGAGAAGGTGGTGGAGGTGGTGGACAACCTGCGCGCGGCGGGGGTGGACCAATTGGGCCTGCTGACCGAGCAGCTACTGGAAAAGGGCAAACCCAGCGGCGCGGCTGCGCCGTCGGGGCAGTAAACGAGAACTGATAAAGGAGCAATCTTATGGGAATGGCAGTCGGCGGAACCAGTAAAGGTCCCAAGTCCGATATCAACATGACGCCCATGATCGACGTGCTGCTGGTGCTGATTATCATCTTCATGGTGATCACACCGCTGACGCCGAAGGGGCTGGAGGCGCTCGTGCCTCAGCCGCCACCGCCCAATCAGAAGCAGACGCTTTCGGATCAGCGGACGGTGGTCATCTCGATCGATGCTCATCATGTCATGATGATCAACTCCGAGCTGACCGACGAGAACAAGCTCGGAGCCCGTCTGGAGGAGATCTTCAAGACGCGAGCCGAGCGCGTGGTTTTCGTGAAGGGCGATCCGGATATCGAATTCGCTTGGGTGGCTCGGGCCATCGATACGGCGCACGGCGTCGGCATCGACAAGGTCGGTCTGATGACCGCGAAGGTGGAGGCCGGACAATAAAATGCGCAATATGGCGTTGATTCTGGCCGTGGCCGCGTTGGCGGTCGTGGGCGCGAGTTGCAACCAGTTGAAATCGCGCGATCAGCTTAACCAAGGCGTGCAAGCTTTCAAGAACGCCCAGTATCCGGAAGCCGTGGAGCACTTCAAAACCGCCGTCGAATTGGATCCGAATTTCCCCACGGCGCGGCTGTACCTGGCGACGGCTTACATGCAGCAGTACATCCCGGGCGCCGAATCTCCCGAGAACGAGCAGATGGCCAAGGCGGCGTACGACCAGTTCATGAAGGTGCTGGAGCAGGACCCCAAGAACAACGTGGCCGTTGCCTCGGTGGCTTCGCTGTACCTGAACCAGAAGAAGTGGGACGATGCCCAGCAGTGGTACGAAAAGCTGACGGCGGTTGACCCCGGCAATGCGGACGCTTACTACAGCCTGGGTTTTGTCGCCTGGTCGAAGTGGTATCCACCTTACGGAACAGCTCGCGCGAACCTGGGGATGAGACAGGAAGACCCCGGTCCGATCAAGGACAAGAAGGTCAAGGAGGAGCTCAAAGCCCAGTACGGGCCGGTGATCGAGGGCGGGTTGAAGGCGCTGGACAAGGCGCTTCAGATCAACCCCGATTATGACGATGCCATGGCGTACGAGAACCTTCTGATTCGCGAGCGCGCGGACCTCACCGACAACAAGGAAGAGTACGCGGCGCAGATCAAGATCGCCGACGATTGGATCCAGAAGGCGCTGGCCACCAAGAAACACAAGGCCGAGCAGAAGGCCCAGGGCGGCGGCGGCGTCACTTTGGGCGAGCAGAAGTAATTCAGGGGCCGGGGATCTCCCGTGGAGCAGTTGTACCGCGAACTGGAGGCCAAGATTCGCGAGTACCGGCCGAATGACGATCTTTCGGGTTTGGACCAGGCTTTCCGCTTCGCGCGGCAATGGCATGAAGGGCACATGCGCGACTCCGGAGAGCCTTACATGGCGCATCCGGTCATGGTGGCCCATATCCTGGCGGACATGCGGATGGACCTGGTGTCCATGGAGACCGGCCTGCTGCACGACGTGGTGGAGGATACCAGCGTCACCGTCGAGCAGGTGCGCAAGGAGTTCGGCGAGGAGGTGGCGCGCTGCGTGGACGGCGTCACCAAGCTGACCAAGCTGGATTTCTTTTCCGCCGAGGAGCGGCAGGCCGAAAGCTTCCGCAAGATGCTGCTGGCCATGGTGGAGGACATCCGCGTCATCATGGTCAAGCTGGCGGACCGCATACACAACATGCGGACCCTGGGCTATCTCAGCCCGGAACGGCGCCAGCGCATTGCGCGCGAGACCATCGAGATCTACGCGCCTATCGCGCACCGCCTCGGAATGGGCAAGGTGCGCGGCGAGCTCGAGGACCTCTCCTTCCAGCACCTTGAGCCCGACGCTTACGGAGAGATCACCGGCGCCATCGAGACGCGCCGCCACTCCAACGAAGAATTCCTCGGCGAGATCCGCCAGACCGTCGAGGCCGAGCTGCGGCGCGAAGGCATCCCCGCGCGCATCGATGGCCGCGTGAAACGGCCGTACTCGGTGTTCCAGAAGCTGCGGCGGCAGAAGATCGGGATCGACCAGGTCTACGACCTGACCGCCCTGCGCATCGTCACCGATTCGGTGAAGAACTGCTACGCCGCGCTGGGCGTGATCCACCACAAGTGGCGCCCCATCCCCGGCCGCATCAAGGACTTCATCGCCATTCCGCGTCCCAACCTGTACCAATCCCTGCACACCTCAGTGGTGGGCCCTCACGGGCAGACGTTCGAAGTGCAGATCCGCACCGAAGAGATGCACCGCGTCGCGGAGGAAGGCATCGCCGCGCACTGGAAATACAAGGAAGGCCGCAAGGGCCCCGCGGCCGACGATCGGCGCATGGCCTGGCTGCGGCACCTGGTGGAGTGGCAGCGCGAGGTGCAGGACCCCGCCGAGTTCATGTCCACCCTGAAGGTGGACCTGTACCCCGAGGAGGCTTACACGTTCACGCCCCGCGGCAAAGTGATCGTGCTGCCGCGCGAAGCCACGCCCATCGATTTCGCCTACGCCATTCACTCCGACGTGGGGAACACGTGCGTGGGCGCCAAGGTGAACGGGCGCATCGTCCCGCTGCGCTCGGCGCTGCGCAACGGCGACATCGTCGAGATCATGACCCAGCCCGGCCACCTGCCGAGCAAGGATTGGCTGGCGTACGTCAAGACTTCGCGCGCGCGCAACAAGATCAAGCACGTCATCAACGCCAGCGAGCGCCTGAAGGCCATCGACATCGGCCAGAAGTACCTGGACAAAGAGGCTCGCCGCCTGGGCGTGCAGCTCGGCAAAGCGGCCAAGGCCGATTTCGAACGGGTCGCGGGCGAGTACGGGTACAGCAAGATGGAGGACCTGTACGCCGCGCTGGGCTACGGAAAATTCTCCGCGCGGCAGGTTCTGAGCAAAGTCGCGCCGGGCGTGGTGAAAGAGGAGCCGTCCGACGGCAAGCCCGCGGGCGCCCCCGCCGAGCCGGGTGGGCCATCCTCCGGGGTGCCCTCTGGGCCCGGCGCCACGGCGGCCCCAGCTCCGGGCGCGCGCCCGGTGGACGGCGACGTGGTCATCAGGGTTCGCGGCGTCGATGACCTGTTGGTGTACCGCGCCAAGTGCTGCAACCCCATCCGCGGCGAAGCCATCGTCGGCTACGTCACCCGCGGCAAGGGCGTCGCGGTCCATTCCAGAATGTGCCCCAACGTGCAAAGCCTGATGTACGACGTGGAGCGCAAAATCGAAGTGGAGTGGGCGCGGGCCGTTGAAGACGCCTTTCCGGTGCGCATCGTGGTCCACACGGACGACCGGCCGGGGATGCTCAACCAGCTCACCTCCGTGCTTTCGGACGAGAACACCAACATCCGCAGCCTGGAGGCCAAGGGGTCGTCGGACCAGGACGGCGGCGTGGTGGAGATGACCGTGGACGTGCGGGACAAGAAGCAGCTCGAGAAGCTGGTGGGCGCCATGCGGCGGATCTCGGGCGTGCGCGACGTCGAGCGCCTCTTCAACTGACCATGCCTTTTCCGACCGACCCCGAACACATCGCCATTTCCAAATCCAAGGGAATCCGCATCGACTGGAGGGACGGGCACCGCAGCGAGTACGGGTTGCAGTATCTGCGCGACCAATGTCCCTGCGCCGCCTGCACCGGAGGGCCCAAAGGGCACCCCGGCGCGCCGCCCGAGGCCCGCAACCCGTTTCCGATGTACAAACCGGCGCTGAAAATGCTCGGCGTCGAGCCGGTGGGGAATTACGCCATCCGGATCAACTGGAACGACGGGCACAGCGCGGGGATCTATTCCTACGAACATTTCCGCCGCATCTGTCCCTGCCAGGAATGCGCATCCGTTGCGGGGCCGGGTACGTAAGCGATCGGCGCGCTTGCCTGGGCGATCGTGCCGGTGTACCTTGAGGTTGTGAGCCCTCTCGAAAACATCGTCGAGGATCTGAAGACGCTGCCCCCGGCCAGGCTGGAAGTGGCTGCGGACTTCGTCCACCGGCTCAAGCGGATCAGCGAACGAGAGCGCCAAGCCATTCTCGCCCAGACCTTCGGAAGCCTCTCGCCGGAAGACGCGGACGCGATGGAGAAGGCCATCGAGGAGGGCTGCGAGCAGATCAATGAACACGGCTGGTAGCGTCCTGTTGGACACCAGCGTCGTGGTTGCTCACTTCCGCGGCGACGAGTCGTTGTCCGCGCGCTTCGCTGAGGTTGCCGGCATCCATATGCCCTGGGTGGTGCTCGGCGAACTCCGGTTTGGCGCACGGCGGGCTGTTCGGCCATAGGAAGCTCTCGCTCAAGTCCGCGCGTTCCTCAGGACCGTTGCGTTGCTGCTGCCGGACGAGGGCACCGCCGAACATTACGGCGATCTCAAAGCCGAACTCGCGCGGCTTGGCAAGCCCATCCCGGACAATGATCTCTGGGTCGCGGCGATGGCCCGGCAGTATGATCTTCCGCTGGCAACCAGGGACGCGCACTTTGCCCAAGTGCCGGGATTGCAGACGCTCGCCTGGCAGCCGCCATCAGCCAGCAAGAATGCCTGCTCCACGAGGTTGAGGGACAAGGCCAATCTTCGTGGTTTGGGGGTTCGCGGCTCGACTGGTCGCTGTAGAGACACTGCGGCTCTGCGAAGGGGATGAAAAGGAGTTCGTTGCAGCGGCCGGGGCACTCGGACGGGCCCAGAGGGCACCCCGCCGTGCGTATCCGGCCCGGGTGAAGCACGGGTCTGCGACCGCCAATGATTCGAGCCGCATCTTCGGTACGGTACCCAGCGCTGGCGCACTGGGCTGTTCTCTTTCGCCCTTCGAGCCGGGCGGCCGCGGTTGCGTGACCGCGGCCCGATTGAGGCCGGAAGACGGGCAAGCCAAAGCATGCCCCACCTTCGTTTCCGCGGTCACGCGACTGCGGCAGCGATTGGGGGCACGGCGAACAGCGCGGCCCCTCCATGCCGGCGGAGATGCCGCATCTGTCCCTGCGAGGAATGCCGCGCGCTCTTTGCGGAGTGAGTGCTGGGGGCGCTTACAGGAGCCGGAAGTTCACTTCGATGGTGGCGGCCACGGTGACGGGCTTGCCGTCCTTGTAGCCGGGCTTGAATTTCCACTGCCGCACGGCCTCGATGGCCTTTTCATCCAGACCCAGGCCCAAGCTGTGCTGCACGCGGATGTTGACGGCCTTGCCGCTGGGGTCGACTTCGATATACAGCAGCACCGTGCCCTGATACTTGGCTTTGCGGGCCTCTTCCGAGTACTCGGGTTCCTTCTTGTAGAGCAGCACCGGGGCCGTAACGCCGCCGCCCACGCGGTATACGCCGCCGCCCACGCCGCCGCCTTCACCGGGGCCAAAACCGCCGCCCTTGCCCGAGCCTACGCCGCCACCGGAACCAGAACCGATGCCGCCGCCAGAGCCTGGACCGTTCGAGGGAGGCCCGATCTTCGCCAGCGGGTCGCCATAAACCGACATGTTGACCTGCGGCAAGTTCACGTCGGGGGGCGCGATGATGGTGGGCTCCATCGCCAGCTTGGGATTCAGGTTGTTGTACACCGCCACCGGAGGCGTGAACTGCCTCAGCGATGGCCTGGGCAAGCGGCCCTTGCTGGCCGGCAAGGGGGACCGGTCGCCGCCCCCACCGCCGCCCTGCATGTTCTGATTCTTCTGCGGCATGTCGGGAGGGGCGAGATCGATGGGGGAAATCAGCGTGAAGGTCTGCTTGACCTTGTCTTGCACGGCTCTGCTGGAGGCCAGCACGAACAGCACCGTAACCACCGTGGTCTGGAAGCCGGTGGACATCATGAAGGATTTCTTCTGGCGGCCGTAAAGCCCCCATATGTCCTTGACGGCTATCGGCTTAGCTGTCACTACCAGAGGAGGCAGCTTAGGCGGGTTGATGAGGTCCTTGATGTTTTGGGACAAGGAACTCCACCACCCTTCTTCCACTTCATCAACCAACAAGCGCGACAGATGGTCTTCGGCGGTCGTAGGATGCAAATCGTGGGGTTGCGACAGGTCAGCCATCTCTATCCACCAGTCCTCCCCGGAGGAGGGCCGTTGTCCTCAACTAGCAGGACGATTCCGGCGGTCACCGCGTTACAAGTTTTGGAAAACCCACGCCCCGGAATTCCACCATCAGTGTACCACAGATTCTTCCAAAGCGACCCGCAAACACAACGATATGGCCACCTGTCATGAAGATGCGACGCGCCGGCCGGAGGATTCCAAAATTGGAATCGGGCCGAAGCCGCCGGGCCTTGGGCAGGGCTGCGGCCCGGAGAGCGCCGCGCCTCCGGTCGAGCCTGCCTGCCTCATAAGCCGGTGGTCGTCAGAACAGAATCTTCAACGCCAATTGGCCGATGCGTGGATCGCCGGCGCCGGTGATGCTGCCGAATCCGCCGGAGGTTATGGTGGCGACCGGGTCGTTGAAGTTGGCGCGGTTCAGGACATTGAAGAATTCACCGCGCAACTGGAGACTGCCGCGCTCGCGGAGAGGAATGCTGCGGAACACCCCTACATCCCAACTCATCATGCCGGGACCGCTCATCGCCCCCTTTCCGAGATTTCCGAAGGCGCTCAGGTATGGAGAAGCCGCAGAAGCCGCAGGCGGCTGCACAAAGGAACTGGGGTTCAGGTAGTTGACGCATGGCGCCGACGATCCGCAGGCGCCAAGGCCCAAGGCCGAGCCGGCCAGCACGGCACGCTCGCCACCGAGGCCGGTCAGCGACTGGTCCCTCCCCGCTTTTACGGTAAGTGGGTCTCCGTTCTGCGTCTGAAAGACGCCGTTCATCTGCCAGTCTCCTAGCACGGCCCGGACCAGCTTCCCGGCGGAACGTAGAGTGGGCAGTTGCCAGACGTAGGAGATGACAAACCGGTTGCGACGGTCGAAATCCGCGCGTCCGTAATCCAGCGCATCGGCTTTCGGGAAATACCATGGATAAACCGTGCCTGAAGCATTGGGCCCCGGCCCCGTCACACTCTGGCCGTAGGGGAGGTTGTCAAGGGCCTTGGCGAGCGTGTAGTTCGCCAGGATGGTGAAACCTTGCGACAGGCGCTTCTCGAAGCCCATCTGGAAGGAGTCATAGTTGCCGTTCACCGCCATGCTGGCCACCGTGATGCCGGAAAACGACTGGAAGATGCGTCTTTGATCCGTCGAGAGCGTGCTGCCCGGCGTATACACGGCGGGATTCAGTTGGAGACTGGTGGCCAGGTGGCTGGTATGCGAGCCGACATAAGAGGCATGGACCATCCAGTCCTTCGCGACTTGCCGCTCCACCGTCAGGTTCCAGTTGTAGATCGCCGGCACCTTGTAGTCGCCTGACGGGTCGAAGGTGACCACCACAACGGGAAGCGGGAACGCCACGTTCTTGGGAATTGGAACGGGTGTCGGAAACGGATTGGTGATTCCCAGATAAGGATTGCTGAACGGCCCTTGTGGGGTGGTGATGGTAACGGTGGGGCTGAACGGCGTATTGGTGGTAACGGCGTTCATGAAGCCGGCCATCATGCGCGAATCGTAAAACATGCCGGCGCCGGCCCGCAGGCTGGTCTTGCCATCTCCGGTCACGTCCCAGGCGAAGCCGACGCGAGGCTCGAAGTCGCGATAGTTGGCGCGTACCCCATTTTCCGGAACACCAGTATCTCCGGGAAACAGGAGTCCGGGCGGGGCGTTGACGTAGACGGATGAAATCTGTTTGGCGTTGTAGGCGGTGGGATTGAACTGCGTCATGCGGTGTTTCATTTCCTTCCACGGGAAGAACGGCTCCCACCGCAGGCCGTAATTCAAAGTGAGCCGCTTGCTGATGCGGTAGCTGTCGCTCGCGTAAAGGCCCAAGAACTCATTGCGGTTATTGAAGAACTGTCCGGATCCCTGGGTCAGGGTCCGCAGATAGCCGAGCTCGAAGCTGGCGATGGCGGAGTTGGTGGTGTCCGCGGTGAAGGTGAAAGCGCCAGGCTCCTGGTACTGGCTGTCGATGTCCATACGGCTAATTTCGGCGTGGACGCCAAAGGACAGCGTATGGTTTCCGCGCACCCAATGGAGGTCGTCGTTCAACGTCCAGTTGTTGCGCGTGAATCGGGCTTTGGGATTGTCGCCAATGGTGAAGAATCCGCTGACGGAGATGCTCTGCAAGGCCTTGTCCGGCGGCTGCCAGATATTCACGCCAAAATCGGCTACCGAGGGCGAACCCAGGGGCGCACCGCGCTGGTCGGCCTCGCGCGCGAAGTTGAGCGTAAAGACATTGACCACGGTCGGGCTAAAGGTGTGGGTTTCAGAGGCCAATATGTTCTGCACCAAGTTCTTGGCTTCATCGGTAAAAGTCAGCAGGTTGGTGGTATCGAGAATCCCGACGTTATAGAACCTGTCTCTGTAGTAGCGGGCCGTCAGGCGGTCGTTGGCGCCGATTTGGTGATCGATGCGTGCGACCTCCTCGTTGTAGTTCTGCCTGACGGGTTTCTGGTAGAAAACCTGGCCGTTTCCGGCAGCGATCGCGGTAGGGAGATCCTTCACAAACGCCATGGAGGCGGGATCGAGGCGGCTAAGCGGAATCGTGTTATTGGGAAATGGTGTGCCGGTCCTGGGATCGTTAACCGTGCTCGAAAAGGCTCCCTGAACATTCGCCGGCGTGGGAACGAAGGCGCTTTGGGCGCCCGCCATGTTGCGCAGGATGGTGCCTTGGTAACCAAAAAAGAAGAAGGTCTTGTCGCGCCCTTTGTAAAGGCCGGGGATGGTTACGGGGGCGCCCAAGGTCGCGCCGAACTGGTTGCGCTTCAAGGGGTCGACAACTTTGGCGAAAAAGTTCCGGGCGTTGAATTCGCGGTTGCGAACGTATTCAAAGGCATCGCCATGCACTTCGTTGGTCCCGGACTTGGTGACCACATTGACTACGCCGCCCGCGTTCTGCCCGTACTGGGCGCTGTAGTTGCTGGTCTCCACGCTGAATTCCTGCAACGCATCCGGGAAGGGGAACGGAAGGTTGACATTGGTATATTCGTCGACGTTGTTGCCGCCGTCGAGCATGTAGTTGGTCACGTTGGCGCGCGACCCGTTGGTGGAGACCGTGACCACCACCGGAAACGTTTTGGTCTGGCCCTGATCCGCCGAGTCATTGGGAGCGGCGATGGCGCCCGCAACCAGAACCGTGAGCTGGGCGGCGTTGCGCCCGTTCAGCGGCAGATCGGAGACGCGCCGCGTATCGACCACCTGGCTGATGGTGCTGGTGGCCGTGTCCACCTGGGCCGCGTCGGCTATTACGGTGACCTTGTCAGCCGCCGACCCTACCTGTAGCGCGGCATTGACCGTGACGGCTTCGTCCGCCCGCAGGGTAATGCCCGACTGGGTAAAGGTCCGGAACCCGTTGGCGGTGACGGTAAGGTTGTACTCGGTGGGGCGCAGAGCCGGCACGGTGTACAGCCCCTCCTGACTGGTGGTGGTACGGGTCAGCAAGCCTGTGGCGGCTTCGGTAACCGTGACCTTTGCCCCGGGAACACCTAATCCTTGTGGGTCCGTTACGGCGCCCACGATCTTTCCAAACCCCTGGCCATAGAGGGGGAGACCCATCCAGATGGCGAGGGACCAAACCGCGAGTAGCGTTCTGGCGAATGGCTTCTCAAGAACGACTGAGCTTCGAAGCATACCAACCTCCTTCAACCTGGAACTAGCCCTGGAACGTGTTTGAGCCTTACTCTCCTGATTAGGGCACAGGCCGCCACGCAAGTCTTTCCCAAAGCTTGAAAAAGTCTTGACGAACTTGTGATAGGATTCTGTTTGTAGGCGGGGGGCGGGCCGCGTATGCGCCGGTTGAACCAGCACTTATATGAATTTGGCCCTTTCCGGTTGGATGCCCAAGAGAGAATGCTGTTACGGGAGGGGCAGTACGTTCCTCTCACGCCCAAGGCGCTGGAAACCCTGGTCGTCCTGGTTGAACACGTTGGACGAATTGTAGAGAAGGAAGAGCTGCACCGGCAGGTATGGCCGGACACGGCGGTGGAAGACGCGAGCCTGGCGAAAAACGTCTCCACTTTACGCAAGACCCTGGGGGAATCGGCAAGCCAACGGTACATCGAGACAGTACCTAAACGAGGGTACCGTTTTGTGGCGGAAGTCCGCGTCTTGGAACCACCGGATGCGGCCTCGGTTCCCAATTTGGCCGACCTGCGCGGTTCTTTGCCCCGGCATGAACTCCGGGCAAATGGGGCGGGCGCCGGGCAAACGAGGACTCGTTTCCGCAGGGTTCGCTTGTGGTGGCTGTTAGCGCTGTCGGCGGCGGCGACTGCCGGCCTGGCTTATTGGCTGGCGGCTTCGGGGGCTCGTTCCCGCCAGCATTTGCCTTCTCTGAAGACGGCGCCGCTCACCAGCTTCCCGGGCCACCAGGACCAGGCGGCATTCTCGCCCGATGGGAGCCAGATTGCTTTTGTCTGGGATGGACCCCAGCATGATCGTGTCCACGTCTACGCCAAGCTGATCGGCAGTGAAACCCTGTTGCAACTCACCAATGGCGCCGCCGCCGAATCCAAACCAGCGTGGTCGCCGGATGGCCGATCCATCGCATTCCTGCGGACCTCCGGCGACCGGCGTGGCTGGTACCTGATTTCGGCGCTGGGAGGCGCCGAACGCAAGCTCGCCGATGTTCTGCCGTATTTCGATCTGGGAAGCGGGAACAGCCCGTATTATTCACCGGACGGCAGGTACCTGGCAATCGTCGATAAGAATTCGCCCGCCGAACCCGCCAGCATCTTCCGGCTTTCTCTGACGAACTCAGAGAGGCTGCAACTGACCTCGCCCCCGGCAGGCACCACGGGGGATTACTACCCCGCGTTTTCGCCGGATGGAAAGCAGTTGGCGTTTGCGCGAGCCGACAGTTTTTCGGCCACGGACCTCTACGTCCTGCCGCTTTCCGGGAACAAGCAGCCGCGACGCCTCACTTTCGACGGCCTGACGATTGACGGATTGACATGGACTTCGGATAGCCGGGAGATCATATTCTCATCGAGGCGAGGCGGCAGCATTAACTCCTTGTGGCGCATCGCCGCAACGGGCGGCGCTCCGGAGCGGGTTTCTTCGGTGGGCGAAGATATAGGCAGCCCGGCGATGGCCCGCAACTCCAACCGCCTGGCATACACCCGAACGCTGGACGACATGAATATCTGGAGCATCGCCCTGGACGCCTCCGGGCACGCGACCTCCGAGACGCCTCTGATCGCTTCCACATTTCGGGACTCCGATCCGGACTATTCGCCGGATGGGCGCAAGATCGCCTTCACCTCCGGCCGCGCGGGTGGGTTCGGCATCTGGGTTTCGAACAGCGACGGCAGCGATCCACGGCTTCTGTTCGATGGCGGCCCGTATGTCACTGGGAGCCCGCGCTGGTCTCCGGACGGGCGCTGGATCGCTTTCGATTCGCGGTCGAACAATCCCGTGAACGTGGGCAGTCCCAACATCTGGGTGATCAGCGCGGAAGGGGGACAGGCGCGGCGCCTGACCACGGACGCGGCGGGAGGCGTGGCGCCAAGCTGGTCGCACGATGGACGGTGGATTTACTTCGCCTCGGCCCGCGGTGGAAACCTGAACGTCTGGAAAATGCCGGCGGGCGGAGGCTCTGCCGTGCCAGTCACCAGGAAGGGTGGTTTTGAGGGATTCGAATCGGCCGATGGCCAGTATGTGTATTATCTGAAAGGCCGCGAGATTCCCGGCATCTGGCGGGTTCCCACGGCAGGCGGCGAAGAGGTTCCGGTGACGGACCGCGACCAGGCGGGGTTGTGGCGGTGTTGGCGACTGGCCGGCGGCGGGATCTACTACGGGACCGCGGCGCCGCCGGACGGCGCCCGACTGGAGTTTCTGGACCTGGCGACGGGGCGCGTCCGGGAAATCGGGCGGACTAAACCTCCCGATCTGACGATTCCGAGCCTGGCGGTCTCACCGGATGGGCGGCGCCTGCTCTACGCCCAGTACGATCAGAGCGGCAGCAACATCATGATGGTCGAGGGCTTCCGGTAGGAGCCGGGCAAGCCGGGTATCGCGCCATCATGCGGCGGTGGAGCGCGCTCAAGGCCGGCGATCTTCGCCGCCGGCTTGGCCCGCCTTGGGCGATGGGATGCCGGCCGCAACCCGGTTTGCGGAGACAGCGCCTCTCCGTCACAATCGATAATGATGCAGATTACGATTGAACGCAAATCTCTCGAGCAGATTGAGACCGGCGCCCTGATTGTGCTGGTTTTCGAAGGCAGGAAGGAAGTCCGCTTCGGCGCCGGCGATCTTTGCGACGCCGGCGAGGTCGCCGGAAAGTCCCTCGAGCTGACGCTGCTGCACCGCCCGCCGGGGGTAGCGGCCACGCGCGTGCTGCTGGCCGGGGCGGGGAAGCCGGAAAAGTTCGATTCCGCCGAGCTCCGCAAGGTGGTGAGCGCGGCGGTGCGGCATCTGAAATCGAAATCGGTGAAGCACATCGCATTGGCGCTCGAGCCGGAACACGCGGACGGCGAGTATGTCTCCGCGGCCGTCGAGGGCGCGATTCTGGGCGACTTCGAGCCGGACCGCTACAAGACCGATGACGACAGCAAACCCGTGGAAGCCTTCGCGGTGGTGGCAGCCGGCGGCGCGGCGGACCTCGACCAGGCCGTCGCCCGCGCGCGCGTACTGGCCGAAGCCCAGAACTTCACGCGCGGCCTGGTGAACGAGCCGGCCAACCGGCTCACGCCCTCGAAAGTGGCCGAGGCCGCGCGGCAGATGGCCTCCGAATACCAGTTGGAATGCGAAGTCCTGGAGCGCGAGCAGATGCAGAAGCTCGGCATGGGCGCCCTGCTGGGCGTGGCGCAGGGAAGCGCGGAGCCCCCGGCGCTCATCGTGATCCGCTACCGGCCCGCGCAGGCGGGTTCCAAGACCCACCTTGGACTAGTCGGCAAGGGCGTCACTTTCGATGCCGGGGGCATCTCCATCAAGCCCGCCGAAGGCATGGAAAAAATGAAGTACGACATGGCCGGCGGCGCGGCCGTGCTCGGCGCCATGCGGGCCATCGCGCAACTGAAGCCCGCGATTCCGGTGACGGCGTTCATTCCGTGCGTCGAGAACATGCCGGGCAGCCGCGCCCAGCGGCCCGGCGACATTGTCACCGCCATGTCGGGCAAGACCATCGAAGTGATCAATACCGACGCGGAGGGCCGGCTGATCCTGGCGGACGCTCTCACCTACGCGCGCCAGCAGGGCTGCACGCACCTGGTGGACGCGGCCACTTTGACGGGAGCCATCGTGGTTGCGCTGGCCCACTTGAACGTGGGGTTGTTCGCCAATGACGAGGCCATGCGCGACCGCGTGCTCCAGGCCGCCAAAGCCGAGGGCGAGCGCATGTGGCTCATGCCGCTCGAAGAGGATTACAAGGAATATTTGAAGAGCGCCTTTGCGGACCTGGCCAACACCGGCGGCCGCTGGGGCGGCGCCGTCACCGCCGCGATATTCCTGAAGGAATTCGCCGAGGAGACGCCGTGGGTGCACCTGGACATCGCCGGCATGGCCTATCTGGAGGAGAGCAAGCCGTTCCTGGCAAAGGGGCCGACGGGAGTTCCGGTGCGGACGCTCGTGCGGCTGGCCACCGAGTGGAAAGACTAGCGCGCCGTCCCGCGCGTGGTCATCTCATGGGAGGCGGAATTCACATGATGAAAACTCATCGCCGCGACGGTTTCGCGGCCATCCTGGTTCTGGTTCTGGCCATGGCTTGTGCCTTCGCATGGCAAGGGCCGCCGGCTGCCGTCGCGACGGCCCAAGATCGCGTCGCCGATGCGTTTGCGACAGGCTGGATGCTCACCGACACGAATGGCGACGGAATCGCCGATTTCATCAGCGGCAAGGTAGTGCTTCCCGACCGCCCGACGGCCGCGGAGAACGCTGCCGCGGCGAACCTGGCTGCGCGTCTCGCCTTCGGCTCGACCGGCCTGACGTTGCCGCTGGTGGTGACCGCCGCGGCGGGAACAGGCGACGGGCCGCGCATCTGGGTGGGGAAGAACGCTGTTCCTGCTCCCACCCCCGAGCTGGCCTCCCTGATGAGCGGTCTGGAGAAGGAAGAAGGCGGAGTGTTTGCCGCCGGCGCCAACCTGGCTATCGTGGCGAACGACGACCCGGGTCTCGCGGCCGCGGCGGAGGCCTACGCGGCGCGCGCTCCCTATCAATGGAGAGTGCCGGGCGACAAGCTGCCGGCCATCACGCAGGCCGTCCGCGCGGCTGCTCCGGGCGCCGGCGTCGAGCTGGCAGGAGTAACGTACCTGCACGGCAAGGCGGGCATCCGCCGCGCCTTTCTGCGCAGCCGCGGTGTAGCCATTTCCGCGGCTGCCCTGAACACGGCGCTGTCTTCGCCACGGCTGGCGGCCGTGCACGAATTGGTCGTGCTCGGCGGCGCATCGGCAGTGAATCCAAAACCGGAGGCCGGCCAGCCTGCTCCGGCAGCGGCGGCGCCCGCCGGCGGGAGCGCGCCGGGCCCAGGGGGCACCCCCGGCGCCACGCCCGCACGGCTCGATCTGGCGACCGTGTACACCAGCCGCGGCCTGTTCACCGGAACGCCGAGGATGCCCATGCCATCCACGCTGGACGCCCACCTCTACGTGCCGGCCGGTCCCGCGGGAACCGCCATGGCCAACCTGGCGGCCCGCATGGGACTGGAGACCACCGGCATCAGCTTGCCGCTGGCGACCCCCATCGGCGATGTTGCGGTGCGCGACGTGCGGACCCAGGCCGTGCTGGCCGGCGATTCGGTCCTGACCGAGGAAGCCGGGCGGAAACTGCGGGCGCAGGACACCGCCGCGGCGCAGGCGGAAACCCCGCTCGACGCCGGAGAAGGTGAGCTGCGCGTGGTGGACGACAGCTTTGGACGGCGCGCCGCCATCCTGACCCGCGGCGATGAGAGCGGCGCGGCGGCTGCCCTCGATCTCCTCTCCGGCCATTTCCCCAACCTCTGGGAAGCAGGAAAACAGCGCCTGAACATCGAGGAGATCCGCTATGATCTGCATCGCTTCTTCTCGCTGCGCTCGAGCGTGGGGCAGGCGTCGGCGGCGCTTTATCACCTGGATCGCTGGATGAAAGACGCCGGCGCGGGCGCGAAAGATGTCAAGGCCGAGGTCTACGTGGACCTGGCCGACGCCAGGCTCGCGGATTTCGTTCGCCAGGAAATGGAGCGCCAGTGGCATGTCGCAAATGCCGGGGTGAAGACCGGCAGCCTGCATGCGGGGACGCAGTGCTGCGATAAGAATCCGAACTTGCATTACCAGGCGCACCTGTATTCGTTTCAGCAGGCCGCGCCCACGTTCTCGGAAGACATCGTGATTCCGTGGGAAGGCAGGCGCTTGCTGGATGCGGTGCGAAAGGCCGCCGCGCAGATCGCCAAGGGCCAGCCGGTGAAGCTGGTGGCGCGCGTGAGCGAGGGACCCGAGGAGCGCCGCAAGCTCCAGGCGCAGTTGAAAACCATTCTCACCACTGCGGGCGCAGATCCGCAACATCTGAGCGTCGCAGTGCTTTGCGCCTACAAGCAGGGGTTTAGCTGGCTGGTGGATGAGATTGCCCCGGCGCTCGCGGGAAAGCCCGTCGCCAGCATGCGGATCGACTTCGCCAAGAACACGGATCCGACCAGGGTGCGCGCCATGTATGCCGAAGCGCGGTGGGTACAGGAGCTGTACCCGGTGGACGAGATTCTGGCGCGGAAGCTCGGCCTGCCGCTGGAGAAGATCACGTTGAACGAAGTGGAATCGCCCGGCAGCCCGACGTACCGGGTGCATGTTTTCGATGGTAAGAGCAAAGAGATTCTGCATCGCGATTTCACTGTGACCACGGTCATGCAGCCTTACAACGGCGTCATGCCGCGGTACGAACAGGTGCAGGTGGATACCGGCTGGGTGCGTCTCGAATGTGGTGGCAAGGCGCTGCTCGATCAGCGCATCAGAACCGACATCGAGGAGTTTTGGAACCACTATCAGAACAAGACCCTGCCCAAGGTCTACAACTTCGTGATGGCGCAGGCGCACGGCGAGCTGCGGCCGGAGTTCTCTCCTCCGTTCGATACGCTCACGCTCGATATCCACATGAGCGAGCCGGACTACAGCCTGGATCTCGATAAGGAACGCATCTCCTCGCTGGAGGCCTTGCAAGAGGACACGTTTTACTCGACGGCCGCGTTCGTGGGCATGATGGGAGACCTGGAAACCGGGCGCAGCATCGCCTACACGGGCCGCATCATTCCTATCGTGCACCGCTCGGAAGACGGCCAGGACGGCCACGTCCACATTGAATTCCATGGTAAGCCGGAGGCCAACCCGCTGGTACGGCTAAGCTGGACCGATGCCAAGGGCCAGCACCACCAGCAGGAACGGAATCTGCCCGTGCTGGCGGGCGAGATGCAGCCGCGCCTGATCCAAGCGCTGGTGAAATCCGGAGAGCCCGGCGTGGAAAGACTCACCTGGACGCTGCCCGCCGATTTCCTCGAAGACCAGTATGACGAGTGGTTGAAGGTGGAGGGGCAGGACCAGGTGGATCGCAGTGTTTTTTCGGTGGAGAAGGCGCGCGGGCAGTTGCATTGGCTCGAGGCCATGCATGCGGCGGGACTCTACCGCGACGAAGTGGCCTACCCGCACCTGCGGCGGATGGCGGTCGAGTTCGAGCTGCCGCTTCCCATCACCGCCCCGGCCGACAGCCCCGCGGAACGCGTGTACGTGAGCTGGGTGGTTCCGCCGCCCGCGACCCCGCGGCCCATGATCTCCGACTACCGGAAGATCTCTTCGACGCCCATCGTGCAGTGGGATGAACCCATCAGCCCGGCGGAGAACACCGCCATCCTGGCGCGCCTGGCCACTTATCCCGGCGTGAATGTCTATTGGATGGGGCGGAGCTATCTGGGGCAGGACCTCTGGGCGGCGGATGTCACCCTGCCCACTCCGGCCGCGCTGCGTTCCTGGGCGAAGGAAGCCACCCTGAAGGCGGTGATCGTCTATTCGGGCCGCCAGCACGCCAACGAAGTATCCAGCACCAGCCATATCGACAAGCTGGCCGAGGAATTGATCACCGATCCGGCGCACCACGCGTTGCTCAAGCAGGTCAACGTGGTTCTCCACCCCATCACCAACCCCGATGGGGCGCAGCTCGCCGTGGATCTGGCCAAGATCACGCCCGAGAACTTTTTGCACCCTGGATACCACGGATCGTTGAGCGCCGACGTCTCCGCGGGCCAGAGTGAGACCGACCCGATCTACCCGGAATCGCGGACCCGCCGGCAGTTGATCGAAAGCTGGCTTCCCGACGCATTTCTCAATCCGCATGGTTATCCCTCGCACGAGTGGGTGCAGCCCTTCTCGGAATACACCGGCTGGGTGCAAAGCCGCCAGGGCGCTAACCCCGGGCGCGCCTGGTGGATTCCGCGCGGCTGGTTCACCAGCATGAGCTACCTTCGCGACGCCGAGCATCCCTACAGCAAGCCGGTCGCCTACGCCATCCAGGACCGGATTGTGGAGGCCGAGCGCAACGTGCCCGGCCTGCTGCCGCTCGAGACGCGCATGAACGAGCGCTATGAGCGCTTCGGGCAACGCTGGCAGCCGCGCAACATGTTCCAGCCGATTGTCAACGGCATTCGCATTTACATGTCGCTGAAAGGGACCGCGGGCCGCGGCGGTAGCGCCGGAGGTCTTGCCGCCGGTGGTCCTGCCCTCGCCGAAGCCGCCGCTCCGGGCAGCGGCGGCGTGAGCGGCTTATCTCCCGACATCACGTGGGACTCCGCCTATACCGAAGCACCCGACGAAACCGCCCACGGCGACTACATGAAGCTGATGGCCGCGGCCGGGCTGGCATTCGATTACGTCCACCTGAAGTACCTGGCGGAAGGCGAGCTGCGCGTCACGCGCACCGAGCGCGAGGCCGCCGGCGCCGTGCAGTGGCGAGTCGAGCGGGCGCGGCCGATTCTGCCGCCCGGCGTCAAGCCGGTGGCCCAGCCGGCGCCGGCTGACCGCTGAAAGCTATTTAAAGGATCGGGATAATGACGGCTTGCGTCATACCGGCGATGGAGATGTCTAACTCCATGGTGCTGGTGCCGGTCCGGATATCCAGGGCATAAGTGCCGGGAATGTCGCCGGCCGCGTAGAAGTTGCGAATACTGCCGCCGCCCGCACTGATCACGATCTGCGGCGTGAGCTGGCCGGTATAAGGTAGGCCGGCGATGTCCACAATGCGGAAGATAACGGCTGCGTAGGACACCGTCCGAGCCGGATCGTAGTAATCCGAGTACAAAATGGTAATCCCCGCCGGAGCAGAGCCGGGGACCGCAAACCAATAGGGAATCGTCGCGATGTTCGAGGTGTTGGCGCCGGCCACCTGGAGGTATCCCTGATACTCGCCAGGCGCCAGACCCGAAGCATTCACCGTCGCCGAGATCTGCTGCGAGCCATTGGGATCGAGTTGCACGGTATTGGTCGAAAGCGCCGGGGCCGGGCTGTTGCCGACAGGCGCAACGCCGATCGTGTAGGTATCGCTCACCGTACCGACGTTCGAGAGCGTCAGGTTCAGCGTGCTGCTGATCGCGCCTGCGCCCGTGCCAAAATTCAACGCCGTGGGATATGCGGCAACCGTGCCGCTGAGGGCGGCAGCCACGTTCAGCACACCGGTCCCGGCCTGCTGAACGGTCGCCGGCACGCCTGGGCCGGATGTCGCGGGGCCGGCGCTGTTGATGAGCAGCGAGCGGTATTGCTGCATGGTCAGCCCCGGACGGGCCGCCTTGAGAACGGCGGCGGCGCCCGCCGTCAGCGGCGTCGAGAAGCTGGTTCCCCCCGTGTCGATGAAGCCGGATGGGTTGTAGGATTCGCCGCTCGAAAAAGAATCCTGAGTGGCGGTCACGATTTCTTCACCGACGGCCACGATGTCCGGTTTCATAGCGCTGCCGATGTTCGGACCACGGCTGCTGAAGTCCGTGAGATCGGTGCGGGCCGGGAAGGCGGTTGCGCCGAGGAAATCCAGCGTAGCCTGAAGCCCAGGGCTGGCCGCGGCTCGCGCGATCAAGTCGGCTCCGTCGGCCTGGTTGACGAACAGGACGGGCAGCGTCGCCGCGCCCACAGTGGGGGTAAACGTTCCGAATGGGGCGCCCGTGGGACTGTTGTAGATGATGGCGGCCAGAGCGCCGCCGGCCGCGACATTGTCCATCTTGCTCTCGAACGTGCAGGTGCCGCGCAAGACCAGCACCACCATTCCCGCGACCGTTCCGGATTTGAGCGGCGAACACGCCAGGCCGGTCGGATCGACTGTGGCGGCGTTGAACAGCGGTCCGGTGATGGCCTGGCCGGGGTCCGGCCCATCGCCGGGGTACGCCTCATACGGAGCCACGCCGCTCACCGTGATGGCATAGCCCAGCGCGCGGTCGTTCATGATGGCGCCGAGCGTGATGACGTCGGGAAGGCTGCCGTAATCCGAGATCGAGCTGGCGCCCGGTCCGGAGTTCCCGGCCGCCACGGCCACCACCACCCCGGCCTTGGTGGCCGCCTCGATGGCGGCCAGATCGATGTTGTTCGGATCAATGTCGGAATAGGACGCGACCCACGAGCCCAGGCTGATATTGAGAACATCCATCCCATCGGCTACGGCATCGTCGATGGCCTTCGCGATTACGTCCGAGGTGGCGCCGTTGGCGTCGAGAACCTTGTAGCTGCCCAGGTAGGCCTTGGGCGCAACTCCGGTGATGACGCCGTATGGGCTGGTGGTCGTGCCGCCGGCCGCCGCCATCGCCGTCCCGGTGCCATGGCCATCACGGTCGTTCGCATCCGGGTCGCCGCCGTCCGGCAGAAGATGCGTGTAGTTCTTGGCAACGATGATCTTGGCGTTGGTGAATTCGAGATCGCTGTTCGCCAGGACCTGGGGGAATCCCGCCACGGGCGGAAGGGGATCGCTGAACGCCGGATTACTGACGTTGATTCCGCTGTCGATCATGCCGATCTTGATTCCGGCGCCCGCGCTGTTCTGACCCAGCGGCAGCGTGCTCCAGGCATCCGGAACCTTGTGTATCGGCAGAGCATGGTTCAGCAACGGCCTCACGCGATGAACAGCGTGCACCTTCACCACGCCGGGAACCTTCGAAAGCTCCGCCGCCCGCGCGTCCGGAATGCTCACCATCAGAGCGTTGGCGACGGTATCCATGCTCTCGAGAACCGTTCCGCCAAGCTCCGTAATCCTGGTCCGCGCATCCGTCTGGCTCTGGCGCACCGCGGCGCGCCGCGCGGCGAAGTCCGCCTCCCGCGCGGCAAATCGCGATCCTTGTCTGGCCGCCGCGATAGCCGCCGGATCACCGGCGAGCTCCACCACGTATCGGCCCGGAACCGCCTGGCCCAAAACCGCGGCCGCCGAAAAAAGAAAAAGCACTACAGTCTTCATCGAGACAAACTCTCCCTCTCCATCATTGAAACTCGCTCACAGACGCCCCTCAACGCGGATTGAACACGGGGTTCTGATTGGACCCCTGAGTGCCGATCAAGAACCGCATCCGTCCATAATGGATATTACGCGGAACCCGCGCGGCGCGTTACACCACTCTCCCACAATAATTCGGGGAGCGGGCCACACTCGTTCCAGTTTATCAGGCGAAATTCCAGCAGGAAAAATGGCGGGCCTTAAGCCGCCGTGGAATGGCGCCGCGCGCTCAATCGCCGCTCCGCATGGGGAGGAAGCCCCAGCCCTCTGCATTTGTGGCGTGAGCCGCAGACCACTGGGGCGCATCCGTCACCGAGCCGCGCCTCCTCGTTCAGCAGGCGGATCCAGTGTTTGAGGCGTTCGCGCCGCGCCTGGAGTTCGGCCAGAAACAACTCGCCGATGTCGGAGGAAACGGGAGAGGCGGACAACTCCTTCCGAGC
Organism: Bryobacteraceae bacterium; assembly: GCA_049510555.1. Classification (GTDB taxonomy): domain Bacteria; phylum Acidobacteriota; class Terriglobia; order Bryobacterales; family Bryobacteraceae; genus Fen-178. The sequence goes on from JBEKYW010000026.1 coordinate 85,656, forward strand.
TTGACCCTCGCCTGCCGCGGTCTGTCGCAGCCGCGTCAATGCTTCCGTCAGACAATCATCCTGTTTGGTCTTCATCTGGCGTTCTCCTCGATGCCTTCTTGGGCGCCGCGCCGGGGATCCGCACGGAAGAGCGGTCCCGAAGTTATGCGCACATCTCGTCTTGCCCGTACACCTCGACGCTGTAATTTGTTTCCCCCGGCGGCCAGTACACTGCCAGCGTCTGTCCCCCTTCGAGGTGCACTCCCAGCGGCTCAATCAACTCGGCGTCCGCACCGGCGTTGGTATATGTGGCCCTGCCCGAAACGCAACTCCAGCGCACGACATGGTCCCGGCCGTTCCTGTTCACCTGGCAACGGGCCGCAACCAGGGCCGCAAGCCAGATCGGGAGCACTTCGCCTACAGACCGCGCTTCGGCGCGGATGGCGACGCTCCGCCGAACGAGCCCGTGCGCAAAGCCGCCGCCATGTTTCTCGGCACTCATCGACAAATTCTTATTGCCTCTCCGATACCGCCTCATGAACCTTCCCCCCGGTCCTTAATTCCAGCCGCCGTGAAAGCGCTCATAAGAGCAAGCCTGGAGCAAGTCAAGCTCGCCGGCTCCTAAACTCTGGCCGGTTGGAGTAGCCTGCGAAAGCGCCTGAACCGCTTGCGCCTCGTTGATATGGTTTCCTCCGAGTTGAACCAGTAGCGCCGCGCCTCCCGACACCAGCGGCGCGCTGAAGGATGTGCCCCAACCCTCGGCGTAGTTGTTTCCCGGGTAAAGCGTAACCACCCCTTCGCCGGGCGCGGCCAAGGTGACGACGGCGCCGTAGTTGGAGAAAGTGCTTCGGATGTCCTGGTTGTTCGTCGAGGCCACTCCGATCACAGAGTGATACCCCGCGGGATAGACCATGATCTGCTTCCCGTCGTTCCCCACCGAAGCGACGCAGATGACGCCTTGTGAGTTTGCGTAATCGATGGCGCTTTTCAGCTCCGTAGAAGGTTGCGTCGAGCTGAAACTCATGTTGATCACCTTGGCGCCATTATCGACCGCCCAGCGGATGCCACTCACAACGCTGGAGAGGGTCGACGTGCCGTCGCCGGTGAAAACCTTGACAGGCATGAGCTTGGCCGTCGGCGCCACCAGGTGGATCAGCCCGGCGATCATGGTTCCGTGGCCGAACTCCGAGGGAAGCTTGGATCGCTTCTGGTCCAGAATGGACGTGGTGGACTGGTCCAGAATGGCAGTCGTGGACTGGTTCAGGACGAGCGCCCCCTTCTTATCCAGGATGGAAGTGGTGGATTGGTCCAGAATCGAGGTGGTGGACTGATCGAGAATGGACGTAGTGGATTGATCGATGTCCGCCATCTCAGAGCCGCCGGGAATGTTGCGCGTGAAGTCATACCCCTGCACCAGCGAGTTCTTAAGCACCGGCTGGGCGAAGTCCACCCCCGTGTCAAGGAAGGCTACCGTGCCCGAGCCAGCGGCGAAACCGTGGGCCTGAGCCACCTTGATGACGAAGGCCGCGGGCTGATTGACGTAGGCGTTCCAGGCGAATGTTCCGTAATATTTGACCAGCGTCCGATCCGAGAGAGGCGCGGGGTCGGGGAGCCCAGGCGTGCGCAGTGGAGCCCAAGGGAACTTCTCGGGGAGGTTGATTGGAAAGTCCGGTTCCGCTCCCTGGACCGACGCGTCCGCCTGAAGACTCTGGATAATGTGACGGGCATCCGACCCCGCGGGCACAGCCACCAAGTGGAGGTTCCTGGCGGAGCCATCAAGCGAGCGAACGATGGTGAGATTATGACGGGCGGCAACGTTGCCGATGTCTGAGCCGCGTGCGCGAACCAGGTAACGATCCTGTGCAGAGGCTTGCAGCAGGAACACCAGGATTAGAAGACTGACGCGCGCCAATATGTGATTTTTCCTGTTCATGTTCGGTTCCTCTACTCGGCTACTGCTGGTCCACTCCTGCGCGCTTTCTCCCTGAAGCCGCTCCGACGTTCACGCGATCCCTTCCCACGTGCTTGTCGGCCACCAGTTTCTTGACAGGCACCTGAATGCACCTGGCCCCGCCATCCAGGTATACGCAAAGCTGTAGCCGCCCCTGTTGTTCGTACTCCATCTGAAACTCGCCGAACCGATTGCTGAGCGTTTCCGCCACAACCAGCCTTCCCGATCTCAGACAAACTGGAATGTTCGCCATCTCGGTTCCCGGAAGCGTGTGATTGGAGATCTGGCCGATCACCGCCGCCCGAGACGACTGCAACTCCGGCTCGATTCTCAAATCCAGCGAGCAATCTCCAGCGCGGTAGAGCGCCTGCCAGCCCACCTGCCAACTGGCGCGCATTCCAGCCGGCGCCGGCACCAGGAAGCTGTCATAGATCAAGTCGATTGGAATGCGGACGGCCCGCGTGGGACGATCCGGCCACCGGATCGGGAAAATCGCCCGCGCATTGCGGACGGCGGCCTCTGGCGCCCGATAGGGCGCCAGGACAAGACAAATGCGGGCCAGTTTATCGCAGAAGTCGCGGACCTGCCGGCACTTGAGGCAACCGGCTGCGAGGTGCTCTCGCATCACGACCCCCTCTTGATCCGGCGTCAATCCCCGCGCGAAGTCCACCCACTGGGCTATCCCATAGTGCTTCATGTGCTTCCTCTAACGTCTCCGGTTTGATCTCTGTCCAAGTTCGGCGGCATGAGCGTGTTCACTATCCAATTAGGGTACTGCCGCCGCCCGTCAGATATAGGCAGCCGGCTTTTTTGAGGGGTCGATTGACCAAAACCATTGGTACTCAGGTACCAGTAGTTCAAGAGCCGGTTCGCCCGGCTGTCGCCAAGTGCTTCTCCCGCGGCATGCCAGTTCCAGTCCCGTGACCGCCTGATTCGGTACCTTATGGAAGAGATCGTGCAACCAGGGAATCGCGGCCGTTACAAGAACCATGGGAACTATGTCAGGCGGTCACGGGACCAGCGCCGCTATGCATATTTCCCCACCAGCACAAAGGGCGCCCAATAGAAGGGGTGGGCGTACCTCTTACGTATCCCGGCGGTGGCATGCTGCACCGCCCGGGCCTTGTTCGGATTGGTCTCGAGATGCTCGTAAAACAGCTTCATGAACTCGGCGGTGCTCTGGTCGTTGACGTCCCAAAGCGTGACCAGCACTCCTTGGGTGCCTGCGTAAAGCAAGCCGCGCACGAGTCCCAACAGCTCGTCGCCTCCCACCACCACGTTCAGACCGGTTCCGCAACCGCTCAGCGTCACCAGTTCCGCGGGAAGGTCGAGTTGATAAAGGTCAAACAGACTCAGTTGCGAGTTCCCCAGGCTGATGGAGGAGAACATGGGGTTGTCCTGGCGAAACCAGCCGTGAGTGGCGATGTGGACAAACCGGCACTGCGAACCTTTCTCGCGGAGCACTTCCAGGGTGGCTTCGGCGCCTACGAATACTTCCGCGTTCGGAAGGACGGACGAGACAGCCTTGACCTCATCCAGGATTTGCGGTGCGGAAGGATCGGGAACCCCCATGACCAGGGCGCCCTTGGGCGGCGACGTGTTCTTGGTCGAGCACAGGTAGTAGACGCTGGCGCTGGGGGTGTAGGAAATCGAGAAGCGGTCGCCGAGGTAGCGCTCCCCATCGAAAAGCGCATGGAACGGCAGATAGTGAAGAAAACCATGGGGAGCAATGATGAGGTGGGCAGCTTTGAGGTGGTGCTCGATGGGAGCGATCAACTGCTGGTAGAATTCGCGCAGGTGCGCGTTGGCGGCTTCCAGCAGTTGCTGTTGGAAGGTGCGCACGTATTCCGGCCCGAGACGGAACTTGGACAGTTGGAAGCGCAGCAACTGGAGAACCCGGCGCAGCGCCGACGCCGGTCCCAGCTCGATGATCTTCAAATCGCCGCGGGAGAGAAGACACACGTAGAAGGCGTCGCGGACGCGATAGTATTCCACCAGCATGGCATCCTCCGGCAAGGCGGACCGGATGGCGCCCAGGTCGATGGAACCGGCGGCTTCCAGGTTGGCGAACTCCTGATCTTCCACCCGCAGGTTCGCCAGGGCTTCCACCAGGCGCTGCTCGCAGTCGCGCGCGGCGCGGCGGAGTTTTTCCAGGCGCGGGCCCCTGAGGTCGGCGGACCGGGCTTCGAGAAGCTGAATCGTGCGGCTGTACCAATTCAGTTCTCCGCGGAGACTATTCACCTGCTCCACCAACACGCGGTGCGTCTTGCGCGAGGCCGGCAGGCGGTGCGCGCGGAAGGCGATGAGATCGGCCAAGCTTCGGGACTTGGCCTGTTCGATGTAGGCAAAGGCGGCTTCCTGGCTGGCCGCGGACGGCCCGCGGCCGAGGCACATCCGGACCAAGGATTCGTAGACCGCCAGTTTGTCCTTGAGAAAGGCGATCTTCATCTCCTCGGCTTTGAGATGACTCCTGAGATTCTCCAACCATTCATGCGCCTTGAGGTGCGCCTGGTAGGCGGCCTCCGGCGCACCTAGCGCCTCCTCGATCAACCCCAGGACGAAGTATGCCTGGCAGCTTAGCGCGGGCGTTTCCGCCTGCTCCAGTTTCTCGATCGCCGCCAGGCAGACGCGCTTGGCCTCCTCCTCGTGCCCGGAATTCAGGTGAATGCGAGCCAGCAGCAACCGGCACAACGCGGCCTTTCCGCCCAGCGGGGATGGGGAGAAGAACTCAAACGCGCTCTCACAAAGGGAACGGGCCTCCGCCAAGCGCCCTTCCTGGTAGAAAACCAGGGCCTGGTATAAATCGATGGTCGCGGTCCAGGCCTGGTTGTGTTCGCGAGTGAACAGGTCGCGCGCCTTGCGAAACAGGTCCAGCGCAAGCTCGGAGTCGCCGTGATGGCTGGAAGCGATCGCCAGATTGGTCACGGCCTTGGCCGTTTCGTAGCCCAGCCCGAGCTGCTGGAAGGTGTCGAAGGCCCGCCGGGCAAGGTGCGCGCCTTCCTCGCTCAGATTCAACTCGAGGTACATTTCGGATTGATCGAGGTCGCACAGCCCCTCGTGGTAGGCGTCTCCCAGCGCGTGGCAGTGCTCCCGCGTGGCGCGATAAAGCTCGATGGCGCGGGTGTACTCGCCCCGCAGGTAGTACAAATAGGCGATGTTGTAATCCGCCTCGGCCACCAGCAACGGCATGTTGTGGCTCACCGAGTAGGCCCGGACCTTGTGATGCGTGTCCAGCGCCTCGCGGAAATCGTTCAGGCTGATCTGGCAGGTGGCCATGTTTCGCAGGGTGATGGCCACGTCCTGGGGATCGCCGATCCGGGCAAACGTGGTGTAGGCGCGCTGGTACCGTTCCAAGGCCTCTTCAAAGCGGTCTTGCCGGTGGAGAACGTTGCCCATGTTGGTGTCCAGGCGCGCCAACCGCAGGTGGTCGCCGTATTTGAGGAAAATGTCTTGGGCTCTTTGCGCGCAGGCGAACGCTTCGTCATACCGGCCCAGGTAACTCAGGTTATGAAGCGAGCCGCCGCTGAGCGTGCGGCCCACCTCGAGTTCCCTGCCCAGGCGCTCGTAGATGGCCAGGGCCGCCTGGTAGTGCTCATGCGCCGGTTCGTACTTGCCTTTGAGGTAGAAGACATGTCCCATGGCCCTCAGGCTGGCTGCCTGGGAGCCTTCGTCGCCGATCCGCCCCGCAATCCAGGAAGCCGCCCGCGCCAGCCGCTCCGCCTGCCGGAGATCCACACGCGACAGTCGCACCACTTCGTCGTAGAGCCGTGCCACCGTCTCCGGTTGCCACCACTCGCGTCCGGCCTGAAGCATCTGGCGCCGCCGGCGCGAATCGGGCTGGAGCGCCAGCAACTCTACCAGGTCGTTGAGATTCGCCGGGGTCTCGGGCGGACCGGGCATCAGAACCCTTTCGCTTCCAAAATCTTCTTCAGCCGGTGCAGACACCGCCCTCGAATGAACCCGATGGAGCCTCGAGCCAGGCCCAGCCGCTGCGCCACTTCGGAATAGGGCAACGGAGGGCTCTGGAAAAAAAGGAGCTCGATCATCTCCCTGCACCGGGGCGCGAGCTGCGCGATCGCCTCGTGAACCAGTTGTTCCCGCTCCAACTCGGCCAGCAGATCGGGCGGGATGACCGCGCCTCCCGGACGGGTTTCCAAGTCCTCTTCGTCCCACGCGCTCTCCCGGGATCTCTGGTCGCGTTTCCAGTGGTAGCACTTGTGAGTGGTGACGCGAACCAGCCAGCCCTGCAAGGCTTCCACATCGCGAAGCCGGGGGAGCTCATTGAACAAGTCCAGACAGACCCGCTGGAAAATGTCGGCCGCATCCTGGTGCGGAGCGCCGTAACGGAAGGGAATGGAATAGATGAGGTTCTTGTAACGGTCTACCAGGACGTGCCAGGCCCGCTCGTTTCCTCCCAGGCACTCCTCGACCAGCCGCGCGTTAGTCCAGTCGCTCCCCGGGAACAGGCTCATTTACGTGCCCCGGCGCCGGGCCCGCGCCAGCCAAGCTCCTCGATATTCCAAAGCGTGTAGTGGTCAAGAACAGCGGGCCGAAAGTTCTCCAGCCCCTTCTTGGCCCCGACCAGAATATGGGGGCTGACCAGCGGGATGAGCGGCAGGTTCTCCATCAACAGTTCCTGCACGCGATCGAATAATCGCTTGCGCTCGGCGTATTGGCGCGTGACCATCTGGCGCCGCATCAAGCCATCGATCTCGGCTTCCCACGCTGTAGCAGGCGATTTCTGCTCTGGATTCCACAGGTGGGTTCCACCGCTCGAAAGCCACACGTTCATGTCCACATTGGGGTCCGCGTCGCCGTTGGCCAGCGACAGCAGGCAGGCTTCGTAATCGTGCGTGCGCAACACCCGGTCGAGCAGGCTGCGAAACTCCAGCGGCACCACGTGCACATCCATGCCCAGTTGCTTCAGATCGTCCTGGATCAGGGTGGCCATCTGTACTCGTTCCGGGTTGCCGGAGCTCGTTATGGTTGTAAACTCCACTTTCCTGCCTTGGGGATCCGTCAAAGCGCCTTCCGGCGACCACGAGAATCCGTCGGCGGCCAGCAGCTCACGCGCGCGCGCGATGGAGCGGACCGGCCGGGGGAGTTTGGCGTCGATCCAGGCCTTATTGCCCGGAGGAACAGGCCCCGAGAGCGGCGCCGCATAGCCCAGAAAAACCAGGCGAACCATCGCCTCGCGGTCAATCGCCAGCGAAACGGCCTGGCGAAAATTGCGGCGGCGAAGGAACGACTGGTGTGCGGCAACCTGGGGCAGAGAGGACGCGGACAGCTCGTTGAGATTGAAAAACAGGAAATTGTACTCGAGGCCCGGACCGAGGTTCTGAAGCGAGTATCCGCGCCGTTCCTGGTCCTTCTCCAGAACGGAATAGTTCTTGGCGCTGACGCGGCTGATGACGTCCGATTCCCCGGATTGAAACCGCATCACCTGCATGTCCTCGGTGCCGGCGAACAGGAAGTCCACCTCCGTCAGGTAGGGCAGACGATTCCCCGCGTTGTCCGCCTTCCAGTAATACGGGTTGCGCTCCAGGACGATGCGCTGTCCGGCAACGTACTCTTTGAACCGGAACGGGCCGAGTCCGACGATATCGCCGGGCGGTGTTCGAAGACCCCAGGCCTCGGCCAGCTTCCCGGCCCGATAGGCCTGTTCCAGACGGTGACGAGGCAGAATGGAGAAGCCATCGAACAGCCGTTCGGCCGCCGCATAGGGCTGGGGCAGTTCAAAGGCGACATGGTACGCGTCGATCTTGCGAACGGCGATCGGTTTACCCTCCAGAATCAGCAGATCGCGTTGGGGCGAATTGATCTTATCGTCCATCATCGCCTGGAACGTGAAGACCACGTCGTCGGCATCGAAAGCGTGCCCATCCGAGAAACGCAGGCCCTGCCGCAGTTCCAGAACGTAGCGGAGACCGTCGGAGGAGACGGTCCAGGATTTGGCCAGAGCCGGCTCGGTCTGCTGGGACTCCCGGTTGATGTGGATCAAGTCCGCCATGATCCGGTGAAGCACCTCCCGCGAGGCGTTATCCCCGGCTATCGCGGGATTTAGCGTTTTCGGCTCGGTGCGCTGGGCAAAATCCAGCCTGCCCCCGGGGCGTCCGGTCAGGCCCGGAACCACCAGCAAATCTTCGGAAGCCCCGTACAGGGAGCAGGTCAGCACCAGCACGGCCAACCTGGTGGACTGACTGTTTCGCCACGCCCTCACAGCCACGCTGAGTTAGTTTAACTCATTGCGATCAAAAAGGATATCGACCAGTAGTACTGTACAATGGCCAAAGGTTAACGTAGTACTATTAGTCCATCGGGGCCCGGAATCGTGTCACCGGTTGCGGTTCTCCAGCAGCGTGTCGGCAAGCAGTAGATAACCCAGCAGAACAGGGATCATGGCTAATCCGGGAGCCAGCATCCACCCGTGTGCAACCAGGGCATGGTACTGCCGGGCTTCGGCCAGCATATTGCCCCAGCTTGGCACCGGCTCGCCCACGCCCAAACCTAGGAACGAGAGCGTGACCTCCGCCAGAATGTACTGTGGAATCAATACTGTGGCTTGGGTGAGGAGGACGCCCAGGGTCATCGGCAGGATGTGGCGCCGGATCAGATATGCATCCGAGGCGCCGAAACCGCGCGCGGCCAGGACGAAGCCGCGCTCCCGGGCACTGAGCACCACCCCCCGGACCAAACGCGCGGGCCGCACCCATCCCACTCCTCCAATGATGCCGATGAGCAGGAAAAACGCCTCAACCGTGGTGATATGGAGCGGCAGAAATGCCCGCACGGCGAGCAGCAAATAGAGCCACGGCAGGGCCATGACGATCTCGGCGCCGCGCATGAGGAGCTGATCCAGCCATCCGCCGTGGTACCCCGCCGCCGTCCCCAGCACCAGACCCAGACCCAGAGACAGGAACGCCGCCAGCAGCCCCGTAAGCAACGACACCTGTCCGCCGTAGAGCAGGCGTGAAAACAGGTCCCTGCCGTAACCATCGGAACCGAAAAGGAAGATTACACCCGGCTCCGGCACGCCCAACAGCCGCCCGCGGACAAAGAACTGAACCGGATAGGATCGTGCCGTGTCCTCCTGGTAAAGTCCGGACGTGGGGTCCTGAACCCACCCATGGACAAAAGCACGCAGATTCAAGCGCCCCGACGGGCCGATAAAATGAATGCGGGTGGGCGGAGCATAGGGAAACTCGCGGTGCTGCTCGGCGTATGGATAGGGCGCCAGGAAACCGGCGAAGACCACGAGGCCGTGGAGAATCCCCAGAAAAGCGAGAGCCAACCCGATTTTTGTCCGCCTGGGCATGGGTTATCTCATCCGAATTCGAGGATCCATCCGATAGAGCAGAATGTCGGCCAGCAGGTTCCCGACCACCAGGAACGACGCCGATAGCATCACCACGGCGAGCACCAGCGCGAAATCCCGGGCCATGATGGCCTCCAGAAAGAGCGGTCCCAGCCCGGGCCAGCCCATCACCACCTCAATCAGCAAGGATGCGCTCAGCAACGTGCCGAGAGAGAAACCGAACAGCGAAAGAAGGGGATTCAAAGCGGCTGGCAGCAGGTGCCGGAACAGCAGGCGCCGTCGCGGAATGCCCTGCGCTGTGGCGCTCAAGGCGAAAGAGGAATCGAGGATCTCGATCATGCTCGCCCTTACGTGCCTCGCCAGGATCGGCAACATGCCCAGCACCAGCACGGCCACCGGGAGCGCCAGGTGCCAGGCAACGTCCCGGACATGCTCCGGCGCGCTCAGCGAAGCCCATCCGGGCGACACCATGCCTCCCGCCGGAAAATAGCCGCTCTCGACCGCCAGCACCAGAAAAACGATGGCTAATAGCAGGTCGGGAATGGCCAGTAATACCGACAAGACAACTTTCGAGACGGCGTCGCGCCACGTCCCGCGCCCGGTGGCGTTCCAGATGCCCAGCGGAACGGCGATCAGCCAGGCCAGCAAGGTAGCGGTTCCGGTCAACAATAGAGTGGCGCGAATCCTCTCCCAAAGCAGAGGCGCGACCGGGCCGTTATAGGCCAGAGAGTAGCCGAAGTCGCCTCGGAGCACGGAAGCCACCCAGGTGACATACCTCGCCGGCAAGGGACGGTTCAGGCCATATTGCGCGCGCAGAGCCGCGACGGTTTCGGCGGACACCCTGGGGTCGGTTCGAAGCTCCGAAAAGTAATCACCCGGCGCCAGCTCCGCAAACACAAACGACAGCAGCGAAACCCCCACCAGCAGAAACACACCGTGCAGTAATCTGCGGCCGATGTATTTCATGCCGGTGCTCCGTCAAGGCTCAGAGCTACGCTCGCGGTCAACAGCTCCTGGGTGCGCGGGTGTTGAGGATGGGCCAGCAATTGGGCGACGCCGGCGTGCTCCACGATGCTTCCGTGGTCCATGACGGCGATTTCGTCGGCCAGGCGCCAAACCAGGGTCAGGTCGTGGGCGATCAGGATGTAGGTCAGGCGGCGCCGCTCCTGAAGGTCCAGCAGCAGGTTGGCAATCTGGGCCTGAATGGAAAGATCCAGACCGGAAAAGGACTCATCCAGAATGAGCAGCTTCGGCTCGAGGGCCAGCGCCCGGGCAATAGCCAGCCGCTGCCGCTCACCGCCGCTGAATTCGAGCGCCGGCTTGCCGACCGCCCGATGCGGAAGCCCGACCGTCTCCATCAACTCCGACGCTCGTTGCCGCCGCGTCTTTCTGGTTCCGGCTTTCCGAATCAGAAGAGGCTCGGCAATGATCTGGGCGGCGGTGAATCGCGGATTGAGGCTGGCAGCCGGCTCCTGAAAGATGAGTTGGATGCCGGCGCGCGTGGCCGCGCGCTCGCGGCGGTTCAAACCGCACAGGTTCCGGCCGTCCAGCCAGATCTCGCCGGAAGTGGGAGCTTCGAAGAGCGCCAGCGAGCGAGCCAGCGTGGACTTGCCGGAACCGGACGGCCCCACCACGCCGAGCGTGCGGCCCCGCTCCAGACTGAACGTCACATTTTGGATCGCCGGGCTTCCGGCGCGCTCCCGTCCCCACCAGCGCCGCTGCGCGAAGCTCTTGCCGAGTCCCCGAACGCTCAGAAAGGAATCACTGCCCATGGGCGGTTCCTCTTATCGGCCGCCTCACCTGCGCCATCGCCTGCAACAGAGCCGCCGTGCAAGGATGCGACGGATGTCCGAACACCTGGCCCGGGGTCCCTCGTTCCACGATGCGACCGGCCTCGATCACCAGAACCTGGTCGGCGGTTCTTACCAGAACTCCGGGACTGTGGCTGATCAGGAGGAAGGAAATTCCGAGCTTCTCTCTGAGCTCGCGAAACAGAGAGGAGAGTTCCACCACCCTGGGCGCGTCCAGGGCCGTGAACGGTTCGTCGGCGATCACCAGCGCCGGGCGGCAAGCTAACGCTTGGGCGATGACGACCCTCTGCCGCTCGCCTCCGCTCAACTGGTGCGGATACGCGTCGTACATGCGCGGCGTGGCCGCGAGACCCACGAGGCCGAACAACGATTCCAGGCTGCCCTGGCGTCCATGCGCGCGCATCACCTCGGCCACCTGGTCCCGCACGCGCAGCACCGGGTTCAAAGCCAGCAGGGGATCTTGAAAGACCAGGGAGATCTCCGCGCCGCGAATGCGCTCGAGTTGGCGGGCGGGCGCGGACAGCACGTCGTGGTTCTTCAGTTGGACCGAGCCGCGAACGCGGTAGCGAGGTGCCGGCAGCAGGTTCAGCAAAGCCAGCGCCAGGGTGGTCTTTCCGCAGCCGGACTCGCCGAAAAGTCCCACGATGGCGCCTGTGGCCACCTCGAAGGAAACATCGCGAATGATCGGGACCGCGGCGTTTCGCTCGCGGTTCAGCTCAACCGTCAGACCCCGAACCCGAAGCACAGGTTCCCCAGGGTTCTGGCCCGGCAATACCCCGGACGACATGCCTCTCATTCTGGCGCAGGGCGGCGCGGGCCGCAATCGAGGTCTATCCGGCGGCGGTCTCGCCGGCAGGCTCCCGAGGGCGGCCTGCCGCGCGGCTGGGTGTAATAGAGGTAACGCAATGCAGATAAACGGCTCCCAGACCACTGGAACTGCGGCGGCATTTGGGTTAGCATCTTGGCTGGGGGTGAATCGTGTCCCGGATCATCGTTGCTGTCTTGTCCTTCCTGTTCCTGATTCCGCAGGGGTTGCGGGCTTCCGCGCAATTGATGCAGATCGTAATGAGCAAGCAGGCGCCAAACATGAATTCTTGTGCGCCAGGGCCTGCAACCACCACTTTCTCGACCACCGATACCGCGGCGTATTTGTTTTTTGTCATCTCGGGCGTGGGCCTCAACGACGTCGTCGAGGCCGATTTTTACGCGTCGGGAAGATTGTACGGTTACCATGCCTGGGACGCAGAGACGGACCCCGGCGACTACTGTTACTCCTACCCGCTCGGCATTGCGGGAACCACGGCCGCCACCCTGCCTGGCACCTGGACGGTCTACATCGGAGACAACGGCTTGCCGCTGGGTCAGCCATTTTCCTTCACGATTACGACTGCCGCCGCGTGTTCGTACTCGCTGTCGGCCAGCACGGCTTCGGTTGCGGCGGGCGGCGGGAGCGGGTCGTTCAACGTGACGGCGGGGACGGGTTGCACGTGGACGGCAGCGAGCAGCGTAAGCTGGATCACCACCTCGAGTTCCGGCAGCGGCAACGGCACGGTGAATTACACGGTAGCGGCCAATACCAGCACGAGTTCGCGCACCGGCACGATCACCGTGGGCGGCCAGACGTTCACCGTGACGCAGGCCGGGATCGCGTGTTCGTACTCGCTATCGACAAGCTCGGCTTCCGTCGCGGCCGGCGGCGGGAGCGGCAGCTTCAACGTCACGGCGGGCTCAGGTTGCACTTGGACGGCAGCCAGCAGCGTCACCTGGATCACCACCTCCAGCTCCGGCAGCGGCAACGGCACGGTGAATTACACGGTAACGGCCAATACCAGCACGAGTTCACGCACCGGCACCATCACCGTGGGCGGGCAGACGTTCACCGTGACGCAGGGCGGTACCAGCGGCGGCGGGACCACCACCGGCAACCTCATCCAGAACGGCGATGCGGAATCGGGGCCGGCAGCCGCCAATGCCGCGAGCGTGCCATCCATACCCGGGTGGACTACGGACGGCGGCGCCGCGGTGGTTGCTTATACCGACACCAGCGGCGACCTCACAGTCAACTCGCCGCGACCGCCGAACCCCGGGAACAACTACTTCGCCGGCGGCACTAACAACACCTCGGCCACCATGACCCAGACGATCAACTTGTCGTCTTACGCCGCGGCCATCGACACCGGCACCCAGCCCTACACGCTGGACGGCTGGCTGGGCGGTTGGGACGGGCAGGACGACAACGCGGTATTGACGGTCACCTTCCTGAGCGCCTCCGGCGGCACCCTGGGCACGGCGAGCATCGGGCCGGTGCTGTCCGCCGACCGCAATGGCGCGGACGGTTTGTTGGAGAGAACCACCAGTGGCACAGTGCCATCCGGTACCCGCAGCGCTCTGATCAGCCTGGTGTTTACGCGCACCTCCGGCACATATGACGACGGCTGTGCCGATAACCTCTACTTCGGGTTGAACGGCGGAGGCGGTGGCACCACGACGCTTACCGTCACGCTCACGCCCGCGACCGCCACTAATCCGACGGGAACTCAACACACCGTCACCGCCAAAGTGGCTGACGCGAACAACGTCCCGCAGACCAACGTCACCGTGACCTTCACCGTTCTCTCGGGGCCGAATGCCGGCGCCACCGGCGTTTGCAGCCCGTCGACCTGCAAGACCGACGCCAACGGCCAGGTCACTTTCACTTACACTGGCTCGGGCGGAGCAGGACAGGACTCCATCAAAGCGTGCGTTTCCACCACTGCAACGGGCCAGGCGTGCTGCTCGACGCCGCTCAACGCGATGGCAACCGCCCAGCCGGCGGCCGCCAAGTCGGGCAAGGTGGTTATCATCGGGGCGGCCAATGTCGACCCGAATTGCTCGAGCGGGGCCAACGTGGTGTACAACGGCGGATGCCTCCCCATTACCGGGAATGCGGGCGAGTTGGGCGATTTTACGTTCGCCGGCCTGGCGCCCGCGAACGTAACCGCCGCCAACCTGGCCCAGTATGATACCGCCCTTCTGAACGTCTCCAGCAGCGGTATGGCATGCGACACGTCCAAGCTTTCGACGCAGGCCAAAACCGACCTGGTGGCTTTTGTCGCCGCCGGCAAGAAGCTGCTCATTCACGATTCCGAGTGCCAGGGGTCGGGCAGCAATGGTTTGGATTATAGCTGGCTGCCGTATCCGTTTACCACCGCCAACCCCGGCGCGATGGGAGCGCAAGGCACGGCAAACATTGTCGAGAACAGCAGTCTGATCTCCAGCGTTACCGGCAGCGCGTCCTTCGTCGACGCCAGAGACCTGAGCCAGAACGCAGAGGTCGGCGATATGAACGTCATGACTACCAAGGACTCGCACTGGTGCCTGGCCATGTCTGGGACCAATGCGCTCAAGGTCACTGGTCCGGTCCTGGCCTATGCCAAATACCCGGCGGGCACCGACACGGGGTTATTCATCTACAACGGTTTGGATCATGACATGATGGGGAACTCCGGCAACGCCAACCTGCGCAAGATCTGGGTGCTGGAGTTGCAGCAGCCGTTCAACCCATCGAACCTGCCCTGCGGCGTAGCCGTGGTCGGCATCGTGGCCAGCCCCACTACCGCCACCAATCAAGTCGGGACAACACACACGGTCACCTCCAAGGTGGCAGACCAGCTTGGCGCGGCGCAGGCTAACGTCACCGTGACCTTCAGCGTCACGGGAACGAACGCAAGCGCCACCGGCACGTGTAATCCGTCCACCTGCAAGACGGACTCGACCGGCCAGGTTACCTTCACCTATACCGGCTCGAAAGGCGTGGGCCAGGACACCATCACCGCTTGCTTCACGCCGGCCGGCGGTACAACCCCGGTCTGCGCCGCGCCAGTAACCAAGACTTGGGTGAACCAGCCGACCACCACGCAGACCTGCTCGCCGGTGGTGACCAAGACCTGGACCAGCGGCGGCGGCACCTGCACCTACACTTTCAACCCAACCTCGCTGTCGGTGGCCGCCACGCAATCCACGGGCGTGACGATCGCTGTCACGGCCGGTTCGGGTTGCTCGTGGACGGTCGTGAACACCGTCTCCTGGATCACCGTCACCTCGGCCACCAGCGGGACCGGCAACGGCTCGGTCACCATTTCGGTGGCCGCCAACACCGGCGCGTCCCGCTCCGGCACCTTCACGATCGCGGGCCAGACCTACACCGTCTCGCAGGCCAGCGGGGCGTCGAGCGGTTGCTCTTACAACGTGAGCCCCACAGACATCCACGCCACGGCGGCAGGGCTGAGCAACACGGTGCTGATCTTCACCAACACCGGGTGCACCTGGACGGCCAGCGTGCCTTCGGGAGTGACCTGGATTACGCTGAGTCCGACGTCCGGTAGCGGCGGGGGCGGGGTGGGCTATTCGATTGCGGCCAACACGGGCGCCGCCCGCAGCACCACCATTACCGTGGCCGGGGTGGCGGTGACGGTGGAGCAGGATGCCTCCTGCACCTATACGTTGAGCGCCACGAGCAGCCCCCTGATTTCGGGAGTGGGCGGAGTGGGGAGCGTAGCGGTAACGGTGGCGGGAACCAATTGCGCGGCCTGGAACGTAGCGACGCCCTCGGTGAGCTGGGTGCACGTGGCCGGCGGGAGCGGCTCCACCTCCAGCGGCTCGGTGAGCTACAGCGTGGATTCCAATACCGCGGCTTCCAGGCGCAGCACCACGCTGACGGTGGCCAACCAGAGCTACTCGGTGCAGCAGGACGCGGCTCCCTGCACCTACGCGTTGAGCCCGGCCAGCAGCGGCACACTGGCCGCGGGCGGCGCCAGCGGAAGTTTTCACGTAACCGCGGCCGGGCCGGCCTGCACATGGTCGATCACCGTGCCCTCCGACCCCAATTTGCAATGGACTCACGTGATTTCGGCGCTGAACGCCATGAGCTCGGGTGACGTGAGCTACACGGTGGATCCAAACAACACGACATCCGCGCGGAGCCTGGCGCTGACGATGAATGGCAAGAACCCGGCCACGACCCTTACCTACACGGTAAACCAGGCTCCGGGGGCGGCCAACACCGCGCCCGGGCCGATCGTGAACCCCAACGGTATTGTAAACGCGGCCAGCTTTATCTCGGCGAATCTGCCGGCGGGTTCCATCGCGCAGGGGTCCTTCTTTTCGATCTTCGGTAACGGGCTGGGACCGGCCAATCCCGGGCTGCACGCCACCAGCTATCCGCTGGGCACGAACCTGGGCGGCGTGAGCGTGAAGGTTACGCAGGGTTCGACATCGGTGGATGCCATCCCGTTGTTTGTGGCGCAATACCAGATCAACGCGGTGATGCCTTCCAACACCCCGACCGGAACGGTGCAGGTGACGGTGAGCTATAGCGGCGCTACCAGTGCGCCGGTTCCGGTGCAGATAGTAGCGGCGAACTTCGGGGCATTTACGGTGTCCGGCGGGCACGGGCCGGGAATCGTGCAGAACTATGTCTCGGCCACACAGAACCCGCTCAACATGACGAGCCTCACGGCGGCGCCGGGAGACTACGTGATTCTGTGGGGCACGGGCCTGGGGCCGCTGCCGGGAGGCGCTTCCGATGCGCTGCCGCCGGCGGCGGGCTCGCTGCCGGCTTCGGTGCAGGTATTGTTGGGGAACCTGACGATCTCACCGTCCTATGCGGGGCGCGCACCGGGACTGGCGGGTGTGGACCAGGTCGACTTCCAGCTTCCCTCCAACGTGACCCTGGGCTGCTACGTTCCCTTGCAGGTGGTGGTGAACGGCAATGCCAGCAACACGGTGACGATGGCGATCAACAACAACCGCCAGCCCTGTTCGGACACCAGTCCTTTCAGCGCCACGTCGCGCAGCGGCGGCAAGAACGCCAGCATGGCACTGGCGCGGCTGTCTTACACGGATCCGCTCAACGCGTTAAAGATCGGCAACGGAACGGTGGATATCGCGATGGGCACGTTCAACCAGTCGCCTGGGGTCGGCGACCTGGGGTTCTCGCTGTTCGCTTCCCTGCCGCCGTTGAACACCTGCACGTACTACAACAATGTCGGCAGTTTGAACGGCCTGCTCGGAGGACAGATGCCGTCCTCCGCCAATGCCGCGACGCCTTTGGATGCGGGGCCCACCATCACGGTCCAGGGTCCGAACGGGACGCAAGGGGTATCCTATTCGGATTCGAGCGCGCAGGTGAGCCCCTATATGGGGGTGCTCGGCACCGGCGGCGGATGGACGGCGCTTGGCTTGGGGCCCAGTACGCCTTTCCTCGATACGGGGACCTATACCGTTTCCGGGCGCGGAGGAAAGGACGTGGGCCCCTTCCAATACACCATCCAGATTCCATACGGGGCGACCTGGACGAACCGCGACTCGATCACAGCGGTGGACCGGACGAAAGGGCTGACGATCCGCTGGAGCGGGGGCAACCCGTCGACCCAGGCGGTAGCGATCTTCGGCTTCTCCAGCAATCCGGCTTCGAACGTGTCGGGCGGGTTTGCGTGTCTGTCCGACATGGCGCCGCAGAGCTTCACGGTGCCATCGAGCTTTCTGGCCAACCTGCCGGCGACTCCGGCCACCAACCCGGGGAACGCGATCTCGGCCCTGGTGTTCGCGACGGTGCCCACGGCCGATCAGTTCGTCAAATTCAGCACCAGCGCGCCTCCCTCGCTGGATAGCGGGTTGGGATACTACGCGGTGGGTGAACTAAGGAACAGCGTGGTGTTCCAGTAGATCAGTAGGTGTCGCCCGCGCCGCCAACCACTTCGAAGGGGATGGCCGGCAGCGTGCCGATGAGTCGGCGGCGGGCGGCGGCCGGTGTGACCTCTGGACGCATTCTCAAGCGCCGTGTGAAGGAGGGAACGATGCGCGGATTGGTTGCCGTTCTAAGGTAGCGGCAGCGGAGCCCTCCGATGAATGCCAGCATCTGACGTTCGACCGAGTGCCCAACTAGTGTTCGGATTTGCCATGCCGCACAGGGAGGCGGACTTATGAGTACGTCGATACAACCGGCGGGCGCCACCAAAGTGGACGCTCCGACGGCATACCGGTACAAACACATCGTGGTGGTTCATGGCATTGGGGACCATGCGCCGAACGAGACAGCGCTCGAATTCATGAACGAGTTCATCCGCAACCTTCCTAGCACCGGGCGGTACCGGGTGAAAGTGGCCAACCTGATCGCCAGCGTGGATGAGAGCACCGTCAAACGCGGCACGACTCCCAAAGGCCAAGCCCGCGGTTTTCGGCCGGCCTACCTGACGTTCGAGGACTATGGGAACCCGCCCAGGAAGGGAACGCCGGAACTCGTCCATATCATCAGTTTCTCCGAGGTTTATTGGAAGCCGATCACCAGCAAATATCTTGCGACGAACGGCGGGCCTCCAATTCCCATTCCCACCTGGGCGCACTCGGTGAGCACACGGCTTCTCGGGCCGGAATACTACCTGCAATTGTGGAGGACGGCCATCGATAACCTGGAGACCATGTTGGGGTTGCTTCGCAAGTTTGGGATGCTGTACGGGAAGTCGAAACAACTGGCGTCGATTCTGGACCGGTTCCTGGGCGACGTGCAGATGTACGCCGAAAGCGACGATCTGCGCATGGAGATCGACACGCTCTTCAAGAGCGTGATGGACCGGGTGGAGGGCTTCGCCAAGGCGGCACTGGCTCAGTTCGGGGAGGCCACCAATGTCCAAGCTCCGAAAGTCGATCCGGAAATCTATGTGGTGGCGCACAGCGAAGGCACGGTGGTTTCGCTGAGCAGCCTGGTGCGGGAGGCGCAGAGTGAGGAGCAGCCAAAACGACCGAGTGCGTGGCTCTCGCCGGTGAACGAAACACCGGGTGGGTGGCTCTCGTGGGTGAAGGGATTCGTCACGATGGGGTCTCCCATCGACAAGCACTACACCATCTGGAAGACGAAGTTTCGCACGGATCTGCTTCAAAGGGACCGTCCCAACAAAATACCCTGGTACAACTTCTGGGACCAAAGCGATCCGGTGGGGTACGGCTTGACCGCGGTCTATCCGAACGACGCCGCACCCACCGACGCGAAGAAGATGTTCGAGGTGAAGTATGACGCCGGGTTTTCGCGGTACCCTATCCCGGGCAAGGCGCACATCGATTACTGGACGGATCAGAGCATCCATCGGACGATCATTCGCAAAGTCATGGAGCTGACGCCGGACGCAACAACGCAAGCCGTGCGCGGGGGCTGGTCTCGGGTGCTGCCATGGATCGACTACGGCGCGTATCTGGCAGTACGGCTGGCAACGCTGGGGTTCCTGTTTGTGGTGATAGACAAGCTGGCCACGCGGCTTACCGGGCTGACAACGGGAATCGGCTTAGGAACGCAACTCTGCCCATGTCCGGGCCGCCCCTGGCTGCCGGTAGTCTCTGGCCAGTGGCTCGGGATCGGATCGATTGTGGGCGTGCTGTCGGCAGTTGTCACGGAGTGCGTGGATTGGCTTTTGAAATCGCGCTTGGTGACGGATCGCACAGCGCGGTTCCGGTGGAGCGAATGGATTTCGGTGGTTCGCAACGGGCTGGTGGTGTCGGGATTCGGGGCCGCGTTGCTGGCGGCGGGGGGCCTGGTAGAGCCGTGTTACGCCAATGCGGCGTTCTGCCTGCTTTTGCCCGTGGTGGCCGGCAAGGTGCTCGGCGAGGCCGCCGAGTTCCGCGGGTTTTTTCCATTTGCTCGAATCTTTCGATTCGTGATGACCGTAGCGTGGGCCGTTGGAGCGGTGCTGGCGGCGCTGGCATTTCCGATTCGGCTTGCGTCTGGTTCGCTGATCAAAGACGGGGTGGAATACGGGACGCTGCTGATTGCCGGGATTCTCGCCTGGCGGCTGCACACGACGATTCACCAAGGGCTGGTGCAGATGTGGCGCTACACGGTGGATGACGATGCGACGGTGAAAACCTGAGGTGGCGCGTCCGCAAGAAATTCCGGCCGCAGTCGCTAACCCGAAGCCGCCTGCCCGGCCGGCGCGAAATCCCTTTCGATCTGCTCCAGAGTTTTGCTCTTGGTTTCCGGGACGCGCAGCAGGACGAACAGGAACCCCCCGGAACAGATGCCGGCATACACCCAGAACGCGCCGGCCGGCCCCAGCGCGGAATCGAGCGCCGGAAAGGTGAAGGTGAGCACAAAGCAGGCGATCCACAACGCCGAGACCGAGACCGAGACCGCCAGGCCGCGAACGCGGTTGGGGAAGATCTCGGAGATCAACACCCACGTCACCGGCGCCAGTGACATGGCGTAGCAGCCGATCGCGCACAACGTCAGGACGAGCACGGGAAGGCCCTTCACACCGAAACGGTAAGCCAGGCCGACGAGGCCGTGCGACAGCGCGATTCCCGCGCAGCCGATGAGCATCAGCGCCCGCCGTCCGAACCTGTCGACAAAGCCCAGGGCGACGAACGTGAACGCCAGGTTGATGGCGCCGGTGATCACGATATTGAAGAGCGTGTCGCTCACCCCATAACCGGCGCCGCGGTAGATCTCCTCGGCATAGTTGAAAATCACGTTGATCCCGCTCCACTGTTGAAGAACCGCCAGAACCACTCCCATGGCCAGCGCGCGCTTCACTCCCGGCGCCAGCAGCTCGGACCAACGCACGCGCGCATGCGGCTCGGCTCCGATAGTCTCCTGGATTTCCTCCCATGCCCGGCCGCCGTATGACTCGCCGCCAATCCGGCTCAGAACGCGCCGGGCCTGGTTGTGCCTGCCGTTCTTCACCAGCCAGCGCGGGCTTTCCGGAACGAACCAGGCGCTCACCAAGAACACGATGGCGGGAACGGCCACGGCGGTGAACATCCAGCGCCAGCCGTATTGGCCGTTCCACGACAGGCGAATCATTTCAGCGGTGGCCCCTTCCGCCACCTTCCGGGCGATCAGCCAATTCGCCACTTGGGCGGCCAGGATGCCCACCACGATGGTCAACTGGTTCAAGGACACCAGCCGGCCCCGCCAGGGCGCCGGGCTGACTTCCGCAATGTAAGTGGGCGACACATTGGAGGCGAAGCCGATGGCCACGCCGCCCATCATGCGCCACACCACGAACCACAGGAAAGCCGGAGCCCAACCGGTCAGCACGGAGGAGACCGCGAACAGGAATGCCGACAGCATCAGCAGCATTTTGCGCCCGAACCGGTCGCTCAGCCCGCCCGCGACCATCGATCCCAGAAGGCAGCCCAGCAGCGCGCAACTGTTGGCCCAACCTACGAGCTGCTCCGTGTTGAGCTGAAAATATTTCTCGTAGAACGGCTTGGCGCCGCCGATCACCACCCAGTCGTAGCCGAACAGCAGCCCGCCCAGCGCGGCCGCCATCGAAATCAGCCATACGTAGCGGGCGTTGTAATGTTCCGCGCAGGCCGCGTGATGGGGCGACATGGTGAGAGAATGCCGGAAGGCTCAGCTTCCGGGATGGTACTCCCGCTCGGCATGCCGCTTGACTTGCGAGGGGTAGAAGTAGACCTCCCGCAAGTCGCCCGTCGAGTACCGCCTGGCCTGATCGTTGAAGTGAGGGGATGCCGGAGAGCCGCTCTCGCCACCCGCCGTCACCGCCTTGGCCCGCACGGTCGCTCCGAACTCGACCACCGCGACGAAACTGTTCCCGCTGGTGCCATACCACTTCTTCGTCCCCGGGTACGCGCGCGCCCCGAATGAGGCCAGCGAGCCCCACTGCGAGGACGTGAAGCCCACCGGGATGCTCGGTCCCGCGTCATTAAAGGATTGACCGAGGTCGCCGGTGAGGCGCTGGAATCGATTGATGTCGCCCCACGGGGTCTTCCAGGTCCCGAAATCGGCCTGGAGCCTGTCGGACGCCGCTACCAACGCTTGCAGGAGCTGCTCTGCCGGCAGGCTGGCGATCGACTCATCGGCGGCCCCGCCTCCTCTTCGGCCGCCGGCAACGCGCCGCCGGACCTCCTCGGCCCAGAACACCGCCAGCGACGTGGGGACGGACGCGACTCCCCACCGAAGATCCCACTGGCGCAGGAGCGCGATCTGCCCGGCGGTTTTGGCTTTTAAGGGATTGCCGTCCGGGGTCGCGTCCCAGGCCTTGATCAGGGCGGGGATCGGCTTCTCAAACCAAGTCAGGTAGCTGTCGAAAGCCGCGCCAATGAGCGAGTCGAGCGTGAAATCCTTGCGGTTCTGGAGGACCCGGATGGCGTGCAGTCCGCGCGCCGATTCGCCGCCGGATTCCACATAAGCGGGATAGTCTTCCCTTCGCGGGCTGCTCGGTCCGGCTGCGGACCACGGCCAGTTGTTGGTGTTGTAGAGCCAGCCGCTCGCGGGGTTCAACAAGTGCGGCGTCTCGTCCACCGAAAGAAGTCCCTGCCACTCGGTGGCCGGGGTGCTGCCGTCCACCGGCTTGGTCCAGTCGAATTTGGTGTCGCGCCTGGGAATGAAATTCCCGTGGAAGTAGGCGATGTCGCCGTCGGCATCGGCGAAGATCGTGTTGTTCGACGAGTTCGCCTTGAGTTCCATCGTCTCCCGGTACGACTTGTAGTCCTTCGCCTTGGTGCGCAGGTACGACTGCATCAGCGCCTTCACCGGCTCCTGCATCAACCGGACGCTCACCCACTTGCCGTCCACCGCGCGGATGATGGGCCCGTGATGGGTGCGGTAGACGGTGAATTTCTTTTCTGCCGTCCCGTTGCCGGTCCCATACGGCACCGTGATCTCCGCCGTCACCAGCGGGCGCTCCTCGTTCCCATACTTGTAATAGAAGCGGTCCCCCTTCTTCTCCACCGTTTCGAGATACTCATCCATTGCATCGACGCCGCTGGAGGTGTGCATCCAGCCGGCGCGTTCGTTGAACCCCTGGTAGATGAAGAACTGGCCCCAAGTGGCGGCGCCATACGCGTTCAGCCCTTCGTCGCTCACCATCTGCAGCTCCGACCGGAAGAAGAAGGAGGTGTGGGGATTGATCAGCAGCAGGGCGTGGTGCGCCGCGGCGTTCGAGGGCGCAATCGCGGCGCCGTTCGATCCCGTAGGCTCCGCCGGCCGGCTCTCGGCATCTTTGCCGCGGAACGCCAGGGCCGGGGGGTCTGTGCTATAAAATGCCCGCAGTTGGTTGAGGTTCACGCGCTCGATGTCGCCCCCAATGCTCCCCTCGGTGAAGGTCAGCGCCATCCAGGGCTCGAATCGCTGGATGACCCTGGGCTTCACGCCGGGGTGCCGGGAGAGGTAGTAGTTCAGCCCATCGGCATACGCATCCATCAGCGTCTTCAACCAGGCCGGGCTGGCCGCGTATTGCTTCCGCATCGCGCCGGGGTCGATGAAGAGCTTCATCCGCAGGTCCTGGTAGATCCGCGACTCGCCCTCGGCCTCGGCCAAACGGCCCATGGCATTGATGTAGTTCGTCTCGACGCGATTGAAGTCGTCCTCGGCCTGGGCGTATTCCATGCCGAAAACCGCGTCGGCATCCGTTTTTCCGTAAACGTGCGCGACGCCCCAGTCATCCCGGATGATGGTGACATTGCGGGCCTCCCGCTCCCACCGCGCGAGTTCCGGGTCTTTGGCTGCCTGGAAAGCGACAGCGGCGGATGCCACCGCCAGAATGAGAACGAGCTTCTTGAGGGAGAATCTGTTTTTCATGGTTCGTTCTTGATTCTAGCTGATGCCGCGGTGGGCCTCCTTGTGGAGTTTCTACATTTTCGACCGGCTCCTGGATTTCGATGCCGCGGGCCGCGTAGTCTTCCCTCGATGGTTGGGTGATGCCAAAGCCCCGCAGGGGCGCGAGACAATAGCCCAGGGCGTCAGCCCTGCGGAACCGGCCAGGCCGCACGCCAGCCCCGGAGGGGCGTAAGAAAGCCCTTTCGTTCCCGGAAATCAGGCCACCACTCGGAAGCCGTTCTTTCGCCCCTGCCGGGGCTTGCGGGATTGGCGCTTTGCTCCCACGGCTTGCGCCGTGGGCTACTTTCCTTCGCCCCTGCGGGGCTGATGTTCCGCGAAGCTCGGCCCCAAGATGTAAAAGCTCCGGTAGGAGGCATGGGCCTCCTTGTGGCGCACGTTCTCAACGTGCCGTGTTCGCACTCTTGCGAACACGTTCTGCCAGCCGCGAACCCTGCGTCCCGAGGAGTCGGGACGCGGCACGCTGAGAGCGTGCGCCACGGGGCCTTCAACCCGCCCGGTTTTCGCGCCGCGCCCGATCGAGTGTCTCCTGCTTCGACCGGATCCACTCTTCGATTTGCCGCTGCTCGCCGCCGGCCCGCGACAGCGCTTCGGCGACGACATCCGGCGCCGGCCCTCCCGTCACCCGGCGAATTCGCACGAAGTTTTCGGGGTCCAGAGCGCGCTCGACAACGGCCCGGTCCACCCCCAGCGATGGATTCTGGCTCAGGAACACATCAGCGATGGCGGCGGGCCGGTCATCCGCTCCCGAAGCCTCAACCGCGCGGGCTACCAGCGCATGCGCGTCGCGAAAGCTCATTGCGGCGTGACGAACCAGCGAATCGGCCAGCTCCGTGACGGTCAGAAAATCCGCCGCCGCGCGGCGCGCCAGGCGCTCGCGATCAATCTCCGCCGCGCGCAGAATGCCCGCCAGCAGACGCACGGCGCGCACGGCGTCGGCGAACATGGTGAAAACCAGCGGCTGAAGGTCGTCTTCGCTGTCGTTGATGTCGCCAAATGGAGTGTTGTGCGCGCACACGAATACGGCCTGCGCTTCGCCCAGCGCGCGGCTGGCCAGGATGCGCGCATGTTCCAGCGCGACCGGGTTGCGTTTCTGCGGCATGATGCTCGACGACTGCACGAACGCATCCGAGAGACGCAGAAAACCGAACTCGCGAGTGGACCACAACAACAGGTCCTGGACAAACTTGCCGAGGCTGGCCATGGCCACGGCCACGGCGCCCGCCGGCTCGGTCAGGTAGTCGATGGACGCGATGGCGCCGTAAGAGTTCTCGGCCAGCCCCTCGAAGCCCAGCAGGCGCGCGGTCATCGCACGGTCGATAGGAAAGCCCGTGGTGGTGATGGCGCAGGCGCCCAGCGGGCTCAAGTTGACCCGCGCAAACGCCGCCTCGATGCGGGCCGAATCGCGCCCCAGGAATTCAATGGCGGCGCACAGATAGTGTGCCAGCGTGGTGGGCTGGGCCGGTTGCGTGTGGGTGTGCGCCGGCATCACGGTCTCGAGGTTCCGCGCAGCCAGATCGAGCAGCACGGCCCGCAGTTGCGCGATGGCCGAAGCGAGGCCCAGCAACTGCTGCCGCTGCGCCATCCGGAAGAGCGTGATGTCGATGTCGTTCCGGCTGCGCGCCGTGTGCATCTTGCCCGCCAGTTCCCCGCAGGCGCGCCTCAAAAGGCCTTCGATGAAAAAGAACAGGTCTTCGCACGAGCCGTCGTACCGGGTGCGCGCGATCTCTTCCGGGTCGAGCCTATCGAGCGCGTCCAGCAGCAGCCGCTCCTCCGCGGCGGTCAGGATCCCCTGGCGCGCCAGCATGCGCGTGTGCGCGCGCTGAATCTCCAGCAGCGCATCCAGGAAGTGCTTCTTGGCGTCCTCGAAATTCGGCGCGAGAACGGTCTCGGCGTAGATGGGCGCGGGGAACCCGCCGCAATCACCTTGGCTGTGGCTCATTGGCTTCCCGCCATCCACGCGGCGTTCTTGCCAAGGCTGACCAGGTTTGCCAGAATGCGATAGGCTCCCGGCACGCCGGAGGGCAACTGGCGATACAGGGCAAACGCATCGTAAATGTAGGCGCCTTTGCCGCAACGCGCCAGGAGCAATCCGCCCTGCTGCGGATCCTGGTCCGGGTCGTTGGTTTCCACCAGGGCTTCGTAACGCGGGTCCCACGTCTGCATGAATCCATGGCCGCGCTCCTCCACCCAGCCCGAAAAATCCGCTTCCGTGATCCGGTTGGGCCACATGAAAACGGGGCTTTCCGGCTTCAGGACTCTCACCTTCGAGCCTTCATCCACCACCTTTTGCGGATTGTTTCCCAAGCTGAACGGGTAAGGCCCGTAGTTCTGGTCGAACTCCTGCAAGTTGTATTGCACGATCAGCACGCCGCCGGCCCGGGCGTAGTCGAGCAGGCGCTTGTTGGCGGCCTTGAGCTCGGGACGCACGGCATAGGCCCGCGTGCCCAGAATGATGGCGTCGTATCCTGAGAGATCCCCTTGTGCAACGTCGCTGGCCGCCAGAATGCGCACGCCCAGTCCGAGATTCTCGAGGGCCCGCGGCACGTCGTCGCCGGTGCCCGGCAGATAGCCGATGCGCAAGCCGGCCGGCGTCTTTACGTCCACGCCGACCGCGCGGTAGACGGCCGGACGGTAATAAGGATACGGGCGCAGTCCCGCATAACCCACCAGCCGGTACCCTTCCTCATAGTTCTTGCCCTGATATTCGGCGACCGCCGTAATGCGGTGCTCTCCAGGCTTCACCGAATCCGGGAGCACCGAAAAGGCCACGGTCTGGTCTTCGCCATCGCGATCCATCGAGAAGGCGGCCGACTCCGGCGTCGAATGCCAGCCGGCCGGCAGGCGCAATCGGAGAGTTCCCCGCGCCGGTCCCTTCACGTTGCTGTGCACGGTGCAGGCGAAAGCGAAGGACTTGGCTCCCACCGGAACCGCGCCCGAAGACGGCGCCACCGTCACGGAAATTGCGGGACCGACCAGCAGCGGCTGAGATTCCATTCCCAGGCCCGGAATGCGTTGCAGCGTCTGGACCACCTGCGAAAGACGCACCGTTGCGCCCCGGTAGGAGACCAGCACGGTTGCGGACAAGGGATACGGCGCCAGCGACAGATTGCGGTACCGCGGATCGACCAAATCGTAGAAGGCCTGTTCTTCGTCGGGCCGGGTGAAATACGGACGAGTCAGGGCCGCATCCGGCGGCACGCTGACCGAAAAGCGCGCCTGAGTTTGCGTCCGTCCGGCCAGGATCTTGCGCGTATCGCCAGGGCTGGCGATCTTCCAAGTTTGATCGCCGGAGGCCTCCAGCGACACAGCTTCCACATTCACGGTTTCGGGACTCTGGTTCAGAAGATCCACCTCAACCCCGAAGGTCTGGCCGGGAATCCCAATCGTAAATGTTGGCCCGGCTAGCGCGAACGGCCCTATGCGTTGCGGCTCCCGGTCCGGCATCACCGTGGCCTGGAGCGAAAGCCCCAACGACTCCGCCAAGGCGTGCTCGAACTGGCCCTCCTTCACGCCCAGTTCGAAGACGATATCCGATTTGCCGGGTTCCGGCAGGTTGCCGCCGC
Organism: Bryobacteraceae bacterium; assembly: GCA_049510555.1. Lineage (GTDB taxonomy): Bacteria > Acidobacteriota > Terriglobia > Bryobacterales > Bryobacteraceae > Fen-178. The sequence goes on from JBEKYW010000026.1 coordinate 112,888, forward strand.
GGACCCGCTCGATCAGCGCGCGCGTGGCCTGCAAGCCCTCGGCCAGAACCGGCGCGATGACTTGCGGGCGGTCGGGCTGATACTGGCTGGACGCCTGGTCCGCCAGCTTGGCGATCTCCGCCAGTGCGTTCTTGAGGAAATCCGGCTCCGACGGCGTCAGGGAGCCGATGCCGTCTACGGAAACGTCGATGCCGTCGAAGAACGATTCCTCATGCTCAGCCGCGGGCACGCGCGAATCGTAACGGTGGTAGGCGGAGGCGAAGGGCGCGGGTGGGGGAATGGCAATGCCATTGTTCTGGCTCTTCTGAAAGCCCAGGCCCTCGCGGCCGATCTGCAAATACGTCAGGCCCGTGGCGGGAGCATAGTTGCCTTCCGCGATCTCCAGGTTAGTGGAGGGCGTCTGGCTGGACCACGTCTGGTGGATGTAATCGAAAAAACGCACCGGCACGTATTTGTCGGTCGCGTAGTCGTACATTCCCTGGGGCGTGGCCGAAAAAAAAGGCACGTGCGCGTAAACCTTGAGCGGAGACCATGGCCGGAGTCCCTCCCGGATCTGCTCCGGGAAGCGAGCCGGATCGCCGGCGGCGGCAAAAGCCTCCTGCGCTACTTGGCCGGACACCTGGTGCTGGCCGTGGCCGTCGGTGGGGGCGCCGACGAATATCGATGTAATCACCAGCGGGCGAGTCATGCGGATCACGCGCACGACGTCCGCCAGCACCCGGTCGTGGCCCCACTTGTCCAGGGCCTCCTCGCGCGTTTTCGAAAAGCCGTAGTCGATGGCGCGCGTCCAATACTGATCGACGCCGTAGTACCGGTCCGCGGCCAGCAACTCCTGGGTGCGCACCAGCCCCAGCGCGTCATAAAGATCGGGGGACATGGCGTTCTGGCCGCCTTCGCCGCGGGTGAGCGAGAGCAGCGTGGCGCGCGCGCCGGCGCCCCGTGTTTCCAGCGCCAGCATGCCTCCATCTTCATCGTCCGGATGAGCCGTAATCAGGATGAGGCTGGCGCGCGTCTTGAGGGCGTGCAGCCAGCGCGTGAGGCTCGCGGCTCCGCGGTCCGCGTCCACGGGAACGGATTCGGCGGAGGGCGCGCCCGGCGGCCCTTCCATGGTCTGAGCGCACAGCGCCCCGAACACAGCAGCACAACTCAACGCCATCCCAGCGGCGGACCCAGGAACCCAGCGACAGCAACGCAGCATGACTCCATTGTTTTCTAAAATTGCCGCCCAATGCAAGCTGTTGCTTGATCTAACGCCGCGCGCGCTTGACGGGGAATGGAAAAGGCGCGATACTCGTTCCAAAGGTAGTTCAATTCACCTACTCGGGGGGAGTAAATTATGTTTGCCGGCCGTCTCTTGGAGTTCTCGAAGCTCACTTCACGTTTTCTGCTGCTGGCCGTTGTGCTGTCTGGCACACTGAGCTGGCAGTCTGCGCTGGCGCAAACGCAGGCCATCAACGGCAGCATTCGCGGCCGCGTCATAGACGTCGCGGGCGCGCCCGTGCCGCAAGCCAAGGTCACCATCACCAACGACGATACCGGGTTCACGCGTTCCCTGCTCACCGGCGAGGAAGGTTACTACGTCTTTCCCAACCTGCCGCTCGGAAGTTACACCGCGACCATCGAGAAAGAAGGGTTCGAGAAGGAACGCCATCCCGGAGTGGCGCTGACCGCCGGCGCCGAAGCGGTGGTGGAAGTCCAACTGAATGTGGGTGCGGTCACCACCGAAATCGAAGTCACCGGCGGCGGCGCCATCATCGAACCTTCGCGCGTCAATACCGGCCGCACCATCAGCCACGTGGAGATCGACAACCTGCCCCTGACTTCCCGCAACCCGTACAACTTCATCATTTTTCAGCCCGGCGTCAGCGGCCACCCCAACCCGGAGCTGGGCATCCCGCGCACACTGAATATGAACGGGCTGCTCGACCGCATCAACTACCAGATGGACGGCATGGTGGATACCGAGACCGACCGCTATGGCCTGCGCCTCTTCCCCATTTCCGATATCTACGTGCGCGAAGTGCAGACCGTCTCCAACAGCTTCGCGCCGGAGTTCGGCGACACCGCGGGTAACATTTACAACGTCATCACCAACTCTGGAACGAATGTCCCGCACGGCGAGTTCTATTACATCGGCCGGCCCACCGACCTCGCCGCCCGGCCCATGCTGCTGGCGTTCGGTTCGCCCAAACCGGATCTCACGCTGGCCGACTACGCGGTCAACGGAAGCGGCCCCATCATCAAGGACAAGCTGTTTATCTTCGGCGGCTACGAGCACCTCAAGCGCGGCCTGCCCGCGCCCAACACCATCGCCGCCTCCGACGCCGCGGCCATCGGGCTTCCCGCCAGTCTGCTGGCGGTAGCGCCCAGCGTGCAGCACGCCCAGTTCCTGAACCTCCGCGTGGATTGGAACGTCAGCAACAAGCACCAGGTCTTCCTGCGTTACAACTATTTCCGCAACGAGTACCCGTTCAACACCGCGGTGGGAGGCAAGAACGCCCTGGACGCCGCTTCCGATTTCCGGGACCGCGCGCACGTCCTGGGCGCCCAGGTTTTGTCGACGTTCTCCCCCACTGTTCTGAACGAACTCCGCTTCGGCTGGCCCTATCGCAATGAACACCATTTCGCCGATCCGCTCACCGGAGCGGGTCCCCAGATCAACATCAGCGGCGTGGCCACCTTCAATGGCAGCACCGGCGTGGGCGACCGCCTCCAGGAGAAGATTCCGAACCTCAACGACAGCGTCACGGTAATCCGCGGTGCGCACACCCTCAAAGCCGGATTCGGCTTCCAACAGAACCAGGACACGCAAACTCTCGACGTCTACAGCCAGTACAACTTCTCGTCGGTGGCGCAGTATCTCGCGGCCAAGGCCGGCAACCCGTCTTCATACAACACCTATGCCACCGTGATCGGGCTGCCCGGCGCGTGGTATCACTCCTTCTTCTGGAACTGGTTCGCGCAGGACAGCTTTCAGGTGCGTCCCAACCTGCTGCTGATTTTCGGCCTGCGCTACGACCGGTTCCAGGGTCCCGCCGCCGATCCCAACGCGCCGTTCAGCTACTCGAGGAGCTTCCGCACTCCGGGTAAGGACTTCGCGCCTCGTCTCGGCCTCGCCTGGAGCGTCACGCCCAAGACGGTGATGCGCGCCAGCATCGGGATGTTCTACGAGCCCGTGCCTACCAATCTCTGGTACAACACGTTCGTCTACAGCGGCAGCACCCAGGCCTATTCGGCGTCGATTCCCGCCAGTTCGCCGCTCGCGCCCGCCTTCCCCTCCGTCATCGCTTTGACGCCCGGCGCGGTTCCGCCATCGGCCGACATCATTACCATCACGCCGAATTTCCGAAACGCTTACACCATCAACACCAGCTTCCAGGTCACCCAGGCCCTGACCAAGAACGACTCATTGACGGTTGGATACGTCTACACCGGCGCGCGCGAACTCACCTACCTTCGCAACCTGAACCTGGTCAATCCCACCGGCTTCCTGGCCGACGGCCGGCCCATCTACTCCGCCACACAAAGTGCCGCCACGCGCCTGGATGCGCGATTCAACAACATCACGCTGCAGGACGTGGGCGCCATTACCAGCTACAACGCGATGGTCGTGAACTTCCAGCACCGCATCGCCCAGGGCTTCCAGGTAAGCGCTTCCTACACCTGGTCGCACTCCATCAGCGACGCGCCGGATGCCAATAGCTTCGAACAGAACCTGTACATCGAGGACAACACCAGCCGCCAGCGCGACCGCGGCAACAGCGTCGTGAACCGGCCGTCGGCGCTGACACTCAGTGCGTTCCTCGCGCCCCACACCACGTCGGGGAACAAGGCCTGGAACTGGCTGGCCAACAACAACGAGTTGGCGCTGCTCGGCAACTTCTCCGCGGGCGACCAGCAGAACGTCACCTCCACCCGCAACCTGAACAACGATACGAAAGCCGCCACCCGCCCGCTGTTCATCGGCCGGGACACGGTCCGCACACCCGGCATCTACCAGTTCGACGCGCGCTACACCCGGACCTTTTTCACGTGGGAGCGCCTAAAGCCGAAGTTCATCGCCGAGTTCAATAACGTGTTCAACCGCGAGAACATCACGTCGCTAAACACCGCTGTGGCGGTGGATGCGAACGGCCTGGCGCAGCCGTCGGCTTCGTTCCTGCAGCCATCCAGCACGGTGCTGGAAAAGCGCATCGTCCAGTTCGGCGTCCGCGTGGACTGGTAAAGCGGCAGGAAGCTTGTAGGGTCACATATTAAGTGGAGACTTTGCTCGCCTTCGTGGCGCACGCTTCAGCGTGCCGCGCCGGCACTCTTGCCGGCGCTTGGCGAACGGCGGCAGCGCTGAACCGAGTCTCGGCACGAGTGCCGAGACGGCACGCTGAAGCGTGCGCCACAATGCCCGAGTACGCAGTTCTGCGCCGCGGCTGAGCGCCGGCCTCGCTACGCCCCCTGAACGCGGTTGCCGTTCAGGAACACGGCATCCTTGGGGACATCGCCGGCAATATCGACGGCCTTGCTCGCATTGCCGAGGTCGTTGCCCATCACGCTGATGCGCTCGCAGCGGTTGCCCGACACTTCCATCCACGTCTCGACCCGTCCCGGCGCGCGGCAGCCGTGCACGAAGGCATCCTGCACCTGCTTCAGGCGCACCGATGGCTCGGCTTCGGGCGCGCCGGCGAAGGCCGAGCCCGCCAACTCGAGACCTTCCACGTCGTCGCAGACCAGCGCCGGGCGCTCGTCGTCCTGAACGAAGCCTGTCTCGATGTTGCGCAGGCTCAGGCCCTTCACGTGGCGGCAATAGAATCCGTAAGCCGGCAGCGTGCCGAACATGCTGTGCTCGGGATATTTCTCGGCGTTCTCGGGGATCTCGCGGTGAGCGTCCGCCCGCTTGCCGCCTCCGGCAAACGTCAGCCGCAGATTCTCCAGAACCACGTTCTCAATAACGTGCCCGGGCAGGCCCGCAATGGCGCATCCGATGTGCCCGGCGCCCACGGCCTGCACGTTGCTGATCGAAACGTTGCGCAGCTTTCCCACCGGCGGGCGCGCGCCGCCCTCGGTGAATGGCCGCGCGCGGTCGCCCAGGCGGATGAAAACCGGCGCCGCCACCCCGTTCATGACAATGCCCGAAATGCTGATCCGGTCGAGCACCCCGCCGTCCACCATTTCCAGCGCAATGCCCGCCAGACGCGTGTCGTATATCGTGCAGTTCGAGATGGCGATGTTTTCGAAGCCGCCGTTCGACTCGGTGCCCAGCTTGAGGGCGTTGCACGCTGTGCTCAGCACGCAGTTGGTGATGACCACGTCCTTCGAGGGGCGGCCCGCGGTGGCCTTCAACACGATGGCGTCGTCGCCGGAACTGATTTCGCAGTCGGAGATGCGCACGCGCTGGCTGCAATCGATGTCGATGCCGTCGTTGTTGCCGTTCACGCGGCTATGCACGCGGATACCGCGGATCTCCACTTCGTCGCAGGCCAGGTAGTGCTGCACCCACATGGGCGAGTTCTGGATGGTGACATCCGTCACCGAGACATTGCGGCAGCTCACGAAGCGCATCATGTATGGCCGCACCTTGTACGGACCTTTGAAAGCCGCGCCTTGCCCATCGATCACCCCGCGCCCGCGTATGCCGATGTCCTGCAACCCTTCCGCGTAGATGAGGCTCTTCTCCGTGTACGTGTCCGTGAACGAACGCAAAGCAGGCACGAAAGACGGATAGTCCTGCAAGTTCTTACTGCCGAGCAGCACCGCGCCGGCGTCGAGATCGAGCGTCACCCGGCTCTTCAGCACGATGGTTCCGGAGAGGTAAGCGCCCGCCGGAAAGAAAACCGTTCCTCCGCCCGCGCGCGCGCAGGCATCGACGGCGTCCTGGATCGCTTTTGTATCGAGATGCGCGCCGTCGCCGGCGGCGCCATGGTCGCGGACATTGAATCCACCGGCCCGGCCCGCCGCCGGGCGATCCTGGGGGGCGGCCGCGGCCGCGACCGCCGCGGCGGGCGCCAGCCCCAGCACGAAGTGGCGGCGCAATGGATCGTTTCGCATACGAATCTCCTTTTTGACAGCGAAAAGTGTATCATACCGTTACGATGCCCAAGAACGCGGTTCGTTATACGGATTACTTCGCACAAACCATACGGCGCATGCGCGAGGATGGCCTCCTGCTGGTGACCGCCGGCGCGGACGGCAAGCCCAACGTCATGACCGTCGGCTGGGGAACCATCGGCTCCATCTGGTCGCGGCCGGTCTTTCTGGTGCTGATAAGGCCCTCGCGCTACTCCTACACCCGCCTGGAGGAATCAGCCGGCGATTTCACGGTCAACGTCGCGCCCCGCGAGCTGGCCGAAGCCGTGGCCCATTGCGGCGCGGTGTCCGGCAGGGACCACGACAAGTTCGTGGAAAAACACCTGACGCCGGTTCGGAGCCGGCAGGTGCACGCTCCCATCATCCGGGAATGCGTGATCCACTACGAGTGCCGGACGCTTCACCGCAACGACCTCGCGCCGGACACGCTCGCCCAGGCCGTGCAAGACGAATTCTACGCCCAGGGAGATTACCACCGGGTATATTTCGGCGAGATCGTGGCCGTCTACGCCGACGAAGAAGCCGCCAAGCGCCTCTAGTGCCGGGTGGAACGCCGGACCCTAGCGCGTTTGGCGTTCCCTACCCGGAGCCCAGTGAGTCAGGGCCTTCGAAATCCCCTTGCCACGGACAATCCCTATTTGGGCAGACTCAACCCGAGGGATCCGAAACCTGCTATATCAAGTGATGCTGTGGGCTCAAAAACTCATAGCCTTGCCCTATGCCTTCGATCTTCCTGAGTTCGACGTTTGTCGATCTTGCTGATATCCGAAGAACGCTCTCCCGCTGGCTGTCCGCGGTGTTCGGAGTGGATTTGGTCGTCATGGAGACATTTGGGAGCGATGCCGTTCCGCCCGATATTGCTTCCGTGAGAAACGTCCGGGACTGCGACATCTTCGTCGGTGTGTACGCACATCGTTATGGAACGGTCGACGTTACCACTGGCAAATCCATCACTGAACTCGAGCTGGACGAAGCGGAACGGTCGCACAGCGCGGGAGTCGTGAAGGATATTCTTCTTTACCTCCACGACGAGAGCGGCCCGTGGCCAGCTGCGCATAAGGAAGCGAGCCCCGCCGGTAAGCTGAAATTGGAGCGACTTCGCTCCAGAGTGAAGGCCCATACGGCTTCCTATTTCGTAACTGCCGACGACTTGTTGCTCGCGATCATGCGCGATGTGCATCGGAAGTTGCGGGAGCATTTTCAGACATCACCCTTACAGATCGAAAGAGTTACCCTCCCTGTCGCAAGGAAATTAACGCAGCCAGTGGGAATGGAGTTCCTGGGCAGCGCTCAGAGGCATTATCTGATCGGCCGAACCTCGAAGCTGGACGAACTGCTGAGGCGTATTGATGAGAACCACCTACTCCTACTCCTTGGCGATTCTGGCGTTGGCAAGACCTCATTGATCAATGCTGGCCTCATACCAGAGTCGCTTTCGAATGATTTGCGCCCACTGTACGTACGTCCGCTGGGACTTCCCTCGTCGGACGTGGTACATCAGATCCAGTCATCCCTGTTTAGGGGTAGGCCGGGGTACCATGGCCCGCTATTACCTTTTCTCCTTGAGGTCGCGCCGCTAATACCCGAGAAGCGTCTGCTCGTTATCATCGATCAGTTCGAAGATGTACTGGTGGCCCGGAGTCAAGAGGAGGTGGATAAACTTGTGGTGGATCTCAAGACGCTCTACCAGGCTCCGTATGAGGGCCTGAGGGTCTTGGTAAGTTATCGGGCCGATTTAGAAGGCAGGCTCGGCCAGTACTGGCAGTTTATCAGCGGGTCGGCCTCTGGGCTGCCCCGAGTCTACCTCGAAGGCTTGTCTGTTGAGGACGTAGGCGCCGGGATCGCCAAGGCTGCAGGAGATCTGGGAGTCCGCGTTGAGATTGACGCCAGGGACTGGATGGGCATCAAACACGACCTCGGGCTGGCCAGCTCCGTGCTCGGACAGAGAACGATTCATCCGCCGTACGTCCAAATGTTCATAGAGCACGTCTGGGCTTCGACGGAGAAAGGCAAAATGCCCTACACGGCTGCCCTGTACCGTAAGGCTCACGGAATAAATGGCATCGTGGGCGACTACCTTAGTCGTCAACTAGATTACGCAGCCGACGCGCAGGGGCACGTCCGCCTCGTGCTGATTGCGCTAGTTCGGAGCTACGGCGTGAAGGCTCAAAAAGGGCTCCAGGAGTTGGCAGCCGACACGGGTTTGGATCAGAAGGTCATCGAGATCGCGCTCGAAACGCTAATCGACCTTCGCCTTGTTAGGCACATTGATCAGTACTACGAAATCACTCACGACTTCGTTGCCTGCAAGGTGGTGTCAGAGCTCGTCGATTCCGAAGAAAGGGAATTCAAGCGCTTCCAGGAACTGTTGAGCTCCAAAGGGGCGGCCTTTGCGGCGACCGGTGCCCGTCTGACAGCCAAGGAACTACTCATTCTGTACAAGCATCGGGAGCGAGTCGTTCCAGGCGAACTTGAGCTTAGACTGCTTCTGGCGTCGTGGCTCGACGATGAGGGGCCAGCCCTCTATTGGCTTCTGAACCCTCAATGGAAGCCGCAGATTCTTAGTTGGCTGGCTTCCGAGCTCGGCGAAGACGATGGTGGGCCTGATCGTAGAGCCGCCGCGGTCCTGTTGAGACGACGCATCGAGGGAGGCCGGATAACACAAGAGGACTTCGCAGCACTGAGGCGGTGGAAATACGCTATCGAGTTGGCTTCGCTCATACAAAGAGATTCCGTCAGCCTGTCAGAGGATTTGATTCTGGCGGGGGCTGCGACATCGGCGGGAAGAGGTACGCCGAGCCTGCCGGAGTGCCGTCGTCGGGCGGTTTTGCCAGGGAGAGTGGTCGCTGTTAGCGAAAGTCAGGGATAGTACCTCGAAATACCTAAGTGAGACCTATGACCGACTGGTGACAGATGCAGAGGTGCCGATACCGCCGATCGGAGCATCACGCCTTATCGAAGAGCTTCGAATTCTGAAGATGATCAGGCGCGGAATAACCGAGGGTGATTCGGAAGAAGCCTATGCCCGGTTGAAAGGAATGAGACCCCGGCGTCACTCGCTGATATTCGGCGAGAGCCTGCTGGCGGTACGCCGTCACCAAATCGATAAGCTCTTGAAGAGGGTGAGGTCACGGCCAACAAATGACGCAGAGTTGATGCTTGCTGCGTTTGCGGGTGATCTGGAGGCAGGCGATTTCCGGGTACTACTTGCGACCTATGAAGAGTGGAATGAGCGGGAACCGGATGAACGGGAAACCGCCCCGGCAGTGTACCGTAAGGCAAGAGCCCTCGCGGATGCCATTCAACGAACTATGCGGCCGGAGCTGGCTGCAGAGCTGCGGGCTACCGTGAAACGCATACGGTTGACTGACTCTTCCCGGAGCCTTGTTCTTGCCCTCCTGAAAAACGGTCAGATGAGAGATGTGAAGTTGATGCTTAGGCGCGTTAAGCTTGCGAAGTCCCCGATTGGTTACTGGACGCACACGGAGATCGGCCAGGAGGTCGCCCGGCGAATGGCGGCGGTACAAGTAGGGATACCCGACTTTCTTCTGAACATCGTCAGTAGAGGTGAGTTCTGGGATTACGCGGGTCTTGAGAAAACTGAGCCAGAAGGCAGTCTGGGTCTCGGATCGCCGGATAACCGATCTTTGTACGTTCGTCTCGTTGCATACTCCGTAATAGGATCTGCCAGTGCCAAGGATGTTGGGCACTTGCTCCGCCTCACGACCCACAATTACGCTCTGGTTGCCCGCGCCGCAGCGATCCGTCTGGTGCACCTACTGGGCGAAGATGCTCTCAGGAAGTTGAGTTCATCCATAAAAGGCGATATCAGTGAACGGCACGGCGAGTCGCTGGCGGGTGCGATTCGATTCGCAGAAATCGAGCAGTACGGCGTTGCCAACGTCTGGTGAGCGTATGCTTAGGTACTGACAAGTCGGCCTGACTCCGGCTCCCGGCAACGGTTCGGCCGTGGCCCAGGGAGCGGGCGGCGTTTCGCTGGCCGACTACGCTGCGGTGTCGGATCTGACCACCGAGACCTTCACGCGATAGCCCAGGGAGGCGAGAATTCGGATCAGAAGATCGCTCGACACATGCTGCAGGTCACCGTTCAGGATCGCAGTCACCCTCGTTCGCGAAGTACTCGCCCGCCTGGCGATCTCCGCGTGTGTATACCTCTGCCGTCCCGCGATGTCCTTCAGGCGCCTCAGAAGGATATGCTGAACCTGCCATTCCTTAGCCGCGACGCCGGAGAGTCCCAGGGCAACAGCCAACTCTTCAGGCGTTCTTGCAACGATCGGTTTAACTTTGTGCATCAAGAAGCTCCTTCAAGTGCTTTCTGGCCAACTCGATTTCCAGAGGCGGCGTCCGCTGGGTCTTCTTAACGAAGGCGTGAAAAACGAGGACACCCTGCGATGAGGCTGTATAGTAAAAGACGCGGAAACTGCCATCCTCCCCTTTTACCCGAAGTTCCGAGACTCCGGCAGCCACAACCGGCATCGGCCGGGCGTTGGGCATTCCGAGCCGCTCCCCAATCTGCAAGCGAAAAAGTCCTCTCCCCAGTCGCATTCGTGCTTCTTTCGGAAACCGGCGTATGACCTCCCGCGCCTTCGGATGGAGGATGATTGGCCGCACCATGCTACTGTATCAAATTTGAGACATTTGGGGGTTCTCTGTCGACGAATCCCCTTCGCACCCACGCAAACGCCAAGGATCTCTGCCTCTGGGACACAGGTCCTTCAGCGAACCCGTTCCCGAAATCCGGCGGGCAAGCAGCCGGGCTCTGCTCCACTCAATGCGTTAATTGAACAGCACCGCAACAAGCCCCTGCTGGCCCGTGATACCATCCCCCTTTATGCCGGACGCGAAGCATCCCGCCGACCCTCCCGAAATGACGTTCAAAGCCGTGGGGCTGGGCCTCGTGCTGGCGCTGGTCTTCGGCGCGGCTAACGCCTACCTGGGCATGAAGGCGGGGCAGACCATCGCGGCCACCATTCCGGCCGCCGTCATTGCCATCGCCGTGTTCCGCGTCTGGGGCGGCGGGATTCTCGAGCAGAACATCACGCGCACGGCGGCCTCGGTGGGGGAAGCCCTGGTCGCCGGCGCCATCTTCACTATCCCCGCGTTCATGATGGTGGAAATCAACGGGAAACACTTGTGGGCCGATCTGCGGACGCACTATTGGCAATCCGTGCTGATTCTGCTGGTGGGCGGGCTGATCGGCGTCTTCTTCATCATCGTGCTGCGGCGGCCGCTGTGCGTGGAAAGCGGCCTGCCGTTTCCGGAAAGCGTGGCCAGCGCGGAGATCGTGAAGGCCGGCGAACAGGGCGGCGACGCGCCCAAGTACGTGTTCGGCGCCATGGGCTTCGCCGGGCTGCTGCAAATCCTGAAGACCGACAAGGGCCTGCAAATCTTCCGCGAGTACGCCGAGGGGTTTCTCGCCTTTCCGAAATCCGTGGTGCACCATTTCGATTTCGCCAAGAAACCCATCGGCGACGTCGCCCACACGGGCGGCATCTACTGGTCCACCCCCGCCCTCTCGCCCGCGCTCATCGGCATCGGCTACATCATCGGGCCGGAGCTTTCGGCGGTCAACGCCTCGGGCGGCATACTGGCGTGGTGGATTCTGATTCCACTGCTGCTGTTCTTCGATCCCGACCTGCCCCACCGCCTGGGCGCCGGGCAGAACGCGGGGTGGGACGTGGTTTCGTACTCGGTCTGGTACAACATCGTGCGGCCCATCGCCGTGGGCACCATGCTGGTGGGCGCGTGCCACACGCTGTTCTCGATGCGCCACTCGATCGCGCAATCCATCGCGGGCGCGATCGGCGCGTCCGCCCAAGCCGCGCACGAAGGCCGCCACCTGGAGCGCACCGACCGCGACATCCCGCTCCAGTGGCTGACGCTCGGGACTGCGGTGCTGGTGGTGGCGGTCACCATCATCTATTACATGTTTACGGGGAGCTGGCTGGCGGCCATAATTGCCGCCGCCATCATGACGGTGGCGGGTTTCCTGCTTTCCGCCGTGGGCGGATACCTGGTGGGGCTGGTGGGCAGCTCCAACCAGCCGCTCTCGGGCTTGACGCTTTCGGCGCTGGTGCTCTCCGCGCTGGTGATGCTGGCCATCGGCGCCAAGGGGATGAGCGGCGTGGCCGCGGTGCTGGGGGTGGCCAGCGTGGTGGCGTGCGCCTGCTCGGTATCCGGGTCGCTGATTCAGGATCTGAAGGCCGGGCACCTGCTCGGCGGCACGCCCTGGAAGATGCAGGTGGTGGAGATCGTGTCCGTCATTCTGCTCTCGCTGTTTCTGATGTTCCCCATCGTGGCGCTGCACGAGGCCAATCTGGCGACGGGCGGGATCGGTGGGCGCGCGCTGCCGGCGCCGCAGGCCGGTCTGATGGCGCAGTTGGCCAAGGGGATCGTGGGCGGGCAGATGGCATGGGGGCTGATTGGCATCGGCGCGGCTTTCGGAATCGCGCTGATTATGTGCGGCGCGCGTTCCCCGATGCTCGTCGCGGTGGGCATGTACCTGCCGTTCGATACCGTTTCCGCCATCTTCGCGGGCGGCATCCTGAGGTGGGTGGCCGACCAGATCGCCGCGCGCCGCAAGCCGGAGTTGCGCGCCAAGATTGAAGAAAAGGGCACGCTGTTGGCCTCCGGGCTGATCGCCGGTGAAGCCCTCGTGGGCATCCTGCTGGCGGTGACGTTTTTGTCGGGCATCAGTTCGTTCACCAAGCTGCTGACCGGTTCCGACGAATTCAGCTTCTACCCGGCTCTGGGCGGGTGGCTGTCGCTGGCGGGATTTGCGGCGGTGGCGTGGGTGCTGATTCGAATTCCCATGGGCCATCGAGGAGCCAAATGATGAGGAAGGGATTTCTTGCGGCCGTTTTTGCGGCTATCGCGGTCACTGTCGCTGCGGCGCAGGTCCAGCCGAAAGTTACGGCCAACGATTTGAAAGCCGACGTTTCCTTTCTCGCCTCCGACGCGCTGGAGGGCCGGGGCACGCCCTCGAAGGGTCTCGATATCGCGGCCGAGTATATCGCCTCGGAATTCCGCCGCGCGGGCCTCGAGCCGGCCGGCGACGACGGCTACTTCCAGACGGCCAATTACCAGTCCGTCACGCCCAACCCGGACGGCCTGGAGCTGACGCTCGAAACCGGCGGCGCCGCGTTCCAAGCGGATAAGGCATCGATGGCCCTTCAGGAGCCGGTGGCAGCCGATCTCAGCCATGTGCCCGCGGTCAAAGTGACCATGAAGGACGCCACGGCGTTGGATGCGCTGGCGCCGGACCAGGTGCGCGGCAAGGTGCTGCTCCTGGTAATTCCTCCCAACACGCCGTACTCGGTGACCCGCGGCATTCCCAACGCGGTGATCAGGCTGGAGCCTGCTCTCGTGCTTTCGGTGCGGACGCACGGGCAAGGGCTCAGTGCCGGCCCGCGGTTGCGTGATACCTCGGCTCCGGGGGCCAAGGTGCCCATTCTCGCGGTGTGGGACGCCGCCATCCAGGCGGCGGTGGCCGCTGCCCAAGAGGCCACGGTTTCGGCGCACATTCCGGCGCCGGCGGCGCAGCAGCCCGTCAAGCTGCGCAACGTGATCGGCGTTCTGCGCGGCTCCGACCCGGCGCTGAGAGACACCTACCTGGCGCTCACCGCGCATTACGATCACCTGGGCATTCGCGGCTCGGGTGAAGGCGACCACATTTTCAACGGCGCCAACGACGACGCCAGCGGCACTGCGTCCGTGGTTGAGATTGCGAAGGCGCTTGCCTCGCTCGCCCAAAAGCCCAGGCGCAGCATCGTGTTTCTGACGTTCTTCGGCGAGGAAACCGGCGGCCTGGGCTCGCGCTACTATTGCCAGCACCCGGTGTTCCCGCTGGCGAAGACCGTCGCCGATATCAATCTGGAGCAGCTTGGCCGCACCGACGACACCGAGGGGCCGCGTCTGCTCCAGTTCAATCTCACGGGCTTCGACTACACCGACATCGCCACGTTCCTCGCCAAGGCCGGCGCGGAGACCGGCATCCGGGTGGTGAAGCACGAACAGAACAGCGATTCTTTCTTCACCCGCAGCGACAACGCCGCCTTCGCGCAGGCCGGCGTTCCTTCGACCACGCTTTCGGTCAGTTACATCTTCCCGGACTATCACCGGGCCAGCGACGAGTGGCCCAAGCTGGACTACGACAATATGGCCAAGGTGGATGGCGCGGTCGCGCTGGGCGTTTTCCGGATCGCGGACAGCGCCGAAGCCCCGCGATGGAACAAAGCCAATCCCAAGACCGCCCGCTACGTACAAGCCCGCGAGAACGCGGCGACGGCGGTCAAGCCGCGCTGAATTTGTGCAGATCTGCACAAATTCGCGCGGCTAACCCCTTTCTTTTCAGCAAATCTTCTCATTTTTTTGCACATATATGTGCAAAAAAGGCCGGAGGGCGCGCTCACAGTCCCGCGTTCCGTGCCAGCACGGAGGCACGCCATTTTCGCCGAAGACCACCTGTGCGACGGCATGGTCGTCGGCCAGCATAGTGATGACGGCTTGGGACTCGCGGCAGGCATCCGCGGGTGAATCGGCGGGGCGCGCGCCTCCGGTCACCGGCCTCTACTCAACCCTCTCGAATTGCAGATCCTCGATGGCCCAGTGGTCGGACCCGGTATTCCGAAGCACGCAGTAGTAGAGCGTGTGGATCTTGACGCCGGGTTTCGGCTGCGTGTCCACAAAACCCGCGACCCGCCAGCGCCCGACGTCCCAGCGTTCGACCAAGGTCTCCTCCAACTTGCTGAAGCTCACCGCGCCGTGCGTGGCGGGGTCCTTCCCGACAAATGCCATGGCGGCCTTGTAGGCGTCCGCCGGTCTGGTCTCTCCCCACGCCATCTTGCTCTTGAGCTTGCCTGATCCCCACAGGGCCAGGCCCAGCAACGCGGTCAGCGCCACCGCGACGATCAGCACGACCGTCTTCGGCCAGGCCACCAGCCGGCCGCACATGGGACACCGGCTCGTGCCGTCCGGCAGACCGATCTGGCATTCGGAACAAGTGACCAACGTCAGCGCCTCCTGTTCAGCAGTCCTGGTCGTATTATACCCATGACGGGCCGTGCCGCACGATTACGATTTGGCCGGGCGAACCGCAGGGAAAAGGGCAAAAGGGGAAAGGTGACCATTCGCATGGGCGGTCATGGCGATCGTCACCCGGCCGCGCCCGCACGGCCCGAACCCGCGGCCGGCGCCTGGGCTGCGGACTCAGGAGCACACACCAGTATGCGAACAACGTTCTTGACGAACCCGGAGTTGTCGGCCAGAGGCTGATCAGAGCCAAACGTCACAAACCCTGCCAGTTGGCCAGAGCGCCAGACGAAGAAGCTCTGAATGTAACGGCTCTCCCAGAATGCCTCATAAGACGGGTCGTGTGCGACCTGAGGGGGCTCGAAACTGAGAGTGTCAACCTCAGGGCCAGTGACACGCGCCAGCAGACCGCTGTCGAGACGGACCTCAGACGCCGCGCCGGGAGCGTTGAACCTGGCGACAGTCTGGAGGCTCCCCGACTCGGGAGCGCGGTGGACCAGCACCGCCTGCCGCAGGTCCAGCGCCCTCGCCATCCGATTCAGGACCTCCTGCTGTGTCTTGAGGAGGTCCGCGGGGCTGGCGGGCAACAAGATCTTGTCCAACAGATCCTTGATGAAGGCGTGCGCTTCCCAGGCCACGCGGAGTTCCTCGATGGAGTCCCGTTCCGCTGACAGGTGCACCTCGAAGTGATCGGCGAGTTCGCTAATGAATGCATCGAACCCCGGGATTTCGACTGAAAAGGCTCGATCGGGTGGGCCCTCGTCGAGGAACGACCGCACGTAAGGGGACAGGGCAGTGCCCTTCAGGTGGCACCAGTAGACACCCTTCGATAGAAAGTCGCTCTTCTTGTTTCCCCACAAGGGTGCGAAAAGACCGCCCATGAGCCGCACATCCCTGCCGCCGTACCCGATCACGATTAGCCCGTACGATCTGAACAGCCGGCGAGTTGCATCGAACCTTATCGACGGCGTCTTCTCGAGCTCTGGCTCGGTGTTGAGAAGGTCGCCGTGGTCGAAGTCACCGTGGAGTCGCACGAGTCTCACCTGTTCACCATGAGGCGTCAACCGACGAAACTGAACCGACGTGTTGACCACCGTGATGGGTGGGCCAAGGACCTGCGCACAGCCCAGCCGCACGAGATCGTCAAAGTTGGTGGTCACCACGGTGTCAAAGAGGCCTTTCTTGAGGAGCCGGCCCAAGAGGGCGTACGTCTTGCTCGGCCAGGCATTACCCATCAGCCGCCGGAGATAATCCCGACGCGCGCCTGGGGCTCTCAGTACGTTCTCCATGGCGAGGGCGTACTCGGATTTCTTGTCGCGGTCAGCGAACCAAGGCAGATTGCCATTGGCCCAGCTGCGAACATCCTCCCTCGCGATAGGATTGGGAGTCCTGGCAGGAAGCTTGGTTCGCGCAGCGTGGCACTTCCGAAGCAGGTCGGTGACGATGTCATCGGCGCACGGAATACCGGAACTCACCGATGCCCCGGCCCCCAACCACAGAACGTAGTCCGCCGTGCGCCCGTCGAACTGGCGCAAGCACGTCAGAAGCTCATCGACCGTCGCTGTGGCCATCCGTCTCCCGTGGTGTTGCTCTCCGCGCGCCTCAGCGGTCGTCCTAGCCGACGTCGTCGCCCAGCAACCGCTCCACTTGCTGCCTCAATCCCGTCAGCGAAAAAGGCTTTTCAAGAACGCACACGATGGTAAATGCTCCAACCCGCTCCCGGAGTTCACGCCCCACAACAGCAGACACCATCACCATGATCAGAGGCTTCCCGAACTTGTTCTGCAACTCCTGAAGCGCGCTCAAGATCTTGATGCCCTCGTCGAAAGTTGGTATCCGCCCCGCTCGTTCCGGCAGGTTAAGATCCACGATGGCGAGAGCGAACTCCGGAGCCCGTCCGGGCGGCAGGTGTGCCAGGGCAGTCTCACCATCAATCGCGAGTACGGTTTCATAGACTCCCCTGAACTCGCTCTTGAACAGGAACCCTTGACCCTCACTATCTTCGACAATCAGGATTCTCTTTGTGGCAGCGGTTTCCGATACGGTCGGCATCTTAAGCCTCCGAATCTTCTGCGTTTGTCGGCAGCGTGAACCAGAAACATGAGCCGCGGCCGCCGGGGCCCTGACTGAAATCCAGCGTACCACCGTGCCGCTCCACGATGGTGCGGGCGATGGGCAAGCCTAAGCCGCTACC
Organism: Bryobacteraceae bacterium; assembly: GCA_049510555.1. Classification (GTDB taxonomy): domain Bacteria; phylum Acidobacteriota; class Terriglobia; order Bryobacterales; family Bryobacteraceae; genus Fen-178. Next base: position 130,211 of record JBEKYW010000026.1, read on the forward strand.
GGCTGATTTCCCTCCGGGGGGGATGCTACTGGCAAAAGGCTCCAGCATCAAATCCCGTTGGTCGGCGGAAAAGCCCGGCCCCTGGTCGGTTACGCTGATCTTGAACAAATCGGGCGCAGTGCCAAGCTCAATCTTCACGGCCGCTTGAGCAGGCGAGAACTTCAGGGCGTTGTCGATCAGGTTTGTAAGCGCTTCCTTGATGGCCGCATGGTCGGCGCGAACCGGGCAAGGGCTCTCCGGGAGCGTTACTTCAAGCTCCACACCCTTCTGTCGGGCTTGCGATTCAAACCCCTCAGCGGCGGCCCTCACCAGCGTCCTGAGATCGACCACGGCAAGGGTCAGAGGTTCCCTCCATAACCTGGTGTACCGCGCGGCGCGCACTATCAGCCGGTCCAGGTCCTTCGTTTCCTCTTGGAGATGGCGAAAGGACTCGGCACGCTCCTCCTCGGTAGCCCTGCCGCCTGGCATGACCTTCTCGACACAACCGAGAATTGACTGCAGCGGGCTCTTCACGCGGTGAACGGCGAGTTCCAGGAATCTGTGCTGGTACCTCTCGGACTCCACCATGGCAGTGGCGACCGACGCCATCACTGCCAGAGGTCTCAACTCCTCCAGGTGGAACCGGGTCGGCACCTCGGTGCCTCTCCTGGTCCAGGCGAGCAGAGCGCCGAGCACTTTCCCGCGATAGATCAGGGGCACTCCCAGCAGCGGGCTCTTTATCTGGAACGCTTCCAAACCGCGCTGGCCGATTTCCGGGTCCTCCCATGGCCTGGGAGAGAAATACGGCTTCCCTTCGTTAAACACCTTGGTGGCCAGGGCCTTCTCGTCCAGCCGGAAAAGGAACCTACCTGGATCAACGTTCAGCCTCTCGCAACCGATCCAGGCCACGCAGCGCAGGAGCGGCGACACGCCGTCAGGGACATAAACAAGCCCGGCGTCAAACCCGAAGGTATCCCGCATGTATCCGAGAGCCTTGGTCCAGTACTCCCGTGGTTCCGCCGGCTGTTCCGCCAGCCGTTCCACCAGATCGCGGAAGGCAACCTCCTTGCCGACCGCCTTGACGGCAATGGCCGCGTACTCCGCCAGCAGTTGCAGTACATCCCGATCATGGCCGTCGAAATGGTCCTTCCGGAACGATTCGGCGTTCAATACCCCGAGTGGGCGGGGCCCATACTTGATGAGCTCGGTGATCTCACTCTGGGTCCGCTCGTCCACGGGATAGTAATACGCGCACTGGGCCACATCGTGTTCCATCTGGCCCGCTTGCGCTTTCCACGTCTTCTGCATGATGCTGCGCGGAGGGATCGCTTGACCGATTTCCAGATTGCCCTCTCCGAGGCGCGCTCTCAGAGTGAGCTTCTGTTGCCCCTCATCCCACCAGGCAAAGTCCCCGCGGTCGGCCCGCAACAGCGCCAGGCCGCGCTGGAGGATTTCGCCCAGGACGTCGTCCAGTTGCCTGGCCTCCAGAATCGAGCTGGTCAGCTTCCGGCAGGCGTCGATAGCTCGCAAGCTCTCCAGCAACAGCGCAATCTTGCTGGCGAATATGTCCCCGATGACCCTGTCTTCCTCACTGAAATGACGGTCCGGATCGGGCTGGCCCTGTGGGTTCTTCTTGTTGTCCAGCTTCAGCAACCCGAGCAGGTCGTCATGCCGGCCCTTTACCGGCACCACCAGTAAGGCAAAGCACTTTCCGGAAGCCAAGTGCTCCAACGGCCGCCCCACGACGTAAGGGTTGTCACGCAGTTTCTCTCCGTGCAGCTCTGCGATCTCTCCCTGGTCTGCGAGATGGCCTGTAAGTCCCCCACCAGCAACGCTCTGAATCTTCAGGGTGACCGGCTTAAAGTCAAATGCGTAGGCATCGGAGTAGGTGGCCACCAGGTGGAGTTCCCTCGGAGTGTGCTCAGGGACCAGGAAAAGACCGCAAGATTCAGCCTCCAACAGATCGTGCAACCAGCGGGCCACGGTGCGGAAGGTCTGCTCGCGGTCGCACCGGAGGATGCATCGCATGATCTCGTCGCTGGCATGGTGGGTACGGCTGAGCAGATCCCGCGGCTGTCCGTCTGGGCCCATCGCACGGAATAGTACCACAACCGCTTCCGCTGCGGGGCACCTCGCACCTCCGTAATCCGTCCGTAAGCGCGAGCAAACCCGGCTCTGGGACGAGGTCGTTTCAAGATTCGGGAATTTAGAGGGCTTTCGACCACGCATCCCGGCTTCCAACGGGATCGGTCGGAGATC
>JBEKYW010000027.1:0-70927 GCA_049510555.1 Bryobacteraceae bacterium
TCTTCAACATGAACTTCGCCCTCTCCAAGACCACCCGGTTCACCGAGCGCATCGGCATGCAGCTTCGGCTGGAAACCGTAAACACAACCAACACCCCGCAGTTCGCCAATCCGAACGGCGGTTGCTGCACCGCGAACAACGCCAACTTCGGATTCGTGACCGGCACCGTCAGCAGCGGCTCTGGCTCGGTCAACTCCGGCACCGGCGGCCCTCGCAGTGTCCAGTTGGCGGTGAAGTTCACGTTCTAGCTTTTCGAGAAGTAGCTTTGGCCACCGGGGCAGCGCCCGCCGCACCGGTGGCCATCGCTGTTTTTCGAGACGATCCAGCATTTGCCGGTCGAAAGGACGGTGCTGGAGAACGTCCCGCCGCGCTCTGCTAGTATCGCTTCATGGCAGTGCCTCGGCCTGAACAGCATGGCCGGCCGTGCGTGGAACCCCCGTCTCCGGCCCGAAGGTTGCATTACAACCTGTGGATCTGTCTGGCCCTCTTGGCCGCGACCTTCGCCGTTTATGCCCAGGTGCGGCATTTCGACTTCGTCAATTTTGACGACCCCGACTACGCCGCCAACAACCCGCACGTGCGCCATGGAATCACGCCGGAGGGCCTCGAGTGGGCCTTCACCTCCGGCGAGGCCGCCAACTGGTTCCCGCTGACCAGGCTCTCCCACCTGCTGGATGGCCAGCTCTTCGGTCTGCGAAGCGGGTGGCACCATCTCACCAGCGTACTGTGGCACGCGCTCGCCGCGCTGCTGCTGTTCGCGTTTCTCCAGCGGTCGACCCACGCCCGTTGGTGTAGCGCACTGGTCGCGTTTCTGTTTGCGTTGCACCCGCTGCATGTCGAATCCGTGGCGTGGGTCGCCGAAAGAAAAGACGTTCTCGGCGCGTTCTTCTGGTTTCTGGCGCTGTGGGCTTATGTGCGTTATGCCGAGCGCCCCCGATTGGGGCGCTACCTGCTCGTGCTGTTTTCCTTCTGCCTGGGTCTGATGGCCAAGCCGATGATCGTCACCCTGCCCTTCGTCCTGCTGCTGCTGGATGTGTGGCCGCTGCGGCGGTTGGCGGGCGCTCGGGTGCTGTGGGAAAAGCTCCCGCTGTTCGCGCTTTCGGCGGCGGCCGCCGTTGCCACCTACCTGGTTCAGCGGGCCTCCGGAGCCGTCGAAGCGCTCGGCACATTCCCTCTGGGACTGCGGATCGAAAATGCCCTGGTCACCTACATCGTTTACATCGCCAAAATGTTCCTGCCCGCGCGGTTGGCTGTGTTTTATCCCTATCCGCGCGATTTGCCGGTGTGGCAGGCCGTCCTGGCCGCTGTGGCACTCGCGGGCATTTCGGTTTTCGTCCTGCGCTGGTTTCGATCTCGTCCCTACCTGGCAGTCGGATGGTTTTGGTATCTGGGGACATTGGTGCCGGTCATCGGGCTGGTACAAGTGGGAGCGCAGGCGCGGGCGGACCGGTACACCTACATTCCCATGATCGGCCTTTCCATCATGCTGGCCTGGGGCGCCGCGGAGATCCCGCGGCGATGGCCGCGGTCCAGACCGGTGCTGGCCGCGCTGGCAGCCGCGGCCTGCTCGTGCCTGGCAGTGCTTACCTGGGTCCAGGTCCGCTCTTGGAGCAACAGCGAATCGCTGTTCCGGCATGCCCTCGCTGTGACCGACGGAAACTACCTGGCGCATCACAACCTGGGAGTGGCCCTGGCCGAGGACCCGGCCCGCTTGCCGGAGGCGATTACGCATTACCAAGCGGCGCTGCGCATCAAGCCCGATTACGCCAGAGCGCTGACCGACCTGGGAAGCGCATTGTCGAAAGAGCCAGGCCGGCTCTCCGAGGCCGTCGCCGCGTATCGGGCGGCGCTGCGGATTGCCCCCGATTCGCCGATACCGCACCACAATCTGGCCAATACCCTGTCGAAGATTCCAGGCCGCTTGCCGGAAGCCATCGCCGAGTATGAGGCGGCGTTGCGAATCGATCCCGATTACGCGGAAGCCCATAACCACCTGGGCCTCGCCCTGTCCGGTCTCCCGGGCCGCTTGCCGGAAGCCATCGCCCACTATCAGGCCGCGCTGCGCATCCAGCCGGATTACGCCGAGGCGCATGCCAACCTGGCAAGCGCCCTGGCGGATATCCCCGACCGCCTGCCGGAGGCGATCTCCGAGTATGAAGCAGCGCTGCGGATCGAGCCCGATTCCGCCGAGACGCACTATAACCTGGGAGTCGCCCTGTCGAAGATCGACGGCCGGGCGCCGGAGGCGATCGCCCACTTTGAAACGGCGTTGCGCATCCGGCCCGGCTATGCCGAGGCGCACAACAACCTGGGCGTGGTCCTCTCGCAATTCCCCGGCCGGTTGCCCGATGCGATTTCCCACTTTGAAACGGCCCTGCGAATCATGCCCGGTTACGCCGACGCGCACTATAACCTCGGAGTCGCCTTGTCGAACGTTCCGGGCCGAATGGCCGACGCCATTGGCCAGTTTGAAGCCGCGCAGCGGATCAGGCCCGATCCGGAAATCCGGCGGCTCTTGGAGCGTCTCCGGGCCGGAAAGCGTTAGCTTACCCGCTTCCTGCAAAAAACAATTTACAGTTGGAATGTTTTTTGCTATGCTGGATTCGCTCTGGCACTTGACAAACCGCGCGAGAAGTATGGAGACAGCCGCACAAGGCATTCTGACTCGCGATGAAATGGAGAGCAGGCGTCTGCTGGCCGCGGAGGACCTGCAAAGGGGGCTCACGCAGTCCCAGGTGGCCCGGAAGTTCGGGGTGAGCCGTACCACGGCGTCCCGCTGGAACCGCGCGTTGAGCGGGAAAGGGATCGAAGCCCTCCGCAAGCGGCGCGCGCCGGGACGCCCCAACCGCCTCAATCCCGGACAACTCATGAGCGTGGCCGAGATGTACCGGGCCGGTACGCGGGCCGCCGGCTTCGACACCGACCGCTGGACCACCGCGCGTTTCGCCGAGGCGATCTTCTTGCGCTTCGGCGTGCGCTACGATCCCGATCACGCCGGCCGCATCATGCACCGCCTCGGTTTGCGCGAGCGCGCCCGGCCGCGCAGGCAGGCGCCGGACGTGCTCTACGCTTCGCGGTACTCGCCGAACGCGCTTCTGAGCCGGTCGGAAGCCTCGGCCACCGTGGCGTAGGCCTCCGCCGCATCCAGGATCGGCGGCATCAGGTTACTACCCGTGCGCGCGGCCCGCTCCAGCGCGGCGAGCTTCTGCGCCACGGCCGACGGGCTGCGCGAGGCCCGCACCTGGCGGAGTTTCTCGATTTGCGCGCGCTCCAGCGCCGGGTCCACACGGAAGGTGGGGATGACGCGCTCCTCTTCCTGCTGAAAACGGTTCACTCCCACCACGATGCGCTCACCCCGTTCGATGGCGCGCTGATACTCGTAAGCGGCGTTCTGGATTTCCCTCTGGATGTAGCCGGTTTCGATGGCGCGCAGCGTTCCGCCCAGCTCGTCGATGCGCTTCAGGTAATCGCGCACGCCTTGCTCGATGGAATCGGTGAGCGCCTCGATGTGCTCGCTGCCGCCCACCGGGTCCGCGGTGCTGGTCACGCCGCTTTCGTAAGCGATGATCTGCTGCGTGCGCAGGGCGATGCGGGCCGATTCCTCGGTGGGAAGCGAGAGCGCCTCGTCGCGGGAGTTGGTGTGGAGCGACTGCGCGCCCCCCAGCACGGCGGCCATGGCCTGCAAGGCAGTGCGCACGATATTGATGTCGGGCTGCTGCGCGGTGAGACTGGAGCCTGCGGTCTGTGCGTGGAAGCGCAGCATCATCGAGCGCGGGTCCCTCGCGCCGAAACGGTCCCGCATCAGGAAGGCGTAGATGCGGCGCGCGGCGCGGAACTTGGCAATCTCCTCTAGAAAATCGTTGTGCGCGTTGAAGAAGAAGGAGAGGCGCGGCGCGAAGCAGTCCACCGCCAGGCCCGCCTGAATGGCCGCTTCGATGTAAGCGATGGCATTGGCGAACGTGAACGCCAGTTCCTGAATGGCGGTCGAGCCGGCTTCGCGGATGTGATACCCGCTGATGGATATGGTATTCCACTCCGGCATCTCGCGGCCCGCCCAGGCGAAAATGTTGGTAACGATGCGCAGGGCCGGGCGCGGCGGATAAATGTAGGTGCCGCGGGCGATGTATTCCTTGAGAATGTCGTTTTGAATCGTGCCGGAGAGCTTTCTCAGGTCGGCGCCCTGGCGGCGGGCCACCAGCGCGTAATACGCCAGCAGAATCGCGGCCGTGGAATTGATGGTCATTGACGTGGAAACGTCCCGGAGCGGAATGTCGCGGAACAGGATCTCCATGTCCGCCAGCGAGGAAATGGCCACGCCCACGCGCCCGACTTCGCCCGCAGCCATGGGGTGGTCGGAGTCGAGACCCATCTGGGTGGGAAGATCGAAAGCCACCGAGAGACCGGTGGTCCCCTGAGAGAGCAGGTAGCGGTAGCGCCGGTTGCTCTCTTCGGCCGTGCCGAAGCCGGCGTACTGCCGCATGGTCCAAAGGCGGCTGCGGTACATCTCGGGGTAGATGCCGCGAGTGTAGGGGAATTCGCCTGGTTTACCCAGCTCGTGGCTCATGATCGGGAAATTTTACGGGCGCGCAGGAAAGAAGAAACGCCGTACCAGGCCATCACGAAAGTACAGAAGCCGGCCATGGCCAGACGGATTAGTGCCCCCGTTCCACCGGTGGGCCCGCCGTTCCTGTAATCCATGGCATAGTGTACCGCCCTGAAGCCGAAGACCGCCGCGAAGGACAAGAAAAGAAAGCCAATAACCTCATTCCAGAGGGTCCGGGCCGGTTTCAGAATGGCGGGGATGATGTGTTTGAGGAACTCGCGTGCGTAGCGGATGGTGAGACGCTTCCACACGCCTTCCATCGTAGCAAACCGGCCATCGCGGAAGTTTTGGTATGGAATATGGTCACTGAATTGCCGATAGAGTACTTGAGTCCGCTTGTGAACCGGCGTGCCGTCCACTACAATCGGAACGAGTGGATGCATGTCCATAAGTGGAACGCCGGTCGCGTCCGGCGCATCCACTAAGAGGGAGTACTCTGTGGAAGAGCCATTGAAGCACCTCATGCAGGAATTGGGGAACGCGATCAACGATTCCCTTTCCGAGTCCGACCGGATCGCGGAGGCGATCGGCGAGATCAAGAAAGCCGGTTACGACGAGGAGCCGAGACGGAATTTCGAAGCCACCGGCAAGATCAAGTTCACCACCCAGGACCACCGCTTTTTGCGCGCCCTCAAGATTGCGGTGGATGACGAGAACCGCTGATCGCGCGAGACGGATCAGCCCGGCATTCCCCGATCCATTAGCGAAGCACGTCCCGGTAGACCTCCCAGGTTTGGCGGATGGTCTCCTCCCAGGTGAAGAGCCGCGCCCGGGTCATGCCGCGCCAGGCCAGGTCCCGTCTCAAATCCTCATTCCGAGCCAGCCGGCGCAGCGCCGCGCCAATGCTCTCGGTGTTTCCGGGGTCGACCAGGATGGCCGCATCACCCGCCACTTCGGGAAGCGCCGAGCGGTTGGACGTGACCACCGGAGTCCCCGCCGCCATGGCTTCCAGCACGGGCATTCCGAAGCCTTCGTCGAGCGACGGGAAAGCAAAGATCATGGCCCGGCAATACCATTGGGCGAGATCGCTGTGCGAGACGTAGCCAAGAACCGAAATGCGGTCGCGGGCGGGGCTTTGTTCGATGCGCGCGAGGATTTCCGCCGAGCCGTATCCGCGAGAGCCGGCCAGCACCAGCCGCCAGTCGGGATCGACCGTTTCGAACGCTTCCACCAGGCGCGCGATATTCTTGCGCCTCTGGATCACGCCCACGTTCAAGATGATCTTTTCGCGGGGAACGGAGGAATAGGGAAGGTCGCGGACACCGTGGTGGACCACCCGCACTTTCGCGGCCTCCACGCCGAGCGAAGAGACCACCGCGCTCTTGGTGAACGCGGAAACCGCGATGATGGCGGCCGAGCGCTGGGCCGCGTCGCGGGCCTGGGCGGCGAAACGCACCCGGAACGTCTCAGTGGAATACTCGGCGCTGAGGACGAACAGATCGTGGAATGTGGTGACGGCGCACGGCAACGGAATCCACGGCAAGCGCTGATTCAGGCCATGGAAGAGATCGGCTGCACGCGGACCGAGCGGCTCGGCGAGCAGGCGGCGCCGGGCATTGGCTGGGAGCTGAGTGGCCCAGGAGCGCAAGTAGCGGTGCGGCCGGTAGCAGAAATCGAAGCGCACCTCCGGATGGGCGGCGGCCAGCCCGAGCAGCATCTCGTGCGAATACAGGCCCACTCCGGAGAGCTCGTCTCCGATGCTGTAGGTGGCATCCAAGGCAATCTTGAGCGATTCGCCCAGAAAAGTGGACATAGATCCTTCGTTTCCGGTAGCAGTTTAGGCGATTTGCCCCAAACAGCCAGTCCGGCCCGGCTGGGCACGATGCGTGCGTACCACGTGCCAGGCGCCTACAGTCCGTATTCTTTCATCTTTCGGTACAGAGTGGTACGGCCGATGCCCAGGAGGCGAGCGGCCTTGCCGCGCTCGCCGCTGGTGGTAGCCAGCGCGTTGGCGATCGTCTGCTTCTCGCTCTCGGGGATGGAGATGACGGGCGATTTGGGCGCGACATCAAAGTGGGGCAGGCCCCCGGCCGGTCCATCCGGGTCAGCCACGGCGCCGGACAGGCGGTGCAGCCCCGAGGACGCCCACTGATTTTGCAGGGCCGAGGGCAGGTCCGCCATCTGCAAGGCGCCTTCGGAGTGAAGGGCGGCCATGCGGTCCAGGCAGTGCTGTAATTCGCGGACGTTGCCCGGCCAGTCGTAGGAGAGCAGGGTTGCCAGAATCTCCTCGCTGGGGCGGAACGCGGGCAAGCCCGCGGCACGCCCTGCGTGGAGAAAGTGTTCCACCAGCAGTGGGATGTCCTGCCGCCGTTCGCGCAAGGGCGGCAGGTGAATCGCCACCACGTCGAGCCGATAGAAGAGGTCCTGTCGAAAGCGGCCGGCGGCGACTTCCGCCTTGAGGTCGCGGTGCGTGGCCGCCATGATGCGGAGATCCACCTTGCGCCAGTGCAGCGCGCCCACCGCGCGGAACTCGCTTTCCTGAAGCAGCCGGAGCAGCTTGACTTGCATTTCGAGCGGAAGATCGCCGATTTCGTCGAAGAAGGCAGTGCCGCCGTCGGCCAGCTCCACCAGTCCCTTCTTGTTTTCGACGGCGCCGCTGAACGCGCCCTTCACGTGGCCGAACAGCTCGCTTTCCATGAGCGTGCCGACCAGCGAGCCGCAGTCGATGGGGACAAACTGGCCCTGCGGGTTAGCGTTGTGGATGGCGCGCGCCACCACCTCCTTGCCCGTGCCGCTCTCGCCCAGCAGCAGGACGGGGAGCCGGTTGCGGGCAGCTTTGGCAATCAGCCGCCGCACGGCGCAAACCTGTGGCGACTGGCCCACCAGACCGTGAGCGCAGCCCGTCGCGGGCTGATTCATGGATTGCACCGACTATACAGAATCAACTCGTACCACGAAGGCGGCGGATTTCTCAACTGATTCTTTGCGAATCCGTTCAGCCAGACCGTGGGCGCCCTCCTCGGTGGTTTCCGAGCCTACCAGCACGCGCCACAAATCAGGATTACCCGAACGCCGGACCAGGCGCGCCGAGCCGTAGCGGGATTGCATGGCGGCGCGCAGGCGCTCGGCGTTGGCGCGATCGCGGAAGGCGCCCACCTGAACCGCGAAGACGGCGGGCGGGACGAATTCGGGGCTGCGGATCACCTCGATGCGAACGCGGGTGGTGCCCGGACCAATCATGTCGATGGCGCGCGCGGCGGCGTGGGAGAGATCGATAACGCGGCCCTCGACAAAGGGGCCGCGGTCGATGATGCGAACTTCCACACTCTTGCTGTTGCCGAGGTTAACCACGCGGAGCCACGTGTCGAAGGGGAGCGTGCGGTGGGCGGCGGTCAGCTTCTCCATGTCGTAGATCTCGCCGTTGGCGGCGGCCCGCCCGTGGTAAGGGTGGCCGTACCAACTGGCCACGCCGGTTTCCGTGTACCCCGGTTGGGGCGCGGTGGGCGGCGCCGGCGGCGGTGGCGTGCGCCGGGCGTGCTTCTTGTGCGCGCAGCCGGCCACCAGGATAGCCGCCAGCGCGATTGCCAGGGAGGGTCGTAGGTACATGTTTACCGGGGACTTAAGTCATCTTATCGTAAAGGAGGGAGGTTCGCCCGCCGATATGAGAAGTATGCCAGAACGGCGCTCGGAAGTTCGCATGCTGTGCGCAGACATGGTAGAGGTCTGCTGGAAGGATCAAACGGGCAAAACTTGCAAGGCGACGGCCCTTCTGGAGGACATTTCTCCATCCGGGGCCTGCCTGCAATTCGAAGCAGCCGTGCCACTGGGCGTGGAAATCCACTGGGCGTCTCCCAAGCGGGAGTTTGCGGGGTACGTGCGGTATTGCGTTTACCGGGAGATCGGATACTTTGTGGGGGTGGAGTTCGACCCCACCTCGAAATGGTCGAAGAAGGCGTACAAGCCGCAGCACTTGCTGGACTTGAAGCGCCTGATGGAGCGCGACAGGAAATAGGCGCGGCGGCGGCGAAGCGGCCGTGCGGGTTCACGCCGCGCGGAAACGCCGGCTTGCACGCCTCCGCGCGGCGCTGGCCTGCCGCGGATCAAAAGTTCAGATCCTCGGGCAGAACCTTCGGAACGAAAAACAGGTCTCGCATGAACGGCCAGCGCACCAGGTCATTGACCTGGGGTACGCTTCGTCCATCGCCAGAAAGGAACATGGCCATCTGCGCCTGGAAGGCCCGCGCTACCACCGCCGATGCGGCCGAGGTGTAGAAATCGAAAGCAGAGTCGTGCGGATTGGCGGTCAGGGGCATGTTAGGGACCCAGGCCACGTCCGTGCGGAACAGCGAGACCATGCCGGGCGTGTTGGCCGCGCGGACGACGGCGGTCTCGAGAGGGTTCGGAAGGGACAAATCGCCCCAAGCGAACTGGAACAGAACCGGCTTTGGAGAAACGCCTGGCAAAGGCGACCAGCTCAAGTGTGGCGCGAATGACAGCGCATCACCCAGCATGTTGTTCCACTCGATACGTTCCAGCATCTCCTGGATGGCGACAGCGCCAGGCACGTCAATGATGCGCACCGGCTGATTGCGAAGGGTGAGGGCTGCGTTGAAATCCGGTCCGGGTCGATTGATCAGGACGGGCTGGCGGTAAGCGAGCATGGCGATAACCGCCACGCGGTTTAACGGCGACCACGCGGCGGCTTCAGCCATGGTTCCTCCGGCGCTATTCAGGACCACCGACTGAATAGCCGGCTCGACGGCGTTCAGCACGCTGCCGACGCTAGCGCCGAAGGAGTAGCCAACGCAGAAGATGAGGTTACGGGATAGGTCCACGGTTCCGTCGCCGTTTAAGTCCATTCCGGCCTGAATGGCGCGGATCAATTGCATGTTGTCGAGCGCGGTCTGACGGATGCAGTCGCGCATGCCGACAACCTGCGATCCGACCACCATCCCGCAGCCTTCCCCGAGGTCGACTGTGCCGTTGCCGTCGATATCCACGCCGCGTCCGGGCCGCGGCACCGACGCCACGCTGCCGGTCTTATCGGTGACAAGCATCGTGGTGGCCGCGCCGTATCCGTGGCCGAAGGCGGTAATCGCAATGGTGGCGAAGCCGCGCACCGCCATGGCGGAGGCCAGCCTGCCGCCGGGGAAACCGTCTCCCGGCGTACCGTGGGCCAGGACCACGACTGGATATCCGCCCGCAGGCGGAGGCGTCGCGGGAAGAAATGCGTTGAACGCAACCTCCTGGGTGACCGGCGGCAGGGGGACATCCGCCAGGGTGGGCGCCGGCGGGATTACCAGTTGCTGGTTTAGGAACAGCGGAGACTGAATGGAACCGAACGCGATCTGGCCAACCCCCGCCAGCAACTCGGGCCCAGGCACGGGGAGGTCCTGAAACTTGGAGCTGCCAATGTCGGCGTGGAGCGTGAGCTTCGAGATACCGGAAACCGGGAATACGGCCCGCGGCGTCGCCATCGCCAAGCCTGGATTGCTGGTCTGGATGGCCGCGCGTGCCTTTTCCATCCAGACGGTGGCGCTCAGCGTAGTGAACACCGAAGCGGCGACGATGTCCTGAGGCGCCAGGCGCGGCGCCGCCCGGCCCGCTGCCATCGCGACCTGGTCGCAATATGCGCCCGGCTGTTGCAGGCAGGCGAGAAAGGCGGCATCGGTTTCCACCGGGTCGCCCTTGAGGTCTTTCACCGCCGAGGTGACGAGAAGGGCATAACGCCGGTGTTGAGCGAGAAGCTGATCCGGTTCGGCATAGGCGGTGTTGGTGGCCGGGTCATACTCGATTTTGTTGATGGGTGTGATGGCGCCGAACGGCTGCTGGCCCTGCTCTTCGGCGGTGAGCAGGTTGAGCCAGTAGATGAAGACGCCGTCTTTCAGGGTGTCCGGGTTCACGGCCGCGGAAAACCGCACGCGGAGACGCGGCTTCAGACTGAAGCCATCCAGTTGGTTGATGATGGCAAGCTCCGCACAGGTGCTGGGCTCTTTGGAGCAGTCGGGCATGGGCAGGTTGATGCGCAGACCGGTTTTCTGCGCGGAATCGGCTACGGTTAGCCCGTCGGAGGGAAAGGGCCCGACGGCGGGCGAAGTGGGGTCGAAGCGGACCTTGACCCCGGCTGCCTGGACGGCGGACGCCGCCAGTAGCGCGGTTAGAGACAGTTGAAGCAGGTAGTAACGGCAGGCCATTTTGGTGCTCCTCGGCAGGAGCTTAACGGGTTCGCGCGGCCGGTGAAAGCGGCAACATGCGATACTCCGTCCGTGCCGCGCCTTGCCGTATGTTGACGCCGGGGGTAGAATCGCTCCGTGGGATCTGCGGCTCCTAAAAAGCCAGGACCGGTCCCCGTGGCCAAGGACCGGCTGGATTCCTGGAAGGAAATCGCCGGCTACCTGAACCGCGACGTGCGCACGGTGCAGCGTTGGGAACGCGACTTCGGGCTGCCAGTGCAGAGGCTTCCAGGAGGCCCGAAGGCAGGTGTGTTCGCCATGCGGGCGGAGTTGGACCGGTGGCTGGAAAGCAATCCGGAATCCCGCAGCGGGCATACTGCCCGGTCTGCCCCACGACGCCGGCGCGTCCTCTGGGCCGTGTGCGGCGCGTGTGGACTCATACTCCTGGCTGCGTTGGCGTGCGGTCTTGCCGTGGTGCGCAATCCGCAAATGCTGGTTCTTCGCGACTCGCAGTTTACCCCGTTTGCCACCTCGTTTGCGGTCCAGGTCTGCCCGGCCTGGTCGCCGGACGGCAAGAGCATCGCGTTTATCGGCAGGGTGTCGGGATTCCCGCAACTGTTCGTCCAAGGGATCAACAGCTCGAGCCCGGTCGCGATCACCGGACCGGAGGTCACCTTGACCGGTGGCGCGGATCCGATCTGGGGCCGCACACCCTTCTGGAGTCCGGATTCCCAATGGCTGTACGTCTTCGGGGCGTCGAGCGGCAAAGCCGGGATCCTCCGGGTGTCGGCGGGCGGTGGACCGGCGGCTCCCGTCCAGGCGGGGGCCGTGGCGGGGACCATCTCCCCGGATGGGACGACTTTGGTGTTCCTGGCGCAGTCGCCGGAGGACCGGAAACTGAGAGTCTGGACGGCCAGCCCTCCCGAGGGCCAACGCCGTCTGTACGAACCGGTCCCGATTGAGACCATCTCATTCGCCAATATTCCCTTGCTGTCCTTTGCTCCCGACGGGAAGAAGATTCTCTCGATGCTCACGACCGGGCACGACACCGCCTACCGGCTTCTGCCGTGGCCGCCGGGTCCAAGCCGGCGGATCTTCGCGAAAGCCGAACGTGCGGTCGGGGCTCCGGCCCTCGCGTGGATGCCGGATTCGCGGCACCTGGTGTTTTCGGCGGAAACGCTGCTAGGCATGGCGAACACCGAGAGCGACCGCTACTGGCCCATCGCCATCCAGCACCGGCCGATGTGGCATCCCACGGTTTCACCGGACGGTTCGCGGGTGGCCTACCAATCCGGGCTGTCTCAGGCCGACGTGATTGCGGTTCCACTGAAAGGAGGTCCCATCCGGACGCTGCTTGGAAGCATGCGGACCGAGCAGGAGCCGGCGGCTTCGCCGGTTGCGCCGCAGGTGGTTTACGTCACCGACAAGCGGAGTGCATCGGAGATCTGGATCAAAGACCTGGCGCAAGGCTGGGACCGCCCGCTGGTATCTCCGCGGGATGTGCGCGTGCGGGGGGAAGAAGCGCAGTTGCTGCTGGCCCCTGTGTTCTCTCCCGATGGCCGCCGGGTGGCTTTCACGGCGACCTCGCCGGCGGGTTCGGCCATCTTCACCGTCCCTGCCGCTGGAGGCTCGCCGGTTCGCGCGAGGGGAGGCGTCGAGATGGAGGAGAATTCCCCGACGTGGTCTCCCGACGGTGAGTGGCTGGCATTTCGGAGTTTCTCTGGGCGTGAAGGACGCCTTCTCAAAGTGCGCTTGGGCAGTGCCGGTCCGGTGGAGGAGATTGCCGCAATGTGTCTGGGTCCTTTCATGCCCGAATGGTCGCCGACTGGCGAATGGATCGCCTTTTTGGGTGCGGGTTGCCAGACCATTCTGGTCAGTCCCGATGGAAAGACCACGCGCTCGCTCGGCGGCACGGGCGCAGTGGCTTGGGCCCGCGACGGCAAAACGCTGTATCGCGTGGACCCGGGCAAGCACGCACTGATCGCGGTCGATATCGCGACAGGCGCCGGGCGCGTACTGCGCGACGTCGGCGATTTGATTCCTTATTCGGGACCGCAGCCGGGACTGCGCGCATCGCTAGCGAGCGACGGCAGCAGCATCGTTTATTCTGTGCTGCGATCTCAAGAGGAGATCTGGGTCATGGAAAACGTCCGCATTCAAGAGCCGTGGTACGCGTGGCTGCTGTCCCTGGCGCGGCGCTAGCGCAGGGTGACGATCCCGGACGGCGTCACCGGAAAACAACCCGTGCGAGGCCGCCAATCACAACCCCTCCCACTCTCCTAACCACTTCCTTTCCAACCACTTGACTGTCCCCAATTTCAGACTCAAGCCCCTCCCTGTGCTATTCCTTTAAATAGCACCGGCGGTATCTGCCGCCGGTTTTTCTTCACAACGAACCATCCATGCCACCTCACCGCCAACCCGTCTCCAACCAACCACTCGCCGCCAAGGCAACGGTTGGTCCTTGTTCCTGCGCTGCCAGGCCCGGGGCGGAGCGAAACTGCCGCTGCGCGGTGGAGGAATTCGAGCGGCTCAAGGCGCTCTGGGCAAAATTACCAAACGAACCCATTTCTGGGGTCCAACTGAAAGAAAAAGAAACCACTTACACCCATGCGGACACAGACCCATTACCACCCCAAGAACCGGCCCCCGGCGCCGCGCTAAAACGTGTAATCCGGCGGCTTGATGCCCTTCACTCGCAAGTAGACCTCTGCCTGGCCGCGGTGATGCGCGGTGTGCGTGAAGTACGCCCACAGCCATTCGAAGCCAGTCATCTGGCGGTTCTGAGGACCGATCAGGGCATCCAGTTTGTCAGGCGTCATGGCGGCCAGGGCTTGGTTGCAGAAGCCGAACGAATCGGTGAGGAACGCGATGGCGGTGTCCTTATCGACATCCACCTTGTTCGAGTCCTTCTGCCACGCAGCGATTTTGGGCGGCAGCGCCGGTCGCGGCAGGCCGCTGGCAAGGGCGCACACGCCGACGTTGGCCACGCCGATGTGAGCCATCAACTGGCCGAAGCTCATCTCCTCGGGGTTCGGCCGGAAGTTATAGCTCTCGGCCGGCATGGCCTTGGCGACCGCCAGGGTAAATTCGCCGGTGGTCTTCCAGTGTTTGGCGAGCGAATCCTTGATGGTGGTCTGTCCGAACAGTGGAAGGGACAGCGCCAGAAACGTAATGACGGTGGTTTTCCGCATGAAGTAGCCTCAGGATATAATTGTAATCGCACAGGCTGCATCAAAAGCACACCCAGGGAGACCAAGTGGGACCGAATCGCCCCCTGCACATGCGCGCAACGGCTCCGCCGATGGCCGCGCGAAGCGCCGACCGCTATTTCGAGCTGAAGTCGGAGATTCACCGCAAGCTGATCGGCGTGCTCAACCTGGACCGCGTCTCTTCCATCCCCAAAGACCGGATCCGCGCGGAGATCGGCCGCGTGGTGGAGCGGCTGCTCGACGAAGAGCGCGTGCCCATGACCACGGCCGAGCAGACCAAGATCGTGGAAGAGGTCTTGGACGAGGTGCTGGGGCTGGGGCCGCTCGAGACCCTGCTCAAAGAGCCGAGCATCTCCGATATTCTGGTGAACCGCTACAACAAGGTGTACATCGAGCGCAACGGAAAGCTCTCGGAAACCACGGTGCGGTTCAAGGATGACGCGCACCTGCTGCACATCATCGAGAAGATTGTCTCGCAGGTGGGCCGCCGCATCGACGAAGCCCAGCCGATCGTGGACGCGCGCCTGCAGGACGGCTCGCGCGTCAACGCCATCATTCCTCCGCTGGCGCTGGACGGGCCTTGCCTGAGCATCCGCCGGTTCGGCCGCCACGTGATCACGCAGGAGGAGATGCTCCAGTTCAGGACGCTCACGCCGGGCATGCTGCGGTTCCTGGCCGCGTGCGTGGAGTCCAAGAGCACCATTTTGATTTCCGGAGGGACCGGCTCGGGCAAGACCACTATGCTCAATGCGCTCTCGCGTTTCATTCCGGAGGAGGAGCGCATCATCACCATCGAAGACACGGCGGAGTTGCAGCTTCAGCAGCGGCACGTGGTGAAATTCGAAACGCGCCCGCCCAACCTGAACAAGGAAGGCGGCATCAACCAGCGCCAGTTGCTGCGCACGGCGCTCCGCATGCGGCCGGACCGCATCATCGTGGGCGAGTGCCGCGGCGCCGAAGCGCTGGACATGCTGCAAGCCATGAACACGGGCGTGGAGGGATCCATGAGCACGGTGCACGCCAACAGCCCGCGGGACGCGTTTTCGCGCCTCGAGACCATGGTCATGATGGCCGATCTCGAAATTCCCACGCGCGTGATCCTGCAACAGCTCGCCAGCGCCATCCGGATGGTGGTGCAGCTTTCGCGCCTGCAAGACGGCACGCGCAAGATCATGAGCATCTCCGAGGTGCTGGGCGTGCGCGACGACAGGGTGCAGATGCAGGAGATCTTCGCCTTCGAGCGCGTGGGCGTGACGGATGCGGGCAAGGTGCAGGGGCATTTTCGGGCGACGGGGGTTTCGCCCCGGATTCTGGAGCGCCTGCGCGTGAGCGGCATTCAGGTGCCACACCAGATATTCGAAGAAGCGGTCAGTGTGAACCTGTAGGGTGGTGAACCGCATGAGCTTTTTTTTCTGGGCTGCCTGATGGCGGCGGCCGCGGTCCGGGCGGCCCCGCAGCAGCCCGATAAGCAGGAGCTGTAGCGGATGCTGGCCGAGTGGATGGCTTTCATTCGCGCGGGGCTGAAACCGGACTTCGGAGCCAACGTGACGTACTGAATCGTTGCGTCTACCCACCGCTCGCTGACGGTCGCGGCTCTGTCCGAGGTGACTTTCAGAGCCGCGACCGTCAGGGAGCGGTGGGCCTGGACACGTGAGCGAAATCCTGACACAGAGTATTAAACCATGAAGCCCCTGAAAACCGAAGTGGCGTTTGCGACGCCGTGGTTCGAGGTGCTGGCCAAAACCATGAAGCCCGGAGAGGCGCCTTACTACTCGCTGCGCCTGCCGGATTACGCCGCGGTGGTGGCCATCACCGAAGACCAGCGGGTTCTGGCGGTGCGGCAGTACCGGCCGGCAGTGGAGCGGTACACCGTCGAATTGCCGAGTGGCCTGGTGGACCCGGGAGAGAATCCGGCCGGGGCGGCCCGCCGAGAGTTGCTCGAAGAAACCGGCTACGAGGCGGCAGAGGTGGAAGTGCTTGGACCGATGGAGCCGGACACCGGCCGCTTGGGAAATCGCATCTGGAGCTGCGTAGCCACGGGCGTGCGGCGAGCGGAAGGGCGCGCGCCCGAGGAAGGGATCGAGGTGCTGACCTACTCTCTTCCCGAGCTGGCGCGGGCCACGGCGGAAGGCGAGTTCAACCATGCGCTGCATGTGGCGGTGCTGCTAGTGGCGATGGTGAGGGGGAAGGTCAGGCTGGCGGCGCCAAGATAGTCTACGGCCTGTAGCCGTGGTCTACCACGCCTCGGCTTGACAGGTCGCTCCATACTAGAAGACCAGCTTGAGGCCAAACTGGATCTGACGCGATTTGGTGGCGGTGCTCGTGATGACGCCCCAGTTGGGGGCAATCGTCGGCGCCCCGGCGGCGTTGACATTGGAGAATGCCGTCAGGCCGCCGGGGACGTTGAAGTTGGGGTGATTCGGGAGGTTGAACGTCTCCACGCGGAAATCGATGCGGCGGGCCTCATCAATGGCGAACGACTTGGCTAGCGAGACGTCAAAGCCGAAAATACCCGGTCCGATGAGGGTGTTGCGGCCCAAGTTGCCGCGCCGGTTGGCGGGCTGCAGCGTGAAGGCGTTGATGTCCCAGTAGCGGTCGGGGCCGCCGAGAATCGGGTTGTTGGAGTAGCCGGGCTTGACATCGGGGCGCTCGTGCATGGAGTAGTTCACCGTGTTGAGGTTGCCGGAGCGGTTGAAGCCGAGGCGCACTTCGAACGGATGGCCGGTTTGCAGGGTGGTGATGTTGTTGAGCTGCCAGCCCTTGAGGATGGCGCCGCCGAGGCCCTTCCGGTCGCGCGCGATGGGGAGCTCGTAGGACCAGTTGCCGACAAGGACGTGCTGTGCCCAGAAGGTGGAGAGCCCGCGGTCAGCTTTGCGGTCATAGTAGTCGAACGAATAGGTGCTGCCGTCCGCGTAGTCCTGCGAGTTGACGCCGCTGGAATCGTCGATGGACCGGGAGAGCGTGTAGGAGAGTTGCGCGCGCAGGCCGGCGGAGAAATGCTTCTGCACAGCCAGTTGCAGCGCGTTATAGGAGGACTGCGCGTCCGAGATGCGCTGCGTAATGCTGCCGAAATTGGCATTGCGGCGGCCCAGTTCCGGGTGGAAGATCTTGATGCCGTCGATCAGTTCTGACGGCGCAAGGTTGGCGTCGCCGATGCGGAACAGGTGCAGGCCGCGCGACCCCGAGTAGCCGGCGCTGACCGTCCAATCCTGGGGGACCGCGCGCTGCAGGTTGAGGTTGAACTGCATGGCGTAGGGGTTCTGGAGATTGTAGTTGGTGGTCTGCAACTGGTACTTCACGTTGTTGGGATCGAACGCGGCGAGGAGGTTCGGGAAGCGCGGATTCACTACCGAGGAGCGCTGGGTGAAAGGGGGATTCAGGCTCCCGGAGAAGAAATAGTACTTGGGCAGGATCTCGTCGTGGAAAAGACCGAAGCCCGCGCGCAGGGAGGTCTTGCCGGTTCCCAAGGGATCCCAAGCGAGGCCCACGCGCGGCCCGAAGTTCTTGAGCGAGGGGTTCTTGTACCACGGGCCGCCGACGGTGATCGTGGGGTCGGCCGGAGTCCGGAGGTTGGAAATCTTGCCATTCACTTCGCCGGGGACGGTAGCGAACTCGTAGCGCAGCCCGAGGTTCACGGTCAGGTTGCGGCGCAGCCGCACGTCGTCCTGCGCGAAGAAGGAGAAGAGCCGCTGGCGGTAGCCGCGCACGGGATCGATGCCGCCGGGAACCGCGAAATCCATCTGGCTGGGCAAGCCCTGGAGGAAGTTGGCGAGGCTGGTGAAGGTGAGGAGCCCTCCCACCTGGCTGGTGGTGTTCTGGTTGAACTGGATGCGCTCGGTGTCGAATCCCATGCGGAGCCCGTGCGCGCCGTGGTTGAGGAACACGGTGTCGGCGGCCTGCCAGTTATTGAGGCGGTCGAGGCGCGGCAAGCGGTAATCGCCGAAGTCTTCGGTGGCGACGCCCGAGATCGTCAGAAAGCCGAGCGGCTGGCCGGCGATCCAGGTGAGCGACGGCGGCACGTTGACAGTCCGCTCGTTCAAAGACTCGTGATTCGACCGGCTGAAGCCGGCGCGCACGGTGTTGAGCAGGGCCGGCGAAAAGATGTGCTGGTACTCGGCAGTCACGTACTGGTTGCGCGAGCGCTCCTTGGTGTTGGTGACCGGGACCTTGGTCGTCGGCGGCCGGTCTACGTTGCCGTTGTCGAAAGTGTACCGCGCGAAAAAGGAATCGCTGGCCGAGAAGTGATGGTCGAGGCGGCCCTGCAGGAAATACTCGTCGATGGGCTGGTGCGGCGAGAAGAGATACTGTGCGACTCCGCCGCCGAGATCCCGGCCGTTGGGCAGTGGGAAGAGGGTTTCCAGGATGGGCCTGATCGCGGAATGGACGGTGACGTTGCCGTCCGGCAGGATGCCCTGACGCGCGTCGGCGGTGGGGACCGACGTCACGCCGGTGACGTTCAGCCGCTCGATCAGGGATTCGAACGAGCCGAAGAAGAAGGTCTTGTCCTTGCGGATGGGGCCGCCGAGGACCGCGCCGAACTGGTTGCGCTTGAAGGGCGGGATCGGGTTGGCGGCGGGATCGAAGAAGTCCTTGGCGTCGAGCGCCGAGTTGCGGAGGAACTCGAACGCGGAGCCATGGTAGCTGTTGGTGCCGGTGCGGGTGACGGCGTTGATGACACCGCCGGCGGCGCGGCCGAACTCCGCGGAGTAGGAGTTGGTCAGCACCTGGAACTCGAGCACGGCCTCGACCCCGAGGAGCACGCCGCCGACCGAGCCGGGCGTCTTGTTGTAGACGTCGTTGATGTCGGTGCCGTCGAGCAGGAAGCTGCTGAGCTCGGGCCGCATGCCGTTGATGGCGATCTTCGGCGTACGCCCGCCCACCGGGTCGTTGCCGCCGGTGGTGACCGCGTTGACGCCGGGCTGGAGGAGCGCGAGTTGCTGGAACGAGCGGCCGTTGAGGGGGAGGTCGCGCATCTGGTTCTGATCGACGAGCCCACTGACGGAGCCGTTGACCAGGTTGATGAGCGGCGCTTCGCCCTCGATCTTGATTTCGGAGGTGATGGCGCCGACCTCCATGCGGAGGTCGACGACGGCATCCTGGCCGACTTCGAGGCGGATGCTCTGGCGGACGATCGTCTGGAATCCGGTCGCGGTGGCGCGGATCTCGTACTCGCCGGGCGGGAGGGCCGGTGCGCGCCAGCGCCCGTTTTCATCGGTGACAAGCGTGTGCCGGGCGCCGGTGCCGAGGTTCACGATCTGGACCGCCGCGTTCGGCACCACCGCCGAGGACTGGTCCGAAACCACGCCTTGCAGGCTGGCGCCTACGGTCTGGGCAGAGGCCGCGACGACGGCTGCTGCAAAAATCAACACGACGCGGAAGTGCATCACGCCTCCTGAAACCACGGATTGAGAAGTATCGCACGAAAATCTGCCCTGCATAGTTGAACGATTTTACCCCGGCTGAGCTGGTCTATTGGCCCTACTTCCGCACCCGCAAATGACACTGAATATCCAGCGCGGGGAAGATCCACGCGGCATGACGCTCGTACCACCGCAGCGACCTTCGCGCCAGGAAACGGCCCAGGTTGTCCAGCACCAGGTTGCCGCCAAACGTGAGCTTCAGCTCGACGATGTCAAAGCGGAACGCGGAGCCGGCGAAGCTGGGGAAATCTTTGCCCGTGAAGTACTCGAAACTGCCCGCTGCCAGGTGGCGCTTGTGGGTGGGATCGGCATACGAATTGTGCGAGCTGAAGTGCGGGGTGGTCACGAAAACGTCGGCGCCGTCGCGCGCCACCCGGTGGACCTCGGCCATGGCGCGCACGGGGTCGGCGAGGTGCTCGAGGATGTGCGACATGTGGATGCGCTCGAACTGGTTGTCTTCGAGCGGCCAGGGAAACTCGTCGAGGTTCCAAACCGTGTCCGCGGCCGAATCGGCGGACATGTCGATGCCCACCGCGTCCGGCTCGGCCTTGCGCCTGCCGCATCCGATGTCCAGGGTCATCCTTAACCACGTATACCGCACCGCGGCCCACAATGCCCGCGTGCCAGGCGCTACAATCATTTCAGACTGAAACTTCCTGCCATGCCGAGGCGCCTCGCCCGGAAACTGATGCTCTCGATCACGGTGATTGTCGTGATCGTAGCGGCGGTTTCCGTGTGGGTCAACGTCAGTACCGAGGAGCAGCAACTCCTGAAAACGATGATCCTGGGAGCGGACCAGCTCTCCAAGGCCATCACCAGCGCCACCTGGCACGCCATGCTCGACGACCATCGCGCGGCGGCGTACGAGATGATGCAGACCATTGCGCTCAAGCAGGGGATCGACCGCATCCGCATCTTCAACCGCGTGGGCCAGGTGATGTTCTCGACCAACGCGGAGGACCGCCAGAGCGCCGTCGATCTGCGCGCGCATACCTGCGCCATGTGCCACGCGCCCGGCGCCCCGCGGGACCAGCTTGACCTGCCCTCGCGCGTGCGGATTTTCAACGAAAGCGGCGGGCGCCGCAGGCTGGAGATGGTGACCCCCATCTACAACGAGCCCTCGTGCAGCCAGGCGGAGTGCCACGCCCATCCGGCCGGAATGAAGGTGCTCGGGGTGCTGGACGTGGCGTTGAACCTGGAGAGCGTCGACCGGGAAGTTGCCAGCTTCAGGCTTCGCGTGCTGTTACGGGCGGCCGTCGAAATCGTGCTCATGAGCCTGTTCATCATTTATTTCACGCGCCGGTTCCTCGGCCGCCCCATCGAGCAGCTCATCGAAGGCACCAAGGCAGTGAGCCAGATGGAGCTGGACAAGCCGCTCGACATCACCGGCAGCAGCGAGGAACTGGACGAGCTGGCGCACTCGTTCGACGTGATGCGCGACCGGCTGCGCGCGGCGCTGGCGGAGATCAACCAGTTCACGCAGAACCTCGAGACCAAGGTGGATGAGCGCACCCAGCAACTCAAGACGGCGCAAAAGAAGCTGCTGCAAAGCGACCGCATGGCTTCCCTCGGCCAGCTCTCGGCGAGCGTGGCGCACGAGATCAACAACCCCATCTCCGGGGTGCTGAATCTCTCCATGCTCATGCAGCGAATGCTGAAGGACGACGGTATTCCTCCCAACCGGATCGAGGAATTCCGCAAGTATCTTTTGCAGGTGACCAACGAGACCACGCGCGTGGGGCGCATCGTCTCCGACCTGCTGGCCTTTTCGCGGCGCTCCAAACCGCAGCGCGCGCCCGCCGATCTGAACCGGATCGTGAAAATGACGCTCTCGCTGGTGGAGCACAAAATGAAGCTGAGCAACGTGGCGGTGGAGGCCAGCCTGCGCGAGAACCTCCCGGCGGCGCTGTGCGACCCGTCGCAGATCCAACAAGTGGTGCTCAACCTGGTGCTGAACGCCGCGGAAGCGACGCAGTCCAAGACCGAGAGGCGCGTCGCGGTCTCCACCGCGGCGGGCGACGGCGTAGTGCTGCTCAACGTGTCGGACAACGGCGAGGGAATTCCGCCGGAGAACCTGGCCAAGATTTTCGATCCGTTCTTCACTACGAAATCGGACGGCAAGGGAGTCGGGCTGGGGCTGGCGGTCTCGTATGGGATCGTCGAAGCCCACGGAGGCGACATCGAAGTGAAGAGCAAGGTGGGCGAGGGCACCACGTTTACCGTGTCGCTGCCGCTGGAACAGCCCGCGGCGCGCGGTGAGCCGCCGGTGGCGGAGGTGGCCCGCAAGGAATGAAGTACCTGTACGTGGGCGCGGCGGCGGAAGTGGATCGGGAGGCGCTCACGGCGGTCCGTGAGCGCGTGGCCGGCGAGTTTGGCGTGCCGGTGCGCGAACTGGAGCTTCCCGGCGTGGAATTCGCTTTCGACGCGGGCCGCAACCAGTACGGGTCGATTCCCGTGCTGGAGATGCTCAGCCGGCGCTCGCCGGCGGATGCGCTGAAGCTGCTGGCGGTGACCGAGCGGGACCTGTTCATCCCGGTGCTGACGTTTGTTTTCGGGCACGCGCAACTGGGAGGCCGCGTGGCGGTGATCTCGCTGGCGCGGCTGCGGCAGGAATTTTACGGACTGGCGCCGGATCGCGAGGTTTTTCTCGAGCGCGCTTCGAAGGAGGCGCTGCACGAAACCGGCCACACGTTCGGGCTGGTGCACTGCGTGGAACGGCGTTGCGCCATGTCGCTCTCGACCAGCATCCGGCAGATCGATCTGAAAGACGCCGTATTCTGCCCGTCATGCGCGGCGCGATTGCGGCGAACCTCAAGGGAGTCATAACCATGAAGACGCACTGGCAGATTCTGGTGGTGGACGACGAAGAAGTGATGTGCGAATCGCTGGCGGCCTGGCTGCGCGAGGACGGATACGCGGTGGATACCGCGCCGTCGGGGCGCGAGGCGGTCGACAAGGCGGCCCACAAGGATTACGCCATCTATTTCGTGGACCTGAAGATGCCCGGCGGCATGGACGGCATCGAGACCATGATGCAGATCCGGCGGCTGCACCCGGAAGCGCCGGTCATCATCATTACGGCCTACGCCACCGTCGATACGGCCATCACGGCGATGAAGGAGGGGGCCCAGGAGTACATCGTCAAGCCGTGCAATCCCGAAGAAATTTCCCTGCTGGTGAACCGCATCATCAAGGTCAAGAACCTCCAGCGCGAGAACACCATTCTGCGCAAGAAGCTGTCGCGGCAATACCGCTTCGGGGACGTGATCAGCAAGAACGCGCGCATGCAGGCCATCCTGGCGCTGGCTACCGAGGTGGCCAGCCTGCGGAGCACCGTGCTCATCCAGGGCGAAAGCGGCACGGGCAAGGAGCTGATTGCGCGCGCCATCCACAATTCGGGCGAGCGCGCATCCAAGCCCTTCGTGGCGGTCTCCTGCGCCGCGCTGGCGGAGACGCTGCTGGAATCCGAGTTGTTCGGGCACGAGCGGGGCGCGTTCACCGGCGCCACCCAGCAGAAACGCGGCAAGTTCGAGATGGCTGACGGCGGCACCATTTTTCTGGATGAGATCGGCGACATCTCGCCCAAGCTCCAGGTGGACCTGCTGCGGGTGTTACAGGACCGCAGCTTCTATCGCGTGGGCGGATCGGAGGAAGTGCGGGTGGACGTCCGGGTGGTGGCGGCCACGCACGTGAACCTGCAACAGGCCGTGGCCGACGGCAAGTTCCGCGACGACTTGTTCTACCGCTTGAACGTGATTGAAATCCGCATTCCGCCGCTGCGCGAGCGCCGGGAAGACATCCCCTTGCTGGCGCAGCATTTCGTGGAGCGGCTTTCGCACGAACTCGGCAAGGAGATCGGCGAGATTTCCGAAGGCGCGCTCAAGATCCTGATGGATTACAACTGGCCGGGCAACGTGCGCGAGCTGGAGAACGCGGTGGAGCGGGCCATGGTGACCTGTCGCGGCCACGAGCTGACCGAGGAGGATTTCTCGTTCCTGACGCAGGCCAGCGTTGCCACCAAAGCCTTGGCGGTTCCGGCCGGCATGACGCTAGAGGAGATGGAAAAGCTGCTGATCGCGGCCACGCTTCAGCGGACGGGCGGCAACATCAAGGAATCCGCGGCGATGCTGGGGATCGACCGGTCCACGCTGTACGAGAAGATCAAGCGGTACGAGATACCGAGGTAATCAATCGGAAAACGGCAGGTTGCGGATGCGGACACGCCCGCTTCGGAAAACCACGACGCTGCCCTTGTTCAACTCGGCTTCAATCCCTGACAGATGCCCCAATAGCCGGTCGGCATAGTGGCCTGCGGTGACCAACTCCGGCTCCCGAAACAGAACGAAAGAGGGCCGGGCAGCATTTCGGATCGCCAAAATAGCGGCAAAATCCGAATCGGCTGAAACGATGACGCGGTCTTCGTTTAGGGCTCGATCCAGGATTGCATGGTCCGGGGCTGCCTGCATGCGATAACCCCGAACGTGTACGGCGTCGTGGCCGGCTTTGCGCAGCAGCGTCGCCAATTGTGGCGGCAGGGCGTTATCGATCAGGAACTTCACGCGGAGCGAGGGAGCGGAAGTTCGCGCTCCATGGTTGACGCGGCCGCATAGCGCAGGGACTCGCGGATGTCTTCCGGCTCAAGATCCGGGTAGTCGCCCAGGATTTCGTCCTCTGTCCGGCCCGCGGCCAGATTCCTTAGCACAGTGGCGACCGGAATTCGCAGACCGCGGATGCACGGAACTCCTCCCATTTGGTTCGGGTCCACTGTAATCCGTGAGAAGTTCGTCATTTCCATGCGTTCTCATTCTCGCAGCTTTGCCAACCTGGGGACAAGTACGAAGCACATGATCCCGTTACGGCTCCAAAAACATCTCGCCGCAGACCGCGTCCCAATCCGCCTTCGGATAGCTGGCCGCGATGTCGGCGACCGGCACACCACCATCGGCTAACGTCGGCGCGGCGCCTTCGGCCGAGAGCGCCAGTTGCAAGCGTTCCATCTCGCGCAGCAGCCACGGCTTCACTTCGGCGCCGCACAGCAGATGGCGCATGTCGATGTAGCCGTCGATGGGCTTCACCTTGAGGTACCAGTCGCGGTTCGGGCCGCCGGTCCCGATTAGTTCGCCGTCCACCGGCGAGAGCACGCGCACGTCGGCGCCGCGCTTATGAACGCGGAAGGCCGGTCCATTGGCGTGAATCAGCGCGCCGCTCGGGGGAAGGTTCACCGCATCCGGGGCGCCGAGCAGCCGCTTGCCCAGTTCGTCCAGCCCCACCGTCACAGTGCCGTCGGCCTCCGGACGCGCCCAGGCGTGGCCGCGGTGGTAGAGACGGTCCAGCGGAAAAGACATGCCGAAGATCTCCTCTTCCGGCTCGTCGGGCTGCTCCGGCGGGTGCAACGCGATCAGCCGGGCGTGCGTTTCGCAGCGGCGGCAATCGAATGCGTTGGGGCATTCGCGGCTGGTGAACTCGCCGGTGAGCACGTGGCGGCAGACGCGGTCGCGCGCGGGCAGATCGTGGAAATCGGAGTGCCAGCGGATCTCCCCGGCCGCCTGCGCGCGGAGGTCATGCCGTGTGCGGACGACGGCGGAAACCACCGTCGTGGCTACTACCACCAGGACGGTGTAGAACGCCCCCAGAAAGATGTAGCTTGCGATGCTCCAGTGAAAACCGTAGTTCCAGGGAAACATAATCAATACCTTCCGGCCATAACGGGCAGCTCTTCTTCTTCCTGCGGCGCCTCGGCCTTGAGCTCGCGCTCCTCGGGGAAGAGCTGGAGGTAGCGGAATGAGAACGAATAAACCAGCACGCCGTAGGCCACCACCGCCAGGAACGTTCCGGTCTCCTGCCAGCTCGGCCAGAAGGAGAGGAACTTGTCGAACGCCAGGGTGGGAAGCGCCAGCGTCTGCACAGTCATGACGAACCGGTTCAAGGCCACGCCCAGGCAGGCCATGGCGGCGGCGGAAACCAGCCAGCCGGTGCGCGCGCGCAAGCGCGGTGCCAGCATGATCAGCGCGGGGATCAGCCCGAAGAGCACGATCTCCGCGAACAGAATCCAGGTGCCGAACGGTTTCCAAGCGTAATATTGCGCGGCCGGGAAGCCGGCGCCGGGCGAGGTGCGGTTGATCCAGACGAGCGTGTCGATGGTCTTGGCGAGCACGTAAATGGAAAGCAACAAGCCGGAGATGCGCCCCAGCAGTTGCGGCACTCCCGGCCTGACGAGGCGCTTCCTCGAGATCTTCTCGACCAGCCAGGTGGTGAGCAGGATGAAGCTCGGCCCCACGGCGGCGGCGGAGATGATGAACAGGAAGAACGTAGACGGCCAGACGAAAAGGCCCTCGCGGAACGCAAACGGCCGGCCGCGCAGCACGCCGTACAGGCCGCCGAGCGAGCCCTGGTGGAAGAACGAAAGGAACGTGCCCACGCCCGCCAGCACGTAGACCAGCTTGTGCAGCTCGAACTCGAACACCAGGAAGGAGGGTACCTCGCGCAATTTGCGGTTCCTCAACAGGATCGGAACGTACTCGATGGCGAGCACCGTCAGGTAGCAACTGATGCAGAAGGTGACCTCGGTCAGCATCGAGTGCACGTTGGGGTACCAGAAGGTGAACCAGGCGCGCAAGGGCTGGCCCACGTCCACCATCAAAACCGCCACCGCGCCGCTGTAGCAGACCAGGCCGATCACCACCGCGCTGTTGATCACGGCGCGCAGCTCTTTGAGCTTGAGGATGTAGAGCAGGAAGCCGGTGAAGAATGCGCCCGCGCCCAGGGCGATCACGGTGAGGTCGAGGAAGATCCAGAGACCGAAGGCGAAGCGGTTGTCCATGTTGGTCTGATTCAGACCTTTGACCAGGCACAGGCCCGCGGAGTAGAGACCGAACGCCAGCAGCGCCACCCACGGCAGAATCCACAGCACGAACCGGGGCGTGGAGCAGCGCTTCACGCCGCGCGCGATGAATTCCTTATCCACGGGAACTCTCCTTGCCGAGGCCCGGTTTGGGCGCGCTGGCGATCTGCCGCACCCAGTCCTTCCTGGAGCGGTAGTAGATCTTGGGCTCGGTGCCGATTTTCTCCAGCAGCCGGAAACTATCGCCGCTCCTGGCGGCTTGAGCGGGGGCGCTCTCGGGACGGTTCAAATCGCCGAACCGGATAGCGCCGGTGGGGCACGCCTCCACGCAAGCGGGCACGTAATCGACGGACTGGATGCTTTGGCCATTGGCCGCGGCGCGCTCGATGGCGGCATGCCAGCGGCCGTGGCAGAAGTTGCACTTCTCCACCACGCCGCGCATGCGGGGCGCCACGTCGGGGTTCAGCGTTTTTTCCATGCCGGCGGGCCAGGCCGGGTCCCACCAGTTGAAGTAGCGCGCATGGTAAGGGCAGGCCGCCATGCAGTAGCGGCAGCCGAGGCAGCGCTCGGGCATCTGGCCCACAATTCCGGTGGCGGGGTCGACCTCCACGGCCTGCTGCGGGCAGACGGCGGCGCAGGGCGCATCCTTGCCGCACTGCTGGCACAGGACCGGAACGAAGGCCGACCGCTTGTGGGGATAGTCTTCGCCGTTATCGATCTTGAACACGCGGATCCAGGTGATGCCTTTGCGCTCGTTGGCGCCCTCGTGGGCCGGCGGAACGTTGTTTTCAACGGCGCAGGCCACCATGCAGGCGCCGCAGCCGGTGCAGCGGTCGATATCGATCGTCATGCCGTAGCGCGCCGTCTTGTTGGCTTTCTTTTCCGCAATCATGCCGGCACCACCTTGGCGCGCGCGGGGCGCCCTCCGGGCCCGCCGCACAGATCCAGGATTTCGGCTCCCGCGGCCACCTGCACCACGCCGGGAGGGACGCCGGAATCGAGCGAAACCTCGATCGGCGAAGTGCCGCAGCGGGTCTGGAGCGTGGCGCGCGCGCCATCCTTCAACCCGCACGCGCGAGCCGTGGCGGGGTGCAGGGCCGCGTGGTTGGCGGCGAGACCCAGATGGGATTCCTGGTAGAGCTTGGACATCAATGGCGAGAGCGGAACCGCCGCGGCGCGCGTCTCGCAGGTGATCGCCACCAGCGGCAGGTCCTCGGCGGACTCCTCCGCCGGCTGGCCGGCACTGAATTCGGGGAATGCGACCTGGGGAGATCCAGCCTTCTCATCGGCGGCGTCCAACCAGCAGCCGCCTTCGTTCAGAGCTTTCCAGAAATCGGCGGGCTTCACTTCTCTTAGCGGCGTCGATTTGGCGTCGGCACAGGTGAACAGCGTCCCCCGCCCGGATTTGTGGATGGCATCGGCGCGCTCGCGCAGGGCATCGCCAGCCGGCACTCCCGCCAGCCCGCCGATGAACTCGGCGGGATTCACCATCCCGGCCGGCGGCGGCACCAGCGGCGTCGCAAGCCGGAACGCAGCCACAACCGAATCGACGGCCGGCGGGATGTCGTCGAAGACTTCCGGATACACCGTCGTGGGCAGGACGTATTGCGCATAGCGGCCGTAGCCCTCCTTGGACCAGGCGAACGTCACCACGAGAGGGTTATCGCGAACGAGTTTCTTCTCGATCGCGCCCCAGGGGAGATATCCGCCCACGGCCGATTCATCGATCAGCAGCACGCGGATGGAGCCGTCCGCCGCGGCTTCCAGACTGGTAACGGGCGCCGCTTTCTTCCACGCGTCGGGAACGGGAGCTTCGCGGCGCGCCACGATGGTGCGTCCCAGGCTGCCCAGCAGGCGGTTCAACTCCATGACCGCCGGTGCCTGGCCGCCATCCAGCACCAGCGCCGGGCCGTTGTTCGCCAGTTCATTGGCCACCGACACGATCTGCTCCTCGGCAAGACCCGTCTGGGCCGCGAATTCCTCGGGCTTCCGATCCGCCAGCACGCATGCGATGGCCTGCGCGAGGGCCTCTTCGGCGCCGGGCCGGATGGGCAGCCACAAATCCGCGAGGCTGGCGGTGCGGCTTTCCAGCGGCTCGGCCTGGATCAGGCGAAAGTTCTCGCGAGCGGCCATCACGTTGCCCGGCGTGCCCCAGCCATCCAGCAACGGCGCGCCGAAGCTCAAGACCGTCTTCGCCTTGTGAAGGTCGAACGCCCCGGAGCTGCCAAGAGGCGATGGCGGCGCCAGATACAGCCCGTTCTTTACGGACGCCATGGCGCGGCGGTGGGTCCACGAAGCCGTGCGGCCGGGCCGGAGATCGAGCACCGCCACTCGTTCCGTGGGGCCGCACTTCGCCAGCGCATTCGCGACGGCCCCGGCCGCTTCCTTCACCGGGCCTTGCTTCAGCCGCAAGGGATGGTAGGGCAGATGGTGTCCCGTCAATCCAAAGGGGCACAGCGCGCCGTGGCTCAGAGGATGCGCCGCGACGCCCGTCAGGGCCACCGGCCGATCGCCGACGCACCGCGCGCGAACCGCGCACCCGGCGGGGCAGAGCGCGCAATTGGTGAATCGGGCGCGGATCTCGCCGCGCGCCGGCCGCGGAATCCCCGGCCAGTTTTCCGACCACAGCGCGGTATCCGTGATCAGCCGCCACGGAGCCGGTGTGAAGAGGGCGCCCACAGCCGAGCCGCCTAGGAATTTGAACAGATCTCTGCGTGTCGCATTCATTTGTGGCAGTCCAGGCAACTGTGCTCGAGGCCCTGCTGGCGGTGGCAGGCCACGCAGTCGTCCATCTTCATGCCGCGCCAGACGTCGCGCGAGTAGCCGCTGATGCGGTCTTGCTGGTAGGGGCGCAGCGTGTCGCTCGCTCCCTCGGGGCCGTGACATCGCTCGCATTCGATGCGGGCCAGCTTGACGTGGGTGATGTGCGAGAAGTAGACATTCTCGGGCTGGCGCGCGTAGACCGCCCACTGCGGCTCGCGCTGCGGCGTCACGTACCGGTCGATAAAGTTCTTTTCCGCCGCGGTCGATCCCATGGCCGCGGCGTGACATGCCGCGCACTTATCCAGGCTGGGGATGCTGGCGAACGTTCCGTCTTCGCGGAACGCATGACAATCTTCGCATTTCGAGCCGGCCTTGTCGGCGTGGACCTTATGGCTGAAGTCCACCGGCTGCGGCCGGCTCTGGTAGATGGCGTACGGAAAGCCGACCCAGCCCGCGCCTAGGGCGGCCAGCACTCCGGCGAGAAACACGATTTTGCCACGTTGCCTCACAGCTCTCTCTTGGCACTCGCGTAGGGCGAGAAGAATTCATGGAACAGGGCCCGCATCTGGTCGCGGTCGAGATGCTGCGCCAGCCCGGCGATAAACTGGCCGCCGTCGGCCGCCAAAGGCTGGGCCGTGTGGACCTGCTGTTGCAGAAACTCGCTCATGCGGCGCTCCTCCTGCTCCATCCATGCCCGCGCCTCCGCGCCCTGGAGCAGATTCTCCGTGGTATCGCGGTCGGAAACTCCTTCGAACAGCCAGCCCGCCGTGTACGGCTCGGAGGTGAGGCGAGAAGGATCCGCGCGCAGATGCTGGTTGTAGTTGGTCAGGACGAACGAGTTCGGGAAGACGACTTCCAGATCGAGGCCCGCCACCGAGAGGATGGCGGCCGGCCGGTGACGCCCCTTGAGCCAGAGGTAGCTGATCCGGTCGATCTTGCCGAGCGCGCGGCTGAGGAAGGCGTCGATGCCGGCGTGGCAGACGCCGTCATCGGTGACGTCGAGCCACATGTGATTGGCGGAGTACTTCAGCCAGCCGGGCAGCGCGATGCCGTTCACCTCGTGGGCGGGCAGCTTCGGGTGTGCCATGGCGAGGTACAGTTCGCAGTAAAGGAACCGGTCGTCCCCGCAGCGCGAAAGCAGCGACTCGCTGTAGGGGACGAACTTCGGGACCGGCGCCGCGCCGCAATACTGCATCAAGGACTCGCACAGGTTGGGGCACGGTCCAGGGACGGGGTGTTGCTGGGGTTGGGTGAGATACACGGGACAGTAGGCGTGCTCTACCGAGGAGCACTTTTCGCCGCATTTGGCGGCTTGCGTCAGGGGAATCAGCTTGCGGACTACCGCGGTCCGGCAATACTTGACGCGGGTTTCTTTCAGGAAGGGGCAGGTCATGGAACTACCGTTTCTCTTTCTTCCTCAGATCTTCGCCGCCATCGGCCATGGTGACGCCGAGTCCGGGGAGGTTGAAGGCGTGCCCATCCTGGAAGGAAGTGACCAGGCCGGCCACCTCGGAATCCAGCTTGGACAGCGCCGCATGTTTCTTGCGCCTTGCGGCCAGTTCCTGCAACACGCCGATGGCAACGGCGGCGCAGCAGGCCAGGACCACCACACCCAATGCGATGTTGGTGACGTTTAACCAGTACGTGGATGGATCGCTCACGGAGACTTCTCCTTCGGAAAGGTTTAGTGCACGGGGGTGGCCACGCGGAAAAGAAAAGGGTTAGCGGCGAGGGGCGGGCTGAGCGTGTTGGGAAATCAGATTGGAATGTCTGAAATTCCGGCTATCACGCGCCGAGTGGCACATGAATCAGGGTCAGCAAATCTTCCGGCTTGGTGTTCTCCGGTGAATTGAGGTACTGCTCGAAAGCCGGCACATCGCGCAAATGATATCTGCTCTGTGGAAGCCAGCCGCCATAGATTCGCTGATAGGTCTTTCCCAGCGCCTCGTACGACCCCTTATGCGTGACCACGGCATAGCTGCCCGCGGGGAATTCCAGGACGCCAAATTCGCCCTCCGGCTGCACCGGGCGATTCACCGTCACCGCGGCATCGTATCGAACCTTGTCCGGCGGGGTCACGTCCGGGTCATCATGGACGATGCCGATCACCATCATGTTCGGCCCGAGCAGCCCGCGCATGCCCGCCCAGGCCATCAGCCGGCCCCAGGTGGCGCTGACTTCGGTGTACGGGCCCACATGCCGGAGAAAGACCATCCGCATGGGCGGAAGCTCCTTCACCTCTACTGAAGGAATGTCTGGGTAATCGGGCGGATGATAACTCGAAACATCATCAAAGTGAGTGCCGGACTCCGACTCAGGCGCGGGCCTGTGCGCGGTCCGGTATGCGGAAGGGGATACTCCAAACATGTCTCCAAATGCCCTCGTGAAGGATTCGTGAGTCTCGAATCCCGCTTGCAGTGCAGTTTGAGTAATGGGTTCGTCGGACAGCTTCAGGTTCCGCGCGGCGCGCTCCAGTCGCAGCCGTCGAACGTACTCCTTCAGCGTCTCGCCAACGAGGCCTCGGAAAATGCGGTGAAAATGAAAGCTGGAAAAGGCCGCGACGGCCGCGACCTGCTCCAACTCCAGCTCATCATCCAGATGCTGCTGGATGTGCACGAGCGTTCGGACGATTCGCTCGCGATAGTCCTGTTCGGTGGATGGCTTCATGATCGCGCCAGCCGCGCCGCCCCAAACGCAAAGATGGGAAACACCAAATAGCCCAGGCCGATTTCCGAGTAATAGCCCCACGCTGTCATCTTCATGGGGCCGTAAGCAAACATCGGGTAATCGAAGAGAAGATTCATGGCAAACCACAACGCCCCAATACGCACGGCTTCGTTAACCGACACAGGCCGGTTTCGAAAATAGCGATTGAGCAACGCCGCGGCCGTCAGAAGAACAACCAGGCTCATCAAGGTGCCGAACAACGGAGCGTTGGCTTTCTTCAACGGAAACACGATAAATGAGATGACGAACGGAATCATCCAACTCAGAAAACCCAGCAGCGCGGCGCGTTTCCAAAGGATCATACGGGCCTCCAGACCTAGAGTGTAGGGCAAGCAAAAGGAATTCGCTTGACGGATTTTGCGGATTTTGAGGATGTCGCGGGCTTGTACGGGCTGATGCGCTAGAGCACTCGGACCTGCGAATTTGATGCGAACGAGTCAAATTCCATTTCGACGCGGAGCCGCGAAGACGCCGAGAAAAACGCGGAGAGGATGACAGATCGAGAGTTTCCTCTTCCCCGGGTTCGAACGCGGAGGGAGCGGAGACACGCGGTGCCAGCGAGGGATCCGCGTAATGATGCACGATTCTTTTGAGGCCCGCCGCCGCACCTAAGTCCGCGTCCCGAGCCGAATCCTCCGCTGGCTCCGCGTTCGAACCTCCGGTAGCGGCGTGTAGCGTCGCCCCACGCATCAATCCTTTTTCTCTAAGTTTTTCTCCGCGTTTCTCTCCGCGTCTTCGCGTCTCCGCGTCAAGCATTGCTTGCCGGTCTGAGGCGGAGCCTCGTTAGATGATATAGAACAGATAGTGCGTTTCCCACTTTTCGGTCTGCCCGGGCTCGATTCGCAACCGGATGTACGGTTCCGGACAGACCGTTTCTCTTCTGGTCCAGAAGCCCAGCCTCGCTAGCGGTTTGTCAGCGGTGATTCTGACGCCGGCGCCCGTCGTACGATTTTCCACGACAATCTCATGATGTTGGACGGCCGGCCGGTAGCCTTCGAGATTGACGAAAATGCTTTCGTCCTCCTGAAACTCTTTCAGGAAACGGAGCTCATGGCCGCGCAGCTCGACGAGGCCTCTGAGATTGGCCGCCGTCCGCGGTTCGAAGGGGAACCTCAGCACGAAGCCCGGGCCGCTCGGCTGGCCATCGATCACGAAGAAATTGTGGTCGTACGGCGTGGATTCGATGACCTTCGATCCGGTGTTCTGCAGGGTGTGCGAAAGCACCATCTCCGGTTTGCCTGGCGTCAGGCGGATGCGCTTGGTGTAGAGGTAGCCGTAGCCAATCTTGTCGGGCAGCTCCTGGGCGAACTCGATCCAATCTTTCCCCTTCCTGACCCTCCACTTGCCGGGGTCCACCATCTTGTAGGTGTGGGTGTAGCGGTAGGCGGGCTCCTCGGGTTTCTCGAGCAAGCCGACCCCGATGCGGACGAAATTACCGCCCGGCTTGGCCTCATCGTAGCCCAGGCCGGCGCCGCTGGTCTCGAAGGCCTCCACGGGTCCCGTGATGGCGTCGTGGAGCAGCGGGTCGTGCTTGGGGAACCACACACCGAAATACTCGTGGCCTTTGAACTTGAGGCTACTGATCACGCCCGACCAGTCGAACCGCGTAGCGCGATAATATCCATTCCGGACATCGGGAAGATACAGTTCCGCTTGGAGCGAGCCGTTGGCGATCCCGGCCCTCGGGTACTCCTGCCCAAACAGGGCAAGCGACACCGTGAGGGTTGTCGCAGACGTAAGAAGTACAGCAGCAGACGGGTGGTTCATAATGACCAGTGTCCTACGTTGAGGGCGAACATGCGCGAGGAGAGAATCCATGACTTTTAGAAGATTTGAGTTGCCGTTGGTGTGGAAGCTCGGCATCGTATCCCTGTTCGGTGCGCTCACCTTGCTTAGCGCCGAGCCTGCCAAGGTAACGGCCTGGGAAACCAAGGGTGTCATCCCCACGTACCTGGCCGGCCCGCCCGAGCCCAACCCGATGTTCTTCTTCGGGCGCAGCTCGCAGGGCGCGCTGGCGCCAGTGTACCCGTATCCCATGTATGACACGCTTACGGCCAAAAAGGTCGACAAGACGTACACCATGGTGTTTCTCGAAAACGAATACCTGCGCATCGGGGTGCTCCCGGAGCTGGGAGGCCGGATTTTCGAAGGCGTGGACAAGACCAACAACTACAATTTCATTTACCGTCAGCACGTGATCAAGCCAGCACTGATTGGCCTGATCGGCGCCTGGATATCCGGCGGAGTGGAATGGAACATCCCGCACCACCACCGCGCCAGCACGTTCATCCCAGTGCAGTACAAGATCGAGGAGAACGCCGACGGGAGCAAGACCATCTGGGTGGGTGAGTTGGAGATACGCCACCGGATGCGCTGGGCGGTCGGCTACACCCTAAGGCCGGGCAAGGCTTACCTGGAAGCGTCGGTGCGCATTGTGAACCGCACTCCGGTTGTCAATACCATGCTGTGCTTCACCAATGTCGCGGTTCATGCGAACGAGAATTACCAAATCATTTTTCCTCCCAGCACTCAGATTGGAACCGGACACGGCAAGCGCACTTTCACCAAATGGCCGATTGACGAGAGCAATGTCGATATCAGTTGGTACAAGAACCACATGACGTCGACCTCGGTGTTTGCCTGGAATTACGAGGACGATTTCTTCGGCGGCTACGACCACGGGAAGCAGGCCGGGGTCATCAGCTTCGCGGATCACAACATCATTCCGGGCAAGAAGTTTTTCACCTGGGGAAACGGGCCGAGCGGGCGCAACTGGGACAAGACGCTGACCGACGAGGACGGGGCGTACCTGGAGATGATGGTGGGCGCATACTCGGATAACCAGCCGGACTACAGTTGGCTCCAGCCTTACGAGACGCGCTCGTTCTCCATGGACTGGTATCCCTTCCGCGACATCGGCGGTGTGAAGAAGGCCAACCTGGACGCCGCCGTGAACCTCGACGTCAAGAACAACTCAGCGAAGGTTGGCTTCTATACCACTTCGGCTCATCCGGCGGCACAGATCACGCTCAAGGCCGGAGAGAGAGTGCTTCTCCTGGAGAAGATTGCCATCGATCCTGGAAAGCCGTATGTAAAGCAGGTGGCGCTTCCGGCGGGCATCGACGGACACGATCTCGTGGCTTCTATTTCGGATGGCCCAAAGGAGCTGGTCTCCTACAGGCCGGTCCGGCTGAAGCCGGAACCAATGCCAAAGGCGGTTACGCCGCCGGATCCGCCCCGTGAAATCAAAACCAACGAAGAACTGTATCTGACAGGTTTGCGGGCCCAGCAGTTCCACGATCCGAACGTGGATCCCATGCCGTACTGGGAAGAGGCCTTGTGGCGCGACCCGGCCGACACTCGGGTGAACACCGCGATGGGCATTACCTATCTGAAAAAAGCCAGGTACGGGGACGCGGAAAGATTCTTCCGTACCGCGCTCGACCGGCTGACGGACCGGTACACCAGTCCGAAGGACGGGGAGGCGGCCTATTATCTCGGAGTATCCCTCAAGGCACAGGGCAAAAGTGACGAAGCATATGCGCAGTTCTATAAGGCGACATGGAGCCAGGGCTGGAAGGCGGCCGCCTATTATTCCCTGGCGGAGATAGCCGCCGCTCGCGGAGACACGGCCGCAGCGCTGGATTTCGTGGATCGCTCAATTGACTCCAATGCCCTGAACATCCGGGCCCAGAACTTGAAGGCCGCCGTATTGCGCCAGATGGGCCGGCCGAAAGAAGCCCTCGAAGTGCTCGCCTCGGCATCTCACCGGGCCGACCCGCTGGATGTCCGCTCGATGGCGGAGCGCTGGCTGGCGTCCAAGACGCCCGAGGCTGCCAAGGTGCTTGCCTCGACCATGAACAGCCATCCCGCCACCGCGCAGGAGACGGCTGCGGAGTACCTGGATGCGGGCTTGTGGCAGGACGGCATGGACGCGCTGCTCGAAATGACCTCCGCGGCCCCCGATAAATCGAAGGTCCATCCCATGGCCTACTACTACTTGGGCTATTTCGCGGGAAAGCTCGGCAATCCGCGGAAAGCGTCCGAGTACTATGGCCTCGCCATGAAAATGCCGCCCGATTACGTATTCCCGTTTCAGAGTGAGGCGATCGACGTGCTGCGCTCCGCGGCCGAAGCGAATCCGCACGACGGGCGCGCCCGGTATTACCTGGGGAATCTGCTGTACGACTGGCAGCCGGAAGAAGCCACGCACGCGTGGGAGGCGTCCGCCGCCATCGACCCCTCGCTCGCCATCGTCCACCGCAATCTTGCTGTAGCATACGCGCACCAGAAGCCCGCGGGCGATGTCGCTGGGGCCATCGCGGAGATGGAGAAGGCCGTATCGGTCGAGCGCCGGTATGCGCTGCATTTCACCGAGCTGGACGAGCTGTACGAACAGGCGGGGATTCCGCTGGAGAAGAGGCGTCCGTTGTTCGACGCGAGTGCCGCCGTGGTGGCGGAGCGGGACGATGCCGAAAACCGCGCCATTGCGGTGAAAGTAAGGCTGGGCGAATACGACGAAGCGATCAAGATGATGAGCGGCCGGAGATTCGCGGTCGCCGAAGGGGTGAACCTGAACGTGGCGGAGCACTGGACGGACGCTCACCTCTTGCGCGCACAGAAGAGAATTCTGGATCGGCAGTACCAGGAAGCGCTTGCCGACCTGGAAGCCGCCGCCACCATCCCTGCGAATCTACCGCTGGGATTGAGCGGTGGTGGCGGCCGCTCGATCTACCGCAGCGCCGACATCGCCTACCTGACCGGCAATGCGTATGAAGCCATGGGCGATCACCGGAAGGCCGTCGAGTCTTGGACCAGGGCGGCAGCTTCATCGCCTGCTGGACAAGGAGGCAGGCGAGGTGGCGGGACGATGGCCGGATTCGCCACCGATACCGGAACGCAATCCTATTACCAGGCACTGGCGCTGAAGAAGCTGGGCCAGACCGAGAAGGCTCAGGGCATCTTCCAAAGCTTGATCGAATCCGGGCAGCGGGCGTTGCAGCAGACGGCCGGGGCCGAGATCAGCCGAGGCGGCCGGTCTGGCCGCGGGCTCTCCGATCGCGCTCGCATGGCCAATGCCCATTCTCTGATGGGGATGGGCTACCTGGGGCTGGGGGATCAGGCGAGGGCCCTGTCGGAATTACGAGAGGCCTCTCAGACGAGTCCCGACCTGATCGGGCCCAGGATCGTCTCTTTGGTGAAATAGCCCCGGATGAAGGACCGCGCGTCCGCCGGTCTCAGGACCGCCCCTGCCAACGGTTATATCGCTATCCTTACCGATAATATTGGGAGATTTCTCTTGAAAGTCTCTTGCAGGCAGAGTATATTTCAGGCTGGGTGTGATCTCCGTAAGCAAAGCGAAGTCTCCAGACGAGGAGGAGCGTATGAGGTTGCGATGTGTAGCAGTAGCAGCGCTGTTAAGCGTGATGTTGCTCGTGTCTGTTCCCGTGCTACGGGCGCAGAGGGCGACTGGCGAGGTGAACGGCACCGTGATCGACAAGTCCGGTGGGGCTGTCCCCGGCGCCACGGTCAAGCTGACCAACCAGGGCACCAAGATTGTGACCCAGGTCCAGACCAACCAGAGCGGTTACTTCCTGTTCATTAACGTACTGCCGGGGACCTATGTTCTCAGCGTGGAACAGACCGGGTTCAAGATGGCGCAGGTTCCCCCGTTTGACATCTCCGTGAACCAGACGCTGACCCAAAACATGGTGCTGGACGTCGGCTCCATCACCGATACGGTCATGGTCACCGCGGAGGCGCCCCTGCTTCAGGCGTCGTCTTCCGAACTGGGCAGCGTCATCAGCGAGAAGGCGGTGGTGGAGCTGCCCCTGAACGGCCGTAACTTCACCCAGTTGCTGATCCTCACCCCGGGCGCCAACCCGGTTTCCACCGCGCAAGGGTCGGGTGTCAGCACCACCGACGCGGGCATCACGGGAATACCGGGGAGCAGCTTCGCCAAGCCCGCGCTCCACGGCCAGCAAAACCGCTCCGTGCTGTATTACCTGGACGGCATCATCAACACGGATTTTCGCGGCTCCATCTATGGCGTCTTGCCGATCATCGACGCGGTGGAGGAATTCAAGGTGCAATCCCACGACGCCAAGACCGAATTTGGCGGCGTGTTCGGCGGCGTGGTCAACCTCGCTTCCAAGTCCGGCACAAATACGTATCACGGCTCGGCCTGGGAGTTTGTGCGCAACAACGCCTTCGACGCCCGCAATCCCTTCACGGACTTCTGCAACGCCGCGCGATGCGGACCCAGCGCCAGCCCCACCACGCCGGCTGCGCCGGTGGCCTACCACCAGAACGAGTTCGGCGCCGCCGCGGGCGGCCCTATCTTCAAAAACAAGACGTTCTTCTACGCGGCCTACGAGGGCTGGCGTTACAGCAAACCCCCGCTTAGCCTGGCCCTGATACCCACGGCCACGGAATTGAACGGCGACTTCTCGCAGTCCTACTACACGCAGCAGATCTACAATCCCTATTCGACGGTCTGCACCGGTTCGAGTTGCACTCGCACGCTTTTCCCCGGCAACGTGGTCCCCACAAGCCTGATCCTGCCGGGCATGCAGTCGTACATGAAGGCATACCTCGCCCAGCCGAATGTCACGGGCATTGTCGGCTCCAATTACATTGAGGTCCGTCCTCAAACCGACACCGCGAACAGTTGGCAGATCCGGCTGGATCAGAAGTTCAGCGATCGCGATACCGTGTTCCTGCGCCTTTCGCAGATGTGGGTGAAAGACACCCAGCTCGTCACGGGAACCATCGAAAACATTCCCCAGGCCTATCACGCCTACAATTTCGGCGGGGGATGGGACCATATCTTCAAGCCCAGCCTCATTTTCGATTTCCGTGCCGGAGCCGTCTTGAAACCGTACACCTTCATCTCGGCGGATTCCTCCGTTGGGTATACGCCGGCCACCGCCGCCGGTTTCAAGAACGTCGAGCAGTACGCGGGGATGACGGTGGGGATCGCCACACCCTACACCGGCTCCATGGGGCAGCTCGGCCCCTCTCAGCGGGGTAATCCGGGCGCGAACTGGGACGCGGGCCTCACTTGGCTCAAGGGGAATCACAACATCAAGGTGGGCGCGCAGTATATTTACGTCAACCGGTTCCAGACCAATCTCTCCCAGTCGTACAGCTTTGCGGACTCACAGACCAGCAACATGGGGGCCGCCAAGACCGGGAATTCCCTGGCATCGGCTCTGCTGGGGATGCCGGCCAGCTACTCGGGTTCCACGCCCATATATTCCGAAGTCTATTTCAAATTCAGCGTATGGTCCGGCTATATCGAGGATGAATGGAGGGCCAGGCGGAATCTGACCATCGATTGGGGCCTGCGCTACGACTACCTGGGGCAGATCTCGCCGCTCAACGGCCGGCTTTCGAACGCCCTGGATCTCTATAACCAGAAGTACCTGATTGGGGCTTCCTCGGTGGCCGCCTGCACGACTCCATTTGTGGATCCCTGCATTCCGGGCGGCTTGTCGGCGGTGCCGAACAACGCCAACATCGTGATGACGGGTAAAACCAGCGCGGGACCTCCGTCCGTAGCGGACAACTTTGGCCCGCGCGTGGGTGCCGCCTGGCAGTTTGCCAAGGACACCGTGCTCCGCGCGGGCTACGGCGTCTACTACGATACCGTCTCCGCCAGGAGCCAGTACGCGCAGAACACCGTGGAAGGCCCCACCTGGCCCTGGACCACGGGCATCGGCACCCAGACTGCGAACGTGGCAACCCCCGGAGGCATCTGGCCTGGCGCCACGGGCAACCCGCTCGTTCTGATTACCGGCCTGGTGGGCAACTTCCCCAATCCGGTGGTTGCGGCGAGTCCCTGGACCTCGGCCGGCGGCGGGTACACCAATGACCCGAACTTCAAGAATGCCCGCTCCCAGCAATGGAACGTCGAGATCCAGCGGCAGTTGTCGTCCAGCATGATGCTGGCGGTGGCCTACGTGGGAAGCCACAATTCGCGGCTGGATTACACGGGATGGGCCAACGCCGCACCACACTCCAATCCGCAGGGGACTGCTTCGACCGCCATCGACGCCCAGAAACTCATGCCGATCATGGTCCCCACCTGGCACTACTCGGAGAGCAAAGGCTACGCCAATTACCACGGGCTGGAGGCCAAGTTCCAGCAGCGCTGGTCAAAGGGCTTGACGACCATCCTCTCTTACACGTGGTCCAAGTCCCTCGACACCAGCAGCGGCTGGTTCGCCGCCGAGAATGGCACTGGGGGCGGGTCGGTGGTCCAGAACTATTTCACCCCCGGCCAAAACTATGGCCCCTCCGGGTACAACATCCCGCAGCTCATTACGTGGAGCACGGTGTACGATCTTCCGTTCGGCCGGGACCAGCGATGGCTCAACAAAGGCCCGCTCTCGTGGGTGCTGGGCAACTGGCAGATGAACTACGTGTTTCTGGCGCGCTCGGGCCAACCGTTCAACCTGGTGGTGACGGGAGACGTCGCCAACATTTCCGGAAACCTGGGAACATTGAGCGGCTACGCCCGGCCGAACGTGGTGGGCGATCCGAACAGCGCCTGCGGCTCCGCGGCGGCGGGGACGGTGAACTGCTTCTTTAACCCCACGGCTTTCGCAGTCCCCTCCTACTCATTCGGGAACTTCGGCAAGGACGCTCTGCACAACGAGTCTTTCTACAACTTGGACTTCTCCGTGGCGAAGAACGTGCCGCTGGGCGAAAAGCGTTCCATTCAGCTTCGCTTTGAGGGGTTCAACGTCCTCAATTTCCAGATCCTGGGCACTCCTGGCACGACCATTGGCCAAGCCACGGCTGGTGTGATCTCGAGCATTGCGAGCACCCCCAGGCAGTTGCAGATGGGAGCCAAGATCACGTTCTAGCGGGTTATGAGAACCATGCGCTCGTGGGGCAGACTGGCAGTCTGCGCGCCGATTGGAAATCGGCGCGCGCGGCGGTTTCCAACCGCCGCGCAGGATGCCATCCTGCCCCACAAAATACTCCTGCCGGCAGTCCTGGCCCTTGTGCTGGGCTGCGGCGCGACTGCGGCCGCGCAAAGTCGGGCCGCGTGGATGCAACAGGCCAAGTGGGGCGTCATGACCCACTACCTGGCGGACTGGCAAGCCCGCGTCCATAACCTCGCCATGAGCGTCGAGGAATGGAACAAACTCGTAGACGGCTTCGACGCCGAGGGGATCGCGAAGCAACTGCAATCGGTAGGCGCCGGTTACTATCAGATCAGCATCGGTCAAAACTCCGGCTACTATCTTTCCCCCAATGCCGTGTACGACAAGTTGGTGGGCATTCAGCCCAGCAAGTGCTCGCGCCGCGACCTGGTGGCGGATCTCTATGAAGCGCTGAACAAACGAGGCATCAAGCTGATGGTGTACCTGCCGTCAGGCGCTCCCGGGGGAGACAAGATTGCGGACGCCGCGCTCGAGTGGCGCAATGGGCCCTATCCCAACCGCGAGTTCCAGCGCAAATGGGAGCAGGTGATCCGGGACTGGTCGCAAAGGTGGGGCAAGAAGGTGGCGGGCTGGTGGTTCGATGGCTGCTACTTCCCGAATTCCATGTACCGTTCTCCGGATCCCCCCAATTTCGCCAGCTTCGCCGCGGCGGCGCGGGCGGGCAACCCGGGTGCCATCGTGGCCTTCAATCCCGGTGTGGTCTACCGGATTCTCTCCATGACCCCGTACGAAGATTTCACGGCCGGCGAGATCGACAAGCCGGAACTCGCCACCGTGCGACGTTCCGTGGACGGCGTGATGGACGGCACTCAGATCCACATGCTGAGCTACCTTGGCCAGACGTGGGGCATGGGCGCGCCGCGTTTCACTACCGAGCAGGTCATCGAGCACACACGCAAGATCCGAGGCTTCGGCGGCGCCGTCACCTGGGACACGCCGGTGGAATTGAACGGGACGATTTCGCAACCGTTCATCGACCAGTTGACCGCTCTGGGGAAGGCGCTAGCGTCCAAATGAAGGAGGGCCTCCGGGCCAGGAGTGAAATTCAAGGAGAAACTGGAGAACTGAAATGCGAAAACGCCAATTGATTTTTGTGGTAGTAGTTGCCAATCTCACTTTCCTGAGCTGGCCTTGCGCCGGACAGCCGCGATCGCCGGCCGATACCGGGGCGCCGCAGGTCACAGTTGCCCACACGGCCGGGAAATGGATACTGACGGGCCGGAAGAACACCGTGGAGCTGAACGAACCGGACTTCGCCGTCAGCGTTCACGCCGGACCGGTCACCTGGAAGATGGTTCCTTCTTCGAATGAAGACATGCTGGTCAGCGCCGGCGGCGACCAATTCCATCTCCGGTTGGCCGATGCCGGGCAAATCAAAATCGCCGCCTATGAGACCGGCTTCAAGACGGGAGT
Source organism: Bryobacteraceae bacterium (assembly GCA_049510555.1). GTDB lineage: Bacteria > Acidobacteriota > Terriglobia > Bryobacterales > Bryobacteraceae > Fen-178. The sequence goes on from JBEKYW010000027.1 coordinate 42,050, forward strand.
CAGGCTCATATTGGACCAATTCCGGAACACCGGCCAGCGCTCTCTGGGTTCGCCCTTGGACCTGCGCGTGGTTTTGACGATGTGCCTCGAAGGCGCCGATGAGGACCTGGTCTGGGAAGCCATGGTGAACGAGCACGGCGCGGCCGTCAAGGAGCTGAACTGGCCAAAGGCAATGGACGGCCGGGAGGTGGACTACACCGTGATCTCCAGCGATGAAGGCACGCTTCTGCCGCGCGACTGGCCCAAGCCGTACCATCCCATTCAACGGGCCGAAGGCGACCACAGCATCATCCAAAGCCACCTCATCGAATCCTGGTCCATGTCGTGGTGGGGCTTCATCAAGGGCGACTCGGCTCTGATTGTCATCGTGGACACACCGGATGACGCAGCCTACATATTCTCGCATCCGCCGGGAGGCCCGACATCCATGGGACCGAGCTGGCGCGCGCAGCTTGGCAGGTTCGCATATCTGCGCAGCTTGCGCATGGCCTTTCTTCCCAAGGGCAACTATGTCGACCTGGCCAAACGCTACCGCCGCTATGTAATGGACTCGGGCCTGTTTGTCTCTCTCAAAGACAAGATTGCCGCCAGGCCGGTGGTGAAGAACCTGATTGGCGTCCCCTTCGGCGGCGGCGGAAGCGTGCTGCGCAACCGGAAGCCGGGCGCCGCCACTTACGACACCAAGAATCCGGAGAGCAATCGCCGCCTGACCACCTTCGCGGAGAATATCAAGCGGCTGCGGGACCTCAAAGCTCAGGGCTGGGACCACTTGAACGTGACGCTCTCGGGCTGGCTCAATCAGGGATATGACCGGCAGACCCCCGACGCCCTTCCGCCTCCCCCAGAGGTCGGCGGCTGGGAGGGCATGAAGGCCTTCTTCGATGCCTGCAAAGAGCTGGGATACACGTGCTGGCTGCACGATCAGTATCGCGATTACTATACGGATGCGCCGTCCTGGAACCCCGACTTTGCGGTTCACGATGAGGATAATATCAGCCCGGCGAATACGTTTCCCGGCACGCGCTTCAAGGTCGATTGGAAAGACGGCTACATCCCGTTAATGGATCATTGGGACGGCGGCACGCAAGGCTACCTGAACAATGGCTTCATGCTCGGCCACGTGGTGAAGCACTACCGCGTGATGTTCGAGCATGGCATCCATCCCCAGGGCAGCTACCAGGATGTGTTCGGCTACATCCCGCCCGACCAGGATTTCAACCCCAACCATCCGGCCACGCGCACCGATTCCATGAACTCGCGGGCGGCTGTCTTTCGTTGGGTTCAGCACAACCTCGGAATCGTGGGCACCGAGGCCGGGTCTGATTGGGTGATCCCTTACGCGGACTACACCACGCCCCGCGCCAACCGGGGCGCCAACACGGGCACCGATCCCAACCATCAGGACGCCATCACCGTCCCGCTTTACGACCTGGTGTATCACGACGCGGTGGTAACCACCGGTGGCGGGCCCGGGAACCTTCGCGCCACACTTTACGGTTGGTCGACGGGGATGGGCGGGCGAGGCGGCGCGCAACCCAACGTCGACCAGGTGCGACGCCTGACGGCGCTGCACGCCAGAATCGGCCTGCTGGAGATGACCAACCACGAATTTCTGGACAAAGCTCGCCGCAAGGAGCGAACCACCTTCGCGGACGGCACCACCGTGACCGTCGACTGGGACGCGAACACAGTCGAGATCAAGCCGGATGTTCAGACCGGGCGCTGAAGTTATCGGCCATTGTTGGGCGAGGTGAGCTAAGATCGAATCATGGTACGGAAGCTACAGGCTGTTTATGAGGGCGGCGTTCTGCGGCCTGTGGAACCGCTGCCTCTTGGCGAGCACCAGCTCGTCAGCATCATTATTCTCGACGACAATGCTCCTGAAGATGACTTGAAGTTTGAGGCTCCCGCGCGCTTTGAGGCTCTCGCGGACCACGGCGTCTCCCTGGAAACTGTCAGACGGGCACTGTCGCGGATTCCAGGCTCCTTGGACGCCGACTTCAGGGCAGAGCGGAACGAACGTTAAGTGCCTGGCTACTTCCTCGACACCAGTGCGCTGGCGAAACTCTATCACTCCGAAGCCGGGAGCGAGCGGATGGAATCGCTCGTTGGAACGCCCGGCGTGCGGATGATCATCTCGCAACTTTCTCTGGTGGAGATCGAATCCGTATTTGCGACGAAGGTCAGAACTGGCGTCATCGAGAAGCTGGCCATCGAACAATTGCGTGGGCTGTTCTACGCTGACCTCTCTCAAGGCCGTTTTGAAGTTGTCCTGGTGGCGCGCCGTCACTTCCAAAACGCCGAAACACTCGTTCGGAGCTACGCCGTCGATCATGCGCTCAAGACTCTGGATGCTCTCCAGCTATCGGCAGCGTTGGACTTACGGCGTCGGGGTGCGGTCTCCGAACTGGTCGCCTCGGACAAGAACCTCTGTACGGTGGCCACGCTTGAGGGGCTTTCGGTGATCAACCCGTTAACCAGCGCATAGCGCCTGACATCAACAGGCGCTACTCTCGGTACAGAGCTAAACTGTGGCTTACATGGCTGTAGCGTTGCACCAGGCCGAAAACGCCGCCCCATCCACTGCTGTAATTTTTGACATCATGCGGTATTCCACGCAGGATGGGCCGGGAATCCGCACCACCGTCTTCTTCAAGGGCTGTCCGCTCTCCTGCTGGTGGTGCCATAATCCCGAAAGTCAAAGCTCTCAGCCCGAGTTGCTGTATTTCGAGGAGCGGTGCCGTCATTGCGGCGATTGCCTGGCGGCCTGTCCGGAACATGCCATCGAGCAGGTGGACGGCATCGTGCGCACCTCCGCCCTGTGCCGCCGTTGCGGCCATTGCACCGAGGTGTGCCAGGCGGAAGCGCGCCAGATCGCGGGCCGGCGGCTGACCATCTCCGAGATCCTCACGGAGATCGAAAAAGACCTGGTTTTCTTCGAGGAGTCCCGCGGCGGCGTGACGCTTTCGGGAGGCGAACCCCTGGCCCAGCCGCGAGTCGCTTCCGCGCTGCTCGGCGCCTGCCGGGAACTGGGCATCGGCACCGTGCTCGAAACCTGCGGCTACGCGCCCAGCGGCGTGTTCCTGGACGTGGCGCTGGGGGCCGACCTGGTGCTGTTCGATCTCAAGCTGATGGACCCCGCCAGGCACAAGCAATACACCGGCGTTTCGAACCGGCGGATTCTCCGGAATCTGGAGGAGTTGGTGGCGCGCGGCCGGGCAGTTACGGTGCGGATTCCCGTCATGCCGGGGATCAACGACGCGGAAGACGAGATCCGGCACTTTGCCCGGTACCTGGCGGCGCTGCCTGCCAGCCAGGTCGAATTGCTGCCCTATCACCATATCGGCGCCGGCAAATACCAGCGGCTCGGATTGACTTACCGGCTGCGCGACGCGCGGCCGCCCGCGGAGGCGGATCTCGCGCGCTTCAGCGACGCTCTGGCGCGAGCCGGTGTCAGCGTAAGAGTCAGAGGTCAGTCATGACGGAACGAGTAGCGAAGTTGCGCCAATCGAGCTTGGAGACCAAGCCCTGGCTCTCCATCGAGCGCGCCCGGCTGGTGACCGAGTTCTATCGGCGGAGCGAGCCTCTGTCGGCGCCCATGCTGCGCGCCTCCGCGCTGGCCTACGTGATGGAGCATCGCACCGTCGCCATCGGCCCCGGCGAACTGATTGTGGGCGAGCGCGGACCCGCGCCGAAAGGCACGCCGACGTTTCCCGAGCTTTGTTGCCACAGCATGGAGGATTTCGAAATCCTCGACTCGCGCGAGAAGATCTCCTACTCGGTGAGTGAGGAGGCCCAGCGCGTCCAGCGGGAGGAGATCATCCCGTACTGGCGGGGCCGCAGCATGCGCGACCGCATCTTCGCCGAGATGGAGCCGGCCTGGAAGGACGCTTACGAAGCCGGCATCTACACCGAGTTCATGGAGCAGCGGTCGCCGGGCCACACCGTTCTGGGGGACGTGATCTACCGCAAGGGCCTGGCGGATCTGAAAGCCGAGGTGGCGGAAAGCCTGGCCCGCCTGGATTTCTTCCACGATCCGCAAGCCTACGACAAGCAGCAGGAACTCAAAGCCATGGCGATGGCCGCGGACGCCGTGATCCGCTTTGCCGAACGCCATGCGGACCTGGCGGAGCGCATGGCGGCCTCGGAGAGCGATCCGCGCCGCCAGGCCGAATTGGAGAAAATCGCGGAAATCTGCCGGCGCGTGCCCGCGCACGGCCCCCGCAACTTCTGGGAGGCGCTGCAATCCTACTGGTTCATCCACGTGGCCGTCGTCACCGAGCTGAACACCTGGGACTCGTTCTGTCCCGGCCATCTCGATCAGCACTTGTATCCGTTCTACCAGCGCGAAATCGACGCCGGCTCGCTCACTCGCGAACAGGCTCAGGAGCTGCTCCAGTGTTTCTGGGTGAAGGTCAACAACCAGCCGGCGCCGCCCAAGGTGGGCGTCACCGCGGCCGAGAGCGGCACCTACACGGACTTCTGCAACATCAATACCGGCGGCCTCAAACCAGACGGTTCGTCGGCCGTCAATGACCTGACCTATCTCATCCTCGACGTGATCGACGAGATGCGCCTGTTGCAGCCGTCGTCCAACCTGCAATTGAGCAAAAAGAGCCCCGACCGGTTCCTCAAGCGGGGCCTCGAGATTGTCCGCAAGGGCTGGGGCCAGCCGTCGATTTTCAACGCCGACATGGTGGTGGAAGAACTGCTGCGGCAAGGCAAATCCATCGAGGACGCCCGCGCGGGCGGAACCTCCGGCTGCGTCGAGACCGGCGCTTTCGGCAAAGAAGCGTACATCCTGACGGGGTATTTCAACCTGCCCAAGGTGCTGGAGATCGCGCTGAACAACGGCCTCGATCCGCGCACCGGCAAGCAGATCGGAATCGAGACGGAAGACCCGCGCCAGTTCCAAAGCTACGACCAGGTGTTCGCGGCATTTCGCCGGCAGTTGCACCATTTCATCGACATCAAGGTCCGCGGGAACAACGTCATCGAGCGGCTCTATGCGCGGCACATGCCGGCGCCGTTCCTCTCGCTGCTGGTGGACGATTGCATCGCCAAAGGGAAGGACTACCACGACGGCGGCCCGCGCTACAATTCCACCTACATCATGGGCGTCGCACCGGGCACCTGCACGGACAGCCTGGCGGCCATCCGCTACCACGTTTTCGACCGCCGCACGATCGCCCTGGGCGATTTGCTCGAGGCGCTGCGCGTGAATTTCGACGGTCACGAAAAAACGCGCCTGATGTTGTGGAACAAGACCCCCAAGTACGGCAACGACGACGACTACGCCGACGCCATTCTGGCGCAGGTATTCGACGCCTTCTTCGAGGAGATCAACGGACGGCCCAACACCAAGGGCGGCGCTTACCGCGTGAACTATCTCTCCACCACTTGCCACGTCTACTTCGGCTCCGTGACCGGCGCGACCCCCGACGGCCGCAAGGCCTGGGAGCCGCATTCCGACGGCATTTCTCCCGCGCAAGGCGCCGACCGCCGCGGCCCCACCGCGGTCATCAAGTCGGCCTCCAGGATGGATCACGCGCGCACCGGCGGCACGCTGCTGAACCAGAAGTTCACGCCCAAGCTCCTCGCCGGAGAAGAGGGCCTCGACAACCTGGCGCACCTGGTGCGCTCGTACTTCAAGCTCGACGGCCATCACATCCAGTTCAACGTAGTCACGGCGGAGACGCTGCGCGAAGCGCAAGCGCATCCCGAGCAGCATCGCGATCTGATCGTGCGTGTAGCCGGCTACAGCGACTACTTCTGCGACCTGACGACGGCGCTGCAAGACGAGATCATCGCCCGAACGGAGCAGACCGGGTTTTAGGTCTGTCCGCCTATTTCTCGAGATGGAGAGACTTCAAGTCTTCTGGATCGGCGGAAAGAAATGTGGCCGTCCCGGGAAATGCGCGGCTGTTACGCAGTACCGCTCCCGGAGTTTGTGTCAGCCGCAGCACTGGCGACCCGGCAATTGGTTTCCGGGTCGTTAAACTATCGAGTTCCAGGTTGGAGGCGTTTTCAATTGCGAAAACCGGACCGCGGTCGGCATTCAGTTGTACCTGGTGCAATTCCAACGCGTCGGTGTACCGTGCGGTAAGCCCCACCTTGCCAGAACCGAGGATATCCGTCAAACGGAGCGCAACGATGGGCATCTCAGGCAGTCCATCTATATCAATCACCTGCTTCTTTGCACCGTTTATGGTCACATTACTGATAGCGATATTCCGAAAAACCGGAGTACGCTCAGAGACAGGCTCCTGCTTGGTGCCGGTTTCGCCTCCCATGACGTAGTAGCTGGTGACAACGATACCTTCACCGACATTTTCCATGGTCCAGTTGTCGAAGCGGACGTCCTCGACCACACCTCCACGCCCGCGGCGGCTCTTGAGCCGGATACCGATCTCAGTGTCCACCGCAGTGATGTTGCTGGCCACCACATTACGGATGCTGCCAGACGTCTCGCTGCCAATCACAACCGCACCGTGGGCGTGGTGCACAGTGCAGTTGGTGATCGTGACATGCTCAGTTGGCCGATTGACACGCAGTCCGTCGGCGTCTTTTCCGGACTTGAGGACAATACCGTCGTCGCCAGTATCGATATAGGAGTCGGTAATGCGGACAAAGCGGCTGGAATCCGCCACGATACCGTTGGTATGCGGGCCCGGATAAGTCTCGATCATGACGTTGCGGACGGTCGCGTTCTCCGTATAGAGTAAGTGCACTACAAACATAGGCGCGCCGATGAAACGCACGTCTTCCACGAGCACATTCTTGGCATTCATGAAGCAGACAAAAGAGGGGCGTAGCTCCGCGGCGGCTTCGCGGTACTCTTCTTCGGAGACCGGCTGCTTTGCTTCGAGGGCTTTCAGCAGGTGATCCCAATGCGGACCATTGGCGCTGCCAGACTCGTCGCCGCCTGTGGAAACGACGCCGTTGTGTGCCTTCAGGTACTCTTCATAGGCGCCTTTGTATGCCTTTCGCCACGCTTCATAATCGGCGGTGGTGAGGATGCCGCGCCCCGTGACCGTGACATTCTCCACGCCGGTGCCGCCAATGAGGGGCATCGGAGTTAGCGTCTCAATTCCCAGATACCTGCCCTTAGTGAATGGAAGCGGAGCTACGGGAAACTCTATGGTGGCACCGGCATCGATATCCAGGGTCATGTTGCTGAACAACTCGATCGGCCCGGAAGTGTACTTACCGGCGGGCACATAAATGGTGCCGCCGCCAGCGGCCTTCGCGGCCTGGATGGCTTGCCGGAAGGCGTCCGTCGCAGGCACAGAGCCATCCTTCGTCGCACCGTAATCGGCAATGTTGAACACCGGCCGCCCTGAACTCGCAGCCAAAGCAGAATTCGGCGCACAGGAAGGCAAGGTAAGAAGGATGCTACAAAATGTAGGAACCTTGAATAGCTTCCAAAGAAACGCATTCAACATAGATTTCCTTTCGTGGTTCTTCACGAATACCACAAGTGTGCCCGGCTGTGGACCGCGTGTTCGAAATGGCGGAGGCCAGCGCGGCCGTCGCCGCGGGTGCGACAATGGACGGCCATGAATGATTTTCCCGAATTCATGAAGCATCCAGCAAACCGGATTGCCACAACTAATCAGGCGACACCAGGAGTCGAGGGCTACGTCTTCGACGGAGCTGACGGGAGCCAGATGGCGTTTTGGACGTGCCGTCAAACCGCGCCATCCGCCGCGCATGCTCATGACTACGACGAATATATGATCGTAGTGCAAGGTTGCTACACCCTGATTATCGATGGGCGGCGCATTCCGTTGAACAGCGGAGACGAATACTTCATTGCGAGGGGAGTGCTGCATAGTGGCGAAGTGGCGGCTGGGACCCGGACGATACACGCCTTCGGCGGCCACCGGGCGGAAAGGGTATGAAATCGCACAGAATCGCGTCCAGCCGATCTTTCCTTTTTCTTCGCCTTCTGCTATAGTTCCTTCCATGACTCCAAAACTGCAACCTTACGACTTTGCCAACCAACTCCTCGCAGGCAAGGACTTCTTCGAGCGCTCAACCAGGGTCCTCGAGGAGGCCGACTCCGCGTTCCGTCCGCGGGAAGGCATGATGACCGTCGCACAGCAGGTCGCGCACACGGCGCAGACTCTCGACTGGTTCATCGAAGGCGTCTCCCGGCCCGAAGGCTTCGATCTCGATTTCGAAAAAATCGGTCAGGCGCTGGCGGGTGCGACCTCACTCGCCGCCGCTCGCCAGGCGCTCGAAACGGCGTACGCCAAGGCCATCCAGTTCATCCGCTCGCGCAGCCCGGAGGATCTCGCCCGGCCGCTGCCGCCCGGCCCGATCATGGGTGGTCAACCCATCAGCGACATCGTATGGTCCATGGTCGAGCACACCGCGCATCACCGCGGCGCCCTGACTGTGTACTCCCGGTTGCTCGGAAAAGTTCCCCCGATGCCGTACGGCGGCTGAATTCGGTCGGTTCATGCCCGCAACTTCACCGCTCTCTGGCCAGCGCCCGCCTCGAACGCCAATGGAGTGGCCGCTTTCGACAGGTCACCGCCGTCAATCGTGATGCCCTGGCTCGCGGCGCCCTCAACCTCCAGGAATACCGCGGCCGGCGTGAGGACACGGGGTGCGGTCAGCAGGACATCGCGCGTTTCGATGAACCGCAACACCGATTTCGCCTCGGTGTTCCCTTGCGCGCTGAGACCCCCGAGCGCAGCGTCGGCGACGTGGTCGAGCACCACCGCCGGCCGCAGATCGGGCTTGACCACTTCGAAGCGCACGTCGTTGAGGGTCAACCCGCGCACGTTGCGGGCGAACAAGCCGTAGGCCGGTGGCGTGCCGATCTCGAAGTATTCACCGGCAACTTGCGGAACCTCGCGCCGCGCCTCCTCGGCCGTGCCTCCCCCGCCATAAGTGACACGCACATCGTTAAACACAATGTCTTCCAGGAAAGCATCGCCGATGCCGTTGAGCACGATGCATTGCCTCGTCTCGCCCAGCCGGTAATTTTGCGGGAAAGCGATGTCGGCGAACTGCCTGCCTTCGGAAACCACGCTCGCCCGGATATTACTGAAGGTGATATTCCGCAAAAACCCTTTTGGAGGCGGTTCATTCGTAGTGGCGTTCCTGCGACTACGGTTACTCACGTCAATAGAGATCGGCCCCGTCACATCCTGCAGGATCAGGTTGGAAAAGAGGAGATTCTGCACTTGGGCATCCGGACCGAACTGCATCTTGATCGGGCAGCCATAGGTTTGATAGATGACGCAGTTGGATATGGTGACGTTTTCCGGATTCCCGCCGCCGAACCGGAAGACCGACCAGCGCGTGCTGAAGGTGCTGTTGGTCACCGTCACAAACCGGCAACTGCCGAAGAGCGCGCAGGCGTCGTCCTGCGTTTGCACGTCGCAGTTGCTGACGTGGACGTACTCGCTGCTGATGAAGTGAAACCCGTCGTTGTTGCCATTGACGCGGTTGTGAATGTGAATCCCGTCCATCCACACGAAGCTGCTTTGAATGACGCGGATGGAATGGAAGGCGCTGGCGACCAGAAAAATATCGCGGACCCTCAGGTTCTTCGAGCGATGGAAGAGCAGATGATACGGACGCTCGGCGCCGCCTCGCCCCGACGGCGGCGGAGCCCCCCGGGTGGGGCTGCGAAATTGCGCGCCTTGGCCGTCGATGGTTCCCGGGCCTTCGATGGTGACGTTCTCGGCATTCACGCCAAAAATCAGGCCCACGTTCCCGTCTCCCAGGGTCGAGTCCCCGCGGAGCGGAATCGCGTCCGCTGCGTGGTACTGTTTGCCATCGGCGCTGGCGAGCAACTTACCCTGCGCCGCAATATGCAGCGTGACATTGCTCTTCATCTCGACCGTTCCAATGACAAACACCCCCGCGGGCACCAGAACCGTCCCGCCCTGGTCCTTATTGCAGGCGTCGATGGCCGCCTGCACCGCCTGAGTGTCGAGCGTCTTGCCATCCCCTTTCGCGCCGAAGTCGACGATATTGTAGACGCGGGCGCCGAGGCCGGCCCCGCCAGTGGCCGCGGGCTGCGCTGCCAGCAGACCCGAGGTGAGTGACGCCGCTGACATCAGTCCCAGCCAGTTGCGTCTCGAGGTTGGATTGCCGTAGTCGATCATGGTTCACCCTTTTCTGTCGTATTCAGTTGCCTCATTTCGCAGGACACCCATTTTAGCGCTAAATACAGTTTTAGGTCAGCATGCTTCGGCCGGTTTCCGATTGCCCGTCAATCACAGTGGCAGCCCATCGCCCCCGGCCCCGCCCTCCCTTTTTCAGCCACAATAAGGCATGAAACTATTTTGGCAGGCTCTCATCCTGGCGCCGGCCCTGTGGAGCCAGAGCGCGCCGCTTTATAAGAATCCCGACGCTCCGCTCGACAAGCGCGTCGAGGATCTGCTCTCCCGCATGACCCTGGAAGAAAAGGTTTCCCAGATGATGAACGCGGCGCCCGCCATCGAGCGGCTGGATGTGCCCGCCTATAACTGGTGGAACGAGTGTCTGCACGGCGTGGCTCGCGCCGGACGCGCCACCGTCTTCCCGGAGGCCATCGGCCTGGCCGCCACCTGGGACACCGGCCTGATCTTCCGCGCGGCCACCGCCATTTCCGACGAAGCCCGCGCCAAGCACCATGAGTTCGTGCGGCGCGGCAAGCGGAACATCTATCAGGGCCTCACCTTTTGGACGCCCAACATCAACCTGGTCCGCGACCCCCGTTGGGGACGCGGCATGGAAACTTACGGTGAGGACCCTTACCTTACCGGGCGCATGGCGGTTCAGTTCATCAAGGGATTGCAGGGCGATAATCCGAATTACTTGAAGGTCGTCGCCACGGCCAAACATTACGCGGTTCACAGCGGGCCTGAGCCATTGCGCCATTCTTTCGATGCCCGCGTCGGTGACGCCGACCTGCGCGAATCTTATCTCCCCCATTTCGAAGCGGCTGTCCGCGAGGGCGGCGCATTTTCCGTAATGTGCGCTTACAACCGCGTGAATGGCGATCCGGCTTGCGCCAATCCGCGGCTGCTCGGTGAGATTCTGCGCAAGGAGTGGGGTTTTCCGGGCTACGTCGTCTCCGATTGCGGCGCGGTGGGCGACATTTACCGGGGCCACCAGGCCGCTGCCACCATGGAAGAGGCGGCCGCGCGCGCCGTCAAGGCTGGCACGGATCTGGATTGCGGCACCGAGTACTCCGCGCTGGTCCCCGCCGTCCGCCAGAAGCTCATCAGCGAACCCGAAATCGATACGTCCCTCCGCCGCCTGCTGGCCGCCCGCTTCAAGCTGGGCATGTTCGATCCCCCGGAGAGGGTGGCCTACACCCGCATTCCGTATTCCGTCAACGACAGCCCGGAGCACAAGGCGCTGGCTCTCGAAACCGCGCGGAAATCCATCGTGCTGCTGAAGAACGAAGGCGGCGTGCTGCCGCTGCGCAGGGGGTTGAAGACCATTGCCGTCATCGGGCCGAACGCCGACAACCTCGACGTGCTGTTGGGAAACTATAACGGCTACCCCTCGGAGCCGGTCACGCCGCTCGAAGGAATCCGCCGCGCGGTCGGGTCGCGCACGCAGGTGCTCTACGCGCAGGGCAGCGACCTGGCGGAGAACCTGCCCACGCCTGAAACCGTCCCCGCCTCCGCGCTCTTCACTTCGGATGGCCCGAACCGCCAGAACGGGCTCCAGGCGGAATACTTCAACACCGCCAACTTCAACGGCCGCGCCTACCGGGCGCCGGGCAAGCCCGCCGCGGAAATTCCAGCCAATCCCCAGCCGCTGTTCACGCGCATCGATCCCCAAATTGCCTTCCGCTGGTGGGACGGCGCCCCCCGCGCCGATATGGACGACGACAACTTCGGGGTTCGCTGGACCGGCTACCTGGCGCCCCCCGTCACCGGCAAGTATCAACTGGGCGCCATCGGCATGAACGCCTACGAGGTCTACCTCGACGGCCAGTCACTGGTGAGGGCGAACGACATTCACGAGTCGAAATACCGGTACGCGGACGTGGAGTTGCAGGCCGGCAAGCTCTACCCCATCCGTGTCGAGTTCCACGAAATGGTCAACGATGCCGACATGCGCCTGGTGTGGGCGCCGCCGGGCGGCAAGCTCGAAGAGGCCGCCATGGATGCGGCCGCCAAGGCCGACGCCATCGTCCTTTGCCTGGGGCTCTCTCCGCGGCTGGAAGGCGAAGAGCAGAAGGTGCCCGTACCAAGCTTTCAGGGAGGCGACCGCATCGACCTCGGGCTTCCGCCAGCGCAGGAGGAACTGCTCCAGAGGATTGCCGGCCTGCGAAAGCCGCTGGTGCTGGTGCTTCTCAATGGAAGCGCGCTGGCGGTGAACTGGGCGCGCGATCACGTCCCCGCCATCCTCGAGGCCTGGTACCCGGGGCAGGCCGGAGGAACCGCCATCGCCAATGTTTTGTTCGGCGATTACAACCCGGCCGGCAGGTTGCCTGTCACGTTCTACCAGTCCGCCGATCAACTGCCGCCATTCGAAGACTACGAAATGAAAGGCCGCACCTACCGTTACTTCCAGGGCGAGCCTTTATACCCCTTCGGGTATGGATTGAGCTACACCAGGTTCACCTACCGGCGCCTCGCCATGCCTAGGGAAGCTTCGGCGAAACGGGACGCCAAAGTCGCGGTGGAAGTGCAGAACGCCGGAACCATGGCCGGCGAGGAAGTGGTCCAGCTTTATTTGAAACGCCTCGAGAATTCCGCCACGGTGCCCATCCGCTCCCTCGAAGGCTTCCAGCGAATCTCCCTCCGCCCGGGTGAGGCAAGAACCGTGGAGTTCACGCTGACGCCGCGCCAGCTTGCCTCGCCCGGGGTTGTCGAGATCGCGGTGGGAGGCAAGCAGCCCGGTTTCCATGGAGCGGCGGATGCCTCCACCACGCAAGTACTCACGGGGGCTCTGACGGTCACCCCATGACCGCAACAGCCGTTCTCGTTGCCCGTGGTGTCCTGGCGATTGAGGGTAAACCATGATGAAACCGCTTTTCTCGATTTCGCTTCTCTGCCTGCTGCCGCTTTCATCGCAGACTGCGCCGCCGCGCGCGCTTACTTTGCCGCTTCAGTGCGCGGGTGCGGATTGCCCCCTGCTTCGGGGCGCGCCGCAGACGGCCGGGATGCGCAGCGGATTTGTCCGGCTGAAGCCGGGCGACTCAGTCGGCTGGCACACCACCGGGCAGAACGAAGAGTCGCTGGTAATCCTGCGCGGCCAGGGCGAAGCCCTGATCGAAGGCGAGCCAGCCCGCCCCTTCACCGCGCCCGGTTTCGTCTATATCCCCCCCGCGACGCGCCACAACGTCAAGAATACCGGCGACGCAGTCCTGGAATACGTCTACGTGGTCGCGCCGGCCAAGCCGCAATCCGCACACTGAGCCGCGACCGCCGGAAGGCGAGAAAGCATCATGGCCGCCGAGGAACGCAGATGAACGCGGCTACAAATGAATTGTTCACGGCTTCTGATGGAGCGGAGAGTGTCAGTGCCCGTGTGACTGATGATCTGTATCCCGTTGTTTTCAGTGGAAAGCTGAGCGCACGATCATCAAATTCCGATTCCTGCCAAGCTCGGGCCGACCACAAGATGTTGTGGTCACGCCCAAGCGCCCTGTCAGTTCCTTCGAATCAACCTCCGCCGCGCGGCAGAGGGCCGAGTTTTTCTTTTTCGTATGATTAAGAGCGTAGTTGTGAGGAGCCGAACAGGATTCTGTTCCAAATATTCTGCATCCGGGAGCCCACGTAGTGCGCGGCCCTTGAAACCGCAGATCGCAAAAGCATCCAAAGTAAGAGGGGCCAATGCTCCGTATCGTGCGGCAAGAGCGTACGCTGATTGTGGGAGTTGTAGGACATGTCCCGGTCGCCGAGCCAAAGGGAGGAAAAGCGAATCCAGGTAGAGTCGCCTGGCTCTTCCGCCTCGCCCTCAATTTGCGAAAGCACCTCACGCAGTACTGATTCAATAGGGCGTTGGACCGGACTCATAATCACCTTCGGCGTAGGAATTCGAGGAGCTTTGCAATCTCGTGAGCGGCTTGTGCGGGGGGCAGGTCCGAGATCAACACGGGAAGTGTCTGGAGGATCAGGTTGTCGCGTCGCAGCTTTAGAATTTCCCGAAGCGGACCGTACAGGAACCCTTGTAGGATAATTCCAGCGGTGGTGATATACGGATTCTTGACCCGGTATGCCGTGACGACAATGCCCACCCCCAACACGAAGATGCAACTCGCCATGGCGATGACAAGCATCTCTGCTCGCCGGTTCAGTGCGAGTGCTTTATCAATACGCTGATTTATGAGCTTGAGATCCATTCCTCTTACTGGAAAAGCGTATCATACTACCGGGCGTTTCCGGATGTTGGACCGAGGGCTGCGCGGGGCCCCCGCAGTGCGGCCGTCGGCGTTGGCCGGGGAAAGTGCTCTCAAATCACAATCTTTCGACATGTGTCCGCTTCGTTAATGGGCATGGATTTTATCGGCGCAACTCGTCCAGCAACACCCAATCCCCAGCGGCGCGCTCGTACTCCCAGAACTTCCAACCATTGCATGTTTTGCGCTGGCACGCCGCGGCGCCAGCCAGCGACGGCGAATCATAGAGCGTCCCCGCGAAGCGAATGCGCCCATCACGGCGCACCCGCGCACGAAGCAGTTTTCCCTTAAAACGCGCCCGAAGTTTAAGGGGTCCTATGACGTGCTGCGCAAGCACAGGCTGGCGCTCTTCCACCGCGGTCGGTTCTTCGGCGACCTCTCGCGGCTTTGTCTTCTTCCCCATAAGGGCTCGATAGTCCTCATTCTAATATTCTCGTACCGCTCGGCCCAGTTTGCGTTTAAGATCTTCCGACCGCGGGAGCTTGCCCATTTGCTTATTGCCCGCGGGCCGTACGACTCGGAGAATGAGTGCCTCAAGCTCGCGCAGGGGTGCGTCTCCCACGCGTAGGTACACGCTGAACCGATCCCACGACTGCCCGTGACGATCCCCTAGATGCATGGTCAGGCGAGACCTCAAATTGCTTGCCAGGCCAACGTAGTAGAGCTTCCGGCGCCGGTATAAGGCATAGACGCCCTGTCGCCAGCGCACGAAATCGCGAATGATCCACGGGTATCTCTCTAAAGCGTCGCGCGAGATATTCTCCAGGTGCTGGCAGACGACGAAGTGATCTCCTTTTGCAGACATAGTTGTTTCTAATCCTACTCGCCCGAAGCACCCGCGTCTAGATGTCGCTTTTCCTTTTGCAGCCCGTTTTATCTGCGTTGAGGGGCAGCGGCTCCACCTTTATCACTCATATTACCCAGCCTCCCAATCCTCCTCCGCCGAGGGGCTTCGCGGCTTCGCCGCCAGAAGGAAACGTTTTGGCGCGCGGGCGGGCTACGGAGTACCGTAACCCGCCGCGCGGCTGACTGCTCTTCAATAACAGGTCTGGACCGTTACTCGCTCCCATGAAGCAGGGCTGCTGCGCCAGAGGCGCCATGCCGCCCTGCCAAGGGCTGATCGCCGATCGCCAACGAATTCGGCGCGACCCTCCCGGCAAGTGCGCTTAGCCCACCCGCGCCGATCAGGGTCTCGACCGGCCCGCACCGTGCCAATCGACCTCCCATCAGCACCCCGACGCGCCCGCAGATTGCCGCCACCGACACCAGATCGTGCGAGATGTATAGCGTTGCCATGGCAAACTCGCGGTTGAGACCGTGCAACAGATCGAGGAACTCGTGCTGCGCCACCGTATCCAGGGCGCTGGTCGGTTCGTCCGCAATCAACAGCGCCGGCCGGTGCAGGACCGCCATGGCGACGAGGACCCGCTGTGCCTGCCCGACACTGACCTGGTGGGGGTAGCGCCGCAAAAAAGCGTCATCGGCGGGTAGTTCGAGGCGGCGCAGGAGTTGCTGAACGGAGCCCCGCGCTTCCTTCCAGGGTGAGCTTGCGTGTGCCCGCCACGCTTCCCGCAAGTGCGCCTCCAGACGCAGCGCCGGGTTCAGCGCGGATAGAGGGCTCTGCGGCACCAGCGCGATCTTGCGTCCCCGCAGATCCCGCATTTCCTTTTCCCCGCGCGTCAGCAATTCGCGGCCTTCCAACCGGACCGATCCGCGCACCGAGCCCCCGCGCGTTTCCAGCAGCCTGAGGATGGCCAGCGCGATGGTGCTCTTGCCCGACCCGCTCGCGCCAATCAGGCCAAAGATCTCTCCCGGGAAAATGTCGAACACGACATCCCGCAACACGCCCGGCTTGTTGCGGTAATCCACCGAAAGATGGACCGAAAGCAGCGCTCCGCCCTCCAGGGCGCCGGCGCCGTCCCGCGGCATTTCAGAGGATGGTTCGAAAGAACTCATGCCTCGATTTCCCCGGTCGAAATCGCCAGTTGAAAGCAACTCACCACCACCACCAGGGCCACCAGCGGCGCCGCCATCCAGGGATTTCGCGCGACCTGGGAAAGGTTTTCCAACTCGCGCAACAGGTTTCCCCAGGAAGGCGCCGGTTCAGCCACCCCGAGTCCCAGCAGCCCCAGGTTGGCTTCAGTGAGCAGGAAGGCCGGCGCGGTGACCCAAAACTGCGCCGCGGCGACGGGCCGCAGATTGGGAAGTACCTGGACCAGCGCGATGCGCCATGGCGGGCAGCCCTCGCTGCACGCCGCCAGAACGAAATCCGACGCCAGATGGCGCTTCACTGCCGCCAGCACGATGCGCGAAGGGCCCGCCCACCCCAGCAGGCCCAGCAAGGCGAAGGTGACCACGATGGATGCAGCCGGGCTGGCGTTCAGCGGGAGCATCGCCCGGACCGCCAGCAGAAGAAACAGCCAGGGCAGCGACAGGCACAGGTCCATGGCAGTCACCACCGCCCGTTCCCACCACCCTCCCATGCATCCGGCGATCAACCCCACCAGCAGCGCCAGCGTCACCGCCAGCAGCGCGGCCAGGGGCGCCAGAAGCATCGAGACGCGGCCGCCATAGATCAGGCGCGACAATCGGTCCCGGCCCAGGGCATCGGTGCCCAAGCGATACTGGCGGCACGGAGCGGCGCCCGCGTCCGCGCGAAACTGCTGCTGGTATCCGTGCGGCGCGATCCAATCGGCGCATAGCAGGACGATCAGAATCGCGCCGAGTATCGCCGTGGCCGCCCGCCGCACTTATGCTTCTCTCCACCACAAACTGCGCGCGGCATCCGACGCCAGGTTGGCCGCCGCCGTGATCGCGGCGATCAGGATGGTCACATTCACCAGCACCGGCAAATCGCGGGCCAACGCCGCCTTCCACACCATTTGGCCCACTCCCGGCACATCGCACAGCGCTTCCACTGGAATCGTGGCGCCCAGCGCCATGTTCACCGACACTCCCCCCAGTGCCAGCAACTCGGGAGCCGACGGCAACCACACATGGCGGAGCAACAGCGCCAGTCCGCCGGCTCCGCGGCTGCGCGCGGCCAGCACATGCGGCCTTCGCGCCATGGCGCCGGTCACGTTGCGCACGTATCGCAGAATGCGAGGCAGCAGGATGGCTCCAATGGCTGCCGCCGGCCCGGCGCCGAGGTACAGCGCCAGAAGCCCGACCACCGCCGCCGGCAGGCAGATCAACCCGCCGCTCAGGGTGCTGGCGGCCAACTCCAAAACACGGCTCCGCGACAGGCTCAGGAACAGGCCCGCCGCGATTGCCGCCAGCCACGCGCAGGCCAGACCCGCCGCCGCCGACCGCAGCGTAAGGCCCAGGCGTTCCGCGAGCAATTCCCGCACGGGAAGGTTGAAGGACACCGATTGACCCAGCTCGCCGCGGCAGAGCCCCAGGAAATACCGCCCGAAGTACCGGAACAGGTTGGCATTGCCGGCGTTCTCCTCTTCAATGGCGCGGATACTGTTTTCGCTGAGCCGGCTATCGAGCTGCCGCTCATCCATTCCGAAGCCCGGCGCCAGGCGGACCAGCGCCGCCGCCAGGAATGCCGCCAGAAAAACCGTCAGCGCCAGACACGCCAACCGCCGCAGCGCCGCGTGCCAGAACCTCGGCCGGGCGGCGCCGGTTTCAGGATCGTGCTTCATCGAGGACCGCTTCCGCCTCCCCGCCCCGCCGCGCCAGGTTGATTCGCGAATCCGCCAACGCCAGCAGATCTTCGGCGCACCCTCCGTCCTCCGGCGAGAAAGCCGCTCCGACTTTCGCGGTGAGCGGGCGCCCGCCGCCCGCGGCCGGGCTGAGTTCCGCCAGCAACGCTTCGATACGCTTTTGTTTGTCGGCCAGGTGGCGCCGCGCAAAATTGCACAGCACCAGCACAAACCGGTCTCCCATGCGCGCCACGCAATCCTCCTCGCGGCAGAGCCGGCGCAGCCCCGCGGCCGCCGATTGCAGAAGGCCGGGCCGCCGCGCGACGCGCTCGATTCCATCCACCTCGCACGCCAGCACCGCCAGCGTTCCGCCGTTGCGCCGGCAGCGCGCCAACTCGGCGTCCAGCCGCAGGAAAAGGGCGCGTTCGTTGGGCAACGCAGTCGCGGGGTCCACGGTGGACAGCCTCTCGGCGGATTCGTATTTCAGAGCGTTGGCCACCGCCGCGGCGAGCTTTTTCCGGATGCTCAGCAACACCCCGAGGTCATCCTCCCGGAAAGCCGCCGCCTCGCCGTGGTAGAGCGCCAGCACCCCGGCCAGTTCCGCGTGATGTTCCAGAGGCGCTACCATCGCCGATCGCAGAGCGATGGCACCGGCCCCATCGGCCGGACACGGACCTTCCTCCCGGGGGTCGCCGTTGCGCACCGCTTGGCGAGTCTCCGCCACGCGGCCCGACAACCCCTGGCCGTACGGAATCTCCAGCGAGCACAACCAGCGCGCCTCTTTTCCGCTCACGTAGGCCGCCGCCAGATGGTTCTCGCGTGGTGTCCAGACCGCCATCGCATGGTAGTCGGCCAGTTTTCTCAAGCGGCTGTCGAATTCCACCAGCGTTTCGTGCAGGCTCAGCGAGCTGCCCAGTTCGCCGGTCAACTCATACAGCAGGCGATTCTTGCGCGCGGCCGACGCAATCGCTTCCACCCAATCTTCTTTGCCCGGCTCGCAGCCCCCGTTGCGAACCGCCCGCTCCATCTTTCGGTGGTTCTGCTCCACCACCGCTACCATTCGCGGATCGTAAACCGTGCCGGCGCCGCGCCGTAAGACTTCGAGCGCCTCCGGCAGTGGCCAGCGCGCCAGACAGTCCGCCACCGCCAGCACCCGCGCTCCCTCCGGGATGGACTCCCCGCGAAGCCCCTTCGGGCGCCCGCTGCCGTCCCAGTGTTCGTGGTGGGCACGCACCATCGCCGCGGCTTCCCCGCGAAAACCCATGCTTTCGAGCATACCCGCCCCCAGCAGGGCGTGAGCGCTCCATTGGGCCGGGCCGGGCCGCTCGTCCGGCGAAGCGCCGCCCACCCATGCGGGCATCGCCAGTTCCCCCGCATCGTGCAAAAGAGACGCCACACGCAGGGCCCGCAGGCCGGCCTCACTCCACCCCAGGCTGCCTGCAATCTCCCGCGCATAGCCCGCCAGGCACGGGAGCCGGCCGGGAGCGTCTCGGGCATGGGCCGCGATGGCCCGCGCCAGCGTCTCGACCATGCGCCAGGGGGCGGCATCGGCGCACAAATCGCCGTTCATACCTCCCCTATCGGAGGTTCGGGAAAAAACATTAACCCGCCGGACCTCTCCTTATGGAGATCTTTATCCGATAAGAGTTCAGGGGCGATGTCCGAAGCCTATCTCTATCTCGGCGTGGAGGCAATCGTCGCCAGCCGCGCCATGCGCCTGCTGCTGGAGTTGGTCGAACGCATGGCGCGGACTTCGGCCACCGTCCTCATTACCGGTGAAACCGGCACCGGCAAGGAAATTGTGGCGCGCGCCATTCATCACTATTCGTTGCGGACCAACAAACCGTGGGTGGATTTCAATTGCGCCGCGCTGCCCGAGCACCTGGTGGAAAGCGAGCTGTTCGGGCACGAAAAAGGGGCCTTCAGCGGAGCCGACGCCGCCAAACCCGGGCTCTTCGAGATGGCCCACACCGGCACCCTGTTTCTGGACGAAATCGGGGACCTGGATGTGCGCATGCAGGTCAAGCTGCTGCGCGTCCTCGACGGCGTGCCGTACTACCGCGTGGGCGGACAGAAAAAAGTGGCCGTGGACGCCCGCATCGTCGCCGCCACCAACCAGGACCTGGAAGCCGCCGTCCAGCGTGGCAGGTTCCGCGGCGATCTTTTCTACCGTCTCAACCAGTGCCAGGTCCGCGTGCCTCCCCTGCGCGAGCGGCGCGACGACATTGTTCCCATCGCCGAATACTTCTTGCGCCAGCACTCCGCGCAAGCCTCTCTTTCCGCCGCGGCCAATAGCGCTCTGGAACGCTACCATTGGCCAGGCAACGTGCGCGAGTTGAGAAACGTGGTGACGCGCGCCGTGGTCGCGGCCCGCGATTACGAGATCGGGCTGGCGGACCTGTCGCTGGGGGAGCCGGCGCCGCCGCCCATCGCCGGCCCCGCCGATTCGCGCCTCGACGAGGTGGAACGGGAAACCATTCTGGCGGCTCTCGACAAGGTTGCCGGCCATCACCAGAAAGCCGCCGACCTCCTGGGTATTTCCCGGCGCACCTTGACGCGCAAATTGAAGCTGTACCGCGCCGCTGAGGTGGAGGACTCCGTGCATGTGTGCTGACCATCCCAGACCGAACGAGCGCCGCGCCGAACCGCGCCGGCCGGCGCAGGGAGATGTAACCCTGTGGCTGAACGGGTCCCGGCTGGCCACCGTCTCCGGGCGCCTGCTGGACATCGCCAAATCCGGTTTTCGCGCCCAGCACCGCTCGCTGGCCTTGCTTCCCGGCCATGAAGTCGAATTCGAAGTGAATGGCGTGACCGGGCGCGCCCGGGTTGTCTGGACGCGGATACTGGGCGAACAGGTGGAAAGCGGCTTCCTGATCCTGGCCAGGGATGCGGGGTGACTATGCGTACCGAGGGCATGGGCATGAAAATCGGTGCGAAACTCTATGTCGGCGCCTTCCTGGCCGCCGGCTTCGCCTGTATCGCCTATGCCATGGTCCACTGGACCTGTGCAGATCCTTGCCACTACATCTGTCACCTCGCCATCGCGCTGGTGGCCGCCGGACTCAAGGTTTATCTCCCTGGTATACCCGGAACCATGTCGGTCAGCTATGTCTTCGTGCTGTCGAGCATGATAGACTTCAGCTACCCGGAGACGGTGGTTGTGGCCTGCCTGTCGATGGTGGTGCAGTCTGTGTGGCGCACGCGGACTCCCCCGAAACTGATACACGCACTGTTCAACGTGGGAAGCCTGACGGTTACGGTATCAGTCAGCAATGCCCTCTACCACATCACCGCCGGGTGGGGACAAATTCTGCTCAGTGGCGCCATTGCGGCTACCGGATACTTTTTCGCCGGCTCGCTATCCATCGCCGCGGTGGTTGCCCTGACCGAATCCAAGAACATGCGCAAGGTCTGGCAGGAATGCTACATGTGGACCTTCCCCTACTACCTGGTTGGCGCCGCCATCGCCGCCCTGATCAGCGTGTGCAATCATCGCCTGGGGTGGGAAACCACGGTTCTGGCACTGCCTGTCGTGTATGTCATTTTTCGTTCCTACCGGCTGTATCTGGGCAAGCTGGAGGCGGAGAAACTGCACGCCGAGCAGATTGCCGCCCTGCACTTACGGACCATCGAAGCGCTGGCGCTGGCGATCGAAGCCAAGGACGATTCCACCCACGACCACCTCCAGCGGGTCCAGATCTATGCGGTCGAACTCGCCAAGAAAATGGAGTTGGATGAAACCCAGATCCAAGCGCTGCGGGCCGGCTCCATTCTACACGATATCGGAAAACTGGCTGTCCCGGAGCACATCATTTCCAAGCCCGGGAAGCTCACCGCCGAAGAATTCGAAAAAATGAAGATCCACCCCATCGTGGGGGCGGAGATTCTCGAACGGGTGCAGTTTCCCTATGATGTGGTCCCGGTGGTTCGCGCCCATCATGAGAAGTGGAACGGTAGCGGCTATCCGGACGGGCTGAAAGGCGAGGAGATTCCTCTTGGCGCTCGCATTCTCGCCACGGTGGATTGCCTGGATGCGCTGGCCTCCGACCGCCAGTACCGCCGCGCCCTGCCGCTCGAGGAAGCCATGACGTTCATCGTCTCCGAAGCCGGCATCAGCTACGATCCCAGCGTCGTCAAGATCCTGCAGGAGAACTACAGGGAGTGGGAAGAGTTGGCGCGCGCCCGAGGCACGCGAAACTATCGGCTGTCGAAACGCACGGCCATCCCCAACGGAAAAGCCCCGGCCGCTGGGCTTGAGGCCGGAATGAGCGAGATGCATCAACCGGAGTTTCTCGCTTCCATTGCCGCTGCCCGCCAGGAAGCCCAGATGCTCTACGAACTGACGCAGGAGCTGGGCAACTCGCTCAACCTGCATGAAACGCTATCCGTCCTCGACAGCCGTTTGCATCGCCTCGTCCCCTATGACGCCATTGCGGTTTATGTGCGTAAGGACGGCCGGCTGATCCCGCAGTACGTCAGCGGCGAGAACGCCAGGGTCTTCTCCGCCCTCCAGATCCCTGTCGGACAAGGCCTGTCTGGATGGGTGGCGGAAACCGCCGAGCCGATCGTCAGCGGCAACCCCTCCGTCGAGTTCGGCTATCTCAACGATCCCACCAAGTTCACCACCCTGCGCTCGGCTTTGGCCATTCCGCTGGAAAACGCCGTCGGCCTCACCGGCGTGCTCACCCTCTACCATCTCGGCAAGGATGCCTTCACCAGAGATCATTTGCGAGTTTTACTGGCGCTCAAACCGAAACTCTCGCTGACCATTGAAAACGCGATGCAATACCAGCAGGCCGCCATTTCCGCCACCATCGACGGGCTGACCGCGCTTCCCAACGCGCGCTCCCTGTTTCTGCATCTGGACGCCGAGTTGGCCCGCTGCCAACGGACCGCCGAAGGACTGGCCGTCCTGGTTTGCGACCTCGACGGATTTAAGCAGGTCAATGACCGCTTTGGCCATTTGGTTGGCAACCAAGTCCTGCAACTTGTGGCTGCCGGTTTGCAGAAATGCTGCCGGAGTTACGACTATGTCGCTCGCATGGGGGGAGATGAATTCGTTTTGGTGCTCCCCGGCTTCCAGCGCGCGGATCTTGTCGAAAAGCTCAGGGTGATCGAGGAGGTCGCCATCGGCGCCGGTCTGAAAGTCTGCGGCGAGCGCCTGCTCAACATTAGCGTCGGTGCGGCCTTTTGTCCCGAAAACGGTACCGATGCCGAGGACCTCCTGGCGGGGGCGGACCGCCGCATGTATCTCACCAAGCGGGCCCACAAAGAGCTCACCCAGGCCGCCGCCGGAGACCTCGCTGCCCTCTCCTCTTCTCTCGAGCACCATGCCCAGGCTCCCGCTCTTCCCATCCCCACTCTCCAGTAAGCGCCCCCCTGGGACATCTTGTCCCAAAGGGACAAACTGTCCTGATATAGTCCCCATTATTCAAAGAAAACAAACCACTTAGCCTGTGGCGAGCGGCGTGCTTCTAGTGTGTCCGAGGCAACTATGAAACGGTCACTTCAACTGATTTGCACGCTCTTACTTGCCGGTTCCGCTTTTGCGGGATCGGTTTCTTCGGATTTCAAATCCACCAACCCTCAAACCCCCGTCACGATCTTGGTGCAGTTCTCCGGCGCACCCAATGCCGCCCAGCTCAGCGCACTGACAGGCAATGGCGCGACCATGAAGACGCAGTTCAAACACTTACCCAAGGTCCAGGTGTTCACCGTAGCCGCAGTTAAGGTGCCCATCATCGCCAGGATGAAGGGCGTGAAATATGTCTCGCCCAATCGGAAAGTGGTTCGCCACCTGGATATCACCGCCGCCACCGTCGGTTCCACACTGGCCAACCAGTTGGGCTGGACGGGCGCTGGAGTCGGCGTCGCCGTGATCGATAGCGGCGTCGACGTCACCAATGTGGACTTGAACGTCCCTAATTCGTCAGCCAGCCGCGTAGTCTATAGCCAAGACTTTGTTGGCACCGGCACAAACGACTTCTACGGCCACGGCACGCATGTGGCCGGCATCATCGGCGGCAACGGCGCCAACTCCGGCGGCAAGTACCAAGGCATCGCTCCCGGGGTAAATCTGATCAACCTGCGGGCCCTGGACGAAACCGGCGCGGGAACGGATGCCTCGGTGATCGCCGCCATCAACGCGGCCATCGAACTGAAGCAGACTTACAATATCCGCGTCATCAACCTGTCCTTGGGCCGGGATGTCTACGAATCCTGGGCACAGGATCCCCTGTGCCAGGCCGTCGAAGCCGCCTACCAGGCCGGAATTGTGGTAGTGGTTGCCGCCGGAAATGACGGCCGCGACAACACCGCCAACACCCAGGGCTATGCCACCATCAGCGCTCCCGGCAACGACCCCTTTGTGATTACCGTTGGCGCCATGAAAGCCGAAGCAACCACCGACCGCACTGATGACCTGGTCGCCAGCTATAGCTCCAAGGGCCCCACCCTGGTGGACCATTTCGTGAAACCCGACCTGGTGGCTCCCGGCAGCTTTATCGCTTCTCTCCGCGTTCCCGGCAGTACGCTCGATGGCGAGTTTCCGACGAACCGAGTTGACCCCACCACGTACGGCGCTCCCGCCGGTTCCGCATCGGCCTACATCACCTTGAATGGAACCAGCATGGCCACCCCGGTGGTCGCTGGCGCCGCCGCCCTTCTCATCCAGCAGAATCCCTCGATGACACCGGATCAGGTGAAAGGACGGCTGATGCTGACTGCCAGCAAGTCGTTTCCGGTCTCCAGCGTTGCCACCGATCCCGACACCGGCGCCACTTTCGTCGCCTACTACGACATCTTCACTATCGGCGCCGGGTACCTCGATGTCGCGGCGGCAATCAACAGCACTTCCCTGCCGACCGGCACCACGCCTTCGCCTGTTGCCGTGTTCAACTCCTCCAGCAACACAATCACCATCGTGAACCCCAACGACATTGCCTGGGGCGACGACATTGCCTGGGGCGACGACATTGCCTGGGGCGACGACATTGCCTGGGGCGACGACATTGCCTGGGGCGACTCCACCGTTTGGGGCGCCAGCGTTCTGCTCCAGGGAACCAACATGGCCGCCTTTGCGGCAGCTACGCCTGTCACCCAGAGCACCACGAATGGCTTCACCACGGTTTGGAAATCTTCAACCGCGTGGGCAACCATGACCCCCGGAGCAGCCAGCATCCCGGGTAAAGGTGAGAAGTAGTTTGACCGGGAATGCAGATTCGTCAATGAGGTGAATCGAATGAGAAACCCTCAAAGCTTCGGATGGATGTTGCTCGCGGCAGGGTTGGTTGCCGCGCAGCCTCCCAGGATCGCTACTGACCTGAAAGCCAGTGACGCAACCGCCAACGTCGACGTGATCGTCCGGTTCAAGGTCGCTCCCACCGAGGTGCATCATCAAAGGATAATCCAGCGCGGCGGCGCCCTCAAACGCGAGATGGGCTTCATCAAGAGCGGAGCTTACTCGCTGCCGGCATCCCGCCTGGCGGAGCTTGCCGCCGACCCGGATGTGGAATACATCTCGCCGGACCGGCCGGTCTATAGCTCGCTGAACTATGCGGTGCCGGCCCTCGAGGCCGATATCGCCCAGAAATACGGGTGGGACGGAACCGGGATCGGCGTTGCGGTCCTCGACAGTTACGTCAAACCCGCCATCAAGGATTTGCAGAACGCTGCCGGGACTGCATCGCGCGTCGTCGACAGCGAGAGCTTCAGCACGAGCGATGCGGACAACTATGGTCACGGGTTCCACGTTTCCGGAATCCTCGCGGGAAATGGCAGCAGCTCTATCAAGGCGTCCTTGCCGGCCGTATACCGCGGGATAGCGCCCAACGCCACCATCATCGGCCTCAAGGTCCTCGATGGCAACGGCGCGGGGACTGACAGCACCGTGATCGCCGGCATCCAACGAGCCATCCAACTCAAAGGCAAGTACAACATCCGCGTCATGAACCTGTCTTTGGGCCGTCCGGTGTGGGAGAGCTACACCCTCGATCCGCTTTGCCAGGCCGTCGAGCAGGCCTGGAAGGCCGGCATCGTGGTGGTGGTCGCGGCGGGCAACGGGGGCAGAAATAACACCCTCGGGACCAACGGCTATGCGACCATCACCTCGCCGGGCAACGATCCCTACGTCATCACCGTGGGCGCCATGAAGACCATGTTTACCGTCACGCGGTCCGATGACCTGATCGCCAGCTACAGTTCCAAGGGTCCCACGTCGATTGACCACGTGGTCAAGCCCGATCTGGTGGCGCCCGGGAACCGCGTCGTCGCCAGCGCAATGAACAGCAACCTGTACAAACAGTACCCGGCGAACCAGATCTCGGGTAGTTCCGCGGGAAGCTATATGATGCTCAGCGGCACCAGCATGGCCGCTCCCATGGTGAGCGGCGCCGCGGCCTTGATGCTGCAAAAGGATCCGACCCTCACGCCGGATCTGGTCAAGGCGCGGCTCATGAAAACCGCCAACAAGACCTTTCCGACCTACAGTGTCGCCACCGATCCGGTCACCGGACAGACATTCACCAGCCAGTACGATATCTTTACGATTGGCGCCGGGTACCTGGACGTTTGGGCGGCATTGAGCAACGTGGACGTGCTGCCGTTCGGAAAAACAGCCCGCTCGCCGGTTGCCGTCTATAACGCGGTGGACCACCACGTGTACCTGGCGTTCTCCTCGTCAGCCGCGTGGGGCGATTCCGCCGCCTGGGGAGATTCCGCCGCGTGGGGCGACTACATTACCTGGGGCACCGCCGTGTTCCTCAACGGCACCTCCGCGGCTTGGGGCGACAGCGCGGCTTGGGGAGACAGCGCGGCTTGGGGCGACAGCGCCGCTTGGGGCGATAGCGCCGCTTGGGGCGACTCCACTCCCGCTTCGGAATCCGTAAACCTGTTGGTCAACGGCGAGAAGTGAACCTATGCTTTCGCTCGTTTCATAGCTATCCTCGTTCGTGACAATTGGCGCCGGGGACAATCTGTCCTCCGGCGCCAAGTTGTCTCTGAGCTGATTCACTCAACATATTCGAAACAAACCACTTCTCATTGGCCCTGGATCTGCATTACACACCAGTGAGGTTCACCGCTCATGAAAACACTCGGCATCCTGATTCTCTCCGCTCTCGCTTCCGTCAATCTCCAGGCCCAATGGGGTGGCGAGCTCCGCTTCTGCCTGCACAGCGAACCGCGAACCCTCAACCCGGTAATGGTGGACGACGATTCCTCTGAAACCGTGCGCTACCTGACCGGCGGAGTTCTGCTGCGCGTGAATCGCGCCAGCCAGCAACTGGAACCGGAGCTGGCCACGTCGTGGAAGCTCGAAAATGCGGGCAAGAGCATTGTCTTCAAACTGCGCGAAGGCGTTTCTTTCTCCGACGGCGCGCCCTTCACCGCCAAGGACGTCGCCTACACCATGCAGGTGCTGATGGATCCCAGCCTGCACTCCCCTACGGGCGATGCCTTCCGAAGCGGCAGCGGGGCGGTGCGGACCACCGAGCGCGGCCAGTACGAAATCGCGGTGATGTTTCCCGAGCCCATTGCCGGCGTCGCCCGGCTCTTCGATCAGGTTGCCATCATGTCGCAGTCCTCCGCGTTGCGCGAACGCGCCGTCCTGGGACCGTTTCACATCGCCGAGTACAAGGCCGGTTCTTACATCCTGCTCTCGCGCAATCCCAACTACTGGAAAACCGATCGCGGCCGCCGGCTGCCCTATCTGGATGCCGTTCGCTTGGAGATCCAACAGAATCGCGAAGCCGAATTGCTCCGTTTCCGCCGCGGGCAGATTGATCTCATTTCTTCCGTCGACCCCGACCAGTTCGAACAGCTTGCCGCGGAAGACCGCGCCAGTGTCAAAGATGCCGGCCCAACCCTCGAAGGCGAAATGATGTGGTTCAATATGAATGCCGCCGCGCCCATCCCCGCTTTCCGCAAGGCCTGGTTCCGCTCCCGCAATTTCCGGCTCGCCATTTCCCACGCCATCCACCGGGACGATCTCAGCCGCGTGGTGTATCACGGCCACGCTCAACCCGGCGTCGGCCCATTCTCGCCCGCCAATCTCTTCTGGTTCAATCGCAGCTTGCAGCCGCAGGCGTTCGACATCGAACAGGCTCGCCGCCTGCTGGCGGCCGACGGCTTTCACAACGACGGCCAGTCGCTGCTGGATCGCGAAGGCCACCCCGTGGAATTCTCCGTGGTTACCAACGCCGGCAATCGTTCTCGTGAACGCATCGCCGCCATGATTCAGCAGGACCTGGCCGCTCTGGGAATCCGTCTCAACATTGTCACTCTGGATTTCCCGTCGCTGATCGAACGGATCAGCAAGTCCTTCCAGTACGAGTCCTGTCTCCTCGGTCTGGTCAACGTGGACCTGGATCCCAACGGGCAGATGTCCGTATGGATCAGCTCTGCGTCCAACCACCAGTGGAACCCCAATCAGAAGACCCCGGAAACGGCCTGGGAGGCGGAGATCGACCGTCTCATGCGGCAGCAGGCTACCACCATCAACGCCGACCGCCGCAAAGCTCTCTTTGACCGCGTGCAGCAGATCGCCACCGACGAAGACCCGTTCCTTTACCTGGTCTACAAAAACGCACTGATGGCCGCCTCCCATCGTCTCCGCAACCTCTCCCCGTCGATTCTGCGTCCACAGGCGTTGTGGAATGCGGACCGCCTGTGGCTCGAGCCGCAGAGCTGAGACACGAGCAGCCGCGGATACTGTCTAAATGAGTCTCATCAGCCGCGCACTGAGCCGCGACCGTCAGTACCTACATGGTTGAATTCTTGTCGGCGCTGGCAGAATATTCTCGGCGCCATGCGCCAAATGAGCCACTGGCGGGCGCCTGGATGCACTCTGAAATTGCCTCC
>JBEKYW010000028.1:0-63815 GCA_049510555.1 Bryobacteraceae bacterium
GAAAAAATGATCAAGCAGGTGATTCTGGACATGCAGAATCAGTTGCTCCAGGTCAAGACCCAGGTGGCCATCTCCATAGCCGACCAGCACGTGCTGGAGAAGAAGCTACAGGAGAACGAGGAGAACGAGCGGCAATGGATGCGCCGCGCCGAGCTGGCCGTGGACAAGCACGACGACTCCCTGGCCCGCGCCGCGGTGGAGCGCTCCATGAGCTATAAGTCCACTACCGAGAGCTTCCGGCAGCAGGTGGAGGACCAGAAGACGCAGGTGGAGAATCTCAAGACCGCGCTGCTGAAGCTCGGGCAGAAGCTGGCCGAGGCGCAGTCGAAGAGCGACATGCTGATTGCCCAGCACCGCCGCTCGCGCGCCCTCGGCAAGGCCACCGACGCCGGCATCAACATCGGCGATGGCTCCCACGCCGCCGCCTTCGACCGCATGAAGAGCAAGGTGCACCACACCGAAGCCGCGGCCCAGGCCAAGGCCGAGCTGCTGGCCGACAACGTGGAAGACCGCTTTGCGGCCATGGAGAAGCAGGAGGAGATCGACCGCCTGCTGGAGGAGATCAAATCCAAGCGGAAAGCGGGATGAACTGTGTGTCGTCCTGGCGGCCGGCAAGTGTCCGGCCGCCTCCGCGGGAGAACTGTATGACTCATCAAGCCAAGATCGATTGGTGGATCGCGGCGGCGATCGTCTTCGCGGTTATCGTGCTTCTGGTTGGAGTGGATTACTGGATTGCCGGACCGGTGTTGTTGGTTCTGCTGATTTGCGCTTATCCTCAGTCCTACCAGACCACCGCCGACGGCCTTCTGATTCGCGGCGGATTATGGCGCCGGCTGATCCCTTACGAGGTGATCACCTTTGTCGGTCCGATTTCCGACGATCGGGGCAACCTGGTCCTCTCGACCGATCCCGTCAGAATCCAGTATGGCATCGCCTCCGAATTGCGGATCGCGCCCGCCGATCCGCGCGCCTTCCTCGCCGACATCGCCAGGCACACGCCCCACCTCATCAAGCGGGGCTACAAGCTGGTGCCGGCCTTTGCGTGATTGTCATGGAAAAACTCTTCCACTTCGACTCGCCGCGGGAGATTTACGCGGCGGACGCCTGTGTGATCACTTGCTTCGACGCCCGCTTCGATCTGGCGGTCCGCAAGTTTCTCAAGCGGCGCGGGGTTGCGACGTTCGATCACGTGAAGATTCCCGGGGGGGCGAAATCGCTGGCTGCGCCGGAGTGCGACGCGGACCGCGATTTCGTCCTCCGCATGGTCCGCGCGTCGATGCGGCTGCACGGCTCCGGGCGCGTGCTAATTGTGGCTCACCGGGAGTGCGGCGCCTACCCCGATGCCCCCATGGATTTAGTCACCGCCGATGCCGTGCGCGCCGCCGAATTCCTGCGCGCCAGCGAGCCGTCGCTTGCGGTGGAATGCTGCTTCGCCGATTTCGACGGGGTTTACCGAATATGGGAAATACAGTAACGTAGTAGCCATGGAACCAAGAGTCTCTCGCCGTACTCTTCTGAGTGGCGGGGCTGTAATGCTCAGCCAGGCGGTGCCGGCTCGCGCCGCCGACGAAAAGCCCGCGCCGCACAAGTTGAAAGTGGCAATCTTCTCCAAGCACCTGCAATTCCTTGCCGGAGAAGAACTGGCCAAAGCCGCCGCGGACATTGGCTACGACGGAATCGACATCACCGTGCGCAGGGGCGGGCACGTGGAACCGGAGCGAGTGGGACAGGATCTGCCCCCGCTGGTTGGCATCATCCGGCAACACGGGCTCGAGGTGCCGATGATCACCGCGGACATCGTGGATACCCAGACACCGTTCACGGAAGACATTCTCAAGGCCATGGCGGCGCTGGGGATTCGCAACTACCGCTGGGGCGGCTTCCGGTACGTGGCAGGCCAACCGTATGCCTCGCAGCTCGAACAGATGAAGCCGCGCATCGCCAAGCTGGCGGCGCTGAATGCGCGCTACCAGGCCTGCGCCATGTATCACACTCATTCGGGCACGGGGGTGGTGGGCGCGTCGATTTGGGATCTCTACATCCTGCTGAAGGATTTCGACCCCAACGCGGTCGGAGTGAACTACGACGTCGGCCACGCCGTGATCGAGGGAGGCGCGGGGGGCTGGATCAACGGCTTCCGGATCACCGGTCCTTATCTGCGCGGCATCGCGGTGAAAGATTTTGTGTGGGCCAAGGACGCCGGCGGGAACTGGCGGCCGCAATGGAAACCTTTGGGTGAAGGCATGGTCCATTTGCCGCAGTTTTTCGCCATGGTTGCGGATTCCGGCTTTTCGGGCCCGCTGCAACTACACTTCGAATATCCCCTCGGCGGCGGAACCGACACCAGTGGAAGAACCGTCGTCAACCGGGAACTGGCTTACAGTGAAATGAAGCGGGACCTGGGGAAACTGCGCGGGTATTTGGCGCAGGCGAACCTGTAACGATATGGCGTAGGGGCGAGGCATGCCTCGCCCCTACGGACGGCGCGAGCCAGGCATGCCCGGGCCCCTACAACTTCCAGGGAGCGCGGTAGGGCCGCGAAAGCATGCTGTTGGCTTCCTTGTCTCCCGGAATCTCCTCACGTTGCGGGTCCCAGCGGACGGCGCGGCCGATCCGCGTCGAGATGTTCCCAAGGTGACACATCGCCGCGGTAAGGTGGCCTTCCTCCACATCTCCATTGGGGCGTTTGCGGCTCTTGACGCACTCGAGGAAGTTCCGGATGTGGTGCCCCTCGAGGTCGCTACCCGCTACCTGCATCGGCTCCATGGCCGGTTTCCGGGGCTGCCCCGCGACTTCGGGCTTGATCTGAAACCCCCCACGGCCGAGCCTCATGGTCCCCAGAGTGCCGTGCACGATGATCGAGAACGAGTCACCCGCGCTCACTTCGCGCGCGGTCCACGTGACCACGGCCTTGTCGAACCGGTACAGCACGTTCTGAATATCCGGGGTTTCGCCGCCGTCGCGCAGCACCCAGCGGCCGCCCACACCCGTGACTTCCGATGGCGCGCGCGCGCCCACCATCCAACGGCAAATATCGAGGTCGTGCGCGCCCCAGTTGGTCATCTGCCCGCCGCTGTAATCCCAGAACCAGCGAAAGTTGTAGAGGCAGCGAAAGGGGTCGAAGGGGCGGGCGGGCGCCGGTCCGAGCCACATATCCCAATCCAGCGTCGGCGGCAGCTCAGCCGTGAGCTCGCGGGGCTTGAAGCCCGGGATCGCGTTGCGCATAAAGGCCGCGTCGATGCTGTGCACCTCGCCCATCTTGCCTGCGCGGATCAGGTCCACCGCCTGCTGGTAGTGCTCTCCCGAGCGCTGCTGGCAGCCGGTCTGGACCACGCGGTCGTGCTTGCGCGCGGCGTCCAGCATCTTCCTCCCGTCGAGAACCGTCAGCGAAAGCGGCTTTTCGCAATACACGTCTTTGCCGGCCTCGCACGCCTTCACTGTCATGAACGCGTGCCAGTGGTCGGGCACCGCAACGGCCACGGCATCGATGTCGGGCTGCGCCAGCAGCTCCCGGAAGTCCTTGTAGGCGCGCACGTTGGGACCGGATTTCTGCTTC
Source organism: Bryobacteraceae bacterium (assembly GCA_049510555.1). Classification (GTDB taxonomy): domain Bacteria; phylum Acidobacteriota; class Terriglobia; order Bryobacterales; family Bryobacteraceae; genus Fen-178. The sequence goes on from JBEKYW010000028.1 coordinate 3,557, forward strand.
CAAGCGTCGCGGTAGGGAGTGTAGACGTCGCACACGGCGACGGGCTCCACCTCGGGCTGCTTCAGGAAGATGCTCCAGATCTGGCTGCCGCGGTTGCCGCAGCCGATCAGGCCCATGCGAATGCGATCATTGGCGCCCATCACGCGGCTGGCGCTGAGGGCCGTCATTGTGCCCGCGGCGAATTTGGCAAATTCGCGGCGAGTGCTTTCAGTAGTCATGGTTTTCACTCCTACTCTAATCCTGTTGGAAAGCTGTGGCGGTCCCCCGTATTTGCCCAAAGACGACATCCTTTTGCATAAATCTGAATCTGCAATAGAATATGAGTACCGAGATTCGGATTTCGCCATGTTGCTGGAAACGGCCGAGGTTTTGTGGACAGCGCGGTACGATTATAATCCTGGCTGGGTTCTCAAGCCGCACTCTCACGAGTTCTTTCAGGCCGTCTACCTGGTTGCCGGAGCGGGAACGCTCACCCTGGGCGGAACGCAGTATCCCATAAAACCTTCCCACGTATTTGTGACGCCGCCCGGCGTGACACACGGGCTGAAGGCCAGCACTCGCGTGCGCACCCTGGACCTGAAGTTCACCGTGCGCAATCGCGCGCTGGCCTCCGCCCTGCGCGGCATAACGCCGGTTTATTGCGCTGCCGACTCGAGTGTCCGCCCGCTGTTCGAACGCATCTGGGAGGAGGGGAACGGTCAAGAGCCGCTGTATCGCGAAATGTGCGCTTTGCACTTGTTGGAGTTTCTTCTGCGGCTGCGGCGAATCAGTCAGCCGCGCAAAACCGCGACGCCTGAGTCCCGAGCGGAGACCGAGGTGGCCCGCGCCGACATGCTCGCCGGCGCGGTCATGAATTTCGTGAGCCAGCATATCGCCGAGCCGCTCACAGTGCGCCGGCTGGCAGGCGAACTGGGATGCTCCGAACGCAGCCTCCGGCAGCGCTTCCATGACGTTCTGGGCGTCTCCCCGCTGCTATACGTCACGCACTTTCGAATTGACCGGGCCAAGAGTCTGATCCGAGAATCGGATTGCGCTCTGAAGGAGGTCGCCAGTATCGTCGGTTTCCGCAGTATCCACCACTTCACCCGGGTGTTTCACTGCGTCACGGGCACGTCTCCGGCAGCGTGGCGCGAGACGTATGCGCGCGGCGTTCGCAAGGACATCAACATCAATCCAGGATTCCGCAATGTGGACTGGATGGTGGAGCGCGGCGCTTGAGGCCGCCAGCGGCTGCCGATTTGTGCAAAACCCCGTCCGGTAGCGCCAAATTCTGACAGCATCCAAAGTGCGGCTGTTGGAGTACACTTGGCGTGATACGGGGTTAAGCCAAAAAGGAAATTCCGGCGCGAAAGTTACGCTTGGCGAGGCGAAGGCGGCTCCCGGCGGAAGAAATGCAACTCGTGGGATCAAAAGCATGGTGGTTGGTGTATACTCAACCGTCAAGGGGAATTCACCCTGATAAGACCTTGTAGTCCCGAATAGAGGTTCTGCTAGTGTCGGCGGCGGGGTGCATATTGGCTCGGAGCCGGGAGTCCGGAATGGGAAATCCGGACACGATGTGAGAAAGGAGCAATCATGGTGTCACTGATGTCACTCGCGCGGATCATTCGAGTAGTACTGGTGCTCGCCCTGCTGGTTTGGAGTCCGGCCTGGCCGCAAACCAATGTGGGCCAAATCTCGGGCAAGGTGTTCGACGCATCCGGGGCGGTAGTCCCCAAGTGCACGATCGCCGTGAGCAACCTCGAGACAGGTCTGCTGCAGTCCGCGACGACGGACGACAGCGGCACGTATTCGTTTCCATCGCTGCCGCGCGGAACCTACACGGTGCGAGCGGAAGCCCACGGCTTCCGGCCAAGCGAGCAGTCCGCCGTCAATCTGGACGCCGCCTCGCGGCGCACAGTGGACTTCACGCTGGTGCTGGGCGAGATGACCGAGACGATTTCGGTGGCGGCGTCCGCCGACCAGGTGCAGACCAGTTCCGGCGACGTCTCCCAACTGATCACCGAGCGGCAGTTGACGCAGATCGCTCTCAACGGGCGGAACTACGTCCAGATGCTCCAGTTGGTGCCGGGAGTGATGGCGGCCAGCACGGATCCCTTCAGCCTGGGCCTGAACGCCACCGCCCAGAGGGTCAATGGCGTCCGGACCAACTCCGTGTACTTCATGGTGGACGGCACCGACAATATGGACAACGGCGCCAACAGCAACGCCATTATCAACCCCAACATCGACGCCATCGGGGAGGTCAGGATTCTGACCTCGAGCTACAGCGCCGAGTTCGGCGGGCGCGCCGGCGCGATCATGAACGTGGTGATGAAGAGCGGCACACGGGACTTTCACGGTTCCCTGTTCGAGTTCGTGCGCAACGACAGCTTCGATGCGCGGAGTTTCTTCGCGCTGGCAACACCCATGCTTCGGTTCAACGATTTCGGTTGGACACTGGGAGGCCCCCTCTACATCCCCAAAAAGTGGAACAAGGACCGCAGCAAGTGGTTCTTCTTCGCCGGTCAGGAGTGGAAGTACAATCATCAGGGTGTTGCGCAGATCAGCACCGTGCCAACGGCGGCGGAGCGCGCCGGCGACTTCCGGAATTCCACCCTGGCGGCTCCCGTCGACCCGCTCTCGGGGCTGGCCTTCCCGAATCGCACAGTTCCTGCGGACCGTTTCTCGAAGAACGGCCCTCCGCTTCTGAAGCCTTTCCCGCTGCCGAACTTCGGCGGCCCGGGCGGCAATTACTCGATCAACGGGGTGAACCGTACGGACACGCGGGAGGACCTGCTGAAGGTGGACTACCTCCTCTCGCCGGCCACGCAGATCTCCTACCGCTGGACGCACGATAATTGGGACATCTGGAACCCCTTTCAGGGCGGCAACCTGGGTATCGTCCCGGGCGGGCGGCCTCGACCGGGCTACACGACGATCGCCTCCTGGCGCCAGACAATCTCTCCCTCCATGCTGAACTCCTTCAGCTTCAGCGTGACCCACAACCAGATCGCGGGCAATCCGCAGTTGCAGATCCTCTTGCGCTCCACCCTCGGGCTCACCTACCCGGAGATTTTTCCCCCCAATCAGTACCAGGTCGGCCCCAGCGTGAACATCTCGGGCTTCACGGGCTATACGGCGGGCGACCGGATCAAGAACAATATGGCCACCTTCCAGTGGCGGGACGACTTCAGCAAGGTTCACGGGGCGCACACGCTGAAGTTCGGCACGCAGCTCACGCGCAGCCGGAAGAACCAGAACAACTCCGGAAACAACGAGAACGGGACGGTGACCTTCAATACCTCCGCAGTCAAGACCTCTAAGAACGCGGTCGCCGACACCCTGCTGGGCAACTTCCAGACCTACACGGAGGGGCAAGTCGACACGTGGATGTGGGCGCGGTTCAACCAGTTCGAGTTTTACGCCCAGGACAGTTGGAGAGTGCACCGCAAGTTCAGCGTGGAGTTGGGGCTCCGCTACAACATCATCGAACCGATTTACAGCGCGTTGGGCAACTTCACCACCTTCCTGCCCGGGCTGTACAATCCGGCCAAGGCTCCCCAGGTGCTGGCCAGCAACGGGGCACTGGTTCCCGGCACGGGCGACCCTTACAACGGCATCGCTATCCTCGGTTCGAGCTTCCCCCAGGCCGCCACCGGGCGCATCCCGGCGGCTTCCGACCCGTCGGTGACGCGTTTGTTCGTCGGTGTGCCGCGCGGGGGCAAGCCCATCAACTATCGGGATTTCGGACCCCGCGTGGGCTTCGCCTACGATCCGTTCGGCACGGGGAAGACCGCCCTACGCGGGGGCTTCGGGATCTTCTATGACCTGATGCAGACGAACTACATCATGAACTCGCAGGGCAATCCGCCGTTCGTTTCGAGCGCCAGCGTGTACGACGGCAACATCGACAATCCGGGCGCGGCCACCACGCAGGCGTTTCCGCCGGACCTCTCGGTCATCAGCACGACCCACCCCGATCCCAAGGTCATGTCGTTCAACCTCGGGGTCCAGCAGCAGTTGCCGGGCTCGTTCATCGCCGATGTGGGCTACGTCGGCACCCTGGGACGCAACCTCAACTGGCGCACTATCAACTTGAACCAGTTGCGCGTGGGCACGCGCCTGAATGCGCCCCAGAGCACGATGAACGTCAACGCGCTGCGGCCTTTCCTGGGCTACGGCAACATCAACATGAACGAGAACGGGGACAGTTCCAACTACAACAGCATGCAGGTGGGCGTTAACCGGCGCAAGGCGCGAGGTCTGTCGTTCGGGACGAGCTACACGTTCTCGCGGACGCTGGACACCTCTTCGGGCACCCCCCAGGACTCCTATAATGCGGGGCCGGACTACGGGCTCTCTGCCATTCATCGTAAGCATGTCCTGAACTTCAACTACGTCTATGAGCTGCCCTTCTTCCGCACCGGTCCCAATAAACTCTTGCAGCAGGCTCTGGGCGGTTGGGAGATCTCCGGCATTACCAGTTTCCAGAGCGGGGCGCCCAATTCGGTCAGCGTGCCGTCGGACGTGGCGCGCATCGGCGTCAGTTCATCCCGTGCGTCGCTGAGCGGAGACCCCAACCTGGCCGCTAGCGACCGGACTCTCGCCCGCTGGTTCAACACGGAGGCATTCCTGGCGCCCGAGAAGATGATTCAGGGACAGTTCGGCAACAGCGGGCGCAACATCCTGATCGGCCCGGGATTCACCCAGTGGGACGTCGCCCTGATGAAGAATGTCCGCTTCCGCGAGAGAGCGAACCTGCAGTTCCGGGCCGAGTCCTTCAACGTGTGGAACCACGCTTCGTTCACCGCGATCAACACCACGGTCCGCTTCGACGCAGCCGGGAAGCCGACCCAGGGATACGGCGCCGTGACGGCTTCCGGACCGGGCCGGATACTGTCATTCGGGTTGAAGCTGCTGTTCTGACAAGGAAGCCTCTCACGTTTCGGCCAGCCGTGCCGAGTAATGCACGGCCTTCGACCGGTTGTCGTCGTAAGCGAAGTGCAGATACCTGCGGTCGCGCGAAACGAATCCGTCTTCAACTCCGGCTGGGCGACGGTCTGCGCCTTGCGCCGGCGGAGACGGGTCCCGGAGGGACACGGTGAACGGTTGTGTGCTCTGAGCGGCGGCATTGCCGCCGCCCAAGCTGCCCATGACGAGGAGAGCGCTGACCAGTAAGGCGCGGCGCAGTGTGTCCGGATCGGCCTGAGTCGGCATCGCATCCGCCGGAAGTCTGACCTTGAACTCAACGCCTTGGTTTCGCCCTAGATGTTCCCCCTGTTCGGCGGCGCTGCGGACAACGATGCTTGCGTCCACGGGAATGAGTTCCAGGGACTCGTCGCCACGGGTAAGGCGGCAATCATCCGTCTTTCGCGGGAATTAACGGGACGGTGCGGTTCGACGCCAGCGGCAATGCCACCCAGAGCTTCGGCGCCGTCAACGCCGCCGGTCCCCGACGTTCGCTATAATTAGGATTGAAGTTCCTTTTCTGAGCCTTACACATGGTTTTTTCCGCTTCGCTTAGCCGGCGGCGGTTCCTTCTCGGGGCCGCCGCCCTGCCTGCGGTTGCGCCGGCCGCCGCGGTCGCTCGCGCGGCTACGGACGTTCGCATCCGGTCGGTGGACATTGGGTACGAAGATTTCCTCTACCGCGTGCCCATCAAGTTCGGAGGCCGCGCGCTCGATCGCGTCACGCTCCTCAACGTTCACTGCGCCGTGGAAGGCCGGAACGGGCGCACGGCCAGGGGATTCGGCTCCATGCCGCTGGGCAACGTATGGTCGTGGCCGGCTCCTTCGATGAGCTACGACCAGACTCTTCAGGCCATGAAAGATCTGGCCGGGCGCATCGCCACTCTGTACCGGAGCCTCTCCGAATACGGCCATCCGATCGATCTCACGACCACCGTCGAGCCCGAATACCTCAAGGCGGCCCAGGAGCTTTCCTCCAAGCTGGCCGACCCCATTCCCAAGCTCTGCTCCCTGGTCACGGCCAGCCCCTTCGACGCCGCGCTGCACGACGCCTACGGCCGCTACCACGGCCGAAGCGCGTACCAGTTGCTCGGTCCGGAGTTCCTGACGAACTCGCTCGACCATTACCTGGGTCCCGAGTTCCGCGGAGAGCGTCTTTCCCGGTATATTCGTCCCACGCCGGTCGAGAAACTGCCGCTTTACCACCTGGTGGGCGCTCTCGACCCGATCACCGATTCCGACATCCGCCAGCGGGTCAACGACGGTCTGCCGGAGACGCTGCCCGAGTGGATCCGCTACAACGGTCTGCTGCGAATCAAGATCAAGCTGGCGGGCAACGACATGAGCTGGGACGTCAATCGCGTTGTGGCCGTGCATCGCGCCACCGCCGAAACGCAACAGAAGCGGGGCGTGGCCGAGTGGTTCGCATCACTCGATTTCAACGAGAAGTGCCACGACGTCGATTACGTCCTGGAGTTCATCCGGAGGGTGGAGGAAGCCGCCCCGGGCGCCTTGGCCCACATTCAGTACATCGAGCAGCCCACCGCGCGCGACCTCGCGGCCCACCCCGATTTCGACATGCACAAGGCCGCGAGCCTCAAACCGGTGGTGATCGACGAATCGCTCACCGGTCCGGACGCGCTCCTGCTGGCGGAGCGGCTGGGCTACTCCGGGGCCGCGCTCAAGGCCTGCAAGGGCATTAGCCAGTCCCTGCTGATTGCCGCGCTGGCGCAGAAGCACAAGCTCTTTCTATGCGTGCAGGACCTCACCTGTCCGGGGGCTTCGCTCATCGAATCGGCCGGCCTGGCGGCGCACATTCCCGGCGTCGCCGCTATTGAAGCCAACGCGCGGCAATACGTGCCCGCCGCCAACCGCGGCTGGGAGAAGAAATATCCGGGCGTTTTCGTCATCAACGACGGCTATGTGCGCTGTGGCGCCCTGAAAGGCCCGGGGCTCGGTTTCCTGTAAATCGAGCGTCTATCTCAAGAGTGGAACGGGCATTGAGACTGCTTCGGGCGATACGATCGAATCGGCGCTTTGCCGGCCGCGATGCACCTTCGCCGCGGCGAGCGGCGCGAGGCGGCCGCTCTCTCGCAAACCGGACTTTCCCGTCTGGCCCGTTCCTCAAACGGCCGAAACCGGGCAATTCCGCCTCTTTGCCTTTTCGCAGGCTGGACGGGATCTCGCGCAGCACGCCGTCCAGACGGTCGGTGGCCTCCCCTTCGCTCACGCCCGACCGCCGGACCATTCTTTTTGCGATTTCCAGCTTCCTTATTCCGATATCAATTTACCAGGAGAGCTGGCCGGAAACGCCTCGGCTTTGGCGAGCAGAACCCCTAAGTGGTGGTTTCTGAGCACGTTCTACCCGGTTTCGGAGTTTGGATTCCTCGTGACTGCCAGATGAACCGATTTTAATTGCTGGTTAAGGGAGACTTCATGTGCCGTTCGCTATGATAGCCACGGACCAGAAAAATCGTCCGCCACTAAAAAAGGAGATTACGCAATGAAAAAATTGATGACCGCACTGCTGGGCTTGTCGTTCCTCGCTGCCACCGCCGTGGTTGCCCAGGATACGAAGGAACCGCCCAAGACCGAAGCCAAGAAGACCACCAAGAAGTCCACCAAGAAGACCCCCGCCGAGAAGAAGGCCGCGGCCGAGAAGAAGGCTGCCGAGACGCAGGCCACTGCGGAGAAGAACGCCGCCGCGACGCAGGCCACCGCCGAGAAGAAGGCCGCCGCGACGCAGGTCACTGCGGAGAAGAAGGCCGCCAAGACGAAGGCTACCGCCGAGACGAAGGCCGCCGCCGAGAAGAAGGCCGCCGAGAAGAAAGCCGCCGCCGAGAAGAAGGCCGCCGAGAAGAAGGCCGCCGAGCAGAAGTAGCGCCTATCCGCGCGCTTCCGGTCGTATGTCGCTGGGAAGCCGCGTAGCGGAAGTCCCCTGCGCGGCAATCCAGCTTGTTTGTTCCCTCAGTAGCTCTGGCGTCCCTATTTGAGTTCCTTTTTCCGTTTCTTTTTGAAATCCCCACATCAAGGTTCCGTGTCCCACCAGGCACGCCTGCGGGATGCCGGGAACCCGCCTCGCGTCACGAGACGTGCGTGGCCACCAGCGCCGGAGTGGCCGGGTTGCCCTGGTAGATCGTGGTATGCAGGAGAACTGCGGGTTCTTCATGGCGAGGTGCGGCTGTCGGATTGGTCGCGGATGCGCCGGACAGCGCCGTCCTGTTCGAACACAAAGCGGGACTGGCCCTGCATCTCCAGCGTCCACTGGATGGAAAGCGAGTGGAACCGGCATTGAGACTGCTTCGGGCGATACAATCGAATCGGCGCATGGTTCGGTTTCTATTGCCCGCGGTACTGGCAGCGGCGGCCCTCGGTGGCGAGCCGCTATACGAGCTTTCCGGCCAACTCCTGCCGCCGGCGCGGGCTGCCGTCTCTCTGTCTGGCACTGCGCGTCCATTCACCGCCGCGACCCGGAGCGACGCCACCGGCCGGTTCAGCTTCAAAAAACTCCAGGCTGACGATTACACCGTCGCGGTGTTCATTCCGGGGCGCGGGGAAGCGCTGCGGACGGTGGAAGTAGGCCCCTCCACAGCCGGCTCCCGGCGGCGAGTTTCCTTCACCTTCGAGCTGAAAGATTCCGACTTCGAGTTGGCCGGCCCGGTGCGCCGCCAGCACTCCGTCTCGACCAACGAACTGGCCATTCCGGACGCGGCGCTGCGCGAATACCAGGAAGCTCTGAAGGACCTGGAGAAACACGATCCCGAGGCCGCCGTGAAACGCCTCGAGGACGCCGTCCGGATAGCGCCGCAGTTCGCCGTGGCGTGGAACGAGCTGGGAACGATTGCCTACCAGACACGCAAATTCGACCGGGCCGAGGAATGCTTCCGTGAAGCGCTGGGGCAGGACCCGGGGGCGTTCGAGCCCCTGGTCAACCTGGGAGGCGTGCTGGTGACGCTGCACAAGCTCGACGAAGCCGTGGACTACAATGTGCGAGCCGTGCTGGCGCGCCCCAATGACGCGCTGGCCAACTCCCAGCTCGGCATCGCCTATTTTGAGCTGGGGCGCCTGGACCTCGGCCAGAAGTACCTGGAGCGCGCGCGCCAGATCGATCCGGCGCACTTCTCGCATCCCCAGCTCCTGCTGGCCGAGATTCACCTTCGCCGCGGCGAACGCCGCGAGGCGGCCGCGGTGCTCGAGGAATTCCTGAAGTACCACCCCGACTGGCCGCAAGCCGCCAAGATGAGACAAACCATCGGCGAATTGCGGCAATAATAGAATTGCTTGCGTCTCCCCATCGACCCCCTCATTCCCGAAATCCTCAACCACCTGCGCGCTGCCGGCAACCTGGTTCTGATGGCGCCGCCGGGGGCGGGGAAGACCACGCGCGTGCCGCCAGCGCTGCTCGAGCTTACCGGCGGCGAGGTGCTGGTTCTGGAACCCCGCCGATTGGCGGCGCGCCTGGCGGCGCGCTTCGTGGCGGCGGAGCGCGGCGAAGCCGTGGGCGGCACAGTCGGCTATCAGGTCCGGTTCGAGGAAGCCGCCGGACCGCGCACGCGACTGCGTTTCCTGACTGAGGGCGTGCTCACGCGGCGGCTGCTCTCCGACGCTGTGCTCGAAGGCGTGGCCGCGGTGGTGCTCGATGAGTTTCACGAGCGCCATTTGGAAGGCGACCTGGCGCTGGCGCTGTTGCGCCGTCTCCAGCGCGCCCGGCGGCCGGACCTGCGGCTGGTGGCGATGTCGGCCACGCTCGACGCCGCTCCCGTGGCGCGGTTCCTGGGCGGCGCGCGCGTGATGCGGTCCGAGGGCCGTCAGTATCCGCTGGAAATCGAGTACACGCCGCACTCGGCGGCGCCGCTTGAAGAGCGGGTGGCTGCGGCCCTGGAGCGGCTGGCCGCGCGGGGGCTGGGGGGCCACGCGCTGGTTTTTCTGCCCGGAGCCGCGGAGATCCGGCGCGCGCACACCGCTTGCGCACCGCTGGCGCGCCGCAACGGGTGGCTGTTGCTGCCCTTGCACGGCGACCAATCACCCGAAGAGCAGGACCGCGCGGTGGGGCCGTCCGATCGGCGGAAGGTCATCCTTTCGACCAACGTGGCGGAGAGCTCCATCACCATTGAAGGCGTGAGCGCGGTCATCGACAGCGGCCTGGCACGAATAGCCAGCCATTCGCCGTGGTCGGGGCTGCCCACGCTTCAGGTGACGCGCATCAGCCAGGCTTCCGCCAACCAGCGCGCGGGGCGCGCCGGACGGACCGGGCCCGGGCGCGCGGTGCGCCTCTATCCGCTCGAAGACTTTGCGCGCCGTCCCGCGCAGGACACGCCTGAAATCGCGCGCGCCGACCTGGCTCCCGCGGCTCTGCTGGTTCACGCCATGGGCGCGGGCGGTCTCGGCGGGCTGGAGTGGCTGGAGGCTCCGCCCGCCGCCGGCGTCGAGCACGCCGAGGAGTTGCTGCGCCAGCTCGGCGCCTTCGGTCCGTTGGGCAAAGAGATGGCGCGCTACCCGCTACATCCGCGCTTGGCCCGGCTGATCGTCGAAGCCCGCCGCCGAAGAGTGGCGGAGGACGGCTGCACCATCGCGGCGCTGCTGAGCGCGGGCGAGAGGCTGCCCGCGGAATCCGCGGCCGGGCGCCCCGCCACGCGCTCGGACCTGCTGGTGCTGATGGAATCCGAGTGGCAGCCGGGAACCGCGCGGATGGTCCGGCAGGTGCGGCGCATCGTCGATCCACCGCGGCAGAGGCATCGTGATGAAGACGCGCTGCTGATTTCGGTGCTGGCGGCGTTTCCCGACCGCGTGGCGAGAAGGCGCCAGGGAAGCGAGCTGCAACTGGCGGCGGGCGGGCCGGCGCAGCTTGCCCCGTCGAGCACCGTGACTGGCTGCGAGTTCCTGGCGGCGGTGGAAGCCGAGGACCGCCGGGACCAGAAGACGCCGCTGGTGCGGATTGCCAGCGGCATCGAAGCGGAGTGGCTGCTGGACCTCTTTCCGGAGCGGGTCCGCGAGACGATCCGCGTGGAATGGAACCGCGCCGCCGAGCGCGTGGAGAGCGTGAGCGCCCTGATGTTCGATCAGATCGCCATGGAGTCGCGCCGCGCGACGCCCGATCCCGAGGCCGCACAAGCGCTGCTTGCGGAGAAGGCGTGGGAAGCGGGAGTCGCGCGATTCGCGGACCCGGAGGAGATCGATCTCTTCCTGGCGCGCGTGAATTTCGCGTCCCAATACGGCCCCGTGCCGCGGCTCGGTGCGGATGGCGTGGAGCGCGCCTTGCGCTCGCTGGCATCGGGCCTGAAGAGCTTCGCCGAGCTCGAGGCCGCGGCGCGCGGCGGCGGACTGCTGAGCGCGCTGGAACGGCAGATGCCGCCGGGCGCGCGGGGACTGCTGGAGGAGATCGCGCCGGAACGCATCCGCCTGGGCCGCGGCCGCCAGGCGCGCGTGCATTATGAAGCGAGCCAGCCGCCCTGGATCGCCTCCCGCTTGCAGGACTTTTTCGGCATGCGGGAAACGCCCACCGTGGCGCGTGGCGCGGTCCCCGTAGTGGTGCGCCTGCTGGCGCCCAACCACCAGCCGGTGCAGATGACCAGCGACCTGGCCGGCTTCTGGCAGCGCCTCTATCCGCAAGTGCGGAAGGAACTGGCCCGGCGTTATCCCAAGCACGCCTGGCCTGAAGACCCGCTCAAATGAGAGCTGCGGTCTGCTATATATAATGTGTTTCGGAACAATATGCTTCATTTTTGCGGAAGGACCCACCGTGTCCGCGCGCGGTTTGGCTCCGCCGCGCCGGACGCCGCCGCCGGCGGGGGGCGCACTCCCACTCACGAGGAGACGGCGCGGCTGGCGTATTCTTATTGGGAGGCGCGTGGGTGTCCGGGCGGCTCGCCCTGGGAAGATTGGTTCCGCGCCGAGCGCGAGCTCCGGAAGCGAGACGAGGTCTAGCACCAATGCTGTTCACTGTGGTGTTGAGCCCGATAGGGCGAAGGATCTTAGCCCACGGCGCAAGCCGTGGGTCGGTGGCAGAGCACGATGAGCCCCGTAGGGGCGGAAGGGGTTGGGCCACAGCATCTTACGCCCCTCCGGGGCTGAATCGTTGTCGTGCCTATTCCCACGGCTTGCGCCGTGGGCTACAGTCTATCGCTCCTGCGGAGCTGGCTCAAGTGAACAGCATTGGGTCTAGCACCAATTCCGCTGGTGGCGTACGCTTCAGCGTGCCGGGGTGCCCGCTGGGCCGGGCACTCATGCCGACGCTTGGCTCGGGGGCGGACATGAGCCGGGAAGAGTCCCGGCTCGGCACGCACGAGTGCGTGCGCCACGGCCATGACTGACGTTCCAGTGCGAGTGTTTGAAAATGACTCCTGAAGAATTCCGCCGTTACGGCCACCAGGCGATCGATTGGGTCGCCGAGTATCTTGCGCATCCCGAGCGCTATCCGGTGCTTCCGCCCGTGAAGCCCGGCCAGCTCACCGACGCTCTGCCTGCCCGCGGCCCCGAGCGCGGCGAGGCTATGTCGGCCATCCTCGCCGATTTCGAGCGGCTGATCGTGCCTGCGGCCACCCACTGGAACCATCCCGGTTTCCTGGCTTATTTTGCCAATTCCGCGACGCCGGAAGGTATCCTCGGCGAGCTGCTCACGGCGGCGCTCAATGGCAACGGCATGTTATGGAAGACGTCGCCCGCCATCACCGAGCTGGAGCAGGTGACCCTGCGCTGGCTGCGGCAGTGGAGCGGATTGCCGGAGGAGTGGTTCGGCCTGATCTACGACACCGCCTCCACCAGCAGCATGCACGCCATCGCGGCGGCGCGCGAAGCGGCCGACCCGGAGTCGCGGACCAAGGGCGTGGCGCGCGGTTTGGTGGTCTACACCTCCGAGCAGGCGCACTCTTCCATTGCCAAGGGCGCCATCGCCGTGGGCATTGGTCACGACAACGTTCGCCTGGCGCCGGTCGACGCGGAATTCCGCATGCGGCCGGACGTGTTGCGCGAGATGATCGAGCGCGATCTCGCCGCCGGTCTGCGCCCCTGCTGCGTGGCTGCCACAGTGGGCACCACCTCCACTACCAGTGTGGACCCGGTGCCGGCCATCGCCGGCATCTGCGAGCGCTATAACCTGTGGCTGCATGTGGATGCCGCCTACGCCGGCTCGGCCGCCATGGCGCCGGAATTCCGCTGGGCTTTCGAGGGATGCGAGCGCGCCGATTCGTTCGTCACCAATCCGCACAAATGGCTGCTCACCCCCATGGATTGCAGCGTTTTTTACACGCGGCGGCCGGAGGTGCTGAGGCGCGCCTTCTCCCTGGTTCCGGAGTACCTGCGCACCGAGCAAGACCCGCGCGCCGTCAACATGATGGACTACGGCGTGCCGCTCGGCCGTCGTTTCCGCGCGCTGAAGTTGTGGTTCATACTGCGCTCGTACGGGCGTGAGGGACTGGCCAACGTGATTCGCGAGCACGTGCGCGTGGCGCAGGAATTCGCGCACGCGATCGCTGCCGATCCGCGATTCGAGCTGGCCGCGCCGGCGCCCTTTTCCGTGGTGAACTTCCGCTACAAAGGCACGGACGACGAGAACCGCCGCATCCTCGAACGCGTGAATGCCGCGGGCGACGTGTTCATTTCCAGCACGGTATTGAACGGCCGTTTCACGCTGCACCTGGCGATTGGAAACTACGCCACCACGAAGGCGCATGTAGAGCGAGCGTGGGAACTCATAAGGCTGGAAGCGGAGCGGGTGGCAGTATGACTCAGACTTGAATCGATGAGGCGTCGTTCAGAGACTGCGATGCGGCGCTGGACGGCGAGAGCGATGTTTCTGGATGATTCCCGCCAGAGCGCGCAGCGCCTCATTGGCTTGTTCTGAACTTGGAAACGCGGCGGCTACATCGGGTTCCAGCACCACCACAGCACTTCCTGCGGCGTACCGCGATGCGTACTTGTTGCGCGAGGCGTGACTGAAATCGTACTCGGGAAGAATCTCGTCGGCATCGGCCCGATCGGTGGCCCCGCCTTTACTGAGTGATCTCTTCATAGTTCCTTCGCTCGTGGCGCGTGGCCGCTATATCCAGTTATTCTATTAGATGATGCTCCTTCGCGCGATCAGAATTCTGCCGCTACTGCCGGTACTGTTGCTGGCGCAGCCGGCTCAGGACCCCGCCGCTCTCGGCAGGAAGGCGCTGGACCTGCTGCTTGCCGGCAACTACCCGGAACTCTCGCCAATGTTCACCACGGACATGAAGAAGGCGCTTCCCGAAGAAGCCTTGGGCAAGATCGGCGCTCAGATCAAGTCCTGGGGCGCCGTGGAAAAGATCGGCGAGCCATCCCCGCGCAAGGCCGGTCCCAACACCATCGTGGACTTCCCGGTGAAGTTCGCCGCGCAGAATATCAATTTTCGGTTCATTATTGACCGGGACGGGCTGGTGGCGGGGATGTTCCAGCTTCCCGGCGCGGTGGACTGGCAGCGGCCCGCCTACAGCAAGCCGGACTCCTTCCGCGAACGAGAGGTGACGGTCGGCGACGGCCAATGGAAACTCCCCGGCACTCTCACCGTGCCGGTGGGGCAAGGGCCGTTTCCGGCGATCGCGCTGGTGCATGGTTCCGGAGCCAACGACCGGGACGAAACCGTCGGTGGAACGAAAATGTTCAAGGATCTGGCCGAAGGCCTGGCATCCCGCGGCGTGGTGGTCCTGCGGTATGAAAAACGGACCCGGCAATATGCCGCCGCAATGGCCGGAATGGCGAACTTCACGGTGGAGGAGGAAGCCGTGGAGGACGCCGTCAAGGCCGCGGCGCTGCTGCGCGCGCAGCGGGAAGTGAACTCCCGGCGCATCTTCGTGCTCGGTCACAGCCTGGGCGGGTATGTGGCGCCGCGCATCGCGGAGCAGGATGGCAAGCTCGCGGGCCTGATCGTCCTCGCCGCCAATGTGCGGCCAACGGAAGACCTGGTGGTGGAACAAGCTGAGAATTCGGGCGTGACCGCCAAGAACCTGGAAACGGTCAAGGCGGTGGCGGCCAAAGTCAAGAGTCTGGAACCCGGTGACGAGGATTCTCCCCCCGTAATGGGCGTGCCGGTCGCCTATTGGCTGGATCTCAAGGGATACGATCCAGCCGCCCTGGCGAAGAAACTGGCGCTCCCCATGCTGATTTTGCAGGGCGAGCGGGACTCTCAGGTCGGTACGAAAGACTTCGCTCTCTGGAAGGCGGCCGTGGGCGCCAGCAAGGGCGTTACCATGCGCAGCTATCCGGCGCTCAACCACCTATTCGTCGCCGGCGAAGGCAAAAGCACCGAGGCCGAATACCGCAAGCCCGGCCACGTGGCGCCCGAGGTCATCGAGGATATCGTGAAGTGGCTCGCGCCGTAACGGACACGCGGGATCACCGCGTGCCGCGCTTCGCGGCCGGCTCGACTTTCTTGAACCCCGCCGGAATCGTGAATTGCGAGTCATCCACGGCGCCCGAGGAGAAGCTGCTCAGCTCGGTGGTCATTTCGAGCAGGGTACCGGGGGCGGACGCGTTTCCGGAGGATGCCGGCTGCGCGGCGGGCGCCTGCTGGTCCTGGTCGGACTGACTCTTTTTCCGGCCCAGGCCGAATCGCCCGCCCAAAGCGCCACCCAGCGCGCCGCCGATAGAAGGCCGTTGTTGCGGCTGTTGCTGCTGCGGTTGCGCTTGCGGCGCCGTCTGCTGGCCCGCCTGGCCCGCCGGCACCGTGCCCGCGCCGCCCATCGTGACGGTGTGGAGCACCGGCATTCCATCCAACCTGGCAACTTCTTTGGAAACCTCGGCCATGCCCTTGGCTACCCCGGCGTCGTTCATGAACATGCCGCCGCCGGGGTTCCAGTCGATTTTTTCTCCCATCCGCCTGTAAAAATCGCGGACCTCGTCGTACCCCGGCACGCTGGGAGCGATCCAGGTGTCCATGGTGATCACCATCGAGCCCTTCTGTCCGCTCTGGGAATCGGTAGCCTCCGTCTCCATCTTGACGACCATCTCTTTGGCCTGGAACCCGGCCACCAGCTTGGTGTTGCCGGTGTCGTTCACAGAAACTTTGAAATGCATGTCGGCGTTGCTATTCTGTGTCTGCCTCTGCGACAACTGCGCCAGCATCTGCTTCATCTCATCAAAGGTCATCACGGAGTAAGTCTTTCTTTGCAGGTCGATGGTGGTGATGGTCTGGCTGCCAAGATCGATCACGGTAGCGCTGGTGGCGCTCCGATGCACCATTCTGTCGCCCTTGACCGCGACCGTGGTAACGACCGGCTCGCGCGCCTGTTTGGAAAACACCCCGGCGACGCTCATCATGGAGGCCATCATTCCTCCCGTGACGCTGCTGGTCTGCTGGTAACTGAAATCCGCCGGCAGCGTGGCAGCCGCCACAACCATGATCCCGGCTATGGTAACGATTCTCTGAAACATGCGGTCTCCTCCCCCAGGGTTTCCCTTCGGGACTCCTGACCCCAAGCTATCATACACCTGAACCGCCGGCGGGCAGAAGCCGTCGACGGCTACCACTCCACCGTTTCGCCAGGCTCCAGGGCCCAAACCTCGGTGTCCAGGTCCGCCACCAACTTGCTCAACTCCTCCGGCCGGCCGGTGAGCGGCGGAAACGTGCCGAAGTGCATGGGGATTACCTTGCGCGCCCGGAGCAGTTTGCACGCCACCGCGGCTTCGCGCGGGCTCATGGTGAACAGGTCGCCGATGGGCAGAAACGCCAACTCCGGATGGTAGAGCTGTTCGATCAGGTGCATGTCCGAAAACACGTTGGTATCGCCGGCGAAATAGAGCGCGCGGCCATCGGCGAAACGCAGCACGTAACCGGCCGCCTCGCCGCCGTAGATGATCTTGCCGTCATCCAGAATCCCGCAGCTATGCACCGCGTGGGTCATGGTCACCATGACCTCGCCCACTTTCTGCGAGCCGCCCTTGTTCATCGGGCGGATGTTGGCCACGCCCTTTGACTGGAGCCAGTCGCAGGTCTCGAAAATAGCCACCACTTCCGGCGAGAAGCGCTGCGCCAGCGGTATGGCGTCGTGCACGTGGTCGAAGTGGCCGTGCGTGATGCAAATCGTATCCACGCGCTCGATCTGGTACCCCTTCGGGTACGCCGGGTTGCCGTCGGTCCACGGGTCCATCAGGATGACTTGGCCCGAGGGAAGCCGAAATAGAAATGTGCCATGTCCAAGCCAGGTGATTTCCATACCTGCGATTCTAGCGCCGTGGCGTGGCCGTTTGGTTTTTATGGAACGGCAACGGGTTAAGCGTGTGGTTCGCGGCTTTATCGCAGATGAAAGGGTTGGTACAGGGGTCTTGCGGGTTGCGCCAGGGCGTGCTGCACGAGATGTCCCCACCCGGTCGGAGTAAAGTCATGCTTCGCGGCGTCGGCGACCAACCGGGGATGCGCATTCCAACTAGATGCCGCCCATCCGATCGCGTGCCGGGCGAAGAAATCCGCCACGTCTTTTGACAGGCGGCCAAGGTGCTGTCCGGTCTCCGACCATCCCGTAGCGAAGACAGGGCTTGACCCCGCCAGCGCGTGCAGTTGCCGGTTGTCATGGCCGGGATGATGGTGCTGTGAAACGTCGATCGTCGAAACCGTGTTGAAGACCAGCTCGCCGGTCGAGAAACGCAACGGCAACCCGGTCACATCGATACCGCCGTGCCCGCTTCCAACAAAAATCAGGGACGCCGGACTCTGCCGGCGGATGATCCCTGCCAGCCTCACGGCCCGGTGCAGCCAGTGGGCAGGGAACGCAGGAGGTGGCGCGACGATTTCGTACACTACGCCTGGTTCGTCCCGGTAGCGACCTGCCAGGAGCTGCCAGGACTGAAGTGCGTCGTCATCTGGTGAAGACGGCTCCACGACAAGCAGGACGTAGGCTCCCGCCGTGGTGATTGCGCCGACCGTCTCATCAAGCCCCGCCAACATGTCGGCGTCAGGCAGAGTCCGGACCTGGAAAGGCAGCCGGACGAGGTTTACGCCCCATCGCTGGGTCAGCACCGAAAGATTGGCGTCATCGAGCGAGAGCGCGCCGCGGAATGTCTGGTTCCCCACGGGAGTCGTCGATCCCAGACCTATTACCGTTACGCCGCGCAGGTTCACTGCGCCGGCGTTGCTGTCCACAATGAACCTGCCCTGGGTCCGCAAGGGGAGAAGCTCGCGTCCGATTTTCCTGGGCCCCTCCGCGGCAGGCTCCTTCGGAGGGGTCTCGCACCGTTCCCGCCCGCTTCGTTGCTGCTCCAGTGCCGCCTCTGCTGCCGCCCGCTCCTGGGCCCGCAGTTTCTCTTGATGCTGCTCCTCCTCGACACGGGCAACCGCGCGCGCTCGCTCCTGTTCAGCGAGCCGGCGATGCTCGTCGGACTTCAGCCGCGCCGTTTCGCTCTGCCGCGCCCGCCGCCGTTCGTTCCGAAGGAGGGAACCATGAGTCTCGCGCGGCGGCTCTGGAACCGCGGCGCGCGATGACGCCTCGTGCTCGATCCGCACAGCCTCGCTGTGGCGCGCCAATTCGTGCGCTTCGCGCAACTCGGCCGCACGGCGTTCTCGCCGATTCTGCTCCTGTTGCTTACGGGCCTCCTCCCTCCGTCGCGCCGTTCGCTCCGCTTCGCTCAAAGCGGCGGCACGAAGGTTGTGGTGCTGTGCTCGCTCGGTTCGCGCAGCCTCGCTTTGGCGCTCCGCTCGCTCTACCTCTCGCGACCTCGCGGCGACAAGCTCGAACTTGCGCGCTTCCTGTGGTCTTCTCAGGGCCTCTGCCCGGGTCTGCAGCAACCGCTCGCTCTGTGCCGGCTCGCTCTGGCGAGCCGGTCGCTCGGCCTCATGCGACCTTGTGACGCGATGTTCGAGCTCGTGTTCCTGCTCTTGTTTTCTCAGGGCCTTCGTGTGAGCCTCTGCCTCCCGGCCGATTCGCGCCGCCTCGTTCTGTCGCTCCCGTTGTTGGGCCTCGCGGAGCTTGCTGGCACGAGCCTCTCGCTGCTGTTCCTCCTGTTGTCTTGCGAGCGCGGCGGCGAGCGTTTCGTCGTCCAGGCGATTCTGCTCGGCCTCGATTTGCCGGGCGAGCCGCTGCTGTTCTCTGAGGTAGGCGATCTGAGACTCGCGCTCCTTTGTGGCGCGTTGTTCCGCCTCCGCGCGGGCTGCGCGCTCAGCCTGAAGCCGGTCCACGACCGACTGTCGTCGCTGAGCCGCCCGGATGCTCACTTCCTCCCGGCTTGTCTTGGGAGGTTTCACGGCCGCAGCGTGTTCGCGGCTCTCGTCGTGGCGTCTAGCGCTGCCGCGAGTGCAAACAGGTCTCCGGCCACGAAGCCGGTTCTGGCGGCGGGATTCAGCGACTTGGTGAGATTGATGAGTGTTCCCACCGCGGCCACATAAGCCGCCAACGCTTCCGTCGCCGCCGCTTTGCCGATCAGCGCCGACAAACTGGCTTCGAGGGCCGCGATGACCGCGGCTTCCTGCGCCACGAACGGAAAGCTCCATTGACCGGCCTGGGCGAGGGTCTTGGCGATCTCGGCGACGATTTGAGAGGCCGGGCACGAAACCGGCGTGCCGGTAGCGAACTGTCCCCAGAACGGATCGGTGAACGCAGCTTGTTTGTCCTGGAGCACCGCGTACAGGTTGCGCGGCGCCGGAGCGCCTGCGGTCGTCGCCACCTTCCTGATTTCGAATGAAGTCGTAGCCAAGGCGGCCTTACCGCCGAGTTCGGGCTGGTACAGACGGATCCCGGCCACCTTGGACACGCCGTCCGGCCCGGCGCTGAGGGTCAGATAGCTCTGGATCGTGACCTGGATCGAATTGATGGCCCGATCGGGCATCGTGGCTTCGCTCAACGCGACTGCCAGCCCAAGCGACGCGACAAAGCCATCGAGCATCACGTCCGGACTCACCTGGCCGGCCTGCTGAGCCCTGAGTCGGGCGTTGTCCTGTGCCTGTACGACCGCGTATTCCTTCAAGAGGCCGGCCGACCGGGCCAGGGACTCATGGGCGGAGGTGAGGCTCGTGACTGTCGCCTGGAGATGGGCCGCGTTTCTTTCCGCGGTTCGCGCCCGCAGCTCCAGGGCGGAGTACGCGTCCCGTGCCTCGTCGATGTTATCGGTAAGTAGCGCCATCGGCCCCTCACTACGAAACCGGGTTGGCCGGAGCCTTCAGATTGGGGATCGCGCCAAAGGACAGCGTCACCGTCGACAGGGTACCCGGATCGGGTAGCGCGGTGGGGTCCGGAAACACAAGTAGTGCTTCAGGTGCACCGCCGGCGGAGGTCTGGACGCTCACGACGGCCTTGAGTTGCACGTTCATGTTCGTCAAGGTTGTCTGCACGCCCCCCGCCTTCAAAGCCGCTTGCTGGATCTGATCCACCACAGCCTTGAATGATTGGGCCACGTCCAAGGGAGAGGCAGTCTGGATCTTGGCGGCCGCTAACCGGGATTGCAGTTGCGCCACGGTCGCCTGTAGCTCGGTCACCTTGGATTGCAGATCGGCATTCGCGCTGGTCAGACCGGAGCTCCTCGTCTGTTCCGCGCTGAGCCGGCCATGCAGGTCGCTAATCGTAGCCTCCTGGTAGGACAGATACGTTTTCGAGTCGTTGAGTGCCTGAACCAATCCGGCCTGCACGTCCGTGATCTGCTTTACGGCGGTGAACTTCTGGGAAACGCCGCTAAGTGTGGCTAGAGCCGATGTGATGTCCGGAATCACCGTAAATGTGGCCGGTTTCGAAGTTCCACCGGGTGCTGGATTGGAGACGGTAATCGCCACGGCGCCGGTCTTAGCAAGATCCGTTGCCGGAATCGCGGCGGACACCTGAGTGGCGCTGACATACGTTGTGGGGCGGGCTGCGCCGTTCCACAACACGGTCGCCCCGCTGACGAATTCACTTCCGTTCAGCGTCAGCGTGAAAGCTGCCCCACCTACCACACAACTGGATGGAGACAAAGAATCCACGACGGGCGTGGTTGACATTGCGACGGCACCGCCGCCTCTGATCACTGTGTCCCCTAAAGACAGTTTTATGTCACCCATGGAGAATCTCCTTAAGACGCGACGATGACCCGTACGGATCCCGTCCCATCGTCTACCGCCGCGACTACCGGCGCAACAGTCGCATTCGAAGGCGCCCACTGCATCACGTACCACAATCGAGCGGCGGCATTGAAACTGACGTTCAGGGTGAGCGCGTTCCCTTTCGAATCCACAGTGGCGGGAACCTTGTTCCCCTTGGCGTCCTTAGTGGTGACAAAAGCCGCCGGGCTGGCGAGGGCCGCCGTCTGGGCTGCGTCGGAGGTCATCTGCGGCGGCGTACTGGTCTGGTCGCCCGCTTTGGGCGGCGGCACCGGAACAATCGTGACGTTCACCTGGCTAGCTGCCTGCGCGTCGTAATTGAAGTGGGTCACGAACGATGCGCTGGTGGGCTGCGCCACGATCCGGACCGAGCTAAGGGGCGCGCGTGTTCCGCTGGGGGCTTGATCCTGCGCGATACTCAGCGACAACTTGAGCTGCATGTTGACGCTGGGAAACTGGTACCAGGTGGCCTGTAATCCGTATTGCGCGAGCACCGGATCGGTATCGATTTTCTCCTGCGTCTGAATGGCATTCAGATCCATAGCCTGTTGGGCCTGCGAGATGCCTTGACCCAAGGCGATAATCAAGTGCTCGATCGGAGCTGCGAAAGTTTCAACTGCGTTGGCTAGGGGATCGGTCGGCATCGGGACACCTCATTGTTTCCGGCCATCGGCGGCCTACGGACTGACGGTCACCGTGGGCTGTCCGGGAGTCAGCGTGTTCACCAGTACCGTGGAGGGCACCACCCTCGTATTCGCCGGCACCGGCTTGATGGTCGCCGTGACGGTCGAAGAAGCGTCTACTGCATATGAATAGGTGTTCTGTGTTCGGAAATTCACGTGCGATGCAAACGCGAAGATTCCCGTGTTCTGGGTTCCATCGGTATTGGTCTGGGTAGCCTGGCGAAGCTGGATCGAAAGTTTGAGCTGAATGGTCGCTTCCGTAAATTGGTAGAAAGTCGGCAGCATCCCGGCCTGTAACGCCGACATTTTCACCGCAGGCGACGCATTAGCCGTCACGCGCGCCCCGGTCACCTGCACCGAGGGCTGACCGGAGATCGGGATCGTCAGTGGCTGGGGAGTGATGACCTCCGTCACCTCCGGGATGATATCCACTTGCGTTCTCGAGAGAACTACGAGCGTCTGAACGGCGGCCAGATCCAGGGCGCGTTGGCCGTCCGCGATACCCTGCGCGATACTCCGCAGGATCTCGCCAAAATGAGCTTCTTGCAGTTCGTTACCAACTTGAGTGAAAGACACCGCTCCTCCTTGAACACACGATTTCGCCCAGCGCCGGCGGCAGAACCACCGGCGCTGGCCTCAGTCTGAGAGTTAGCTTTGGCTGATCGAAATCGCTTTCGGATCCATGGCGTTCACCAGGAAGAACCGCGGCATCATGTTCTTCGGCGGTGGCACCGGAACCAAAGTCGTCGACATGGAACTCGATCCCGTCACCGAGTACGAGTACTTGTTGGAGCTCGTAAAGTTGACGTGGCTTGTGACCGAGCCCGAGGCGAACAGAAAATCAGCCGAGGCCGTCACCGATACACCTACGTCCAGCGTGTTCTGAGACTCCTGCGTGCTGGTGATCGCCATCTTTACTTCGATGGTCGAGTTGGTGAATTGATAGAAGGTCGGATTCACACCCGCCTGCAGCAGGGTCAGCGGGAAGGATTTGCCGACATCGGTGGTGACCAGGACGCCGGTGATCATCACCGGGTTGCCATCGCCATCGACCATGGGCGTGCCATTGGCGTTTTTGACCTGGCGCGGGTTGGGTGTCAAGGTCTCGACCACGTCCGGGACGTAATCGAATGTCGTCTTGGCCAGCACCTTGACTAACGAAATCGACGCTTTATCCAGAGCGATCTGGCTTCTGGCAATCGCGGAAGCCATATCGTAAATCATTTTTCCGAACGGTACACTCGCTAATTCTGCTCCTACGTTTGGCATTATGCTCCTCCTTGTGAAAATCCGTATTGGTCGTTACTCGGTCTTGATCTCCAGTTGTTTGCTCAAGTTCTCGGCGAAGATTCTTTGCAGCCGGTCGGCCGCATAGCCGCGGGGATTCAGCGTCACGCCCCCGACCAGGCTGACGGCCGGGTGCTGTTCCACCGCCGGAACTTGGGAATCGTCCATGGCCACGATGACTCCGGTCTTTGCCACCATCAAAATGAATCCCCCGCGATCTTTGACGCGATGCTGCACGTCGCGCGATTTCTCCTGCGTGAACTCTCCATTGAAGGCCACGATGTACATTTGCATTGCCATGGATTCTCTACCTCGCGGCCGCCGCTGCGGCAGATGGCTGCGCGGCGTGCAACCTGCGCAACCAGCGGGCGGCCTCCTCCTCGTCCGGCGCGTGCCGTTCCCGGCAGGCGGCCTGCGCCCGCGCCGCAACCCGGCGCAACAAGGCGGCATTCGTCAGCAACGCGCGAGCGATCCCGGTGGCGTCCCTCTCATTCTCCGCCGCCAGGTCGGGCCAAAACTCCTGCTGGATCGCGGATGCTCCAGTTCCGACACAGGGCACGCCGTAGAGCGCTGCGTCGACCAATGTGACGTCCGAAAACTGTCCGCTTACATTCAGCAGCAACACCGATTGTGCCAGGTCGTATCGAAGTTCCTCGCTCGTGGCGCACGGTACCACCCGGAGACTGTCGGACCCTGCTTCGGCGGACGGTGGCCATCCAGGAAGCCATCCGCCAAGGACCGGAAAAATGTTCCTCAAGGCGTCGAAAATCGCTTGGTCGCCCGGCGCGACGCCGAGGTAGCCCGCACTCCGCACCAGGCGCAGATTGGCGACCTCACAGGCCTTCTGAACCGCCGGTATGCGAATGTCGGAAAGGTGCTTACGGGCGTCCGCTACGAAACCGGCTTCCAACCGGCCGAATTGCCGCTCCACCACGTTCACCTGAATCGAGACGCCGTCGATCTTCGGTGTCATCTGCGGGATCCAGTTGGAAAGGGGCATCGCTTTGACTTCGGGTACCCGCACAATGCGCCGTTTGCGGTTGGCGATGGAACGGAGCAGCGCGTCCCATTGATCCACCACCGTGTTCCACCCGTAGGACAGGGCAAACTGGCGGGAACGCACGGAGCGCTCCGCCAACCGGGCGCGGTCGTCGTAGAAGCCCGCCAACTTGCGAACGGCATCGTCCACATCGATGAGCGCGCGGCGGATTCCGAATTCGTTCTCACTCCAGTCCGCAATCGCGACGGCCTCGCCGTGGCCCTCCACCAATTCCCGGCTGGCGCTGTAGGCCCCCGCCATGGGGACGGCGCCGCTGGCAGCCGCCTGGAGCGTCGGCAATCCGAAACCCTCGCCGCTCGAAGCCAGCAGATGAACATCCGCGGCCTGATAATAGGCCGCCAGTTCGTTCAACGGAATACCGCCGCGATGTTTCATGCGCAAACTGGGCGTGAACTGCACCTTGGACTCGATGCCGAGGTGCCGCAGGTCGGCGCGAACATCGTAGGAGTAAACACCCGACTTGGTGAACTCATCGTCCGGGTCGGTATGCAGATGCAGCAAGACATCCGGGCGGCCAGTTGCGAATTTCGCAAAGACGTCGAGCAGGCGGGGCAGCATCTTGCGAGGCTGGTTGCGGCTGTCCGACAGCACCAGAAACTTTCCCTTGGCGCCCACCCGCTCCTTGGCCGTCTCGCGGTCCTGTGGAGGGCGGAAAACGTCCAGGTCTACGCCATGCGGAATGTACTCGGCGGTGACGCCGCAATTCTTCACAATCGCGCGGCCGTATTGGCTCATCGCGATGGGCACATCCACCGCCCGAAGCAATTCAATCCAGCTCGCTGGCAGGCGCTCACCCTCGATGTCACCATCAATCGGGAAATAGAGCGCCCAAGGGGTATCCGTGAGTTCCATCTGGCGCCGCAGGTGGGGAGCGTTAAAGTAAGGCAGCCACCATACGTCACCCAGAGCAATCGCGATTTCGGGGCGATGCCGGACGAGCAACGGGAACACCGCGTCGCTACCCAGCGGGTGGCCGCCCACCGCATAAACCTGGCAGCCGTTCCAAACATGAGGCTGCTTGGTCTGCCACCCCAGGATGCTCACGGAATGCCCACGCCGGGCCAGGCCCTCGCAGACGAACCGTGTGACGTTTCCGAATCCCGAAGGCGTATCCGGACTGTCGGACATCCACAAGACACGCATAGACCTCATCCCCCGGCAAACTGAGCCCAGTAAGAAAATGTCGATTAACTATACCACCAAAGAATGAATATTGATAGACAAATCCGCGTTATTTTTTGGCCGACAGGGAGCGCAAAATCGGCGCCCTCGACATAGGGTATTCTCCGGGTATTCTTTAATATTACGGAATAGTAAATTCAGGTCTGGGATCGACCTATGCAGTGTCTGCTGGGCATTCCGTATGTGAATCGGCCGGATCTTCTCGCCCTGGCGGTCGAGAGCGTTCGTGCCATCTGGCCCTACACGCAAATCATCGACAACTCGCCGCACGGATTGCCGCAAAAGGGCTGGCCGGTAGCTGTCTTCAGGCCGTCCGTGCCCTTAACCTTCTCGCAGACCATGAATCTACTCGCCAGTCTCGCCGATGAGACCGGGTCCGACGTGGTCCTTATGATGCACAACGACGCCGAGGCAGCCGCAGGAACCTGCGAGCGGTTGTTGGCCGCCGTCCAGGAGGCGGAGCGGACGGGGCGGCACTGGGGGATCATGTTTACACAGTACGACACGCTGGTAGCCATGAAGAGGTCCATGATGCGCTATGTCGGGCCCTGGGACACCAACCTGCCGCAGTACTTTGCCGACAATGACTATTACCGGCGAGTCCGGCTTGCCGGATTCGAGATTCTGGAAACCGGGCTGCCCGTCACCCACCATCAAGGTTCCAGTGCCACGATCCGTAGCGACTCCGGACGCGCTTATCTGAATGGCGTGACCTTTCCGCTTTACGAACAGTACTACATCTCGAAATGGGGCGGCCGGCCTGGCGAGGAAGGGTTCGAGTGGCCCTTCGCGGGAAAGCTCGCCACAGCGTTCGTGGACGATCTGAGACGCCAGGGGTTATTCCAGAGCCTGGCGGCTTCGTACGATACAGTGGAAGGCAATCTGCTGGAGCGCGCCAGCGACCCGACGCCCGCCGCGCAGATTGAGACGCTCCGGGCAGAATTGAATTGGCTGGGAGCCCGGAAATTCCTGGAAACCGGTACTAATAAGTGTATGTTTGGGTACGTATTGTCGCGGTTAGTTCAGGATGCTTCGCTCTTCACCTTTGACGGAGATCCAAGGAGCGCCAGGGCCGTGGAGATCCTTCAGACATCACAACAGGAAGTGCGCGTGCAGTTCACGCTGGGCGATACCAAAAGCACCTTGCGTGAGTTCCGGGAGCCCGTAGACCTGGCCTGGATCGATGGAGGCCACGATCTGGATACCGCGCTCTCGGACGTGAATCAAGC
This sequence comes from Bryobacteraceae bacterium, assembly GCA_049510555.1. Lineage (GTDB taxonomy): Bacteria > Acidobacteriota > Terriglobia > Bryobacterales > Bryobacteraceae > Fen-178. The sequence continues at coordinate 29,959 of JBEKYW010000028.1, forward strand.
CATGCGCCTCGGTGCTCGATCAATCCTGGTGGATGACACCAAGAGCATGCCGGAAGTTGCCGTGGCGGTGCGCCAGGCGCTTGATGCACACCCCGAATATCAACGCGTGAAAACTCAACTCTCCCAGTTCGATTCCCGAGGTGTGGCTGTGCTCAGGAAGCTATCGGCTGGCTGTCAATAAATGGGGTCCGATTATCTTCACTCATGCTAGAATACTCGCGGTATGCGCTTCCATTGCTTTGCCTGTGCCGCGGCGCTGGCGGCGTGCTTGTCCGCGCCCGCATTCGCCCAGCCGGCCCAGTCCGATGAAGAACGGGACTTCGTTCCCGGCGAGAAGGTCATCCTGTACGATGATTTCACCGATATGGCCAGAGGCGCCGCGCCGCCCCACTGGAAAGTCCGCGGCGGCGTGGCCAGGCTGAGCCCCGACGGCCGGTTGCTGCTCCGCGACTCCGGCGCCATGTACCCCAACCTCAAGGGCCTGCCCAAGAACTTCACGGTGGAAACGGAAATCCAGCCCATGGACTCGGTCTCCTCGGGCGGCGTGAATTGGATGTTCGAGGACAAGGAAGATGAGTCCGTCTGGGCGGTCGGTTATCAGTTCGACGTCGGCGAAATTACGGTCAGCCTGATGAGCGGCCATGGACACAGCGACTACGAAGGCCACCCCCACTCCTCCATCAAGGTCGAGTACGGCAAGCCCATCCGGCTGGCCCTCTGGTACCAGGATTCCCGCATACGGGCCTACGTCAACGACGAGCGCGCCATCGACGTCAACCAAGTGGAATTCAAGCCGCCCGCGGTGGCGCTGATGGAATTCAACGTCGGCGATACACCCGTGTACATCATCTCCGCCCGCATGGCCGAGTCCATGCCCGACATCAGCCAGACCATGTTCTCCACCGGCAAGTACGTCAGCCACAACATTCTGTTTGACGTCAACAGCGACAAGCTGCGGCCCGAATCCACGAACGTGATCAAGGAAATCGCCGCGGCCCTCCAGAAGCAAGCCACGCTCAAGGTGCGCGTCGAAGGCCACACCGATTCCACCGGGGACGCCGCCAGAAACCTGGATCTTTCGAAGCGCCGCGCCGAATCGGTCAAGGCTGCGCTGGTCAAGCTGGGCATCGATGCCGGCCGGCTGACCACCGATGGCTTCGGCCAGACCAAGCCGATCTCGCCCAACGACACGCCCCAGGGCCGCGCCGAAAACCGCCGCGTGGAGTTCGTGAAGATTTAGTCCGGTCACCACGCTTCGGGCCGCTTCGCGCTATATTCGAGTATCACGGAAAGGAGTCACCTCAGATGCGCGTGAATCATACCCGGGAACGGCTGGCCAAGGGCGAGACGGTCATAGGCTGCGCGCTGCAAGCTTACCGGTCGCCGGAAATCGCCCGCACCTTCGCCGCGGCCGGCTTCGATTACATCTTTATCGATATGGAGCACGGTTCCTTCGATCTTGAGACCGTGCACGACGCGATCACCGCTGCCTTGCAGGCCGGCATCACTCCTATCGTTCGCGTGGCGGAGCTTCTCTATTCTCTGGTCGCCAGGCTTTTGGACTCCAGCGCGCAAGGCATCATTCTGCCGCGCGTGGAAGACCCCCGCCTGCTCGAAGAGGCCCTGAGGTGGTTGCGATTCCCGCCCGTAGGCAAGCGCGGCTACGGCGTGAACACCACCATGATCGACTACGAATCCCGCACGTTCCCCGAGATCATCGAGCATCAGAACCGCAACACGCTCGCCGTGGTGCAGTTCGAAACCACTACCGCCATGGAGCGCGCCGATGAGCTGCTGTCCGTCAAAGGCATGGATATCGCCATGGTTGGCCCCGCCGACCTTTCGATTTCGCTCGGTATCCCTGGTGAGACGGAGCATCCGCGGCTGATCTCGACGGTGGAGCGCCTGATCGAAAAATGCAACCGGCACGGCGTGGTTCCCGGCATCCAGACGCGCAGCGTGGCCTCGTCCAAGGCATGGATCGAGCGCGGCATGCGCTTCGTGGGCGCAGGGGCCGACCACGTCCTGCTGCTGGAGAAGGCGCGCGAAGCCGTCTCCGTGCTCCGCGCCACAGCCCGCCCGGCCCGGTAGCCGGTGGTATAGAATAGCAGAAGCTTCAAGACATCACTGCTGAAGGAGAACACCGACGTGAACCGATCTCAGGTAATGATTCTGGCTGCCGCCCTCGCCGGCGGCTGCGCGCTCCAGGCCCAGACCGCCAATCCGCTGATCGCGGAGTCCAAGCGGGCCTACACCGCCATCAAGACCAACCTCACCAAGGCCGCCGACAAGATGTCGGACGAGAATTACAGTTTCAAGGCGTCGCCCGAGATTCGCACGTTTGGCGCGCTCATCGCGCACATCGCCGATTCTCAGATGCGCATGTGCGCCCAGGTCAAGGGCGAGCAGAAGACGGCCGACGCCGCATCCAAGACGGCCAAGGCCGACCTGGTGGCCGCGCTCAAGGCGTCGTTCGATGAATGCGATGCCGCTTGGGACAGCATCACCGACGCCAATGCCGCGGAGATGCTGGGGGGCCGCGGGCAGCGTTCCAAGCTGGGCGCGCTGATCGGCAACACCACCCACGACAACGAAGAGTACGGCTACCTGGCCGTCTACATGCGCCTCAAGGGTGTCGTGCCGCCGTCCAGCGAACCCCGCCCGCCGATGTAAGGCCGGCCCCTGACAGGGGCTGTGCCTACTTGCCGTACCAGTCGCGCAGTCGCACTTCGATGCCGGTGCCCGCCAGGGCTTTGGCAAACGCGTTGGTGTCCGACCCGCGATAGTGGTACGGGTAAACGATCGCCGGATGGAACGCGCGCACGGCTTCGGCGGCCGCTTGCGGCGTCATGGTGTACGGCAGGTTCATGCACACGAAGGCCACGTCGATGTTGCGCAGCGCCTTCATCTCGGGAATCCCCTCGGTGTCGCCCGAGAAGTAGAAGCGCTTGCCGCCGTAAGTCAGAACGTAACCGTTCCCGCGGCCCTTTTCGTGGTAGATCTGTCCATCCGCGGCGGGTCCCAGGTTGTACATGGGGATGGCTTCCACTTTGAAACTGCCCACGGTTTTCGTCTCGCCATTGGAGATGACCGTGCAGCCCCTCACCTTCTCGGCGACCGCCTTGGGCGCCAGAATCGCGGTGGATGGCTTTCTCAGCTTATCGACTAGTGCCGGCGCCATGTGGTCGCTGTGGATATCGGTAATCAGGATGTAGTCGGCCCGCGGCAGGCCATCGTAGCTGCCCTGCGCCGGGTCCACGTACAGCACCTTGCCCGCGGCCTGGATCATGAGGCTGGCGTGCTGGATGGGCGTGAGCCGGAGCACCCCGGCGGAGGTGGAGAATTCTTCGGGTGCGGCGGCGGATGCCACTGCGGACGCCACGACAAGAACGGTAGCCAGTCGTTTCATAGAAGCGATTGTACCGTGGAGTGGCGCCGGTGGTCTTGCCGCCGGTGCCTTCTCCCTGCTGGGACTTCACCGGCGGCAAGACCGCCGGCGCTACATCGCACACCACAGCGTGACAATTCGGCAACAGGGCCGTCCAATCTTACAGGTAGGTGGTATGGGAGCCGGTAACGCGCTAGACTAGCGGGGTTTATGGCTCAGGATGCAGCCGGAGCGGTAGGCGCCCGATTGAGTCCCCAGATTGATTCACTGATTCGGGCGGCCCAGCGCGGCGACCAGGACGCCTTCGAGCAATTGGTCCGCGCTCACGATCAAAGTGTGCTTCGGCTGGCCATGAACCTGTTGCGATCGCCGGAGGATGCGCGGGATGTCTACCAGGAAGCGTTCCTCCGGGTCTACCGGAACCTCGATTCGTTCCGGTTCGATTGCAGCTTTCATACCTGGCTGTACCGGATTGTGACCAACATCTGCCTGGATCAACTGCGCAAGCGGAAGGTCCGGAAAGAGGAGCCGGCGGTGGTGGAGACGTCTGAGGGGCCGGTGGACCGGATGGAAGCCTTTGAGGAGGAAGCCGCGCACGCCGACCCGGAACGCAGCTTGTGGAACCGGCAGTTGAAGCAGCGGATTGAGAGCGCGCTCCAGGACCTCACCCCGCGCGAGCGCATGGTTTTCGAGCTCCGGCACTACCAGGGATTGCGTTTGCGGAACATTGGCGAAATGCTGGGCACCAGCGAGGAGGCGGCCAAGAACTGCCTCTTTCGAGCCACCCAGAAAATGCGCGCGGTATTGGGAGATTGCGTATGAGTTGCGATTCGGTTGCAAAGCTGATTCCGCTTTATTTTTACGGCGAATTGACGCCGGAAGAGGAAGACCGGCTGGAGGACCACCTGCACGGGTGTCCCGGCTGCGCGCGTGAAATGGAGCGGCAGCGGACGCTGGCGGCGGCGCTGGACAAGCGTCAGGCGGAGGTTCCACCCATGCTGCTGGAGGCCTGCCGCGCCGATCTGCTGGCGGCCATCCAAGGCGGCGCGCCAAGCTTCGAGAAACCCGCCAAAGGACCTTGGACGCTGTTTCTGGAAGCCCTGGCAGCCACGCTGTCGGGGTTCAACCGTTTCCGTACGCCCGTGGGTGCGGTGGCGCTGGTGGCGGTGGGCTTCTTCGCCGCGCGGTTCACCGGCGCCGGGATGCCATCCGGAGCTGGCGCGCTGCTGACGTCCGGCCTTTCGCCTGCCGATGATGTGTTCTCCACGGTGCGTTCCGTGCAACCTGATAACTCCGGCCGGGTGCAGATTGCCTGGGATGAGACGCGGCGGAGGGTGGTCTCCGGGCGGATGGATGACCGGAACATCCAGCGGCTGCTGCTGGCCGCGGCGCGCGAAGACAATCCCGCCGTGCGGGTGGAATCGATGGGCCTGCTGAGGAACCGGGCGGACTCCGTGGAGGTGCGGGATGCGCTGCTCAATGCCGTGGCGCACGATGCCAATGCGGGCGTGCGGCTGAAGGCGCTGGACGGGTTGAAGCTGCTGGCGGGCGATGCCGAGGTTCGCAAGACCCTGGCGCAGGTGCTCCTGGCCGACGACAACCCCGCCGTGCGCATGCAGGTGGTGGACTTGCTGGTTTCGCGCCACGACGATTCCATGGTGGGAGTTCTACAGAACCTGGTGCAGAAGGAAGACAACAACTATGTGCGCCTGAAGTGCGAGAAGGCGCTGAAGGATATGAATGCGTCGATCGGGACTTTTTAGCCCGGGAAAGGCACGGGCAGGCGCGCGGGCCGCTCTGGCGTTGCTGCCCCTGGTTGCCTTCGCGCAGCAGGAGCTGACGCGGGAAGGCGACCTCTGGGTGCGCACGCTCCACGGTTCGACCCCCGCGGTCTCGCGGCTGCGGGTGAGCGCGCACGGGCCGGTGACGGTGGAAGGCGGCGTTTCACCCAATCTGTCCTATAGCGTCAAGGTCGGCGTGAAGACGCGTACGGCGGCCGAGGCGCGCCGCATCCTCGAGCGATATGCCGTGGGATTGGCGCCGCGGGGCGATTGGCTGGTATTGACGGCGCCGGGCGGCGCGGCCATGTCCGCCGTTTCGGTGAAAGCGCCGCGCCTGGTTGCCGCGTCCGTTTCGACCTCCGACGGCATGGTGGACGTGCGCGGGATCGATGGCGCGCTGGATGTGGAGACGGGCGGAGGCGAGCTGTATGTGGATCGGGTTCGCGGGGATTGCAAGCTCTCCACCGGCGGGGGCGACGTTCGCGTCGGCGAAGTGGATGGATCGCTCGAGTGCGCCTCCGGCGCGGGGCGCATCACGGTGGGGACGGTGCGCGGAGAAGCCGTGCTGGCGACCGAGGGTGGCGACATTGTGGTCACCGAAGTGGGCGGGCCGGTGCGCGCGCAAACGCGCGGCGGAGGCATCCACATTGCCAAGGCGGGGGGCGCCGTAAACGCCACCAGCGGTGGAGGCCGCATCATGGTCGACAAGGCCGGCGGACTGGTGATTGCGCGCAACGTGGCGGGACCCGTGCAAGTGGGCGCCGCCGCCGGCGTGCAGTGCGAATCCACCACGGGCGGCGTCCGGCTCAGCAATATCTGGGGGAGCATGCAGGTTTCCACCATGATGGGCAGCATCCTGGCCGATCTGCTGGGCGGCAGGCCGGCCGATTCGTTTCTGGCCACCGGCAATGGTGACATCACGGTGCTGATTCCGTCTAACGTGGGTGTGACGATCCAGGCCGAGAACGAGATGGCGGATACGGTGCGGCGGATCGTATCGGAGTTTCCTGGAATCCCGGTGCGGAGACAGGGAACACTGATCGTAGCAGAAGGGCCGGCGAACGGCGGAGGGCCGTTGCTGAGAATCTCCGCCGCGGCGGGAACGATATTCATCAAGCGTCAAGAATAGAGGTGTTTCCATGAGACTGAGCATAGAAATCGCAGTAGCGTCGGTGGCAGCCGTACTGTTCGCGCCCGGCGTGTGGTCGCAGACAGCGCGAACGCGCCCGGCGCAGGCCACGGTTCGAGCAGCGCCCGCGAGCTTCCTGGGAATCGGCGTAGCCGATGTCACCGCCGAGCGCGCCAAGGCCCTCAACCTGAAGGAGGAGCGCGGAGCGGAAGTGACCAACGTGACGGCGGACGGGCCGGCCTTCAAGGCGGGCATCAAGGAAGCCGACGTGGTTCTCGAGTATGACGGGACGGCCGTGCAGGGTATCGAGCAGCTTACCCGGTTGGTGCGCGAGACTCCCGTGGGCCGCCAGGTGAAGATCGTCGTGTGGCGGAGCGGAGCGGCGCAGACGCTGACTGCCACTGTCGAGGCGCGCAGGCGTGCGGTGATACGGTCCGACGACGGTGCGCTGGTGGTTCCCTACGGCGGTGGCGGCAGCATCCGGATTCCCATGCCCCAGATCGAGATTCCGAGGTTCCAGATGACCTGGCAGAACCCGGTGCTGGGAATCGAGGGCGAGTCGCTGGGATCGCAGGAGCAGCTTGCGGACTTCTTTGGCGTGAAAGAAGGCGTGCTGGTGAAGTCGGTGCGCAGGAATTCGGCCGCGGAGAAAGCCGGCATCAAGGCAGGCGACGTGGTCGTGAAGATGGATGATTCCAAAGTGACCACGCCGCAGGAGATCACCAAGGCGTTGCGCTCCTTGGCGTCGAAGAAGACCTTCACGGTGACCGTGGTGCGAAACAAGAAGGAGATGCCCCTCACGGTCACGATGGACGAGCGGGGTGGCGCCGTGCGGGCCAGGATTCCGGCGCTGGAGTGCTGACCCGGTGCAATTAGGGGCCTGACCACTCTGTCCCAAGGCGCCGGGGTGCGGGGTGCCCTTTGGGCCTGGCCCTGCGCCGCGCGGACAGAGCGGTCTGTCCCCGGGTCCGCATGCACCGATTACGCCGCGCGGGCGCAACTTCGCAGCCCGCCATGGGTTATATTGGTTTACCGATGTCCATGCCGCGGCCCCTCTTGGTGTGTATATTGAGCGTCTTGCCGTCTTGGGGTGCCCCCTTCGGGACGGTGGTTCCGCATACGCAGCCGATTGCGGACCTGGTTCTGGACGAGGCCCGCAAGCGCGTTTACCTGGTGGACACCTACTCCAGCCAGGTGGACGTTTACAGCACCGCCAGCAATCCGCCAGCGCTGATCACCACCATCAATACGAGCGCGACGCCCCTGGCGATTGCCATGTCGCAGTCCGGAAAATCTCTGTACGTGGCTTGCTACACCGCCTCGACGCTGGACATCATCGACCTCACCTCGGCCACGTTCTCCAAGACGTCGGTGACCCTGGCAGCCAAGCCGGAAGGCGTAGCGGTGGGATACAACGAAAAGGTCCTCATCAGCACCATAGGAACGGGAACGGGGCAGGCGGTGCTGACCACCTACGACCCCTCGGCGGCCGCCTCGAGCGCGTTGCAGGCCATCCTGGTAACGCTGTCGGCGCCCACCACACCCCAACTGCCGCCGCCCAGCAGCCTGATGTATTTCGCCAGCAAGAGCCAGCTCCAGGCCACGCGCGACGGCGCCAAGATCATCGGGGTGAACCAACTGGCCAGCACGCGCACGGTTTTCGTGTTCGACGTGGCTTCGTCGACGGTCCTTGCCAGCCGCACCATCGCAGGGATTTCGCCGATTCTGGCGGTTTCGCCGGATGGTAGCGAGTTCCTGTCGGGGCCGATGTTGTTCGAGACTTCCACGCTGCTGGTGCTGGCACAACAGAACACCGCCAACTCTCCGTTCGTGTTTCCGGCCGGCGCGAATTTCACCACCCAGACGAATCAGGGCGGGGCGGTGTTTTTGCCGGACGGCTCGGAGCTGCTCACCTCCTACAATATTGTTCCGGTCCAGAACCCCGCGGCAAAGGCGTACACCAGCCAACTGCTGATCAACACTCCCGATAGTCTGCTGATCCAGTTGGGAGTGATGCTTCCCGAGAACCTGGGCGGGAAGATCGTGATCACCTCGGACGGGACCACGATCTATGCCATCTCGCAGTCGGGTTTCCTGGTGGCATCGACGGCGGGACTGAAGACTTCTCCGGTTGCCATTCCCGACACCAACGTGGCGTTGCTGGCCAACGACCAGTGCGGTGTAGCCGCGGCCCAGAACCCGGCGGTGATACCGGTTCGCAACCAGGGCGGGGGCAGGCTGACGGTCACGGCGCAGGTGCTCACGACCGCGGCCACGTCGCCAACGGTGCGCGCGGCGGCGAAGACCTATGGCGCAGACGTCACGGCGCAGTACAACGCCACGGTGACGGCGCGCGGGCTCGGGACCGTCGCTCCGGACCAGCTTCTGATTCAATCCCCGGAAGCCATCAATATCATTCCGAACGTGCGGGTATTCCAGAATAATCGTAACGCGGAGGCGCAGGGAACCATCATCCCGGTGGATACGGGGGCGAGCACCACGGGACTGGCCGATATGGTGACCGATACCGCGCGGCAAAGGCTGTACATCGCCAATCCGGGGAAGAACCGGATTGAGATCTTCGACATGAAGCAGCAGCGGTTCCTGGCCCCCATCACCGTGGGGCAACTGCCGCAGTCGATCGCGTATGGCGCCGACGCAAATACGCTGTACGTGGCCAACAGCGGGAGCGAATACCTCAGCGTGGTGGATTTGACCAAAGGTACGGTGAGCGGCAAAGTGCGGTTGCCGCCCATTCCCTTTAACGCCTCGTTTGCCTTGCTCACCCCGTCCGTAATCGCGTCCAGCCAGCGCGGTCCGCAGGTGGTGATGTCGAACGGCACGCTGTGGATGATCGTGGGCGACACCGTGGTGCCGCGCACCCTGAATACCAACGTTTTTGGAACGGTGAGCGCGATCCCGGCGCCTCAGACCATGGCCTCGAGCCCGGAAGACAGCTTCGTTCTGCTGCTGGCGGGCAACGGCGGGGCCTTCCTCTATAGCTCGGCCGTGGACGATTTTGTGGCCGCGCGGCAAGTGATCGCGACGCCCATTCAGGGCTACTACGGGCCCATCGCCGCGGGACCCGGTGGACAGTATTACCTAGTGAACGGCCAAGTGCTCAACGAGGCGCTGACGCCCATTGGCACGTCGGTAACCACAGGACCAACGCCCGGCGGAGGGCTGCCCGCGCCCAGCGGGCCGTCGACGGCCGCGCGGCTGGTCTCGGCCGTGGCCGCGGTGGACGCACAGCGCTTCGTCCGGTTCTCCATGGCGCCGCGCGCCAGCGCGACCGCGGTTGCCACGGATGCGGGGCTGATCGAGGTGGTGGATCGAACGTCGCAGGAGACCACCGCCGCAGCCAATGCGCTGGAGGGGCCGCTGACCGCGGTGACTGGAACGCAACGCGCCAACATTAACGGCCGGACCGTGGCCCTCGATCCCTCCGCCGCCACGGTGTATGTGCTGACCGCCTCCGGACTTCAGATCATCCCGTTCGACACCACGGGGACCCAGAACATTCCGCAAGCGCCGGCCAACGGAGTGGTGAACACGGCTAATTACCTGCCCAGCGTGGCGTCGGGCGGGCTGGTCTCGATTTTCGGGCTGCGCCTGGCGTCTTCCGCGTCCGCGGCCAGCATACCGCTGCCGTCCGTTCTGGGCGGTACTTGCGTGACGCTGAACAACGCTCCGCTACCGCTGCTGGCGAGTTCCCCGAACCAGATCAATGCGCAGTTGCCGCCGGCGCTGGCCGCCGGCAGGTATCCCCTGGTAGTGCGCTCGCTCGCCAACCATGAGGCCTCCGCCGCCGTTACCGTGGCGGTTTCGAGGTATGCCCCGGCGGTGTTCGTGGACGCGGACGGCCCGGCGATCTTCCACCAGGACGGCACGCGATTGGACCGCTATCATCCCGGCCACCGGGATGAGCCGCTGACCATATACGCCACCGGGCTGGGGCCTACCACGGGCGGCAGGGTGACGGCGGGGACACCCTCTCCTTTGAGCCCGCTGGCGGTAACCGGGACGGTGCAGGTGTTTTTCGGCGATCCCACGATCTCGGACGCACAGGAGATTGTGGACTGGAGCGGGCTCGCTCCCGGGCTGATCGGGGTCTACCAGATCAATTGCCGGATACCCGGCACGCACTTGAAAGGCGACGCCCTGCCAGTGACGCTGCGCATCGGCGGCGTGAGCAGCTCCACCACGGGGCTAACCGCGCCAACCGTATACGTAGAGTAGATCGGGCGGCCGGCCATTCCGCCCCAAGCTCGCGGGTGTGCGACTTGAAAGGGGCAGGCACGCAGTTCCTGGTGGTATAGGCAAGATAAAGCATGCCCCACCGATGGCGCGCACGGCATTGGTGGGGCATGCTTTAGCCTTTGTTTTCCTGGGCCAGCGCCACTCAGCCTGGTGTACGCCTGCCCTCAGAAACCCGCCATTTCCTGCGAAAACCAAAGAACACTCCCTTTTATGTCGCGCACCCCAAGCTGGTCGGAAACCCTCCGTCCCATACTGGTACTGCTATAATGTTTCGGCACACGCCTTTTTTGTGGTTAGGGCCATGGAATCTGGCGTGAAAGTGTAAGAGAATCGGTGTGAGGAAGCCATGCGTTCCACACGTATAGTCGCGATTATCATAACGGCGGTTTTAGCGCTGGTATCGTGCAGCCGCGATCCCAACGTTGCCAAGAGGCGTTACCTCGAAAGCGGCAACAAGTACTTCGACAGAGGCAAGTACCGAGAAGCGCGGATTATGTACCTCAACGCCAAGACCAAGGACCAGCGCTGGGGGCCGGCGTATTACCGGCTGGGGCTGACCGCTCTGAAGCTGGGTAATATGACTGAGGCGGTGAACTCGTTTCGGCGCGCTGTCGAGTTGCTGCCGGCGAGCGAGGCCGATCACTGGGACTCGGTGGTCAAGCTGTCGGAGATTTACCTCGGGGTGACGCGCGAGAAGGCGTACATGGACGAGGTCGAGGCCTTCTGCAGCGCGCTGCTGAAACGAGATTCGAACTCGTACGACGGTCACAGGCTGACCGGCGATTTGGACTACGCGCTGGCCACCGAGCGGTACAAGGTTGCCATGAGGGACGACGGCCGGGCGCTGCTCGACAAGTCCATCGCGGAGTATCGCAAAGCCGAGGCGATCAAGTCCGGGCAGATCGGCGTAGTGATGCAGTTGGCGCGCGCGTTGGCGGCGGAGGGCCAATACCCCGAAGCGGAGAAGCTCTATCACAGCGTCATCGACAAGGACAAGACCTATCAATACGCCTACACCGAGTTGTACCGTCTGCTGATGTTCCAACAGAAGCCGGCGGACGCCGAGCAGGTGCTGAAGCTGGGAGCGCAGAACAATCCCAAACAGTTCGGATACCTGACTCTGCTGGCAATGCATTATTACGCGCAGAAGCGGCGTGATGACATGGTGAACGTGCTGAACCAGATCAAAGGGCGCGCCAAGGAGTTCGACCAGGCATTCCTCACGGTGGGCGATTTTTATCTGCGGATGGGAGACGGGGACCAAGCCATCCGCGAGTACCGCGAGGGTATGGGAAAGGACCTCAAGAGGAAGGCCACCTACGAGAAGCGCATCATCGAAGTGCTGATGCGGCAGGGCAAGCGGGCAGAGGCGGCCGACTTGAATTCGCAGATTCTGAAGGACGATCCCAGCGACAACGACGCGCGCGGCCTGGCGGCCACCTTCATGCTGGACCGAGGCGACGTCACGAGGGCGCTGAGTGAGTTGCAGGTGGTGGTGACGCACTCGCCGGACAACCCCGTGGCGCAGTACAACCTGGGCCGCGCGCACGCCGCGCGTGGCGAGTGGGAGCAGGCGCGGCAGCGTTTCCAGAAGGCCATAGACCTGCGGCCGGACTACTTACTGGCGCGCCTGGCCATGGCGCAGTTGCTGGTGACGCGCGGCGACTTCGACGCCGCCCTGAAAACCGCCCAGCAGGTGCTCCTGATCGACCGCAACAACAATAACGCGCGGCTCATCGCATCGGCGGCTCTCATGGGCCAGAAGAAGTTTGGGGAGTCGCGGCAACTGCTGGACTCCATGCTGAAGGCCAATCCCAGCTCTCCGGACGTGCTCTTCCAACTGGGCGTGGTGAACCTGGCGGAGAACAAATACAAGGAAGCGGAAGACGCTTTCCGCCGCTCCTATGAGCTCAACCCGGCGAACTCACGCGGATTGATGGGCATGGTGGAAACGGAGATGGCGCAGAACCATGCCGAACAGGCGATGCAACTGTTACAGACCGAGGCCGCCAAGGCGCCCAATCGTCCGGACTTCCTCATGGCGCTGGGCAATACCGCGGTGCGCGCCGGCAAGTATGACCTGGCGGTCTCCTATTTCGAGAAGATGGGGGCGTCGGTCGAGAAAGGCTCGAAGTCGCAAGGAGACATTTATCTGCGAATCGGCGAGTCGTACCGGCGCAAGGGCGATCTCAGCAACTCCATTGTGGCGCTGCAAAAGGCCCGCCAAATCCTGCCGGAGAACCTCGTGGTGCTGAGCACGCTGGCGCTGGTGCTGGACGCCGCGGGGCGCTGGTCCGAAGCCAGGCAGGTGTATGAAGTGGTGGTCAAACTGGATCCCAACAACGGCGTGGCGCTGAACAACCTGGCGTTTCTGCTTTCGGAGCACGGCGGCGATCTGGACGACGCCCTCACCAAGGCGCAGAAGGCCAAGCAGTTGATGCCGGACCTGAGCGAGGTCTCCGACACGCTGGGCTGGATCTACCTCAAGAAGAACCTGACCGACAACGCCGTCGACATCTTCCGGGAGCTGGTCACCAAAGCCCCCAACCAGGCGATTTTCCGGTATCACCTGGGGATGGCGTATTCACAGAAGGGCGACAAGACGCGCGCGCTGAAGGAGCTTCAAGAAGCCCTGAAATACAACCCCGCCAAGCCAGACCGGGAGAAGATCGAGCAGTTAATCGCCAGACTCGGGTAGCAGTTGACCGATGTGGGGCAGGCTTTTCAGCCTGCGGACCCGCTTTCCAGCGGGTCCAGCCGGCCGGAAGGCTGGCGTGCGGGCAGGATTGCCCGCCCCACAATTTGACCTGTAATACTTATTTTCTGACGGCTCGCAAGGGCTCAGAATGCCCGGCTCGGCCGGTATCCCGGCCGCGAATGGACGCGGTACTTCTTGCCGGGGTCGCTGACGATTTCCACCGTGATTTTGCGGAAACCTTCGTTGGGGTTGGCCTGCGGATAGTAGGTGATCGTGTAAGAGTTGCTCATATCCTCGCGGATATCCTCGAACGCCTCCACCTGCTTCTGCCAAGTCTTGGCCCAGTAGGATTTGCCGCCGGTGCGCTGCGCCATGCGGCGGAACACGCCGCTGGAAATGGGGTCCCTGTTCACTTCGCTGGTGGAGATGACGTAAATGGGGATGCCTTCGTCTTCGGCGACGGCGCGTACGTCGTCGGGGGCCACCATGCTGGCATTGTCGGGGCCGTTAGAGAAGACAATCACCACCTTGCGGCCGGGGATCCTGGCGGCGTCGCGGAGCGTGAGCAGCAGGCAATTGTAGAGCGCGGCGTCGTCGCCGGCGACGGCGTTGCGCAAGCCGCCAATGGCCTCGCCGTGGTCCCGGGTGAGCGAGGTGGCGCGAGAGAGGTTGCGGCTGAAGGTGTAGACGGCGACGGAATCGGCGCGGTCCAGGCCGCGCACGAAATCGGCGATGGCGTCCTCGGCGTAGATAAAGCCGCGGTACATGTAGTTGCTGGTGTCGAAGAGCACGAAGACGTTGGTTCCGACGAAAGCATCGGGCCGGTCGAGGCCCGGGAGCACATCCTTCTTGGCTTCCAGCAGCGGGCGCGTGGCGCCGCTTTCGGTGACGGCCACGGGGGCTTTGGCGCCTTCCGCGAAGGTTGAAACCTTCTGGAGAATGCCGTCTTCGTAAATGCGGAAGTCACTCGGCTTGAGGCCGTTGATGTAGTGGTTCTTGCTGTCTGTCACCTGGAAGCTGAGCACCACCATGTCGACCTTGACCCGAAATACGGGCCGCTGGCCGGTCTCCTGAGCGCGCAGCAGCAGCCCGCCCGCGGTCATTCCCATGAATCCTCGTCGCGAAATCGTCATGGTCGTTTACCAGTTCAGAAATTCCTCGATGCCGGCCTTCTCGCCGGCGGCGGCCGCGCGGGTGCGCGCCCGCACCTCGTCACCCACCAGGCGGAGCGACTTCAGCACCGCGGGCCAATCTTCCAGGTGGGAGGCGAAGATGCGCTCGACGAGCTTCTGGGTCCACTCCGGAATCCGCAGGTTGAGCTGCGCCGGCGAGAGGCTGAGCTCGTCGGCCAGAGCCGCCCAATACAAGGTGTTCGATTCCCAGCTTTCCGCCATAATGCGGCTGGAGTATCCCATCAATGTAGGGAACGTGCGGAGGTTGAGCAGCTCGGGCTGGTAGGAATTGGCGAGAGTGGGCTTGGGCGTGCCAAAAGCGCGGGATATGGCCGCGTAGTTCACTTCCTTGGGCGAAGCCTGGGCGAGCTGCCGCAGTTCCGCCAGGATGCAGGAACCATCGGCGACGCCCTGGCGGGACGCCATGTCGCGCGCCAGCGAGAACAGCTCCGAGGGCGTGACGCGCTCGACGGCATCCTTCACGGCGCCCCGCTCGATGAGGCGGCCCACCTCGCGGGTGCGCGCGGGCGCGGCCCCCAGCGACAACGAATCGAGCACCTGCGCGCGCAACTCCGCATCCAAAGCCGATTCCGCCAGCAGCTCACGGCCATACCGCAGGTGCAGCCCCACCCAGTGGAGTTGCGAGGCAGTCACGTTCCACCAGCGCGGGATCTTGGCGCTGAGGATCATTTGCGGCACCAGGTCGCCCCAAATGAGCGCTTGGGTGTGCTCGGGAACCAGGAAGTTCTGCTCGGCTTCCGCCAGCGCGTAGGGCAGGGTGGAGAGCGAACCGACCAGCCGGCCGCCGCCATTGGAGGGCCAGCCGGTGCCGAACAGTTCGGTGGAGCGCCAGGTGTGGCTGGAGCCTTGGGCCCCGATGAAATCGTGGCTGCGCACAAAGACGGGATTGGTGTAGAGGACCTGGGCTCCGGGCGGCGCGTAAGGCGCATAGTTGAAGGCCAGGAGCGTGTCGCGTAACAGGGGCGCCATCAACCCGCGGGCGTCTTTGAGTTTTTCGGGATCGCCCGCCGCTCTTTCGATGGCGGCGCGCAGGTTGAGCTTGCGTTCGGCTTCGATGTGCCTCTCGGTCCAGTAGCCGAAGCCCAGGGCATTCTTTTCGGGGGCTGTCAGGGAAGCGCGCGGGAGCTGAATCTCGCTGATGCGGCTGGCCAGCCTGCTCACCAGCGTGGTATTCAGCTTCTCGCCGTGGGCAATGCTCTCCATGTGGTCGGCGAGCTGGAACATGGTGTCGAGCGAGACGATGCGTTGCGCGTCCAGAATCCGAACGATCTCCTGCGCCACTTGTTCGCGCGCTTCGGCATCGCTGGATTCCGGCGCGCCGGCCAGCAGGTCCACCAGGCGCTGCTGGGGACTGGACGGCGTAGCGGGCCCACCCGGCGCGGCGGGCGCCCCGGGCCCAGAGGCCGCCCCGGCCAGCAGTAGCTTCACTCCGTTGCGGCCGGCGTCGAACAGCTCCCGGTCATTGCGGATCTGGAGGAAGGAGCCGGCGATGCCGGAAAAGACGGTGTCGGCCTGGCTGTCGGGGATGGATTGCTGCCGGACCAGGATCTGCCACAGGCCAACCAGCGCCTGGAAGGAGCCCGCCACGTCGGAGAAAAATAACGGGTCCTTGAGGCGGTTGATGCTTTCAACCGCATCCAGGAACTGGTTGACGGATTTGTCGGTGATGCTGCGCGATTCGCTGAAAACGGCAAACTGGCTGCCGTAATTGTGGTAGGCGCGCGCGAGGCGGTCGACCGTGGCGGCCTCCAGAGAGACGGCACGATCGCGGTCCACGTCGCTGATGGCCATGAAGATCTTGAGCGGCTCGTTTTCCACCGACTTGCGGCACAAGGCAAAAAGAGCCTCGAGGACGTCGTCCGGCTCTTTCCAACTGGCGGCGGAACGGGTAAGTTTGCCGTCGTACTTGCCCTGCGGGTGATTCACGAAGAGGTTCTTCCAGACGTCCAGGTTGCCGGGGATGTGGGGCCTGCCGCCGGCGCCGAGTTGCAGCCGGGTGGTGAGCAGCATCATGTCGGTATTGGAGCGGAACACCGGCCGCGCGGGACCCGGACTGGTGATGCGGCCGCGCACGGCGGCATAGAAACGCTTCATGCGAGCGGGCTCGGTCAGGTAGTCGCGGACCGGGCCGTGGATGCGGGCCAGGGCGTCGTAGAGGCTGGCCATCCACCCGTCATCCTTGGCGATGAGCTTGTCGAAGAAGCTGGCGCCCTGGTCGGGTGAAACTCCCACCAGGTCGGCCCACGCGCCCGCCGAGCGCTGGCCGCCGGGTGTGACGGCCTTGCCGCCGCGAATCTCGAACTGGCCGCCGAAGAAGTCGAGCACGTGCGAATAGGCCTTGAGGCGAGTAAACGCGACCGCTCTGCGGAGGCTATCGGCGGTTTCGCGGTCGAGCTTGGAAAGACCCAGATATAGGCGGCAAGCCGACGGGTCGGAGATGAAGCCCTCGATGAAATCGGCCGGGGTCTTGTCTTTGGCGGCGCCCATCCAATACTCCCAACCGAAGATCACGGGCACCTGGGCGGGGTGGAAATCATATGAGAACGGCCGGTTGGTGCGCAGCGCTTGCTCGAGGTCGTTGAGGGGGAAGCCGGAGTCGGTCGTGAGGAAGGCGCGGGGGGCGTTCACGGTTTCCAGCACCACCTCCGAGCCGCAGCCGCCGCGCATGCGGTAGCCGAGAATGCGAAGCAGGTCGGCCACGTTGGGCGAATCGCAGCTTTCCACCCGAATGAGCTTCTGATCGCCGGCCAGCCTGTCCAGTTCGCGCGCCTGGGAGAGATAGCGGTGGACGAGCTTGAGGTACTCGGTCTGCTCGAGGGCCTCGTTGCTATGGGACGCCTGGTAGCCGTTGGTCACCACGTTGCGCGCCAGGGCGGGAAGGATGTCGTCCGCGGCGGTTTCCGGAGAGAGGGCCGCCATGCGGGCAAAGGGGCGCATAGGCCCGGGAATGGGGACGACCGGCCAGCTCTGGGCGGGGGCCGGGGTTGTGGACCCCGAGGACGCTCCGGGCGCAGGCAAGCTCTTGCCGGTGGCCGCACGGTAGGCTTCCAGGTCGCGCGCGGCGGCGGCGCTATCGCCGGCCAGGAGGTCGATGGCCGCAAGCCGCCTGGCGATGACGCCGGCGCGCGCCGTGTCGGGCGAACCGCTGAGGGCCGCCAACAGTCTGGCGTAGGCTTCGCGGCAGGCGGGGTCGCCGTAGCGCTCCAAAAACTCGGCGTAGCCGGTCAACGCGGAAACATCGTTGGGATTGTTCTGTGCCGCGCGGGCGAGGGCGGCACGCGCGCCGGCCGTGTCGCCGGAGGCCTCCATCTGCTGGATGGGATCGAGATTCTGGGCCCCGGCGCGAGCCGACCAGACGAGAGTCAGAACAGATAATACAAGAACCGATACCGATTTCATATAGCCCTCCGCCACTGGTGAGATCACTGTACCATGTTCTGCCGTAGTCTGGTGATTCTAAACCAAACGAAACAGGGAATTCAACCGGGGAGATGCAAAAAGGCCGGCGGTGGATGCAAGGAACGGAAAGTCGAACGGGCCGGGCATGCGTTACGCACCGACCGCGCCCGGCCCCTACTGAGCCGGTAGCGAGAACGGCACGTGGCGCTCGCGGTTCAGTTGCAGGCTGAAATCGCGGTCCACGGTGTCGAGCGGGGCTTGCTTCTCTTGGTGCTCGAGCGTGACGTAGTGAAGCATCTGGCCGTCCACCCAGAACGCCTCGGCGGCGCGGATCACGTGGTCTTTGAACGCCACCAGATAGACGGGCGCGGCGCCACCGGAGGCGGGTCTGATCGGCTGTGCGTACTCATCATATTGGGGAATGCCGGGATTGGCGCGCTCCACGTTCGCCGTGCCGGAAGCGGGCTGGGTCGGGGCCGGATAGATCACCGTCACGTTGGGCGACGGATCGTAGCTATAAGGATAATAAGCGTAAGGCGAGTAATCGTAGTAGCCCGGCCCGTAGGAGTAGCCGAAGTTCCAGGTGGGCCAGTAGCCAGAGTAGAAACCGCCGTAGTAGCCGCCGTAGCCGTAAGAATGGTAGCCGGATCCGCCGCGGAAGCCGTATCCGATACCCCCGCCACCGCCATGAAAACCACCCACCACGCCACCGCCGCCGCCATGAGAGCCACCGCTCCCGCCGTGAAAGCCGCCGCCTCCACCGCCGCCGTGAAAGCCACCGCCACCTCCCCGCTGTGCCGGGGCGGCTGCCGCCACCAGGCAAGCGCACATCACAATCCGCGGAAGAACCCTCATAAAATGTCCCTCTACTGGCGAGCTTACTCCCGGAGGCGAGGGCCTGCAAGCGCGGGGCGGGGAACCTTGGGACAGGGGCGCCGGTTCCGAGCTACGATCAAACTGTTATGGCATTCCAATTGTTAACGAACGCATTTGCGGATGGCGGATGGATACCCGCCCTGCACTCCTGCCAGGGAGCGGATCTCTCGCCAGCGCTCGAATGGAGCGGAGCGCCGGCGGAAGCGCGCAGCTTGGCGCTGATCGTGGACGATCCCGATGCCCCGGGAGGAACCTGGAATCATTGGCTGCTCTATGACATTCCGGCCGCGGTGCGCAATCTGGCGCAGGGATACCGGCCGGGAGGGACCGGCATCAGCGGCAAGAACGATTTTGGAAAGTTGGGATACGGCGGCCCGTGCCCGCCCAAGGGCCATGGGCCGCACCGCTATTTCTTCAGACTGTACGCGCTCGACGTGGACACATTAGGACTTCCCGCTGGCGTGAAACGGGCCGAGCTGGAGCGCGCACTGAAGGGGCACGTGCTCGCCGAAGCGCAGCACATGGGGCGATTCGAGCGACGGTAGCAGCGCCCCAATGGCGGCGCTTTTGGAAGCGCTGGTGACGCTCCATCACTCCTGTGAAGAAACCGCCCATTTCTATGCACCCGCGGCGCATGTTCTAATAGAAGTTTGAACTTTCCCGGGTTCTCGATCGATATGCTTCGTCTGTCTCGCTTGGGGTTATGGGTGTGCGCCGCTTCCTTGCTCGCGGCCGCGGGTGGGCCTTCCCGCCCCGACGCCGCGCTCTCGCAGGGAAAAACGGCCCTGGCGCAACTGCCGCTGCACTTCGAAGCGAACCGGGGGCAGTGGGACCCGGCCGTGCGCTACGCCGCGCGCGCCGATGGTTATGCTTTGCTTCTGACCGCGGGCGGCCCGGCCCTTTCCCTTCCGGGTTCGCGGCGCGTGGAGATCCGGCTGCTCCATTCCAATCGGGCTGCGCAGATTGAAGCGCTCGGCCGGCTTCCGTCACACACGGACTATTTCCTGGGCAGCCGGGAACATTGGCACACGGGCGTCCCGCACTACTCGCGGGTGCGCTATCGCGCGGTCTATCCGGGCGTTGACGTAATCTACTACGGGAGCCCAAGCCGGTTGGAATATGATTTCGTGCTCCAGCCCGGCGCCGACCCGCGCGCCATCCGCCTGAAGTTTGAGGGGGCCGGCCATCTCAGCATTACACCTGAAGGCGATTTAGCTTTCCAGTCCGCCGGTGCGCGCATTCTCCAGAAGAGACCGCTGGTCTATCAGGAAGACCCAGCCGGGCCCAGTGGGCACCCCGCCCGGCGCGAGATTGCCGGTCACTATATCCTGCTGGCGCGTGATGTGGTGGGCCTGCGCGTGGACCGGTATGATCGCACGCGGCCGCTGGTCATCGACCCGACCCTTTCCTATTGCACATACCTGGGCGGCACGGGCGCCGATCAGATCAACGCGGTGAAGGTGGATGCCAACGGTCTGCTTTATGTCACGGGGTCTACCACCACTGGCGACCTCGTCGCCACCGATGGCGCTTACAGCGGCGCCAACGCCGGTCTGACCGATGTTTTCGTAGCGGTCATTGCCATGAAGGCGCCCGGCGGCCCCGCGCTCCAGTATCTGAGCTACCTGGGGGGCAGCGATCTGGACACGCCCGCGGCGATGGATCTCGATTCCAGTGGAAACATCTATATCGTCGGCAGCACTGCGTCAACCAATTTCCCGATGGTCGGCTCGTCGGTCCAGACCACCCGTGCGGTCGGCGGCTACGATGCCTTCGTGGCAGTGTTCAATCCTGCGGCATATGGCAGCGATTCGCTGGTCTACTCGACCTATTTGGGCGGCAGCAGCGACGATTTCGGGCGGGGCATCGCGGTGGGGCCGAACGGCTTGGTCTACATCATCGGCAACACCAAGTCGTCGGACTTCCCACTGACCGATAGCGCTTACCAAATCGTACTGTGGGGGCCGCAGGACGCCTTCTTGAGCGTGCTCGATCTATACTCTTCCGGCCTGGTCTATTCCACCTACCTGGGCGGCGAGCTCGCCGATGACGGCCGCGCCATCACCGTTGCCCCGAATGGTCTGGTCTACTTTGCGGTTTCCACCGAATCCACCGAGTTCCCGATGGCGGGCTACGCGTACAACTACAACCTGACGTCCGGCTACGGTATTGTCATCGGCGTAATGGACATGACCCAAGTGGGAGTGAATTCGCTGGTGTACGCCACGTACTTTGGCGGCTCGGATATAGGAGAGGTGCGCGGAATTGGTTTCGACGCCGCCGGGCGCCTGCTGGTGACGGGCTATACCCTGGCGACGGATTTTCCGGTCACGCCGGACGCCTGCCAGCCCAAGGCGGGAGGCAATGGCGACGCGTTTGTGTCGGTGCTCAACCCCTTGGACCCGGCGCATTTTCTGGTGTATTCCACCTATCTTGGCGGTTCGCAGGGAGAGGTGGGTTATGCCGTCGCCAGCGACGCCGCAGGCTCCCTCTATGTGACCGGCTACACGCTTTCTCCGAATTTTCCAGTAACCCCCGATGCACTCCAGCCGAAATGGGGCAACGGCACCGACGTGTTCGTCACCAAGCTGAAGCCCGGTGTCGCGGGGCCGGGCGCCCTGCAATTCTCGACGTACCTGGGCGCCTCCGGGGTCTATTCACCCACCGGTTTCGCCCTGGCGCGTGACGGAACCCTGTACGTCGTTGGATGGGGTACGGACGGCCTGCCGACCTCCGATACTGCAATCCAGGGCTATGCCGGCGGCCCCAGCGACGGCTTCATCGTGGTATTCAGCAGATAGACCTGGAAACACGTCCGTGGCCGGCCACACCGGTCCTACCGTATCCGCATCAGCTTGCCGTCGCGATAATCGAGCACGTAGTCGGCGTGCGCCAACTCCTCCGGGGTGTGCGGTCGCGCCTTCTCCTGCCAGACCGTCACGGTTCGGTCCAACAGACACAACTCGAGGATGAACTCCATGTCAAAACCGTCGCAGGGGTCGTGTAAGACCGCTACGGTGGAGTGCGGGCGCACATGCAGATTGAGTGCCTGGACCTGCCGGATGGTATTCCACGTCAGCTCGCCGGTGCGCGCCATGACCGGCCGGACATCGGACTCTTTCAGACGCCGGGTCTCGCATGCCCAAAAAAACACGCCCGCTATCACCATCGCCCCGAACAGAACGCGCCGTCCGAGGTGCTGGAACAACGGTTCGCCCGCCAGGAAATCCGAGACGGTCCGCGCGATATCGAGGAATACCATGGAGCCCAAGACTGCCCATCCAACCATCGGGATGGCAAGACACGCCTCACCGCGCCCAATCAGAAACTCAATTGGCAACGGAGTGATCATGACGAAGACCCAGCCGAACCGCAGGACCGGCCGGGGCGCCCCCTGGACCCGGCGGTAAGCCAGGTAGAACAGGATCACGTAGACCACCACGACGGAAAATGGCCGGAAGTAATTCCATGCGTACAGGAGATCGCCAAGACTGCGGATTTGATAAGCCCACAGCCGGTGCATGGAAAAACGTGGAAGGTACGCGGCGGTGTGGATTATGGCATGGCGCCCCAGGAATTTGCCGCACAGGTTCACCACGTCCAGGACCGAGGCCAACAACAGGACCTGTCCGGGACCGCGAAGCCATGCGGCCCAGGCCTTCCAGCTCCAGCGGGGCAGCCCGTGATAGAAACCCTCATATGCCAGCAGCACCGCCGGCAGCGTGAGAGCCATTTCCTTGGAATCCACGGCGCAGAGGAACAGGCCAAGAAACGCCGCCATCTGACCTCTGCTCAGGAGCCGCTCCGACGCCCGGATGCGGGCGTAGTACACCAACGCGCTGAGGTAAAAAAAGCAACAGAGAACATCGTAAGTGAAGACTGTGTTGTAGTACAGGTTGGCCAAGCCGGCGTGGTAGCAGACGATTAGCGACGCCAGCCCGGCCGGGAGATCCCCGCACCCAAGGACTTTGGCAAAGCGATACACGAGGTAAACATTTCCCATCAGCACCAGCAGGATCAGAACGTGATAGGGAACCGGGTTCAGGCCAAACCAATGGAGGGCTGGAACCCAGACCAGGCCCGGCAGCGGCCGCAGGTCGCCGCGCCAGATCATGAGTGGCGAAAGCAACAACTGGGTGGGCTCGAGCCGCCAATACGCGGCAAGGTTCATCATGTCATCGGCATCGAAATGCACCCACAGGCTGTCCCAACAGAAGTAGAGGTAATACGCGAGAACAAAGGCGGCGAAGGCCAGCTTTCGCCACGAGGTCAGAATGGTCTTGTGGGGTCCAGCTTCAACCGACCGGGCAGCCATCTAACACATCCTAGCTTTTCGCGCGCCGGACCGGCATCCGCCGATTACTCCCGGGTGGACCGGCGCGGGCCTTCCTTCCGGGCTGGCCGGGCAAGGACGGTGGTTGCCTGCTGGGGCACAAGGGCAGGCGGAAGGGGATCCAGGATGAAGCCGGTCTGGAAATCGAGCTGCCCGAGGAAAACGCTAAAGCTTTCCCATGTTCGGTCGATGCATATCTATAGCGGAGATGCCAGGGCTTCTCGAACGGCGGCGTGTGTGGCTTGTGACCGGCGTGTGCCTTGTGGGGGCGGCGGCACTGGCGGTGGCATGGCTGCTCCACAGGCCCAATGCAGGGCGCACCTACCGCATCGGCGCGCGCAACAACCCCCCGTACACCATGGTCGCCGCCGATGGACGGATGACCGGTATCGCCGTGGATGTGGTTTCGGAGGCTGCGCGCCGGGCCGGTATGAGCCTGCGATGGATTCCCTCGCCCGAAGGTCCGGACGAAGCGCTGGGTTCGAAACGAGTGGACCTCTGGCCGTTGCTCACCATCCTGCCGGAGCGAAAACGCCGCCTGTACATTACGGACCCCTGGCTGTCAGGCGATAGATATGTCATTTCCAAAGGTCCCCAGGAGCCCGATTGGAAGGGCGCGGTGGTGGCCTACGGCCTGGCGCCCGCCAGCCTGGTCACCGAGTGTCTCCCGCATGCCATCCCCGTGTACAAGCCGGGTGAGGAAGCCGCTCTTCAAGCCGTTTGCTCCGGCGAAGCCGCCGGCGCCATGCTCTGGGTACACTCTCTGGGATCGCTGCTGCTCCACCGGCCCGACGGCTGCGAGGCCACGGTCTTCCACCTGGCGGCCATGAGCACGCCGCGGCTCAAGCTGGGCGTCGCCTCCACTTTCGAATCCGCCGCCGCCGCCAAGGAGATCCGGTCGCAAATCGGCCGCTTGGCCGCGGAAGGGGATCTGGCCAGGTTCTTTGACAGTTATTCAGTCTATTCAGCCTCTGAGACCGAGGACATCTATGCGTTGGCCGAGGCCGAGCGGCGTTCCGAAGTGCTGGCGTACGGCGCGTCCGGGCTGGCCGTGGCGCTGGCGATCCTGCTCTGGCAGGTGCGCCGCGTGCGCCAGGCCCGCAAAGCCGCGGAAAAGGCCAACGCCGCCAAGTCGGAGTTTCTCGCCAACATGAGCCATGAGATCCGGACGCCGCTGCACGGGATCGTGGGAATGGCCGATCTGCTGGCCCGCACCGATCTGAACAGCCAGCAGCGCGAGATGGCCGACGTCATTCGAAGCAGTTCCGACACGTTGATTTCGATTGTCGGCAGCATCCTCGATCTGTCGCGGATCGAGGCCGGCGGATTCGAGATCGAGCACATCCCGTTCGATCTCCACGCCACCGTCGAGGGTGTTGTGAAGCTGTTCACCCCGAGCGCGCTCTCGAAGGGCCTGGTATTCGAAACCGAGGTTACCGCGGACGTGCCGCGCCTGGTGAAAGGCGATCCGTTGCGAATTCGGCAGGTTCTCATGAATCTGGTGGCCAACGCGCTGAAGTTCACCGACGAGGGGAAGGTCCGTCTGGAGGCGAGTCTGGGCGGCGATCCCTCCGAGCGTCTCGCTGTGCTGTTTCGGATCAGCGATACCGGAATTGGCATCGATGCTGGAACCGTGGCCCGGCTCTTCACTCCGTTCACGCAAGCCGATTCGGCTACTACCCGCAAGTACGGCGGCAGCGGTCTGGGATTGGCCATTGCCCGCCGCCTGGTCACCCTGATGGGCGGCTCCATGGGAGTGGAAAGCGAGCCCGGCAGGGGTTCCACGTTCTGGTTCCTGGTTCCCGTTGGAAACGTGCGGGCCGGCTCGGCCGAGTCCTCCGCGGGCTTGCCTTACGCCTCCGGCGCGGCGGCCCTGCTCGAGGTGGAAGAGCAACGATCACAACTTGTGTTCGGAGAGATTCCGGGACCTCAACCAACAGCCGCTGCCGCGCTGCTACCGGACGGGCCCGTCCGGCTGCCCTCGCGGATCTGGCGCATCCTGATAGTCGAAGACAACCCCGTCAACCAGATTGTCGCGCTGCGGGCCGTGCACGGCCTGGGCTATGCCGCGGAGGTGGTTTCCGGTGGGGAGGCTGCACTGGAGGCCTGGGGCCGCGGCAGCTTCGACCTGATCCTCATGGACTGTCAGATGCCCGGCATGGATGGCTACCAGGCTGCCGCCGAAATCCGCCGGCGGGAAAACGGAGCGGGTCGCGTCCCCATCGTGGCAATGACCGCCAACGCGATAGACGGCGACCAAGAAAAGTGCCGGGCATCCGGCATGGATGACTATCTCGCCAAACCTGTCCGGCTCTCGGCTCTCGCCCGCACTCTGGAGCGCTGGCTGTCGGTTTCAGCGCCGCAGCCGGCGGGCAGCTCGTGAAGGAGCCGCAGCACGCCACTCTTCCTCGAGCATCCCCCAGACCACCAGGTCCACCCACCGGTCGTTTACCCACTCGCCCTGGCGAAGCACACCTTCCCGCGTGAAGCCCAACCGCTCGGGAATGGCGCAGCTTCGCGTGTTCCGGGTCCCGCACCGGATCTCCGCGCGATTGAGGCGCATCTCGTCGAAAAGGTAGTCCAGCATGGCGGCGCAGCAACGCGTGATTACGCCTTTCCCCTGCTGGGCGGCGTCGATCCAGTAGCCCAGGCTACAGTTGCGGTTCGGCCAGTTAATGGGGTGGCACCCCACATTGCCCGCAAAAACACCGTTGACCCAGACTCCCGCGTTGGGCCCTTGACCGGCCTCGAGTTGTGCCTGCACGCGGAAAATGAACTGCCGGATGTCCTCGGGCGAATGCGTGCGGTCCACCCAAGGCAGCCACTGCCGCAGGTGCGCCCGGTTGCGGTCGACCACGGTGAAAACCATTTCCGCGTCGCCCGGCTCGAACTGCTTCATCTCGATTCCGGGGGCTACGGCGCGGCGGAACATCACACCGTCACCCCGTCCCCGCCGGTTTCAGCGGGTTTCTGGATTTCGAAATCGCCGGCGTCTCGGGCGTCCCGGCCTCGATGGCGTAAGTCGTCAGGCCGGCCTTGAGCAGTTCGAAGGCCGTCTGCGGGTCGTCCGCGTATTGAAACAACTCCAGATCCTCGCGCGAGATCATGCCGTAGCGCACCAGGGCGTCGAAGTTGATAATCTCCTTCCAGTACTTCGACCCGTAAACCACAATTGTGATTTTCTTCGCCAGCTTCTGGGTCTGCGTCAGCGTCAGCAGCTCCATCATCTCGTCCATGGTGCCGAAGCCGCCCGGAAACACTACCAGAGCTTTGGCCAGGTAAGCGAACCAGAATTTCCGCATGAAAAAGTAGTGGAACTCGAAGCTCAGCTCGGGCGTGATATAGGGGTTGGGAAATTGCTCGAACGGCAGGCCGATGTTCAGCCCCACGGTCTTCCCGTTGGCCTCGAAAGCCCCGCGGTTGGCCGCTTCCATGATCCCCGGCCCTCCGCCGGAACAGACTACGAAGCGGTAGTTCTGGTTGGTGAACTGGGCCGCCCATTCCGTCAGAAGTTTGGCCAGCGTGCGGGCATCCTGGTAATACTCCGACAGCGGGCCTTCCTCCCGCATCCGCGCCGAGCCGAAGAACACCACGGTGTCCCGGACTTTCTCCCGGCGGAAGTGGGCCAAAGGCTCCAAAAACTCGGACAGGATGCGCAACGCGCGCGCATCGGCGCTGTTCAGGAACTTCTCGTTCATGTAGGCGACCGGGCGCCGGTCGCTATGGTTTCGCGTCTGATTTGGCATGCTTCTCTAATTCATCGACTTTCTTCTTCAATTCCCTTAGGGTTTTGAGCATCTCCGGCAGCCTGGGGAAGGCGGTCACCGCGCGCAGCCACTCGTTGGCGGCGAAGGCCGGCGATCCCGAAATGCGCGCGCCCGGCTCGACGTCGCCGCCAATGCCGCTCTGGGCGTAGACGATGGCGCCCTCGTGCACCGTCAGGTGGCCCGAGGATCCCACCTGTCCCGTCAGGAGCACGTTGCGTTCCAGCACCGTGCTGCCCGCCAACCCGGTTTGCGCGCAAATGATGTTGTCTTCGCCCACCGTGCAGGCGTGCCCCACCTGCACCAGGCTGTCGATCTTGGCGCCGCGTTTCACGCGGGTTTCCCCCACCGTGGCGCGGTCCACCGAGGTGAGGCTCTGAATCTCCACATCGTCCTCAATTACCGTCAGGCCGGACTGCACGATCTTGCAGTGCGTGCCGTCGGCGCGCTTGGCGAAGCCGAAGCCGTCTCCGCCCACCACCACGCCGTTCTGCAAAATCACCCGATGGCCGATGCGGCAGAACTCCCGGACCGCGGCGTGGGAATGCGCCAGAAAATCATCGCCGATTTCGGCGCCTTCGTAGATCACCACGTGGGGATGGAGCACGGCATTGCGGCCGATTCGCACGCGCTCCCCCACCACCGCGAACGGGCCAATCGAGCAGTTTTCTCCCACCACCGCGCTGGGGGCCACATAGGCCAGCGGGTGAATGCCGGGCGCGGGCCGCGGCGGCTGATAGAACAGCGCCAGCGCGCGGGCGAAATCGAGGTACGGGTTGTCCGAGACGAGGCAGGCGATAGACGCGCCCGCCAGCGGCTCGGAAACCAGAATGGCGCTGGCCCGGGTGTGTTTCACCTTGGGCGCGTACTTGGGATTGGCCAGAAACGTGAGGCGCCCGGGCCCGGCGTTCTCTGTTCCAGCCACGCCGGCGATTTCCAGCTCCCCGTCGCCCTCCAGGCGGCATCCCAACCGATCGGCAATTTCACGAAGTTTCATAACGGTGACCGGACAAACCTCCAGCGTACCGCGATCTCTGTGCCGCGTTGCCTCCGCTCCCTTACGGTCGCGGCTCTGTGACAAGGCACCACACGGAGCCGCGACCGTAAGGGAGCGGAGGCTGATGCAGCCGGTTCCCCTGTGACCGGTTGAAACACCCGCACGGTTTTGGGGTTCAATAGAGAGTATGCGATATGTGTGTGGGTTGCTTCTGCTGTCTCTGGTTGGGGTCTTGCGCGTGAGCGCCCAATTCTCGGGCCGCGTCACGGGTTCCGTGGCCGATTCCTCCGGCGCCGTGGTGCCGGGCGCCGAAGTGGAACTGTATTTGGCGGGCGGCAAGAGGCCGCTGCTCACCGCCAAGACCTCTAGCGATGGCTCGTACAACTTCATCGGTGTGCGTCCCACGTATTACGACCTCACGGTGGAGGCTGCCGGTTTCGTGAAGACCACACTGCGCGGCATCTCGGTCGACCCTGCGCGCGAGACTTCCGTGCCGGAAATCAAGCTGCAATTGCCCACCGTCACCCAGACCATGGAGGTCTCCGCCGAAGTTCAGGGCGTGGACACCGCCGGCGCCGAAGTCGCCGACACCGTGAGCATGGAGCAGATCCAGAACCTGCCCATCCTGGACCGCGACGTCCTCTCAATCCTGCAAACGCAGCCGGGCGTGGCTTCCAACGGCAATTCCTATACCGTGATCAACGGCCTGCGGACGTCGTATTCGGACATGACCCTGGATGGCATCAACATCCAGGACAATTACATTCGCGACAACGCGCTGGATTACACGCCCAACAAGCTGCGGATCGGCCAGGTGCGGCAGATGACGCTGGTCACGTCGAACGGCAACGCGGCGGCCTCCGGCGGCGCCACCGAAGCCGCGTTCTCCACGCCCTCCGGCACTAACGAGTTCCACGGCGAGCTTTTCTGGTACAGCCGCAACAACTATTTCTCCGCCAACGATTGGTTCAATAACCAGGCCGGCATCGGCAAGCCCCGCCTCAATCAGAACCAGTTCGGCGGCGTGATCGGCGGGCCCATCAGGAAGGACAAGCTGTTCTTCTATGGCGGCTACGAGGCCATCCGCGCGCATCAGCAGACGCCCCAGGACAACGCTATCCTGACGGCCAGCGCCCGCAATGGCATCTTCACGTACAATTCCGGCGGGTCCGTGCACCAGGTCAACCTGCTGGCGGCACGCGGCCTCTCTTCGATCGACCCCGTGATGCAGACCCTGCTGGCGCAGGTGCCCACTCCCGACAAGATCAACAACGCCGACGTCGGCGACGGCAGGAACACCGGCGGCTACCGCTTCAACCAGCGCGACAACCAGCTCAACGATAACGTGACCGGCAAGATCGATTACAATCTCAGCACCCGCCACGCCATCAGCGGGTCATACCTCTGGAACCGCGACAACTCGGACCGGCCCGACGCGGAAAACGATTACTCGCTCGCGCCCAAGGTCTACAATCCAACGCACGCCAACCTGGTGGCGATATCCTGGCGGTGGACCCCCACGGCGCGGCTGACCAACGAAGTGCGCGGCGGCTTCAATCTCACCTACGCCTACTTCCTCAGCTCGCAGCAGTTCGGCTCCTACATCCTGACGGGCACGCTTTTTTCCGATCCCGTGAATGAGTTCCAGCCGCAAGGCCGCAACACCAACACCTACAACCTGTCCGACGACGCCGCTTACCAGCGCGGCCGCCACTACATCCAGTTCGGCTTCCACATGCAGCAGGCGCGCGTGCGCTCTTACGACGCCGCCGGCGTAATCCCGGCTTACAGCCTGGCCATGGGCTCCGGGCAGTCGCCGCTTTCGAGAAGGGACCTGGTGGGCGTGAGCAGCACCGATCTCGCCACCGCCAATGCGTTGCTGGCCACGCTGGGCGGCTATGTGGATGGCTATAGCCAGACGTTCAACGTCACCAGCCGATCCTCGGGCTTCGTTGCCAACGCCCCCTTCATCCGCCACTTCCTCGACAACAGCTACGCCTTCTACGCGCAGGACAAGTGGAAGCTGCTGCCGAACCTCACCGTGACGCTGGGCCTGCGCTTCCAGTTGCCCGGGGTTGTGGATGAGACGAACTCGCTGGAACTGGCGCCGGTGCTCCAAGGCAGCGCCGAGCAGACCCTGCTCTCCAACGCCACTTTGAATTTCGCGGGTTCCTCGGCGGGCAGTCCCTGGTACCACCGCGAATGGAAGGATTTCGCCCCCAACTTCGGATTTGCGTGGGACGTGTTTGGCGATGGAAAGACCGCGGTTCGCGGCGGCTATTCCCTTAGTTACGTGAACGACCAGGAGATCCTGGCGCCGGAAACATTGCTCGAGATCAACGCCGGGCTGCAAGGCATTGCCGCCGACACCGGCCTCTCCAATCGCGTTTCCACCGGCCTGCCGAAGATCATTCCACCCACTTACCAGGTTCCCCTGACGGTGGCCGACAATTACGCCAATAACCCGTTCAATGCGGTCGGGATGATCGATCCAAACCTGAAGCATCCTTACGTCGAGCAGTATTCCATCGGCATCCAGCACCAGTTTAAGGGCACGGTTTTCGAAGCGCGCTACGTGGGCAACCACGTGGTGGGCGCATACCGCGCGTTCGACTTCAACCAGGTGGTGATCAACCAGAACGGCTTCCTGCCGGACTTTCTGCGCGCCCAAAACAACGGCTGGCTGGCCCTCGCAAGAAACGGCGTCTTCAATCCCAACTACAATGCGGCCATCCCCGGCAGCCAGCCGCTGACGGTCTTTCCGAAGCTCAGCCGCAGCGTGCTGAGCGATTCCAATGTCCTCTATTACCTTCAGACCGGCGAGGTGGGCGAGCTCGGCAACTACTTCGAGACCAACGGACTGAATGGCGGGGTGAGTTTTTATCAGAACCCCAACGCGCTGGGCACCGACCTGCTGACCAACTATTCCAGCTCCAGCTACAATTCGTTGCAGCTCGAGGCGCGCCATCGGATGCGTTCGGGTCTGAGCTTCGAGGCCAATTACAGTTTTTCAAAGGTGCTGAGCGACGCCGATGGCGACAGTCAATCGCGTCTCCAGCACTTTCTCGATATCCACAACCCGGGCATCGAGCGCTCGCGGGCCAACTTCGATCTCACCCATATGATCAAGGCCGACGGCTTCTACGAGTTGCCGATGGGCAAGGGCCACCGCCTGCGCCATCGGCCGCTGGACCGCATCATGGGCGGCTGGATCTTCGGGAGCACGATGGTCTGGCAATCCGGCGCGCCGTTCTCGATCGTGTCGGGGCGGGGAACGCTCAACCGCGAGTCGCGCTCCTACTACAACGGCGCTGACACTGCGCTCACCGGCGCGCAGCTTGCCAGCGTGATCAAATTCCAGATGACCGGGAACGGCCCCATGATGATTTCCTCATCCGCTATCAATTCCGCCGATGGAACGGGCGTGAATGCCGATGGCGAGCCGGCCTTCCATGGCCAGGTGTTCTTCAATCCGGGCGCGGGGACGCTGGGCACGCTGCAACGCCGCATGTTCAGCGGCCCGTGGACCTTCGATATCGACATGCGCCTGAAGAAGACCGTGAACATCACCGAAACCAAAAAGGTGGAGCTGCTCATGGACGCCTTCAACGCCCTGAACCACGCCACGTTCTGGTCCGGCGACCAGAACATCAACTCCACCACCTTCGGCGTGGTAGCCAGCACGTTCTACCTGCCGCGCATTGTGCAGTTCGGCCTGCACTACACATTCTGATGAGCCAACTCTTCGATCTGCTCGCGGGCGCGAAGGTCTACGATCTCGCCCAGCCCTATTTCACGGGGATGCCGCACTATCCCACGCATCCCCCGTTCCTGTTCAGCCTGGCCAAGCAGCACGGCGACTACGTCGGGCCGGCCGGCAACAGCTCGGCAGCCGAGGCCATCGCGCTGGGCGGACACGTAGGCACGCACATCGATGCGCTTTGCCATTTTTCGTGCGGCGGCAAGCTGCACGGCGGCCAGGAGGCCGCGCCCGTGCAATCCTACGCCGGCGGCCTTGAGAAACTCTCCGTGGATACCATCGCGCCGATTCTGCGCCGTGGCGTGCTGCTGGATATCGCAGGCGCCACGATTCTTCCGGAAGACTTCGAGATCACGCCAGCGCACCTCGACGCGGCGGCGAAAAACGTCGAGATCCGTCCCGGCGATGTCGTCCTGCTGCGCACTGGCTGGGCACGCTACTGGAGCGACCCGAGGAAATTCATTTCCGAAGTTCGCGGCCCCGGCCCCGGCCTGGCGGGCGCGCGCTGGCTGAGCGGTCACGGCATCTTCGCCGCCGGATCGGACACGGTGGCCTTCGAGAAAGTCCCGGACGCCTCCATGCCAGTCCATGTGCACCTTCTGGTGGAGAACGGCATCCACATCATGGAGTGTCTGAACCTCGAAGAGCTGGCCGCCGCGCGCGTGTACACGTTCCTGTTCATCGCCGCCCCGCTGAAGATCCGCGGCGGCACCGGGTCGCCCATCCGGCCGTTCGCGGTGGCTTCCCACTGAGCCGCGACCGGGGTACCCTCTGGGTCGGGAGCGGAGGGCTGCGCTACGCCGTCCGCACCACCAGGTCCACGAATTGCACCCACGGCGAGTGCGCCCGCGGAAGCGAGCGATATGCCGCCAGCAACTCTTCGGAATTGAGCCCTACTCCCGCCAGACCCAGGAAAACGCTGCCGTCCGCGCTGAACCGTGAGATCTGCTGCTTGCGCCAGGTATCGGGGTGCAGCAGGTACGGCATGAGGTAGTGGAACGACTTCTCGATTCCAATCCCCTTGGGCGTGCGGTACCGCCACAGGTTGACGCCGTTCGTTTCGGCGATCCGGCAGAGCACCGAAAACCCATCCAGGTTCATGGTGGAGTAACCCAGCGAATTGGTGCGCGCCTCTTCGCGCGGGCAACTGCCGTCGGGCTCGACCTCGGTGGGCACCAGGTAGTTGCGGTAGTAGTCCCACGCCATGGACTGCGCGGCCCTGTCCTCCACCAGCGTGGCGAATGCGGCCACTTGCGCCGTCCACCACGTCGCGTGGTTGTTGGTGGCCTTCTTCTCGTCGAGACCCTTGGCGCTGGTGGTCATCCACTTCAGATAATCGGCGAACCAGCCCCGCACTCCCTCCGCCACCGTGCCATCCAGCAGCCCGTGCTGTTCCAGGAGCGAGACTCCCTGGGTGACGTGAATCAGCGAAACCGTGTCGATGATGCCCGTTCCGCGCCCGGTATTGATGCCGCGCACCGCCTGGCCGAATTCCAGGTTCGGATTCATGCGCGTCTTGGGATCGACGAACCAAGTGGCGAGCACCTTGGCCGCGTGTTCCGCGCAGCGCTTGTCGCCGAGCAGGTATGCTCCTATCCCGAGTGTCAGCACCGCCGAGCACATGTCGCCCAGATCGCGCCGGTTGCCCATGAAGCGGTTGGGGTTATGCTCGCCATCCTTGCGGATGTACGGGCCGTTAGGGTTCTTGGGGTCGGGCCACCAATAAGGACCTTCGCTGTAGTAGTCGTTGGGTCCTGTTTTCACGTAATCGGGCCGGTGGTTGACAACGCTCCACGGCCCTGCCTGGAGCGCGGCGTCGGCATTGTGCCGCACCTGGCTGGCGGATTCACCAGCCAGGTAGTCGCGGATGCGGCAAGCCTGCGTGGGCGATACGAGGATGCCGCGATCCTCCGTCGCCGCCATTGCAGGCACCGCCAGAAAAGCCGGAGCGGAGACGCAAAAGTGCCGTCGCGTGACTCCAGGCATGCTTACAGTATCCACCCCCAGGTCTGAAGCGGATACGGTTCACTCTGCTGAACAGACGGTCATTCGGCGCTCGGAGACCGTGCTTCGGAGAACTGCTTGATGCGCACGGAGCCCTCCGGGAAGCGGGCGCGGATTTCCAGTGTGCCTCCCATGGCCTCGATAAACTTGGCTAGCGTGCTGACGTACATGTCGGATTGCCGCTCAATCTTCGAGACGGTGGCTTGCTTGATGCCCAGGGTTTCCGCCAGACGCTCTTGGGTCAATTCACGGGCGGTGCGTAGTTCATCGAGAGC